>JABTTV010000001.1:2400000-3000000 GCA_015075725.1 Anaerolineales bacterium | reverse complement strand
TTCGGGATGAATGAAGGCATATTTCTTTCCATCTGCCGCCGTTCGTGCTTCTTCATTGATGAGGCGGATATTTTTGCCCTTCAGTTGCGCCATCATGGCTTCGATATCGTCCACTTCGAGGCAGAGATGATGCATGCCTTGTCCGCGTTTGGCGAGGTACTTGGCGATGCCGGAATCATCCGTGGTCGGCATGACCAGTTCCACTTCAGCTCCAGCCAGGGGTAAAAACGCCACCTGCGATTTCTCCGCAGGCACATCCCTTAATTCATGCAGTTCAATACCCAACGCATCGCGCCAGAATGCTAGTGACTTTTCCATATCTTCCACGACAACAGCTACATGGTTGATGGCCTTGATCTGAGGCATTGGCTCTCCAATTTTGATTTGTGAAAAGATGCTACTTCAAGATACCTAAAGCAATCGGCAGAGCGGACTTCGCCCACTCGCTATACATTTTGCCAGAAGGATGCAAACCATCTCCGGCGACCAAGGTTGGGTCTTCTTCTGCCTTTCGCGAAACAGGCGTTACATCGACATAATGCGCACCTGCTTTTTGTGATTCTTCCAAATTGACCTGATTGAATGCGTCGATCTCGCTGGCAATTTGAGTGGTATTTCGCCCAGCGGCGAAGGGTGTCACACCCCAATCGGGGATGGAAAAGACGATGACGCGTTTTACATCTCCGCCAGCATATTCGATAGCTTTGTTAAGTAAAAAAATAAAGCCTTCACGATATTCTTCGATATTCCGTCCACGATATTGGTTGTTAACCCCGATCAGCAGTGAGACCATATCATACGGTGGTGTGATATCTTCTTTTTGAATGCCCTGCCAGAGTTCATCTGTCGTCCAACCGGTGCGGGCGATGATCTTCACCTCGACGCGAAAGCCTTCATCGGCAAGCAATGCCGCAAGTTGATTGGGGAAACGTTCGGCTTCCTCCACACTCTCGCCGATGGTATAGGAATCGCCTAACGCTAAATATCGAAGGGACATTGAATTCTCCGGTGCAGTGACGGGTTTGATCGAGCAACTGGTGAGAAGCAGACAAAACAAGATCGCGAATTTCTTCACGAAGACAAGTATATCAAAAGACGATGATCGTTATACTATTGACCATGGATAAAAGGCTTTTCCATGGTTCACATTCCGTGGTCTTAAACGGGCAAGGGCATGATACCAACAGTCATGCCCTTGCTTTCAAAAGGGAAAGAAATCGACTGGTAAACGAATTTATATCACCCGGAGCGGGCGCGGCGAAGGAGGCTATAGACGATCAAGCCTGCCATAAGTGCAGCGGCTATCCATGCGGTGTTCACGACCATTGGGGCGGGAGTTTGCTTGACTGCAATTCCAACGAACGCCCAGACCAGCACAGAGAGGTAAGCCGCATCCCTGCGGGTGATCGCCATTGCCACACCAAGCATAGAGGCTACGACAATCATGATGACAGCCCAGGCGGGATCGGCAATGCCAAATCCATTCCATTCGAAAAGATACAGCCAGGCTGTGATGTTGGCCACGGTTGCAACAGTGATCCAGCCGAGATAAACGCTGAACGGAATATCGACAGACCAGCGCTCAACCGCAGAAACCGGGAACCGGTTCACATCCAGACGTAGGTAACTGGCAATGAGCAATCCCAAAAGCAAAAGCATGACCAGCACGCTCAAACCGAACTGGTTGTAGTGCCAGCAAAAAAGCCAGCCTGCATTGGCAAGCCCGCTCAGGGCGAAGAGATAACCCAACCGCCGCAGCCTCGGGCTTTCCTTTTGGGAGGGCTGAAACTGGTAAATGGCGAAAGCGATCCAGCCAATGAAAATAACACTCCAAATCGCAAAGACGTACCCAGCGGGCACAAAATACACCGGAAAGCGGTCTGAAATCTCTCCGGTGTTCTGTCCATTGAGCGGCAGGGTCGAGGCAAGGACATTGACCGCCAAAGCGATGAGCACGGAAAACAGATTGGCAAATTGACGCAGGATGTCTTTCATCAAGGGGTTCCTTTATATAAAACCGCGGCTGGATACGCGATGGAGAATTACAAGGAGCGTATCTTCATCCACAAAGCTGGCAGTTTGGCAACTTTACCCAGCGCACTCAAGGAAGCGCGGCGGGTAAAAACGTCATAATCGTTATTTTCGATCTCTTCGAGGATGCCGCTATAGAAGGTTGAGGCGGCGCCAATGGCAAGCTGCCCTTCACGCTCGAGCAGCTTTACGCCAGCCCAGGATTCAGCATACAGCTGTCGGGTGCGTTCGATCTGGAATTTCATGAATTGACGCCAGTTATCGGTGACACGACCTTCGGCAATATCCTCTTCGCGGATACCATAGGTGATGAGTTCCTCGCGCGGCAGGTAAAGGCGACCATTGCGGTAATCCTCCCCCACATCGCGCAAGATATTGGTCATTTGGAGAGCGACGCCAAGCTTGATGGCATACGATACCGCCTCGTTGCTTTTGAATCCGACGATGTACATGCTCATCAGTCCGACCGTGGAGGCGACGCCGTAGCAATAGGTTGCGAGGTCGTCGAAGGTTTGGTAACGGCTCTGGGAAAGGTCGCGGGCGACGCCATCGATCAACTGCAAGGCGTAGTGACGCGGGATATGGTATCGGGTGAGGGTATCTGCCCAGGCGGAGGCAACCAGGTCATCGGTCGAGGCGGAGGCGTTTTCGACCACTTTCCGCCAGTATTCGAGTTCATAATCTCGGTCTTTCTTTGATTCGACTTCATCCACAATGTCATCCACGGTACGACAGAAAGCATACAAAGCGCGGACAGCTGAGCGTTTTTCTTCGGGGAGCAAACCAGAGGCAAAATGGAATGATTTGCTATGCGCAGCAGTAATGACCTCAGTTTGCTTGTAGGCGGCACGCAGAGAAGCGTCTCCTGCCCAGTAGGAAAAAAATGGACGTGTGGATGGATGCGGAATGTGACCCGCGAGTGACAGTAGTAGATTTTCCCAATTCGCATTTGCTTGCATGTTCTCTCTCCTTTTCATCGGCTGATAAATGGATTTTACAGAAAAAATCTGATTTGTCAAGGTTTTGCAAAGATTAATTTTATACCTTGACAAATAGTAGACAACGTGTAAAATACAGCCAATGACCTAAAAAAGGAGAAAGTTTATGAAACCTACTGCACTCGTGATCGGCGCTGGAATTGGCGGAATTACCACAGCCGCCCGCCTCGCTAAAAATGGATATGACGTGACCGTGCTGGAAAAGGAATCCACCTCGGGTGGCCGCTGTAATCAGATCGTCCGTGACGGTCACCGCTTCGACATTGGTCCGACCCTGTTTCTGATGCCCGAAATTTGGGAGGAAACTTTTGCTTCTCTCGGCGAAAAAATGAGCGACCACCTCGACTTGAAGCGCATCGACCCGACCTATAAAGTTCACTTTGATGACGGTCTGCGCCTTGAATTGACCTCAGACATTGGCAAGATGCAATCCCAGCTCGAAGCCGTGGACAAGACCGCCTTTACGGGTTTCCTCGGCTATATCGCGGAAGGCGCGAAGCATTACAAAATATCGGTTGAAAAATTCGTGGGTCGTAATTTCTACAACATCTTCGAATATTTCAGCCTCAAGAATTTGCCGCTGATCTTCAACCTCAAGGCGTTGCAGAAACACTACACCAACACCAGCCGCTTCTTCAAGGATGAGCGCTTGAAGGCTGCCTTCACCTTTCAAAACATGTATCTGGGACTCAGCCCCTACGACGCGCCTGCCACCTACTCCCTCTTGCAATACACCGAATTGGCTGAAGGTGTGTGGTACCCAATGGGCGGTATGTACGCCGGTATTCAGGCGCTCACAAAAGTGGCTGAAAAACTGGGCGTGAAGTTTGTGTATAACAGTCCGGTTAGAAAGTTGCAGGTTGAAGGTTCGAAGGTCGTTAGCGCCGAAGCAATGGATGGCAAGACATATGCCGCAGATATTTTCGTCGGCAATGCAGATCTGCCTTACATCTACAAAGAACTTTTGCCCGATGCAAAAGAAACCAAGAAGCTCGACGAAAAACTCTACACCTGCTCCACCATCATGTTCTACTGGGGCGTGGATAAGCAATATCCGCAGATCGCGCATCACAACGTTTTCCTCGGCGGCGATTACAAGGCTTCGTTCGACCAGATCTTCGAAGATCATACATTGCCCGAAGTGCCGTCGTTCTACGTCCATGCTCCGGCTCGCACCGACCCCGCCGCCGCGCCAGCAGGACAGGAAACGCTTTACGTCCTCGTCCCCGTTGGTCACCTCGATGCCCGCTCCGCACAGGATTGGGATGCCTTGGTGAACCGTGCCCGCGAAACCGTCTTCACCCGCCTCGCCAAAGAGATGGGAGTCACCGACCTCAAAGAGCACATCAAGTTTGAGATCGTATACCAGCCCAAAGTCTGGAAAGAGCGTTTCAATCTCGAAAAGGGAGCCGCGTTTGGGCTGAGTCACAACTTCTGGCAAGTTGGTTATCTCCGCCCGCAGAATCGTCACGCAAAATACAAAAATATGTATTTCGCAGGTGCATCCACACACCCTGGCACTGGGCTGCCAATTGTGCTACTTTCGGCTCGCCTGACAACAGAACGAATCCTAAAAGAAAAAGGTACAATAGCTGTGCAAAAAGTGACTAAGCCAACTTTAAATCCAGCCTGACGAGGACAAATCATGCTCAGCAAATCGCCTGCCTTTAATCTAAAAGCTGTATTACGCGAAACGGGACTCGCCGCAGACACCCTGCGCGCCTGGGAACGCCGCTATGGACTCCCAGCCCCGCAGCGCACGGCGGGTGGACATCGTTTGTACTCTCAGTACGATATCGAGACCATCAAATGGCTGATCGCCCGCCAGGCAGAGGGACTTTCGATATCCCGCGCCGTGGACCTGTGGAACGAACAAACCGCCTCCGGCTCCGACCCGTTGGCTGGCGCGGCCTCATCAGGGATTTTCCCCGCCCAAGCCGCCACCCCCGATTCAAACCTCGAAGCCTTGCGTGACCAGTGGCTCGATGCCTGCCTGCGCTTCGATGAACCTCGCGCCGAGCAAACCCTCAATCAGGCGTTTTCGATGTATCCCGTCGAACTTGTCTGCACTGACCTGCTCCAGCGTGGATTGGTGGAGATCGGCGCGAAGTGGTACGAAAACAACGCCAGCGTTCAGCAGGAGCATTTTGCCTCTGCCCTCGCCATGCGTCGACTCGACTCACTCCTCTCCGCTGCCCCCGCTCCCACGCGAAATGGCACCGCGCTCATCGGCTGCGTCGCGGACGAGTGGCACGCCTTCACTCCTTTGCTTCTTTCTTTGCTTCTGCGCCGGCGTGGCTGGAATGTTGTCTATCTCGGTGCGAACGTTCCCAACGACCGGTTCGCTGAAACAGCTCAGGCTGTTAAAGCCGACCTTGTCATTCTCGTGGCGCAGACGCTTGTCGCCGCTGCTTCACTCCAACTCGCCGCTCAAGGTCTCGCCGTGCAAAACGTCCGTGTGGCATACGGCGGACGCATATTCAACCTGCATCCCTCACTCGCAGCGAAAATCCCCGGACGTTTCCTGGGCGAGAGTATCGAAGCCTCGCTCCTCGAAGCAGAACGGTTGATTCAACATAAAAACCTAAAGGTTTCGGAGACCATAAAAGCCCCCTCCCAGGAACACCTGGCTGCGCATCAGTCCTTCACCAGCAAACGCGCCGAGATCGAACTGACGCTCAAGCAGCTTGTCCCGTCGCTCACCGTCAGCCCAGGCGGATTGGAAACGGGCATCCAACATCTCGGAGACAACATCGCCGCCGCCCTGCAGCTAGGTGACGTAAGCTACGTCTCCGGCGAGATGGACTGGCTCAAAACCCTTCTTCAATCCCATAACCGTCCCGCCACCGAATTGATCCAATTCATGCGGAGTTACGCACAGGCGGTGGATCACCACATCAACGGCGCAGGCGAACCGATCAGGCGCTGGCTTGCAGATGAAGTTGTAAAACTCAGCGCATAGTAGTCAATACGCCAAACAAGGAAAACATGAAATCAACAGACCGCACCTCGCTCGTCATATTCCCAATTTTGATCCTGATCGGCTGGCTTGTCGCGCTGGCAGGGAGTCAGGGAAGCGTCGCCCTTGGCGGCCTTCCCGTCTTCGCCATTGCGGTCGGGCTGGCATTCCTAATTCAATGGCTGGTCTTCATTCCCGCCTACATCTTCCAGACCGAAAAATTCTTCGACCTGACGGGAAGCATCACCTACATCACCGTGACTGGTGTCGCGCTTTGTTACAGCCGCTACAGCGTTCCGTTGGATGCGCGTTCGATTCTGCTTGCGGTGTTGGTCGTCGTTTGGGCGATCCGGCTTGGGACATTCCTCTTCAGCCGCATTCAAAAAGCGGGCAAGGACGACCGCTTCGACGAGCTGAAACCCTCCTTCATCCGCTTCCTCAACGTGTGGACGATCCAAGGTTTGTGGGTCACGTTCACGCTTGCTGCCGCGCTGGTCGCCATCACCACTACAACACGCAAAGAGTTGGATATCTTTGCCGTCGTAGGTTTTATGATCTGGCTTCTCGGCTTCATCATCGAAGTCGTCGCCGACGCGCAGAAAAGCCGCTTCAACGCCGACCCAGCCAACAAAGGCAAATTCATTCAAACCGGGTTATGGTCCCGCTCGCGCCATCCCAACTACTTCGGCGAGATCGTTTTGTGGATCGGCATCGCCATCATCGCCCTGCCCGTTCTGCAAGGCTGGGCGTGGATCGCGCTGATCTCGCCGCTCTTCGTCGCGATCCTGCTGACACGCATCAGCGGCATTCCCCTGCTCCAAAAGAAAGCCGACAAGAAATGGGGCGGGCAAGCGGATTATGAAGCCTACAAAAAGAACACACCCGTGTTGATTCCCAAATTGTGGAAGTGAAGGAAACCATGACCATCCTCAAGATCCTTCAAGTTGCCGCTGTCTGCCTCACCATCGTAACGGGACTTATCTCCCTGTTCGCGCCGCGCAGTGTCTTTGGATTTACGGGGCTTGAAGCCCCGGGTCCGCGCGGCATTTCTGAAATCCGTTCCATCCTTGGCGGAGTCTTTATCGGTCTCGGCATTGCGGTCTTCATCCTCGGCACTCAGCAAACCTACCAGATGCTCGGCATCACCTATCTCGCCATCGCTGCCGTGCGGCTCTTTTCGATATTTGTGGATAAAGCCTCCGAACAATCCAACTGGATCAGCCTCGCCGTCGAGATCGTCTTTGGGATACTGCTTATCCTTTAGTTTTCCCCACATAGTTAAGGAACCGCCATGTTAATGGACACCCTGCGCTACGAATTACCGCCCGAAGGCATCACGCTATTGGGATACATCGTCCGGCGAATGCACAAGACCGAGTGGCTGGTCAAAGCCGCGAAAATGCACGAAGCGAACGAGACCGCCAACACGCTCGAAGCGGTTGCAATGTACGCCGTCGCTTCCGCCACCTCGTTCGGACGCGCCTACTACCAGCCGAACTTCAACAATGTCGGCGAAGCTGTCAGCGAGCGCGACCCGTTCACAGGCGCAAACGTCTCGGCAAAATTGATCAGCAGTTCGCCCGCCTACCGCATCACATACTCCGTCGAAATGAGCAACAACGACATCTTCGAAGGCGCTGAAACCATCCTCGGAACCACCATCGGCTTGCGCGGTTTGGGTATGCCGGCCCCTTCCAACTTCACCTTCCGATCCAAAGCCTATGAAGCCGAACTGAAAGGCACACTCACCAGCGAACTGGCGCTTTCGCTTTTCGGCAATACCAAGATCCGCGCGTACGGCTCGCTCGATTTCAGCGACTCGGCTGGCAACAATGGTCATCTCGACCTGAACCGCCAGGGATATGTCACACTGCGCGTCAACGACAAGCCCGCCGTCACAAACGCCCTCGTCCGCGTGATATGGCTGGATGAACCGAAACCCGCCCAGCAAACGATATGACCGCGATCTGGTGGATTCGGCGCGACTTACGGCTCGCGGATAACCCTGCGCTTCAAGCAGCGCTCGCGGCGGGTCCGGCGCTTCCGGTCTTTATCCTCGACCCGGCATTCGACGACTCATCTCCTCGCCGAAAGAGTTTCCTGTACGAAGGCTTATCTGCATTGGGCGGGGAACTGCGAAAGCGCAATTCATCTCTCGTAATTCGTAAGGGAAAACCAATTGACGCGCTGCGCGATCTATTTGATGAAGTTAAAGCCGAGGCCATTTACGCCGAAGAGGATTTCACGCCCTACGCCCGCAAACGCGACGCACTGATCCAAAAACTCCTGCCGCTGAATCTGGTACAAGGTCAGACGGTACATCACCCCAAAAATATACTCAAGCAGGATGGCAGACCCTACACAGTGTACACGCCATATTCCAAAGTATGGAAGGCGCGGTTTGCGAAAATAAAACTGCATCCCGCACCGGAGAATATCAATACACCCAGGGGAATCCGCTCAGAGCCGCTACCCGATTTCACACCCAATCTGATTTTTCCAGCAGGCGAAGCAGAGGCATCGCAACGCCTCGACCGATTTACCAATTTACCAATCAGCAATTACTCAGACCACCGCAACCGCCTTGACCTCGACGGCACCTCCTGCCTCTCGCCGTACATTCGCTTTGGCATGCTTGGCTTGCGTCAAGCAGTTCACGCCTCACGTGTTACGCGTCACGTAGATTCCAAAGGCGCTGACATTTGGCTCAATGAACTTATCTGGCGCGAGTTCTACATTCAAATCTTGTACCACTTCCCGCAGGTCGTCAGGACCGCTTTCAACCGTTCGCTGGCAAACATCCCATGGCGAAACAAAATATCAGACTTTGAAGCGTGGAAGAGGGGTGAAACAGGCGTCCCGGTGGTGGATGCGGCAATGCGCCAGCTCAAAGAGACCGGTTGGATGCACAACCGCACCCGCATGATCGTCGCATCCTTTCTCGTCAAAGATTTACTGATCGACTGGCGCTGGGGCGAAGCATGGTTCATGGAGAATTTGCTCGACGGCGATATTGCTCCCAATAACGGCGGCTGGCAGTGGACGGCGGGAACGGGAACCGACGCCGCGCCGTACTTCCGCATTTTCAATCCCGTTCTACAATCGCAAAAGTTCGACCCGAACGGCGACTACATCCGCAAATGGGTGCCGGAACTGCGCGGATTGAACGCAAAACAAATCCATGCGCCGTGGGAATTCGATCTGAAGATTGCAGGGTATCCAACTGGTCCGATCGTGAACCGGGACATTGTTAAGGAACGAACGTTGACGGCGTACAGCATTTCAAAAGGCAGGGCATGAAGCAAAACATTTCCCCCGAACTCGGTCGCGCCGCATTGCGCTCATTGATACAGGAAGGCTCGCCACTTGGTCCGCTAAAGGTGATGGCAAAATACGTTGGGCGTTTCTTCCAAATTCCGATTCCCGGCTTTCGCCCGTATGTGGTTTTCGGTCCCGATGCGGCGCGAAAAGTGTTGGTGACCGATAGAAACAAATTGTTGTGGCGCAACACCGACCCGGTGGCTGACCTGCTACGGCGCGGCGTGCTGGTAACCGACGGCGAAGAGCACGATCACTACCGCAGTTTGATGGAAACGCCGTTCCATCCATCGCAGTTATCGAAATACAATGAGATGATGCTTCAACAGACCGAACGCGTCATATCCACCTGGCAGGACGGTCAGACCGTGGATATGCTGGTCGAAGGGCGCAAGATCGCCCTGCTCATCATCATGCAAACCCTTTTCAACAAGGATGCATGGAATGACCTGCCGAAAATATGGAAACCGATTCTGAAAACCATTGCGTACATCTCACCCGGGGCATGGATCCTTTGGCGAAAGATGCCGAGATTCGGATATGGAAAATCCTTAAAGGCTCTCGATGATTATTTGTATTCGATCATTGATGAAAGAAGAAAAGGGGAAAGAAGGATTCAGGATTTCTTACAACACTTGATCGACGCCGGATTAAGCGATGACATCATCCGCGACCAGATGTTGACCATGCTCATCGCCGGGCACGATACATCCACCGCCTTGTTCGCATGGACATTTGCCCTGCTCGGTCTGCACCCTGAAATCCATGAAAAAGTGATACGGGAAATTGACCATGCAGAGGGCAAATATCAATTGCTGGATAATGTCATCAAAGAGTCGCTGCGGTTGTATCCGCCCATTCACATTGGCAACCGCCGGGTGGCAGAGGAAATTGAATTTGCGGAGGGCAAAATCCCTGCCGGTGAGCGGATGTTCTACTCCGTCTATCTTACCCACCGCGACCCTACGATTTGGGAAAATGCCGATCAATTCTGCCCCGAGCGTTTCGCTCACGGACGGAAAACTCCACCAATGAGCTATATTCCGTTCGGCGGCGGTCCGCGGGCATGCATCGGTGCGGCATTCGGTCAGGCTGAAGCGCGAATCGTCCTCGCTCACTTGCTCAAGAAATTTCGGTTTGAATTTACCGGTCACCCCATCCACGCACACATGGGCGCAACATTGGAACCCAGACCGGGTGTAAGGATGAAGGTATTCCGTAGGTCGCGCTCGTAGCGTGACGAATAAACAGAATAACACACATGGCACGCTGTAAGCGTGCCCTACAAACCATCATGACTTACTTCGGTTTTCTCTTACGCTTTCTCGTAATTCCCATCCTTTTCTTTCTCGTCATCGCATGGTGGGACAATAAAAACAACCGCCCGACATTAGGCTTCAAGAATGGCAAAGCGGTATGGGTCGGTATTCTCATTCACATCATCCTTGCGGTGGCATACACAACACCGTGGGACAACTATCTGGTTGCCACCGGCGTTTGGTATTACAACCCAGACCTCGTGACCGGCATCGTGATCGGTTATGTGCCCATCGAAGAATATACCTTCTTTGTGCTGGAAACAATTCTTGCCGGTTTATGGTGGTGGTTCCTCGCACGGCGCATCCCCGAACCGACAAACGAGTTCAAACCCAGTAAAACCGGACGTCTAATTTCGTTCGGCGTACTGTTCGTCCTCTGGGTCATCTTCACCTACCTGTTCTTCTTCGGCGGCGTCGAGCTGACCTATCTTTCCATCATTCTGTTCTGGGCGCTGCCTGCCATCTTCCCGCAAATGCTGTATGGCGCTGACATCCTTTGGCATTATCGCAAGCTGGTCTTCACCGCTATCTTTATCCCGGGCTTATATCTATCGCTTATGGATATCATCGCGCTCACAGACACCACCTGGTCAATCTCCAAGCAACAGACCACCGGCATCCTCTTCTTCAATATCCTGCCATTGGAAGAAGTCCTTTTCTTTTTCATCACCAATGTTCTTATCGGTTTTGGAATGACGCTGCTGCTATCAAAATTTGGCGTAAAACGCTTCGATGATTGGAAAACCAACAAATTCCGGGGCTTCCCCGAATAGCGGTGATACACAACCAGCATATAATTGAGCATCTTTTCCGCAAAACTTCATTGCCCAACACGCAAAAACGAGGATGTTATGAACGAGCAGGCGAAAAAAGCTCAAACCCTTCTTTCACTCCATAACAACGGAAGGCTTTTGATACTACCCAATGTCTGGAACCCCATCGGCGCACGAATGCTCCAGGCGAAAGGTTATTCTGCCGTTGCCACGGCCAGCGCAGCCATCGCCGAGTCTCTTGGCTATGGCGATGGAGAACAGCTCAAATTGAGCACGATGCTGGAAACGGTCGCCCGCATCGTCCGTAGCGTGGAGATTCCCGTCACCGCGGATTTTGAGGCGGGATATTCCAGTACCATTGAAGGTCTTCAGCAGAATATATCCCTGCTTCTCGAAACCGGCGCTGTGGGCATCAATTTCGAAGACAGCTTCGATCACAGCTCGCGCCTCAACCCCATCCCTGAACAAGTGGAGCGAATCAAAGCTGTCCGCGAAGCAGCGGCTCGGAAGGGAATCCGCCTCTTCATCAACGCCAGAGCCGATAGCTTCTTCGCCGAAGGGTTCTCCACCGACGAAGAACGAATCGAAGATGTCATCACCCGTTCGAATGCCTACATCCAGGCTGGGGCGGATTGCGTTTACCCCATCGGTCGCGGCGACAGGGAAACGCTCTCCATCTTACGGAAACGCATCTCCGCTCCAATCAATGTGTTGGCTTCAGCAAAGACAGCCAGCCTGAAAGAGCTGCAAGAACTCGGCATAAATCGCGTAAGTTATGGTCCGTATGTCTTTCGATCTCTGCTTGCAAAAATGTCGGATATGTATGATGGAATAAAGAACATGGGGAGCAACGATATCGTCATGAACGGGCTTTGGAGCGGCGCAGACGTCAAACCTTTCCTGATCCCTGGAAGGGAATGAGGAACTTATCACCGACTTTTGGTGTTATTTGGAGCACAAGAGTCGAGGGATGATTATTTAGATAATAATTTCGAATCATAGGGGGCAGTGGGTCAATAAATGCTTGCATTCTCGTTGTTTTCATATTAATCCCAAGGTCATATATCGGGGCGATATTCATTTACAGAATGAAATGTCGCACAAGCAGAAACCTGGTTCGATGCCGCTTCGGCAGATCAATTTTAGCTTTTGTTGGTTCCAATGTAACTTTTTCGGTTGATATGTGTAATGTTGGGTAGAGATAAGCAGATGCTTACATTCCACAAGATCTATGAGCGATATTCCAGGGATGTCTATCGCTATTCCTTCTGGCTTTCAGGAAGCGCGGAGGATGCCGACGATATTACCTCTGAAACCTTCATTCGCGCCTGGGTGGGGCGAGATAAAATCCGCACGGAAACAGTCAAGGCATTTCTCCTGGCAATCGCCCGGAACTTGTATTTGAACCAAAGACGACGCGAGAAACGCCACGTTGACTTAAGTTCCGAGCATGTCGATCCGCATCCTGGTCCCGACCATCAAGTTGAATCCCGTCAGGAGCTGGAGCGCGCCATGAGTACCTTGCGGTCGTTGAATGAGGTCGACCGGACAGCGTTCCTGTTACGAATACAACAAGAATTGCCGTATGAAGAAATCGCCCGCATCCTGCAATTACCACCAACCACAGTCAAAGTGAAGATACATCGAACAAGATTGAAACTGGCCGCCCGAGAGATTGGAGAAACAAATGAAGGAAAAAATTCCCCAACACCTGATTCTTGACATATTGCCTCTTTATCTTTCAGATGAAGTGAGCGACGAGACACGGAACCTGATCGAAGAATATCTAAAGACGGACCCTCAATTGGCAACTCTCGCAAAGCAGGCGAAGATTGCGACATCCTTGCAGGAGATCCCTGCACCTACCAATAAGGAGACTGAAATGGAAGCGTTCAAGAAGGCAAGAAAACTCATGATCCAACACAATGTTTTTCTGGGACTGGCGGTATTTTCCACGTTATTCGCAGTTCCGGGCACAATCTCACTCCGGGATGAAGATCCACTGGCACCGTTTCTGTTTTTCGGTGTGGCGATCATTTTCTGGATCGCTTTCTTCATAGTGAACAGGAAACTTGGCGAATAATAACTCAAGGCAAAAAGGCAGCCGCCTGAGGCGGCTGCCTTTTTGCCGAGATTTTTCCCTATTGACAACAATAATACTATATAGTACTATTCCTGTTATATACTATAATTTGGCAATAAATAAAAATGCTCTATACAATTCTCAAATACGTTCATATCGTTTCAGCCATTGCGGCGCTTGGGGTAAATATCACCTACCCTTTATGGTTTTTCCGCGCCCGGAATACAAGAGAAGCACTTGTCTTCACCCTCCAGACGATAAAAATCATCGACGAATGGATCGCAGTACCAGCTTACGTCCTGCTTTTACCATCCGGGTGGTGGCTTGCCGCCATTGCTGGCTGGCCATTGACCACACCCTGGATATCCATCTCGCTCGTTTTATATACCCTTCTTTCGATTGTCGGGCTGGCAATATTCACCCCTGCCCTCAAAAAACAAATAAAAACTGCTGAAAATGAAGGGTCTGACACAGCCGAATACAAAAATATCGCACATCGCACAAATACCATAAGCATCGGCTTAAACTTCGTGGTTCTGGTAATTATCTTCTTGATGATCGCCAAACCTGCGTTCTAATTTTTGGCACCGTCCCTCGGCGCGATTCGCTTAAACCTCCACTATTGATTTGCCCCAGGTAATTTCATGCAAAATAACCAAACTCAGAAAGCACGCCGTCCGCGAAGGATCATTTCTGTCCTTTCGGGCAACACGATTCAGATTGTCGGGATTGTTCTAGGCTCTTTATTAGTGTGGGTCAGTATGCAGCCGGGCGATACGGGCATACGCGCGTCTGCAATGGTTGGAGGTTATCTGCTAATATATTTTAATTCACATTCCTTGATACACTTTATAATCGGAAGGCTGACTGGTATAGCCTTCAAACACTACTCGATCGGGGGCTCATCTCACGCCTCGTCTTATATCCCCGTCCTAAGAAACATATTTGAACGTCTTCCATTCTTTTCAGCACATACCGACCCTTCATCCATGAAAAAGGCGTCGCGATATGCGAAAGCATTGATGTTTGCCGCAGGCATCGCAGGTACTGTCACTTTCAGCACGTTTGCATCGTTTTTGGCATACCGCGCCGAAGTACCGGGTGGATCCGCGTTATTGATCTTCAACATGATCTGGCAATTAAGTTCGATCATCGCTGAAACGCGGCCATCCGGTGATCTCGGAAAAGCGTACCAGGCCATTCGGAATGGATAGGAGTGTTAGCCATGCCGCTCTCGCACGCAATTCTCGGTTTTTTAGAATTCCGCCCGCTGACCGGATACGATCTCAAAAAATACTTCAACCAATCCATTGCGCATTTTTGGTCTGCCACAAAAAGTCATATCTACCAGGCACTCGAAAAACTCGAGAAAGATGGACTGGTCACATCACAAATAATCCCCCAGGAAGGCAAACCAAATCGAAGGGAATATCAAATAACCGAAACCGGGCGCTCAGAACTGCGCCGCTGGCTGACCTCGCCATTGCCGCCCGGACAACTCCGTGAAGGCTGGTTGATTCAGGTGTTCTTTTCCCATAAAAGTTCAAATGAAGAGATCGTGACATTGCTGGAGGCGCGGAGGAAAGCGATAAGCGAAAGATTGGATATCTATCGCACCGTCGTGCAGGATGTTATCACCCAGAACGCCGAAAGGGTTGGAGTCGAACGCGCCAGGCAATTGTGGCAAATCACGCTCGATCACGGAATTGATTATTACGAGTTCGAAATCGCCTGGCTCGAAAAAGTGATCGATCGTATAAGCACGTTTCCGCGTTGATATAAGATCCTATCGATAACATCGGCAGAGCCATCAAAGGGTCATCAGTCGCCAGATACTCAACCCTGATCGGTAGTAAGAATAACTTTTCAAAGGGACATTTACAATGGCACAATTTGGTAAATTGAGCGCCCGCGAACGGGAAGTAGTCAAACACCTACTGCAAGGTAAAAGCAACAAATTGATTGCTTGGTCTCTCGGAATTTCAGACCGCACGGTTGAATTTCATCTGAAGAATATTTATGGCAAGTTTCAAGTAAGCTCCAGGGTTGAGTTGATCTTAGAACTGGGGAAAGCCTCAGGGAAGTTTGAATCCGATACCCTAGGGTATTCCACAGTTGTTGATAACCTGGAAAGCACCGAAAATGGAGATAGGCTCGATTCGCAGAAGGATTGGGTCACATCTTTCAGAGTAACCGTCTCTATAATCGGCAAGGAGCTAATCATGAAAATTCTAATGAAAAACCCCAGCGCTTTTCTTCCACCGGTATTGTCGATTGCCGCTCTTATCACTGTAATTGCTCATGTGGCTATCTCCGGATTTACCCCCCAGCCAGATGAAGGTACTGCCGCACATATATGGCAAATATTAATGGTTGCGCAGTTACCAATCATTGCAATTTTCATATTTAGATGGTTGCCTAAAAAGCCGATGCAGGCTTTGGCAGTATTAGCTTTGCAGGGCGGCGCTGCACTTGCGGCACTTGCTCCGGTTATTTTGCTTAAATTTTAATTGTGTTTCCCAACAGTCGTGCCACCCAAAAGGGTATGCTAAGAGATTGGAACATATGTCCCAGTGGATTTCATATCCATTCTCTCGTGATCGCCCTGTTAATTTAGGATTGTATCGATGAAATCAGCAGGGTCATCAATGAGTTTTCCGCAACTAAATCTCGACCTTGACTCTCCCAGTGTGGGAGAGTTTATGATTGTTGGTGAAAGTCACTAGATTCAAGGTCTTGAAATAGAAAGAAAATATTAATAACTGAATCGCGGTGGCTTCAGCGAATTTCGAACCCAACATTTCGGGGCTGATTCGTGTATTAATTCAAGGAGAAGAATACCAGACGTTGGTAATTGATTGTTCCCATAATAGACTCGGTCAACAGGGCTTTAATCGAGCCGAGACTGATGAGCAGTCATGAAATGTGCTGCTGAAGACCGGTTGGCATTGTAACCTGATTCTCACCATGAGATTGAGGCAGCCGAAAATCCGACCGGTTGATTGCTGAAATTTGATTTTTTCAAGATAAATCTCGAAAGGGAAAATCATGACGACATCCGATAATAACATTGATATCGACGAATTCTGGGAGTATTCCGATCCTGCCGCGAGCGAGACGCGTTTTCGCGCCGCGCTAGATTCAGCGCGAGGAGACCTCCGGCTGGAACTTCTCACGCAAATCGCGCGCACGTTTTCCCTGAGGAGTCGTTTTGAAGAGGCTCACGGTGTCTTGAACGATGTGGAAAGGCAACTTACTGGCGCGGGAGCGCGCCCGAATGTGCGCTATCTGCTGGAACGCGGCCGGACATTCAACTCCAAGGGTGAAAAGGACAAGGCGCGTGAACTTTTCATCCGCGCATGGGATCAGGCCCGGGAGGCGCAGTTGGAAGGGCTTGCGGTAGATGCGGCGCACATGGTTGCCATCACATATTCTGGCAGCGCGGACGCCATTGACTGGAATCAACGCGGAATGGCGATCGCGCGCGGCTCGCGGGACCCGAAAGCCAAAGGCTTGATCCCTGCCATGTTGAATAACAGCGCGTGGGATTTGCACCAAATGGGACGCTTTGAGGAAGCCCTGTCGTTATTCAAGGAGGCGCAGGTTGAATGGACCGCGCGCGGCAAGCCCGAACGAATCCAAATTGCAAAGTGGTCGGTGGCACGCTGCTTTCGCTCCCTCGAGCGTTATGACGAAGCGTTGGAAATCCAACGTGCGCTCGAAGCCGAACACAAAGAGGCGGGTACCACGGATGGATACGTGTTCGAGGAAATCGCAGAAAATCTCGCCCTGATGGGCAGGAACGAGGAGGCAAGACCATACTTTGAACTGGCATATTTGGATCTCGGCAAGGATGAATGGTTCGTAAAGAACGAACCGGAACGACTGGCGAATTTGAAAAAGCGTGCTGGTCTGTAGTACATAGGTTTCAGCGTGCGATCGCTCTTTCGGACGGCGAACAGGTCTCGGGTTGGAGTGCGAGGCGGTTTTGTCGTGTCGTGACCCTTTGAATGTCAGTTCGATGCTCCGGGAACCAAAGCCCGGACAAATTCGTCATTTTGGAAAACCGCAAGGAACGATCTTTTCAATTTGACGAAGACATGGAAAAGAGAGGCACAATGTTTCGGATGAAAATAAACTACTTGTTTGTCGTGATATTTGCCGTTCTTCTATCCGCCTGCGCGCCCGGATCGGATCAATTTGTACAGGTGGAGACCATCGTGGCTGACTCGCTCACGCAAACCGCTTCTCCCGCCAGCGTGACTGCCGTTTCCACACCTTTGGGTTTTCCCATCACTCTGACAACTTACAAAAGCGCCAACATGGGCATCCAGTTCAGTTACCCTGAAGACTGGTATTTGAAAGAATTCGTAGACAGCAAGGATATTTTTGGCGTGCCAACGCAGGTCCCGTCCATTCTGTTGACGTCCTTTGAGCCTGCCAACCCTCCCCACAAATTGGAATGGACCGAACAAACCATCAGCATGCAATTTCGGAGCCAGTCGAGAACGTATCCCAATTCATTTGAGAATTGGGTGGAGGCTCACAAGCAGGCAGCCCTTGCCTATCAATTGACAATATCTTCGGAAGAGCGTTTCTCGATCGCGAACCAGCCAGCCGCTCGTTTGACGCTGGTATCGGGAACAGGAGGCATCATCCATCAAGTATTGACCAATCTGAACAATATCGCGTTCGAAATAAATATAGAAGGGAATTTCGAATTGGTGAGACCGGTTTTAGATTCGCTTCTGCCTGTTGCATTTATCAAATTTGCCGGTCTAGAGCCGCCCGATAGTGAATTTCCTGCCGCAGGAGTATGTGGGGAGACACAGGGTGATCCTGTAAATATTGTTCTTGGTATCGCCCCGGACGGACTACCGAAGGCTGGACGCTGCATCGTAATCGATCCCGCGCAGCGAATCAGATTGATCAACCAGTCCGACGGTCTGTTCGACATAACATTCGCGGAAAATCAGATCGACCTGCCGGTGGGCGGAGAAATGTTGTTGGATAAACCGGTTGGCGAATATCTGGCGCTGGGCGTCCACCATTTGCCGATGGCGCCAGAATTATGGGTGAAGACGACTTCGAATCCTACGTTTACACCGATCCCTCCGGTTGCCACCATGCCGGGTCCGTTCAGGAACTATTCCAATACCGAAGCAGGCTATTCGCTCACACTCCCGCCCGGTTGGAATGTGGATGAACACGGGCTTTCCAACCCGAACAGGGAAGTCATATTTTATCCGGGCTACGCCGAACCCTTCGTTACCTACTTAAGCATCAGCCTGGATTTTCGAACAAAAAACGAGATAGAAGATTTTTACGCCCAAAACGTGCCGGATGCTTTTCTTGAGAATACCGTACTCAACGGTTATCCCGGGATCAAATACGCCTACAACTGGGGGCGCGTGGAGTATTTCATCCCATATCAGGATCGGCTCTTCCTGATCTTTACCGACCGACCCGGCGACGAAAATGTTCAGCAGATGTTGGGGAGCATCAAATTTACGCCTGTCGCCATTACCATCGAAGCCACCATGACAGATAACGGCAAGACTTTTGTCATGAACGTAGGAGATAGCCTCAGACTCAACCTTGATTTGAGCTATGGCTGGTCGGCGTTTTCGATCAGTAACCCTGCTGTACTCGCTGGCGCGCAGGATCGTCTGTTTGCGTTGGAAACCGGAACCACGACTTTGACCACAATCGGCGATCCCGAATGCTTGAACCTTACTCCACCTTGTGGAATGCCATCGATTCTTTATTCGATCACAGTGATCGTACAGTAGATGTCATAGCAACGACGGGATATGGCCATTGCTGAAAAGGCTGGCAGGTAATATCCATACTGGTTGAAGGAGAATTAACCATGAACGGTCAGATAAATTCATCGAAGGAAGTCCCTGGTAATAATCTTTCAAGGCACTTTTCGAATCCAATCACGGGCGGGGCAATTGGGTTCGGTGTTGGCTTTATCGTCGTAGGAACAATCTCAACATTGATAACGTGGATAGAATCCCAGACTGAATTCGCGGGAAATTTCCCTGTCTCACTGCACTCAGCAATTGCGATATCTCTGCAAAGCGCAGTCGGCGGCGGGATTGGCGGCGTGTTGCTGGGTTGGAGTCTGCCATTGCGGCAAAGGCTCCCGGCTGCCCTGGCAGCTGCGATGGGAATCGGGCTGGGAGAATTGCTCACAATATACCTATCTGTCAGGATCGGAGAACAATTTTTCGCGGGCGATATGCTTTTGGGAAGTCTTGCAATACGCTCCATATTAATGGGCGCTCTGGTAGGAACGTTTATTTGCCTGGTTGGGAAAAGTTGGAAATATATGGGCCAATTCGCCATTTTAGGCATAACAGGCTTCACAATCTACCATCTCTTCCTCTACTGGCTTTCTCCCATTATCCCGGTTTCTTCATTCAGCAGGAATTTTGCCATACCAATTCTTATTATGATGACGGCAAATGGAATAGGTGGCACGATCATCGGCGCATGTCTCGGTATTCCCTTCGCAAAAAGCATCGTTTCTGAACAGAGAACATGATGAGTAATTTTATTTTCGCACATTAGGGTTTTGTGCGCAAACTGCATAAGTATAGGTTGCGAACAATGCTAATCGTTGCTGCCCCTGTATTTGGATCGTGGCGCACTTAAGTTGCTACCCGAAAAACTCGTTTGATCTCGAACTTTTAGATGAATCAAAGAATTAATTATTGCCATTTTCACTCAGGAGACATCATCATGCCCGACTTGAAATTTTCAACCGAACTACCCGTGACTACAGGCTTCATGGAAGCAAGCGGCGCGCAAATCTATTACGAATGGACTGGATCAGGAAATCCGCTCGTCTTTCTCCACGCCGGAGGTTTAGACTTGCGGATGTGGGACGAGCATTTCAAGTCTTTTTCCTCCTCATATCAGGTCATTCGCTATGATGTGCCTGGGTGCGGGCGATCCACCGCGCCTACTGAGCCATTCACTGATGCAGCGGTGCTTCAAGCACTCCTTGAGCATCTAGGCATCGAAAAGGCTTGCCTGATCGGAGAATCATTGGGAGGGCGAATCGCGATCGACTTTGCTCTTGAATATCCAGAGATGGCTAAAGGATTGATTCTCTCTGGTCCCGGGTTGGGCGGTTATGAATGGTCCAAGGAATATATGGAACAGATCGGCGTTATCTTTTCCATTGCCGAAAAGGGGGACGCGCTCGGAGCGACGGAAGAATGGTTGAAACACCCCCACCTGCTTCCCGCCATGAGCAATCCGAGCCTTCGAGACCGGGTTCGGCAGATGAATTTGGATAACGCCAATCTTTGGGTGCAGAGGCTGCCTGAACGTCCGCTCGAGCCGCCTGCGATCGAGAGGTTGAAGGATGTACGCATTCCTACTCAAATCATTGTGGGAGAATTGGATGTGCCCGATATTCATTCAATTTGCGACCTGCTAATGGGTAGTATTGCCGACGCCAAGAAAGCTATCATCCACGGCGCCGGGCATCTGGCAAGCATGGAAAAACCTGACGAGTTCAATGAGATCGTATTTCAATTCCTAAATAAACTTTTGTAGATTGCGAGAAATGGAAATGTCAATCAATGCAGTTCAACAATTGAAAAGCGAAGACTCTTTCACGTGGCGTCCCATGCGCCGGGAGGACACTCCGCTTGTGCGCAGGATGCCATTGACAGGCAGTGATGCATCAGTCGCGCAAAAATTGGAGATGCTGGAACATGTCTTGGCTGAGAATCTCGAGACAGACACGCAAATTGCGCTGACGGCGACAGGTGAGATTGCCGCTATTGGATATGTGCTTGTCTTTCCGTCCAGTGAAGATGGTGTAACCGGCATTCTGGAAGGTACTATCCTTCCTAGGTATCGCCGCCGCGGGCTTGGCGCACGTCTGCTTTCCTGGCAAATATCCCGTGCCATCCAAAAAGCACAGGAATTTGCGGAAAAAGAATCAGTTGTATTGCGGTTAAGTTGCGAGCCGGAGGATGAAGACTGCAATCATCTATTTGAAAAGTATGGCATGTCCAAGCTGGTTACACAATGTCAAATGTGCTTTGACCTCCATCGACTTGTCCCTTTGAAGGATTTACCTGCCGATGTGGTGGTTACTTCCTACGTCTCCGACCGTGACGATGAAATGCGTCAGGTATTCAATCGGTCCTTCGCCGGACATTGGATAGGGGAGCTTTCCATGGAAAAGTGGCAGGAGCGATTTATCAATACCCAGAAATTCCGCCCGGAACTCACAAAGCTGGCAATTATGGATGATCGCGTGATCGGCTTCTATTTGACGGAAGTGTTCGAAGAGCAGCCCAGACATGCCTGGCTGGAGATCATAGGCGTTCTGCCTGAACACCGCGGTCATGGCTTGGGTACAGCATTGACCGTCCATGCGCTTCAGCTCTACCAGAAAGCTGGCTTTGAAGCCTGTCTGCTGGGGGTGGATGATGAAAATATTACAAACGCCAAACAGGTGTATTTGAAGTTGGGGTTTGTGCAGGAGAAGGCTGTGAGGCACTTTGCCAAAAAGATAGAACTCCATGCCTTATAGTCACACACTATCCTGCCAAGGAGAAGCGACCCTGAAAATCTACAACTTTGATTTGAAACACGGGGAAAAGATCGAAAAATTTAACGAATGGGCGCATCAGTTTCTGAGAAAAATTTTCTGACAGAAGGAGAAAGGGAAAATGTTGATCAAAGATTTTATTAACTACCTGCTTAAACCCGAATTCATTCATGCCAAGGAACCGAACGGAAGATTACAGAGCGCCTGGGCCGCTTTTCGCATCTGGTCTCTCACTTTCTTGATAAGCTTATTTGGAGTTCCAATTAGCCTATTGATCTCGAACCTGTTTGGCGTCTCATTCGCGGACCATGCCGGTTACCAGTATGCGGCTGACCGCACCATGCTGCAGGTCATTTGGGGGGCGATATTATTTTTCCCCGTCTGGGAGGAATTGGTTTTCCGAATCGGTCTTCGATTCAGTCGAATCAACCTGAGCGTTGGGCTGGCTTTCGCCGCAATATATTTTGCCAGGCTGGTTATGATAGTATTGGAAATCCCCCGCCCTTCATGGTTGTTTTCTCCGGATACCATAGTTGGAATAATGTCGATCCTGGTCCCTGCGCTCTCGATAACCATATTCATCTGGCGGCTCTTATCCTTCATTGGCGATGAGCGACTGGCATCTTTTTATCAGCGGAGGTTTGATGTTGTCTTTTACCTGCCCTTGTTGACTTTCGCATTACTACACGCCTTGAATTACGAGAAGGAACTCTGGATCCTTGCCCCTTTGATCACAATTCCGCAATTATTCCTGGCTGCCGGGTTTGGCTACATAAGAATGAAATATGGATTGGGGTGGAGCGTCTCCATGCACATTCTCAATAATGCGTTTTCATTCCTACCAGCCCTGATCCTCGAAGAACTTTCGTCTGCCATATTGAATCGATTTGTTCAAGGAGATCTCACAGCCAAAAGTGAGTTGTCAGGCAGCGATGCGGTTCTTTACTTTGCCTTCACTGTTGTATGGTCGATAGTGTTGATGGTCATCTTCCTGAGTCTGGTCAGCCTGATCTGGGATTGGGCGCGCGCAAGGAGTGAACGAAAGAGATACGCCTTTATCTCCTCAACCCTCAACTGCCTCCTGCCAGGGCTGGGACAGTTGTACAACCATCAGGAACAGAAAGGCAAGACTCTGGTTGGCTCATTCTTGATCCTATCGTTGACGGTTTCTGCTGTTTTCTCAGTTCCCGCCAATTACTCTTCGATGGGACGTATTCTGGTATTGGGAACTGTAACTTTTGCGCTTTATTTGATAATGTACCTTTATGCCATCACAGATTCATGGATTGTCGGATTACGACTGGACAAAGCCGCGATGGAAAGAAAGAATCGCGGAGACTACATTACTGCCGTACCAAGGGAGACGGTTAATGTGAGTTCCCAAATCAAATTCATTCTTGATCCGGCTCAACTGACCGGAGCTGTCATTGGTTTGCTCATGGGGTGGGGAATCGCGCTGACTATCATCTCGAATGGGCTTTTATACAAACCATTTGCGATTGCCGCCGGTGTAATTGGCGGCATGTTGATCGGGTGGCTGATCTGGTTTGCTCTTGTTAGGCGTCCAATCCGGTAGCGAATTTCTGAGACGGATACCATCATATGATAATTATGAAATGATCGAATGGATAATGCTGCATTAAATTTCCACAGTATCCTGTCTTATGAGAGGACTATGAAGGAGAAACGATCGTGAAAATCTATGACTTCGGACCGGATCGCGGTGAAAAGATCGAAAAGTTCGATAGCGATTTCATCTTCTCGAAGATCCTCCGCTTCAATGCGGAGGCAAAAGTAAGCTGCTTTTACCTCAACCCAAACGGAATTGTTGGATATCACCAGGCTATCACTTCTCAACTCTTTTTGGTCGTACAGGGAAATGGTTGGGTGAGGGGCGATACTTCCGTGAGAATTCCAATTGCCCAATATCAAGCCGCATTTTGGAAAAAAGATGAATGGCATGAGGCAGGCACAGAAACAGGGCTTGTGGCAATTGTGATCGAGGGTGATGCGTTGAATCCATTTGAGTATATGCAAATACATCAGTTGAGCAGCATTCCAAAGGGAGGATAGGCGCGGGGGTCACTCAAAATAGTAGATTTCTCAAATCCAAGCCTTCCCCTTCATGATCACATATTTCCACATAATAAAGGCTTTGGAATATCTGCTGGACCAGGCGGGAGAACTTCACTGGCGAGACTGGATTCGCGCGGATATTGAATTATGGAGATTGGAAAGTGACGTTTCTCATCACCTGAATGCCTATGGAGGCATGGGCTCCTTAAACGATCTCTGGATCAGCACCTGGGATGGTCGCGCCATTTCAGAGCCACAGAAGGCATGGATAAATGAAACACTGTCTCTCTTCAGACATCTGGCATTTCAAACGGCAAATTGCCTGAAAAAGAGGAAAAGCGGCGTTTTGAGTCGCATCGCCGTAAACAAAGTTTTGCAGACCACGCGGGGGAATATGCAATTGGACGGCTGGCGCTGCTTGAATTGCGGCCGTCTTGAAACGCAGATTAATGGGATCGAAAGGTTCCTCGCAAAAGAAGTATTGCCGGTAGAAATTTCCCGGGCGAAGACCGAAAGCGATTTGATCTCCATCGTGGAGATGGGCTTCTCAAGTCCACGATCGGGGGTTCAAAAAATGCGGGAACATGTCAATGCTCAGATCGTAAATAGCGGAATCGCGGTTACAGAACGCAATGGATGGATGCGTCCCTGCCCCCAATGCGGCAGTGACAATACGGAAGTATGCCATTGGCTCAGGATAAGGCGCCGATTCGCTCTCGTAGTAAAACCATTAGGCATTCGTTTTCCCGGCTAGATTATTGTAATAATAAATAGTACAATTAATCACAAGGATTGCCGGGAGGGCACCATGAAACCTAGAGACTGCGCCTTCATAATGACCGCCGTCCTGTTTGGCATCGGTCTGGTCGCCGCTTCTCCTTATGCGCCCATTCCACAAGCGCCAGACCCAACACCGCCCGATAACACAGTCAAACTCATCTTCATCCATCATTCCACCGGGAGAAATTGGCTTGCTGACGAGTACGGTGGCCTCGGAAAAACTCTTGCCCAGAATAACTATTTTGTGAGCGATGCAAACTACGGTTGGGGTCCCGACGCCATTGGCGACCGCACCGACATTCCCGATTGGCCGGAATGGTTCGCCAGTAATAACTCGCCCATCTACATGGATGCCTTGTTCAATGAAAGCAACCAACATGTCCCCTACTCTCGCACGCTGGCAGATCCGGGTGGCGAGAACGAGATCATCATGTTCAAGTCCTGCTTCCCGAACTCCGCGCTCGAAGGCAGTCCGAACGACCCGCCCGGAACCTATGCAGAACTATCGGTTTCAGGCGCGAAATATGTCTACAACACCATACTTCAATTCTTTGCCACGCGCCCTGATAAACTCTTCATCGTCATTACTGCCCCGCCACTTTCGGATGACACCAACGCCGAGAACGCACGCGCCTTCAACAACTGGTTGGTAAATGATTGGCTGGATGAAAATAATTACACTCTCAATAACGTCGCAGTCTTCGATTTCTATAATATCCTAACCGATCCTAACGCACATCACCGCTTCCACAACGGACAGGTCGAACACATCGCTGCTTCGAGCAACACACTGTATTATCCCTCCGGCTTCCTTCTTCAAAGGGATGACCATCCCTCCGAAGAAGGAAGCCGCAAAGCCACCGAAGAATTCGTGCCCTTATTGAATATCTTCTATCATAATTGGAAAGAGAACGCTCCGACGGAACCCATCTCCCCGAAACCGAATCAACCCGAATCCGCGCCTCTTCCTCCGACCTCGAGCCTGATCGCCGGCTTCGAAAGCGGAGAGCCGCCTTGGGAAGCCTTCCACGACGAGACCACCTCTTCAACGATGACCTGTCAGTTCGAAGCAGATACTGGGAGAAATGGTAATTCTCTCCTCCTGAATTTCGACCTCACGCCCAACAGTTGGGGAACCTGTGCACGCTTTTTTGAAACTTCACAAAACTGGAGCGCCGCGGAGGGCATCTCATTCTATGCCAGCGCAGGAGCGGCAGGCTCACCCTTCGATATTGACCTATATGCAGGTCCGAACGAAAACCGCGAAACTTATCTTGCCACCCTCACAGCCTCCACCGAATGGACACGCTTCGAACTGCGCTGGGACGACTTCCAGCGCGCATCCTGGGAAGAGAATGCAGGCGCCCCATTCGCAAAGCAGGGCGAAGTCACGGGAATCGCCTTCGGCTTTGGCACGCCAGCCGATACGCTCAACGCTGGAATCCTGCGCGTGGATGATCTCAGCCTGTTAAGCACTGAACCGGAGCTGTCACCCGAACCGGTATCAGAGGATCCGGAACCGGCCGCAAAGAATCCTTTTTTCTGTTTCGGAGTTTTGATCCTGCCGCTAGCGGCTGTTTTACCGTTATTGAGAAAGATAAAAAGACCCACATAAATCTTTAGTGTCGCGATACGCCGTACCAATATCATTTCACGTCCGCCGATGCCTGGCGTGAAAGCAAGGAGGCAGCAAGATGAAGAGACCTCATTGGTTCAAGGTACTATTGTACATCGCGGCTTTGCTCGTTCTTGCAACGGGGACAGGTTCATGCACACAGCAATTTGAAAACTCACCCAATATCTGGATCGATTCGCCGGTGGATGGCGCTCCCATTCCATCCGGCACGACTGTCACTGTCGCCTCACATGCTTATGCGCGTCAGGGAATTGCGGAAGTCGTCCTCTCCATTAACGGTAAAGCCCATCGGCGCGACGTACCACAATCGCCGGGACAAACATACGTGCAGCTCAACCAGGATTGGCAGCCACCCGCAAATGGCACATATGCCATTCAAGTACAAGCCTACGACAGCACAGGACAGACAAGCAACATCGCATCGATCACCGTCCGCGTGGGAGAAACGCAAATTGATGTCACTCCCGTCCCGGTCACTGGCGAAGAGACCCTGTCCATCACACCCACTACTACAACAACGGCGACCCTGCCTCAGGGGGCTGTCATTCAATTCTGGGCAGATCCGGTTCAAATCGCGGCAGGAGCATGCACGACGATCCGTTGGCACGTGGAAAATGCGTCGCGAGTCATATTCGGCGGCATCGATCAGGTCTTCGATGGTACCTATCAAGATTGCCTGTGCGAAAGTACACGCTACACACTGACCGTCGTTCAATTGGACGGCACAGAAATCAAACAGCGTGTGGACATCACTGTGACGGGCGTGTGCGAGACGCCCACCTCACCGCCACCCGCACAAGATATCACTCCACCGCCAGCTCCCTCCCCCGCTGTCCCTGCGAATGGATTGGCATTATCGTGTCGATCGAACCAAAATCTTGCATGGCAGCCGGTAAGCGACCCAAGCGGTATCTCAGCCTATTACGTCAAGTTGGAAATGCAGGTCACGCAAAACAATTGGCAATCGGCTGGCGGCTATGGTCCGCTCACCGATAAGCAGGTGGATGTCAGCGTGCAATGCGGCGTGCAATATCGCTGGATGGTACGCGCACAGGACGGAGCCGGAAATGCCAGCGATTGGTCTGCGCCTTCATACTTTTCGATCAACATCAATTGAGAAGCGGAGGCAGTCATGAACAATAGATCTTCTCAAGATGCCACGGTCGTTTCACATCATGGACATGGCAGGAAAAAATTCCCGACCCTGCTCGGTTGTCTTGCGTCGTTGGGTTTGTGCGTCGTCCTCGTCGTTGCATCGCTTGGAGGATATTATGTTGTAACTTCCACCGGCGAGGCAGGGATACTGGTCTTGATCCATGAGCCGCAAAATGGCGAGACGATTGAAATGGGTCAACCTGTCACAGTACAGGCTGTGGCAAGTGACTCGCACAATATCACGCGCATCGAATTCTGGGTGGATGGTGTCTTGCTCGAATCAGAAACCAGCAGTGTGCCCGATGGTATCTCTTCGTTCCCGTTGCTCACAGAATGGCAGGCAGAATCGCCAGGCGCGCATACCATCACCGTACGGGCTTTCAACTCGCTCGGTTTTCGCACACATGCATCCGTTTATGTGAAAGCAAGCGAATTGACTGACAGCGACAATGACGGCGTCGCAGATGAAAAAGACGCATGTCCCGCCGAATTCGGCATGGACCTTTCAAGCGGCTGCCCGGACCGCGACTTCGATGGTGTTCCTGATTCCACTGATGCCTGCCCCGAAACAGCAGGTCTGCCCGATGCCAGCGGATGCCCAACTGTAACGGATACCGACCTTGACGGTGACGGCACGTCCGATACCGATGACCTTTGCCCTGCCGAACCCGGCTCCTCCTTAACCGATGGCTGCCCAGACTCCGACGGCGATCTCGTCGCTGATGACGATGATCTTTGCCCCTTAGAACCCGGCTTGGATGAAAGCGGCTGTCCCGTCCCGGAGGTGGCCGCCAGCGATGATTTGCCGCCGGTTGAAGAATCAGGCGTCGCACCGGGAGGAGGCGCAAATGACCGTGACGGCGACGGCGCATCGGATGATGTCGATCCCTGTCCCGATGAAGCGGGCACATTCGAAAACGATTTCTGCCCACCGCCAGCGGACGATCCCGCTCCTGCCGATGCCGGTCCGATGCTCGAAATTCCGGATTTTCTTTTTGGCGAAGCGATCATTCCCGCCTTTGTGGAATTCGAAGCTCTGCACTTTGAAGTGACATCTGACTTCCGCCGCATCTGGTGTTATGCCCAACTGGCTGGCGGGGATGTGGAACGTTATGAGTTCGACCCCGGCGAGGAATATGCCTGGGATATAGAAGCCGTTTTGGGCGGAGGGAACAGCATTCATTTGCTCGTTCCGCATGCAGAACCTTTGGCAGTCTTTGTGGAATGTTATGGTCTAACCAGCCTTTTTGGTCCGCGTGTCTTTTACCTTGGATCGGTCACCCGTGGCCATATGCCTGAAGAATGGGACGGACATGTCATTCAAGCAGAATCAACGGGTGAAGAAATCGAAGGGCACAATTTCAACGTTCGATATCATCTATGCTCTCCCACCTGCGAAGCGACCGAGTTCGCGCCTCCTGTCATCACCCGTCATACCATCGACAGAGATCGTATCCATTTGTATTGGGATTGGGAAGGCGAGATTCGCTCGATACAGGGCTTCAAGTTATATCTCAACGGCAACTTCATCGGTTATTATCCTCCCGAGGTGCGCGATACGACCTGGCGGCACAGCGGCGGCTATTGCGTGCATGAATGGGAATTCTCCCTGACGGCATTTGGCGGACCCGACCCTTCTGCGCCTGATGTCGAATCACCGCGAAGCAACAGCGTCATTTGGGATAGCGTGCCATGCCAGATGCAGATCCGAGTGCAGTTTGAAACGATCAATCTTCACAGCCCGCCCGCCGATGAAGGTGGCGAGCGCAAACCGGGTCCACTTTCTGGTTCATTCCTTGCTGCATCCGGTGCGAACCTTGAAGCCGTCAACTTCGATGCCATTCACTGTCCGCGCTTCCCCTTCCCACCCTTCGAAGATTGTTTTGGCTTCAAACTTTCAGCGGGTGAATATCCCATCCAAAGGATTCTCGAACGCGTCCACGAGGTGCAGGATGATTGCCGCACCGGACTGCCATGCCATGGGCATTACTTCCACGCCTCCTCATCGGATACCGTTACCGTCTTCGTCAATCCCGGCGATGACCTGACCCTGCGCGCCCGCATCGTCGACGCTGACCCGCGCGACGAAGACGACATCCTCTTCCAGGAGATATACCCCGTGGACACAACCCTGCTTTCACCCGACGAGATTTTAACGATCACCATTCCGGGGACGTATTTGGACGTCATCGTTAAACTTGACCTGTTCCCGTTCGCTCCATGAGAAGATACCATGCGCAAGTCGACCCTGCTTCTGACGGTTGTACTGATAACCCTCGCCTGTACTTTCGGACAAACCCCTCCGCCTCAACCCGACTTTAAGTCTGCTCCAACATCCCTTGCAGAGTCCCAGCCGGAACCTCTCCCGCCCACCGACGCCGTGAGCTCAAACGACCTCGAATATATTGGGGCATTTCGCCTGCCGGGTGGCGAAGAGCCTCCTCAGACCTTTGCCTACGGTGGCAACGCGATGACCTACAATCCCGACCATGGAACCCTGTTCATCACAGGGCATGACCGCGTTGCGTATGGCGGCGTTCCAGATGGAGACCAGGTTGCAGAAGTCAGCATCCCCACACCGATCATCTCAAGAAATATCGCAGACCTGAACACGGCTGAATTCATTCAAGGCTTTGCGGACGTCACATCCGGATATTTTACCGAACTGGAAGAGATTCCCAAAGTTGGCATCCAATATCTCAACCGGCCCGAAACTGGTCCTAAAATCCATATCGCCTGGGGGCAGCATCTTCAGCCGCAGGACATTCCATCACATGGCTGGTTTAATCCCGTTCTTTCCAATCCCGATCTTCAAGGCACATGGTTCATCGGAAATCAGGACCTATACAGCGTTAATGGATACATGCTCGAAATTCCTCAAGAGTGGGCGGATGCCTATACAGGCGGACGTCCACTTGCCACCGGGCGAATGCGCGATGGAGGACAAGGCGGCATGGGACCAACTCTCTTTGCCTATCGCCCCTGGCTTGAAGATGGCTCTCCCCCTCCACCAGGTACCCGGCTTGAAGAAGTCACCCTCCTGCTTTACGAGAATGCTTACAATACCGAAGAGATCGTCCGCGCCATGAATGGGTATCAACATCCAGACTCATGGGAAGGCGGCGCATGGATAACGACCCCATCCGGTAAAAGTGCCGTTCTATTTGCCGGGACCAAAAGCACCGGCGATAAATACTGGTATGGATACCTGCATCCCGACGGCGCACAAACCGTCTGTGTCGATGCCAATGTCACAGATTTTCCCACCTGCCGGAATGCAGATGGCTCGATCTGCCCGCAGGAAGATCTTGCCGGTTGCTGCAACGAAACAACCGGTGGCTGCATTTCCAACCGAGGCTGGTGGTCCACCCGTTTTGACGCGCAGTTGCTCCTATACGATCCAAATGATCTGGCGAATGTGGCAACTGGCCAGTTTGAATCCTGGCAGCCGCAGCCCTATGCCGTCATCGACATCGACGAATATCTCTATCTCGATCCGCCTGAATGGGATATCCTCGAACTCGGTTCGGGCGACCAACGCCGCAACCGTATCGGTGATGTCGCCTTCGACCGGGCGAATGGTCTTCTCTTCGTCCTGGAGTTGTATGCCGACAGCGCAAAACCCGTCGTGCATATCTGGAAAGTCCGGTAGTGGAATCAAAGAAGAGCCAACGATGGATTGGCTCTTCTTTTTCATTAACCCAGGCTACGGGTTGGTCTGCTGATTCCGCCAGCCGCGACCCCCGTTCATCACGCCGCGCCCGCCGCTGCCAGCCTGGCCCTGCGGACCGGTTCCATCGCAGTTGCCATTGCCGCCATTACCGCGCATCCCGCCGTGACCAAAGCCATGTGACTTCATCCAGTCCGCCTGCTCCTGTGTGATGACGTTCGCTGCCACAGCCGCATCCAGCGCTGCTGCGCGGACTTCCGCCATGAGTGCAGGGAATTCTTCCGCGGTCACCCCTGTCGAGAGGGCGATGTCGTACATCGTCTCTCCAGAAGCTAGGCGGGTGTTGATGTCGTTCACGTTCAAGTCGAGCTTCTTCGCCCACTCAATCACCATAAAGGTGTGCAGGGGACCTTGTCCGTCCCTCATGCCATGACCGCCAAATGGGGGTGTCTCATCCTGCGCATACACAACCCCCGCCCCCACAAACACAAGCGCTGTTAGTGCCAAAGCCACGATCAAAATTGTTTTTTTCATTGGTTCTCCTTGTCTGGTCGCGGAAAGTAGTTCCTTTCATCGCGCAAACTTAATGTACAACAAGGAGGTAATTTTCCTGTCAAGAAATTGTGTTTTTTAAGTGGGGATATTCATAAGATGAGAGGTGCCATCCGAACTTCTCAAAGCGGCTTGACATTCATTAAAACCCATGTATAATCTCGTCTGTGACCATTTTTACAAGTTTAGTCACAGAAAGGGATGCCACTTGCCAAAAGCCTTTTCCCAAACTGAAAAAGAGACCATCCGCGCACAAATGCGGGCGAAGGGCAAAAAGCTCTTCGAAAAGCATGGGTTGAAAAAGACCAGCGTGGATGAAATCACCGAAGCGGTTGGAATTTCCAAAGGCGCGTTCTATTTGTTCTATGAATCCAAGGAAGAACTGTTCCTCGAAATTGCAGAACGAATTGAGAAAGAAATCCAAGCGTCCATCCTGGAGTTTGTTACCCAGCCCAATACAAAAGCGCGTGAAAACGTTAGCGCCATGCTCAAGGATTTACTCTTCACGTGGGACGCCTATCCCCTCCTGAAGAATTTCAACAAAGCCGATTTCGACTATCTCCTGCGCAAGATCCCTGCCGAGCGTGCCTTACAGCACGCGAGGAGTGACGAAGAGTTTACCAGGCAACTCATCAACAAAATAAAACGTGAAGGCATCACTGCCAAAGTGTCGCCGAGGGTCACTGGCAACCTGATCAAAAGCCTTTTCTTCCTCAGCCTGCACCGCGATGACATGGGCGACACCGCATATGAAGAATCCATGAATGTACTCATAGACCTGGTTGCCGGGTATATCGTCGGAGAGTAAGAAATGAATTACGCAATCGAAACAAACAATTTATCGAAATTCTACGGCAAGGTGCGAGCTTTGCACAAAGTCAACCTGCGGGTCAGACATGGCGAGGTCTATGGTTTTCTCGGCCTCAACGGCGCCGGCAAGACCACCGCCATCCGCACGATGCTGGGAATGATCCGCCCGAGCGAGGGAAATGTCAAAGTACTGGATCAAGTTATCAGTCCAGGCGGAGGCGGACCATGGGCAAAGATCGGGCACTTAGTGGAGAGTCCCGCCGCATATCCCGAACTTACCGTCAAAGAAAATCTGGAGATTGCAAGACGGATGCACAAGATTCAAAACCATAAAGCTGTGGATGATGTCATCGAAGACCTCTCCCTTGCCTCCTACGCGGACCGGAAAGCCGGCATGCTTTCGAGCGGGAATTTCCAACGCCTTGGGCTGGCGCGGGCGCTCCTTCATAAACCTGAGTTATTGATTTTAGATGAGCCAGCAAATGCGTTAGACCCGGCGGGCATCGTTGAAATCCGCGAGTTACTGCTCTCGCTCGCTCGCGAACACGGCGTGACTGTTTTCATGTCCAGCCACATTCTCGCCGAAGTGGATTTGCTTGCGGATCGTATCGGGATCATCCACAAAGGCGAGTTGATCGAAGAACTTGACGCGGCGCGGCTGGAGGGGTTGCGGTCTACTCAACTTGTCATCGAAGCGCGCGATCCGGCAAAAGCGCTGGCAGCGCTACGGGATTTTGAGCCCGCCGCGGTTAACAGTCATATCACAATCAAAGATCGACGCGCCGTGAGGCAGCCCGAAATGATCGCGACACTATTGGTGAATGCGGGCACTCCCCCCACTCACCTGGCAGTGGAGCAGGAGAATCTGGAAGAATATTTTTTGAGGTTGACGAAATGAAAAACTTTACAGCCGCCCTTTGGGCAGAGATACTAAAAATGCGCCGCTCAAAAGTCCCGCTTGTTTCAGCCATTGGTTTTTGCATGGCACCGCTGGCAGGCGGATTATTCATGATCATCCTGAAAAATCCCGAGGCAGCAAAATCCTTTGGCTTGATCACCACCAAAGCGCAAGTATTGACAGGCACAGCCGACTGGACCTCCCTTTTCGGCTTTTTGGCACAAGCGGTTGCGGCGGGGGGGATGGTTCTATTCTCCGTTATCACGATCTGGGTATTTGGACGTGAATTCTCGGACCATACCGTCAAAGAACTGCTGGCTCTGCCTACTTCGCGGGCTGCTATGGTAACTGCCAAGTTCGTCGTGATTACCTCATGGGCATTGGCCGCCACGATCCTCATCTTTGGAATCGAGATCATCGTTGGAAAACTGATCGTCATCCCGGGTTGGTCGAATGATCTGCTGCGTTCTTCATTTATCGGCATCATGGGCACCGCAGCATTAACCGTGCCTTTGATGTCATTGGTGGCTTTGATCGCCAGCGCCGGACGAGGTTATCTCCCCCCGTTTGGATGGACCCTTCTGACTTTGTTTATCGCAAACCTATCGGTGATTCTTGGCTGGGGAGATTGGGTGCCTTGGGCAGTTCCCGGTCTGTTCAGCGGGGCTGCAGGCCCACGCAGTGAAGTGCTTGGTACACACAGTTATATTGTTTTGATGATCACCAGCCTCATGGGCATTCTCGCACTGGTCCATTGGTGGCGGTTTGCAGACCAGACGAAATAGTCGGTCGAAAATGACCGCCAATTTCTTTTTCGAAATCAAATCCCGGCATTGCTCAGGATCGTGGAGACCTCCGAAAGCAGGGCGGTGAGGGTCGGGTGCTCGATTTCAAAGCGATCCACCGCCTTGCGGATGCGCGCAAGGATCGACGGAGTTTCCACCTCGGACCTTTTCAGCAGAGCCTGGACATCCTGTTCGAGGTCCTGCAGCAGTCTGAGATTTTCGGCATCGATCTTCTCCACCTTTTGGAGCTCGTTATGGACTTTTTCCAACAGTGCGTCAAGTTTCCTGTCGTTCATGGATGCTCCTTTCGATTCGGAAGTTCTCTTTATTTTATTGTACAACTTAATCCATCGGCGAAATGGCGACATCCATCACGAAATTTAGGAAAGAATATCCTTTTCCGCCGCCTCGATCTCAGCGAATATCTTTTTCACCTCCTCCTTCATTTCCGCGGAGACCCCCGCCCTTTGTGGAATCAATTTCACCAAATCCTTTGCCTGCCTGAGAAGATCGCGGACGTTGGCAATATAGGAAAAATCGTTTTTGCCGAGTCCCTCCGTCGGGACGGGAAGGTCGCGGGCTTGTTGAATCAACTTTCGGGCGCGGACGAGGCGGTCGGTGGCGGGAATGAGTTTTGCCATTTTTAGTTATTCCTTTTCTGTGAGAGTTGGATCGCAATGAGACGGCGCTTCAGTTAGGAATGGTGCAAAGGTGACCTTATTCTTACCGACGCTGTCACCTGTGCCAGGACCTCTTCCGGAAGGTCCGCTGGGATGCCCCCAATAGTTACCGTTTGCCATTGCCGCATTGGCATGGATGCCGCTTGTCCAATTTGGATCTCGGGGATCAAGAGTTGCATTATTTGCAAAACAGTTGTTGTGAATTTGTATATCCTCATTGAAGTCTACATAAATGCCGCTGGGATGTGCTTCAAGGGTTGCCTGGAAGCCGGGTATGCTGGTTAACATATCGGAAATGATCGGTTCCTCCCGTATCTGTTCGAGCATGTCTTCGTCTTCAGGATCGACACCGGCAAGAATGGGATTGATGACCCCCACAGCTCCAGCATAAGCCGGTGATTCGTTTTGGTAAAACTGGCTTTCCGTGATCGTAATATTTACATGGTTGGTGTGCATTCCACCTCCCCAGAGACCATTGTCGTTCCCTGTGACACGATTCTTGAGAAAGAGACCATCTGTGATCACCATGGTTGCAAAATATGCATATAATCCGCCGCCATTGCCGTCTGATTCATTACCTTCAAATCGCGTGGATTGGATCGAAGAGCGGGATGAATCAATGAACAATGCGCCCCCATTCCCGGTACTTTTATTATTGATAAACCCGCTGTTCGTAATATCGATCCTGCCGAGCGAGAAATAGATTGCACCACCATTATCTGAGCGATTATTGATAAAGCGGGCATTATCCAAGGTGATGGAGGCGTTCATGGAATAAATTGCACCGCCCCAATCATCTGCGACATCGCCATTTTGCAAAGTGATGTTATTCATCGTCAGGGCGGAATTTACCATTAACTCAAAGAACCGGAATGGCTCGGCGCTTTCATCACGAGTCAGCACTGCGCCATTGCCATGAATCGTGACTGGGAAAACGATCGGCGGTAATGCGGTGCCGATATCGGTACCGCTGACGAGCCACTCGAACTGCGGCGGAGATTGGTCAACCTGGGTGAAAACATATTCGCCGGGCATCAGGTCTATGACCGATTTACCGGGCACACCAGCCGCACATGTATCTCGCGGCTCGCCGGAATTGGCGGCGATGATCGCTTCGGCAAAGGAACAATTTCCGTTTTCAATGAACGGATAGACCTCCTGTTCCAGTGTATCAACAACAATGGCGCCTTTGGGCGGTTCATTGGGTGCAGTCGCACTCACAGGAATGTTCGTCATTTGCGGGGATGAAAAGGTTTGGGTAACTTGAATTGCTGCCAGTTGGGAAGGAGGCTCTGTCGCTGTTACCGTTTGACAGGCAAGGGAAGCGAGAAACAATATAAAAATGAACGGGGTCGCTTTTTTCACTGGTCTCTCCAAAAGTAAGATACGATAATAAGTGCGATAATAACATCGTTCCTGGTACGCTGCCTCATCCAGAGGTCATTTTCCGCTGGCGGGCATATAATCTGCGCATGAGCACGGCGTATTTTTTCATTCACGGCAGGTTGAACGATCTTCTCGAGCGCGACAAACGCGGGAAAATTGTGCGCGTCGATTTTCAGGGCGAACAATCGGTGAAGCATCTGGCCGAATCGCTCGGGGCGCCGCATCCGGAAATCGGCGAGGTGCAGGTCAATGGTCGGATTGAGGCGCTGAACTTCATCGCACAGGACGGCGACTCGGTCGATCTGTTCCCCATCCCGAACGGATTCGACTCCGAGCCGCGCTTCCTGCTGGACTGTCACCTGGGACGCCTCACCGCGCATTTACGCGCCCTCGGCTTCGACTGTCTCTACGAAAACGACTTCGACGACCCAGACATGGCGGAGATAGTTGCAGCTGAAGGGCGAATATTACTGACGCGCGACCGGCGGCTGTTGATGCGTAAAAAAGTGGAGCACGGCTATTGCCTGCGCTCGCTCGATTCGATGGAACAACTCAAGGAGTGTATCCTGCGCTTCGACCTGGCGCGGCAAATTCGACCTTTTCACCGCTGTTTGAAATGCAATCATCCGCTGGAGCCGGTGGAGAAGGAGAAGGTCCTGCACCTGCTGGAGCCGCTCACCAAAAAGTACTATGATGAGTTTCATCAATGCCCCGCCTGCGGACAGGTCTACTGGAAAGGCTCGCACTACGACCGGATGAAGCAGGCGGCTGAGAAATTGCGGGGTGGGTAAACCCTATTGAATTTCGACCGCAAGAGGTCTACAATGGAATCGACGCGGCGGGACTCTTAATTTCGGAGAATTGCCGTCCTTCACTTTGGAGATGAAAGGAGGTGAAACATCATGGCAAGAATCGACCAGACCATCATCATCCACGCGCCGTTGGAAAAGATATACAAATTCCTGTCTAACCCGCTTAACCTGCCGGAGATCTGGCCCGCGATGGTGGAGGTGCGCAATGTGAACCCGAACATCCTCGGCGGCATGGACTTCGAGTGGGAATACAAAATGGCGGGTGTAAAATTCGAAGGGGCATCCGAAGTGACCGAATTGATTCCCAACAAACGCATTATCACGCGCAGCAAGAAGGGCATCGAAAGCACTTTCTGCTGGGAATTCGAGAATATCGCCGAGGGCACGCGCGTGCATCTCGAGGTCGCCTATAAAATTCCATTACCCCTGATCGGGAAACTGGCGGAGACGGTCGTTTACAAACAGAACGAGCACGAAGCCTACACCCTGCTGCACAACCTCAAGGATCGCCTGGAAATTCAAGTGCCGATCACGATTTAGAGCAGCCTGTCCGGATGCGCACTGCCGTTGGTTAATCAATCTTTTTCCGCCGGGGGCGTCTATTTTGGGAACGGAGGAGGTAAAATCGGTGCGTAAATTTTAGATTTAAGGAGAATGAAATGAAAAGCAGATCATCGGTATTATTCGCGCTTACCCTGCTGATCGCGACATCGTTGGCGTGCAAATTGTTGAACGGGGACCAGTCAACCCCAATTGAAGCCTCGCCCATATCGAACGTCTACCTGGCAAACGACCCGGAAGGTCTTAACAAGACGAACGTCTTCGCCCCGAAGGAAGCGATCTACATCTTTTTCGATGCGGATGCGGCGGAGATCGGAACGTACTTCGAAGCCCGCTGGTATGTTCTGGATAAGCCCGATGTAATGGACCCGACCGTGCCCTTTACGACCAGCAATTACACGTACAACGGCGGCAGCAAGACGGTGCATGCCTTCATTCAGAGTTCACATCCAGACGGTTTCCCTTCAACCCAATGCAAGGTGGAAATCTACATGGACGGCGTCAAGGTTGCCGAACAGCTATTTACCATTCGATAAGATCATGAAAAATGGAATCGGGCAAGGTTCACGAAGGTAAAGTGCTCGATAAAGTATTGTGAACGAAGCTTCCAAGTTGATTAGTCCTGGGAGCTCTTTTTGCTGGCGCATGCCCTGGGGAAACAAACCTCCATTACGATCAGAACTCGCCCCGAATTCAAGGTTCGTGGGTGTGTAGATTATTGAAGGCAAAAGAGGCGCGGATTGGCACGAAACCCAAGGATTCTTGATCCTCTTCCGCGTCCATCTGCGCTCGTCAGCGTCCCGATTAAATTTTGAGTTAATCATGTTTGGATCAAAGCACTCAAGCGGAGGGGGCAAAGAGGCGTAATAACTGACCCGGAGATTACGTCTACACAAAAATCAGATTTGCGGAGTTTTATCCATGAGATTTTATTACTGGCATTATGGCATCATCGCATTCAGCCTTGCCACAGCCACTTTACACATCATGTGCTACCCGCACTTTGGCTGGCTGGATTCGATCGTTCTGAACGGCTTCGGGACACTGGCATTGCTGGGAATGTATTTTCTCCCTATCCCTTTCTTTCAAAAAAGGCGTTCCATCGTTTACTGGACCTTCGCCGGGTACATCCTGTTGACGATCGTGCTATGGATCTTCCTCGGCGACAAAGCCTTCAATTTCGCCACCACGTCGTGGATCGGGTACTTTGCCAAGGTGGCGGAAATCTTTCTGCTGCTCTTTCTGGGGTTCGAGATCCAAAAGCACCTGCCCGCACAGGCAAAAAAATCTTAACACACCTCCCCTTCGACCTGACCGTCACCTCCTACATACTTTCCGCCCGGCAAAGTCCATGCGTTCGATTAGTAAATAGAGGCGGATGGAACTCATCCGCCTCTACAACCTACAACCTTCAACTCTCTAACACTCACTATATCCACAAGCATAGCACTTGCGGCAGCCTTCTTCGTTGACGACGGCGGCTTCACCGCACTCGGGGCACAGGTCGCCGATCTTCATCACCGCAGGCTCGCCCGCACCAGGCTGCGGGTCGTGATGGACTCCGCCATTGCCGTTCCCGTTACCTTTCACTTCATCGGTAACGACCCCATCCTTCTCGCGCAAATACTGATCGAATATCTGACCGATCCCGTCCGGCAGGGACTTGACCCGGTTCGCGCCAAAACCAAGCGAACGCCCGCCGCCGATCCCGATCAACTGCACGACTACTTCGCGCATCCTGTCCAATGGCGCGATGGGCGACGCCATGCGCAAAATATACGAGACCAAACGCCCGATCGCTTCAGAGACTGCCGCCGTTTCCGAACCTGCCTTGGCGGTATTCACAAAAGTTTCGAAAGGCTGTTCCCCGCCATTCTCGTTGATCGTGATGAACGTTTTACCGACGGGTGTATCGATGTTGTAGGTTCTCCCGGTCAACGCTTTGGGGCGCTGCTTTTTGCTTGCATGCCATATCGCGGGAGACGTCTTCGGTTCGGATGCAGCCGGGGCTTTTTTCTCGGCAGTTGCATTCGTTTCAAGGACGACCGTTTCGCGCGAGCCGGTCACATACACGGTGATGCCTTTGCATCCGAGCTCCCAGGCGAGCATGTACGCGGTCGCCACATCATCTTCCGTTGCACTTTCCGGGAAGTTAACCGTCTTCGACAATGAGTTATCCACGAAGGCTTGCAAAGCCGATTGCATCCATACATGTTCCTCGGCAGATACATCCGCCGAGACCACGAACGTATCGCGGATCTTCTGCGGCAGTTCGGCGATGTGCTGGCACGTCCCTTCGCGCATCACCTGCTCGACGATCTCCTGCCGCTTCTCCTCTCCCAAACCCAATTTCTTGAGCGCCTCATCGAAGCGCGGGCTGGCGTATGTCAACTTCAAATCCCTGCCGTTGTCGTTGACGTGGCGTATGTATGCCAGCGCAAAGACAGGTTCACAACCGTAGCCTTCGCATCCGGCGACGGTGGCGATGGTTCCAGTCGGCGCGACGGTGGTCTGCGCGGCGTTGCGGATGCCGTGTTTCTTGATACCCTTGACCACGGCATCCCACCGGACCTCGGGCCTGCTCCAGTCATTCTTGAACTTGACCAGCGATTTAGGCGCCTCCCACTTCATATCGTCCATGTCGTAGATCGAGCCCTGGATGGCTGGGAACGGTCCGCGCTCTTCGGCGAGGTCGATACTGGTCATCATCGCGTGGTAACGGACGAATTCCATCACCTGCGCACCGAACTCCTGACCTTCCTTCGAGCCATAACGCACGCTCACGTGATACATCAAATCGGCTAGACCCATGATGCCAAGTCCGATGCGGCGGGCGCGATGTGCCGCTTCCTTCAACTGCGGCACCGCCGGCACATACGCGTTCGCCTCGACCACGTCATCGAGGAAGCGGGTGGCGGTCACAACACTCTTGCGCAGAGTCTCCCAATCCACTGTTCCATCGGGTCCACAGTGTTCGTTGAGGTTCACCGAACCGAGACAGCAGTTTTCATACGGTCCCAACCATTGCTCGCCGCACGGGTTTGTCGCTTCGAGCGGATACAAATGCGGGACAGGGTTGCTTCGATTTGAAGCATCGAGGAATAACACCCCCGGTTCGCCGTTGTGATGCGCCTGTTTTACGATCTTGCCGAACAACTCACGTGCGTTGACCTTCCTGTACGTATGAATTTTGATTCCGGCTGCTTCCGCCTGTTCGAGTGTGCCGCTGAATCCTTTTTGCTTCATCTCGATCAGGTCCGGGAAGCGCAATTCCCATTCCCTGTCTTCCTTCACCGCTTTCATGAACGCATCCGTGATGCCGACGGAAATATTGAAATTGGTAATGTGGTTTTCGTTGATCTTGCAGGTGATGAAATCTTCCACATCGGGGTGGTCCACGCGCAGGACAGCCATATTGGCGCCGCGCCTCGTGCCGCCCTGCGCGATCTCACCGAAGGCATGGTCATAGACACGCAAGAATCCGACCGGTCCCGTCGCCTGCCCCGCCGAAGTTTGCACCATCGCCCCTTTGGGTCGCAAACGTGAAAAGGAGAAACCGTTGCCGCCGCCTGTCTGCTGAATCAGTGCGGCGTCCCGCAGGGTCTGAAAAATGCCCGCGCTATCGCGTCCCATGTCGTCCGTGATCGGTAAAACGAAACAGGCCGCCAACTGCCCAAGCGGAGTCCCTGCGCCGGTGAAGGTCGGCGAATTCGGGAAGAATTTCTTGCTCGAAAGTAAATGGTAATACTCCACGGTGCGCTCCTGCACATCCGCGTCCCATTGCTCCTCCACTTTGGCAACATGATATGCCACACGCCAGAACATCTCTTCGACGTTCTCAGCAGGCTTGCCGTCATCGCCGCGGCGGACGTAGCGCTTCATCAGAACCTGGCGGGCGTTGTCCGTCAGTGCGGCTTTCGACAGTCCCTTCGCCATCGATGGCGTGGGCAATAAGCCATTCTTGACTATTTTATTTTCAGCAGATTTTGTGGCCATGTTGGAGTCTCCTGTAAATATATTGAACAGTTATTCCTGCCGCCGTCCCCGGTGGCGGGGAAGCCACCGGGAGCGGAGAGGATGAGATACGAAAAGGCAAAGACACTTCCCCCTTGAGGGTCTTTGCCCGGAATTAGTCGACGAGAAGGTGGTCTATTTCTTTTCGAATGGACTGGAGATCGTCCAGCCCAAGGTAAACGATCGCATACCGGATGTACGCGATCTGGTCAACTTCCTTCAGTGTTTCCATCACGAGGTCGCCGACAACACGGGAAGAAACCTCAGCCTTGCCCATTTTGGTCAACTTCACTTCCACCTGCCCGATCATGCGCTCTATATCGGCGGCGGAAACGGGCCGCTTCGCGCAGGAAATGCGGATGCCGCGCGCCATCTTCTCGCGGTCGAACTCTTCGCGGTTGCCATCCTGTTTGATGATGAGCGGCGTGGCAAGGATTGGGCGTTCATAACTGCTGAAACGCTGGCGGCATTTCAGGCATTCGCGGCGGCGGCGGATCCCCCCGTGACTGTCGTGAGAGGTGTCCAGCACCTTCGAGTCATGATGTTTGCAATACGGGCAACGCATCTGAAACTGGCTCCATTATTAGAACAAATGAATTAGCCAGATATGGGCGTTCCAGCACTGCATCCCCGTATATATGGCTAAATGTGGCGGCATTTTAGCACCGAGCCCCGCCATTTGCAAGTGGTACTTATGTTTTTGCAATCTTAAAAAATCGACTCAATTCCCCTGTTAACATTCGCCCTTGGGAGACATCCACCGTCAGACCTGACGCAAAAACTCCATGACCACCGGGTTAAATTCGCCCGGGTGGCATTGATGCGGGACATGACCGCATATGGGAAACTGTTTTGCTTTCACAACATTCGGCAATTCCTCCGCCAATCTTGGAAACGATTCAGGCGCAAGCGTTTGATCGCGCCCACCCCACAAGAGGAGAGTCGGTTGATGGATGCTTGAAAGGCCTGCGTCTGAGGAGGGAAGCGTGCGCGGCATGTTGTAAATCCCGGAAGAGGCGCGTTTGTAATCCAGCGCGGTTTGATATCGGATATGTTCCGGCAGGATGTGAGTCTCGCGATGGCCAAGATAAAAATTGAAACTCGTCATATCCACAATAAAGCGAAAAACCCGGTATGGCGTGCGGTCGATCAAAGCGGTGTTGATGAGCTGCTTGCGAAAGACCCTCTGCAAGACCGGGGGCAGCTGCTTCATCGAATAGAATGGGTTGACGATCACCAGCGCGCGCACCCGCTCCGGGTTTCGCTGCGCGTACATCATCGAGATGCCCGCACCGAGAGAATGACCGATCAGGATCAACGGATCGCGAAAGTCCAGCAAATCCAGCCATTCGGCAAAATCGGCGTACGCATTTTCGACGGAGTAATCGCCGGTGAGGACGGGCTTTTCGCTCTCGCCGTGACCGAGAAGGTCGAGGGCATAACCGGCATAACCGGCCCGCTCCAACTCGGGCAGCAGATCGTCCCAATCGTGCAATGACGCCGCCAGTCCGTGGATCAGGATCACCGGTTCCCCATTCCCTTGATGCACATAATTCACCTTGTTCCCGTTCGGGAGCGGCAATTTTCTATATTCAACACTGGTTATTTTTACATTCATGCTTTGCTCGTTTTATGACCTGAAAAGATGCCGCGCTTCTCGATTTGCGGCATCCGGAGATTCATCATACCGTGACTAAATTAATGAAGGGTGAATCATTCGCTGGCGATCTGTTTGCCGTACCGTTTTGCCAGTTCACGCCGCAACACTTTGCCAATGAACGTGCGCGGAAATTCGTCCATGAAGATGACGAAGCGCGGAACGAGGTGCGGGGGCAGGCGCCTCTTGCAATAGGCGATCACGGACTCGGCGCTCGGCTTTTCCCTGCCCGCAATGACAAATGCAAAGGGATGCCCCGCCACCGCCACGACAACCGTTTCCTTCACCTGCGGGATTTCGTAGATCACTTCCTCCACGTCGCGCGGGAAGGCGGGTTCCTTGCCGGCTTTTTCGGGATACCACATATCAGCTTTGCGGGCGATGATGCGGCAGAAGCCGTCCTCGTCCATTTGCGCCACATCGCCGGTCAACAACCAGCCGTCGTCCATGATGACTTCCTTCGTGGCTGACTCGTTCTTCCAATAGCCCATCATCACCTGTGGACCCCGCACGGCGAGTTCGCCGATCTGTCCCTGTTCCACTTCTTTGCGTCCGGATCTTAGATCGACGATAGCCGCCTCGGTGGATGGCAATGGAACCCCGATCGTGCCGAGCCTGCGTTTCTTTCCCATTGGGTTGGCGTGTGTGACGGGCGAAGCCTCGGTCAAGCCATATCCTTCCACCAGCTTGCCTTTGGTAAGTTTTTCGAATGCTTCCTGCACTTCGACAGGCAATGGCGCGGAACCGCTGATGCAGGCTTTTATCGAAGCGATGCCGTATTTGCGCACGCCGGGGAAGTTATTGATGGCAACATACATGCTCGGCGAGCCGGGAAAGATCGTGGGTTTGTATTTCTTGATGGATTTCAACACGTCCAGCGTTTTGAATTGAGGCTTAAGGATCAACGCCGCGCCCAGCGAGACCGGCACGTTCATGGCTGTAGTCAAGCCGTAACTATGAAAGAACGGCACGACGCACAGCAACCGTTCCCTTCCCTCTTTCGCATCCGGAAGCCAGTGGCGCGTCTGCAACGCGTTCGCGACGAGGTTGCGATGGGACAGCATCACGCCTTTCGATTGAGCCGTGGTCCCGCCGGTATATATTATCACCGCCATGTCATCCGGCCTGACGTCCACCATCGGCGATTTCGTATCCTGTTGCGAAAGCCAGCGGTTCCAGTGCAGCGCGTTGACAAGGTCCAAACCGCGATTGCGCCAGCGCGAGATAAGATATTTCGGCAGGGACAGATATTGCCCGGGGTCGGTCAACACGAGATGCGGAACGCCCGCGCCGTCTCGTATCTGTTTTGCCAGCCCCGCCCATATGGACATGGTCACCAGAACACTCGCATCCGACTCTTTGACCTGACGGATCAACTCCTCCGGCTCGGTCATGGGCGGGATCAAGACCGCCGCGCAGCCCGCTTTGAGCGTTCCATAAAAAGCGATGACCATCTGCGGGATGTTCGGCATAAGCAGGACAACTCTTGCGCCTTTACCGATTCCCAGGGAGAGTAACGCATTCGCAAAACGATTGACCTCATGATTCAATGCCCGATAGGTCAATTTCGCGCCTTCAAAAAAGACCGCCGGATTGTTCGGGAAACGCCTCACGGCAGAACGCAGAAGATGCTGGACGGGAATCCGCGGCACATCCACTGTGTAGGGCACGCCCTCCTCGTAATTTGCAAGCCACTTCCGCTCGCTCTTTAGATCGTCGCGCTGTGTCTTTGGGAGGATAAAGGATTTATCCCGCCACGATTTTTTCGACTCACCTTTGAGAAAGGTCACGATCGCCCGGTCCACTGCCTCGCGCCTCTCGAGCATGACCATGTGACCGGATACTCCGATATCGACATCGTCTGCACCGGGAATGGACCCGGCCACTTTTTCGAACAATGGACGGTCGAAGACGATGTCGCGATGCCCGCGGATGACAAGGGTTGGTACGGTTATTTTTGTGAATTTATCCCATCCGCGCCAGCCGGACATGTTGTTATTATAGAACTCGCGCAAAGCGTGCGGCGGGGCATGCAGCCACTTTCGCGTAAAGGGACCGATCAACCGGAGAATTATCGATGGCAGCGCCAGCCCCAATCTGAAAAGCGGACTCAGCTTGAACTCGCCCGCCGTGGCGATGAGAATCAACCTTTCGATGTGATCCGGATGATTGAGCGCATAATCGGTGACGACCGCACCGCCGAAGGAGTGGCCGACCAAAACAAAAGGCGGGGATACTTTCAACTGGGTCAGGACAGTTTCCAGGTCCAGCTGGATGCGCGGCATATCGTAGCCGGTCGAGGGCTTGTCGGAGAGTCCATGTCCGCGCAGATCGAAAGTGACCACGCGATTATCCATCGCGAATTTCTGCATCTGGTAATGCCACTGCTCCGCCTTGCCGCCAAAGCCGTGGATGAAGACGATGGTGCGTTTGGGACTCGCCGGGGAAACGTCTATGGCGGAAAGCCGCACGAGCGGGTCGGACGAGATGCGAACTTCGTAACGGTAGAGGTCGAAGTCTATGTCCATCTGACGAGTTTATCAGGACAGGGCGAGGGTTGTCAATTTTGAATTACAAGCGGGGGTATAATGCTGTATATGAGCTTCGAAAAAGCCGTTGAAGCCGCCATCAAAGAAGCGCAGGAACGCGGCGAGTTCGATAATCTCAAAGGAAAAGGGAAGCCGATCGACCTCGACGCCTACTTCGAGACCCCGGAGGAACTGCGAGTTGCCCTATCGGCGTTGAAGAATGCAGGCATCGCCTCGCAGGAGGTGGAGTTATTGCAGGAGATAGCAGTTCTAAAAGAACAACTGAGGCTCGAGGATGAAGTTGATGAATCCAAACAGGGCGAGATCAAAAAACTCATCCATGACAAGCAATTGCAGGTCAACATCCTGATGGATAGACAGAGGAAATACCGCAAGGGCTAACACACCGGAAACCCGCTTTGACAAATCTCGCCAGCCCTGCTATACTACGCACGTTTAGTTGACTTTTTCTGCCGAATTTGGCAGTTTGTTTGAGAACAATCGTGTTTTACCGGCACCGATCTTCGCGAGCAAGTCAGCGAAGGTCTTTTTGTTTGAGGGAAAAGACCTTTTACCAACCTGCTGATACAAACTAATGAGAATTTTGAGGGTTATTCCCCTTGCGTAATTCCATGGGGCGTATCGGCGCCAACCTAGACCTTAACCGCATAGGCGGTTTACTAAAATTTGAAATCTGTGAGGAATACAGAAAAATACCATGAGTAAAAAAAATAAATTAAGAATCATCCCGCTCGGGGGCTTGGGCGAAGTGGGAAAGAACATGATGGCGTACGAGTACGGCAGCGACATCATCGTAGTTGACGCAGGCATCATGTTCCCGAAAAACGACATGCTGGGCGTGGATTACATCATCCCGGATTACGAGTATTTAAAGAAAAAATCCAACCAAGTGCTGGGATTGTTCATCACACATGGACACGAAGACCACATCGGCGCGGTACAGCACTTCACCGAAGACATCCCCGTCCCGGTTTATGCCACCCCGCTCACCCGCGGATTGATCGAGGCGAAACTGCATCGCAATGGCGCTCAACACAAAGTGCAGATGAAGACCATCAACGCCGGGGATTCGACGCGCATCGGTCCGTTCACCCTGGAATATTTCCACGTCAACCACTCGATCCCCGACGCGGTCGGCATCGGCATCACCACCTCGGCGGGACTCGTCATCCACATGAGTGACTTCAAGTTCGACCAGACTCCCGTGGACGGCTGGCCCACCGATTTTGCCAAACTCTCCGAGTTCTCGAATCGCGGCGTGGACTTGTTACTTTCCGATTCGACCAATGCGGAGCGCCCCGGCTGGACTCCGTCCGAATTGGTCATCGGTCCCGCCTTCGACAAGGTCTTCAACGAAGCCAAAGGGCGGGTGATCGTCGCTACCTTCGCCTCGCTCATTTCGCGCGTACAGCAGGTCGCCGACGCCGCCGCCAAACAAGGACGCAAGATGGCGCTGGCAGGACCCAGCATGGTGGATAACGTCAAGATCGCCCGAAAAATGAAGTATCTTGATATCCCCGATGAACTCATCGTACCCATCGAACAGGCATTGAACATGCAGGATCACAAAGTGGTCCTCATGTGTACCGGCTCGCAGGGAGAACCGTCGTCCATTGTAGGGCGGCTCTCGGCGGGAACAAACCGACAGTTCGACCTCAAACCAAACGACACGATCGTGCTTTCGTCTCATCCAATCCCCGGCAATGAAGAGACCATCAGCAAGACCATCAACCGGCTGCTGCGCCGCGGCGTAAAGGTCGTTGACGACAGCGTCGCGCCGATTCACGTCTCTGGTCATGCCGCACAGGAAGAGCAAAAACTGCTGATCAACCTTGTGCGTCCCAAAAACTTCCTGCCAATCCACGGCGAGTTGCGCATGTTAAAACGTCACGCCGAACTTGCCCAGCAAATGGGCATCGACGCGGAAAACACTGTCGTTGCCGAAAACGGGCAGGTTGTGGAATTGGTCGGTAAAAAGGTCATGCTCGGCGAGCGCATCCCCGGCGATTACGTCTTCGTCACCGGGGAATCCATCGGCGACATCGACCACGACGTGATGAAGGAGCGCAGTCAACTCGCGCGAAGCGGCATCATGCTCATCGATATCAGCATCGACAGGAAGAACGGCCGCCTGCTCCACGAACCCGAGATCGTCACGCGCGGCTTTGTCTCCCCCGAAGACGCCGAATCCCTGATACCCGATGTACGCAGACTCATCATGCGCACTGTCCACAATGACGGCTTCGACGATGAAAAGGACATCATCAATACGGTCAAGAGTTACCTGCACCAGCAAACCAAACGCAGACCGATGGTTTTCGTCACATTGAGCAAGTCATAGCAAAGTAGGACAGGTTTATGCCTGTCCTACAATTTTTTTTGCAATTTGTCGATCCACTTTCCCCATCGGGTAATCTTCCAAATCTTTCAATTTGACCCATTTTAGATTTTTATCTTTGGGGACTTCAACCTTCGAACACAAGAATGGATGGGCTATCACTTTAAAATGGCTATACGCATGTTGGACGAAACCTATCGCCTCTTTTTTCCGGACTTTGATTCCGGTCGCGCCTTTCAAGGCTCTGACCAATTCCTTAACCGGGTCGCCCACTATCCTCGCGTTTGGGAATTCCCACATCCCGCCCAATAAACCATCCCGCGGGCGTTGACTGAGCAGGACCCTCCCCCGCTCCACGATCACAGCCGCCGCATGGATGTAAGTTGGGATTTGCTTCTTCGGTTTCATCACCGGACGTAATTCCTGCGTTCCATTTTCCCGCGCCTTACATAACGTCAACAACGGACATAACAAACAGCGCGGATTTTTCGGCAGGCAGACCATCGCGCCCAAGTCCATCAGCGCCTGGTTGTAATCGCCCGCCCTGCCTTTGGGTAAATTCTTCGCTGCAAGTTCCCAGAGAATTTTCTCACCCTCTGGCGAATCGGCATATTCTTCCACATCGAAGAGACGGGAAAAAACTCGCCGAATATTGCCATCCAGAGTCGGCTCGTCCATTCTGAATGCAAGCGAAGCAATCGCGCCGACGGTGTACCGACCGATCCCTGGCAGGCTTATCAAATCGTCCAAACTGCGCGGGAGTTTCCCGCCGAATTTTTCAACGACTATCTTCGCGGCTTTATGCAAGTTTCGCGCGCGGCTATAATACCCGAGACCTTCCCATGCATTGAGGATGTCCCGCTCGGAAGCGGACGCCAAAGCCTTCACGGTGGGAAATTGCTTCATCCATTTTTCGAAATACGGAATGACCGTCTCTACGCGGGTCTGCTGGCACATGATCTCAGAGACCCAGACCGCATATGGATCAGGATGGTCACGCCAGGGCAGGCTGCGTTTTTGCGAGTCGTACCAGGCGAGGAGCTTTGTTGAGAGACGGGGCATATTAAGAAAACAGTCACCGGTGATCAGTGACCAGGAATCAGGGACAGGGGTCGGTGAGTGGCGCGCTTTGAAAGGATGAAGCATCGAAAGCAATCACGCGGACGGTGAGCAGATCGTTATCCGAGCAAGCCAGAACAGTGGCATCTGCGCCTTGTTTGAAATCGAGCATTTCCCTGGTGGGAAAGATCAAGTTCTGGTGACCGGAATTGATCAGCAAAAAGCCGATGCGTGGAAAATCCTTCGCTTCATATGCAGGCCAGGGATTCGCGGAGGAAAGCCCTTCGCCCCTCGTATACTTGCGCGGATAGAGAAGCCTGCCTTCAAGCAAAACAGCGTCTGGCTGGGTGAGGAAGGATTCGATTTCCGATCTGTTGTAATTGTTCGATTCGAGTCTGGCGATCAATTCACTTTGCGCGGACGTGTATCGCGGTTCCGCAAATCCTTTTGCCAGCCAGGGGAGAGAGCCGATGAAAATAAAAAGGGTGATTGGTAAAAGGTAAGTGGAAATCAGGCGCGCGGGTGGCGTAATGCGTGATCCGTGATTCGAGATTGGAGACGGGAGATGATCGTAGATTGGAGGTTTGCCCTGAGTGTAATCGAAGGATTGGTAATCGGTGATTGGCTGTGATCTCGCGCCGAATAATTGGGCGACTGCACTAAAGATTTCGATGATGCCAATACCAAAGTAGAAATAAACCACCCAATCCACGGGGAGGTTGTAACGCCAGCTTGAGAAACGGGCTATGCCGTTCGAGAGGGCATAGCCCAAATTGAAGGCAAGGGGAACGAGAGAGAGCCAGCCTAGCCTCTTCCATGCCGCAACCAAACCCAATGCAATCACAAGCAGGTAAATCAAAACGAGGATTACGTTATACCATTCGAGATTCCCATCCCATTCGACCCAGTAGAGATTGATCGGTTCCTGGAAACCGTTGAACGGCTTGACGAGCGGAAGGGTCAACAAGCCGCCGATCTCGGTATTGAGGAAGTGCGAGGCGATGAAATTCGCCACATAGCCGGGATTCTCGAGCGTGAAGGAGATGATGCGTTCGCGGACGCTTTCCTTCGCGGGGTCGAAACCCGCCGGGGTGGCTTTGGCGTCGAACGAGTATTGGTTGAAGATGATGCCGACCTGATTGGGGTCGTCAAAGGAGAATTTACCGGCGACGGTATAGTTATGAGTCAACCACGGCATAACGGTCAGAAACATCGCCGCGGCGAAAATAATGCTGGACTTGGTCCACTCACTCCATTTGAACTTCATCACGAAGAGGACAAGCAGAAACAAGAACGGCAAAGTCAGGATGGATTGTGTGCGGAAAAGCAGGAACAACCCAAACGCCCCGCCAGCGATCATCGTCGAGCGGAGGTCGCGGCGCTCCAGCCACCAGAGCACGACGAGGCAGATCAAGACCATAGCGAATGCAGTCGGGAAGTCGGTGGTGAAAGTCTTTGAATTTACCACGCGGGTATTCGAAGCGATCCATAACGATGTGTATTCGCGGAAGATGGCAAACAGGGCGATAATCACGCCGGCGGCGGGAGAGTTGATTTTCTTGCCGAGGAAATACAAAGCGACGGGAAACAAAGCAAGAACGAGAACTTGTGCGGCGATGATGGCGGGATAATTCTGCCCGAAAAGAAAATGCATGATCGCAAGGAAGGTCACATAGAGCGGGCGCGGAGGGATCCCGCCAAAGTAGCCTGAACCGATCTGCAAACTTTGAGCCGTGAAGTCGTAAAAACCGGCGTCGGAATATGGCAGGGGAACATTCGTCGGCGGGGAGATGGGAGAGTAGAAGCTGCTGGCAAGGGTGGAAAGAGGGACGGAGAGCCAGAGGATGGATGCGAGGAGATAGAGGGAAATAGGAAGGATGAAAGATGAAATATGAATAAAAGTTGGAAAGTGGAATGTGGAAAGAGTGAAAATGAAAAGACCGATAAGCAAAGCAAGGGTGAAATGCCAGCCCATAATGGCGACGCCGGGTTCACCCCAGTAAGCGGTGTCGGGAGTGATACCGATTTTTGTGACTGAAATGAATAGAAATAGAGTGATCAGTAAACAGTAAGCAGTGAGGAGGGGGAGAGAAAGAGATCTAAGATTGGATAATGCTTGCGGATGAAATCCGTTTTTGATGAGGAGGATGAGAAAGGTCGCTTCGAGGGTGAGGAAGAAGAGAAGCCAGAGGAGAGGAGCGATCCGTTCGTAGTATGGCAGGAGCCGCCCGGGGTCCAGATAACGGAAGAGGAACAGAGTCAAGCCGAAAGCGAGGGAAAGAAGCGCGGAGGAAATAAGTGCGGGCGTGGTGATAAACCGCTCGAAGCGAACCAAGTTCCGGCGTGAATAAGATCCCAATCCGATCCCGGAAATAAAAAAAACAACCATGACCGCGAGCAGGGCAAGGCGCGCAAGGGACATGCCTTCGGAGGGAATACGCAGGAGGGCGGAGATGGCGAGGAGGGATTGAAATGCCGCGGCGAAAAAATACCACGGCAGGAGGTTGGTGAATTTGGTTTGCATAACGTTATGTTATTGCGAGGGCGCCTGCCCGAAGCAATCTTCTATTAATTGTGAGATTGCTTACCACGTCGCGGCACAAGTCGTCGCCCTCCGGGCACCTCGCAATGACATGGCTAGAATTGAAACCCCGCGCGGGCGGGGACGACTTTATATGAATAATTCTTAACGTAGCCGAATAAACGATCCTGCAACAAGCCCCACTCAGCAGAGGCAAGCACGCGGCGCGCTTCGGGCGCATCGCTCGCAAGCAAGCCCACCTGGATCTGCGGATACGAGCCATAGAGAGTCGCCCAGGCTTCGGCGGGCTGCAACCCGAGCCGCTGTACGCCCGGCACGAATTCGCCGATGATGAACTCGAAATATTCCTGGTCGCGTTCCGCGGCGATGTCCCAGGTCATGATGACTTTGACTGGCATGTCAGCCCTGCTGATAATCGAGCACGACCACCTTCGTCTCCTCGGGCAGGGACGAACGCGTGGCTTTCAAGGATGGCTGCGGCTCGATCTTGCCCAACCCCATCTCCTTGAGAAATTTACCCAGCGGTTCCAGTTTGATCTTCGCGTCGTTGGTGGAATAATGCATGGGTACGACGAGATTCGGCTCGATGACGCTGACAACTTCGGCGGCTTTGGCGGCGTTGAGACTGCTCCCGCCTCCGACCGGGATGAGGAGCACGTTCACCGTCCCCAAGGCTTCGACTTCGTTTTGAGTGGGGACTTCCTGCATGTCGCCGAGATGCGCCACAGTGATGCCTTCATAATCGAATACATAAAGCGTATTGCGGGATTTGTCCTTTGCCTTTTTCCCTCCGCCCGCGGTCTGGACCGCTGTGATGAAAACGCCGCCGATCTCGAATTCGCCCGCGCCGTCGATGACGTGCTCGGTTCCCTTGACCGCATCCAAATTGGCGTGACCGGGCGCATCGTGGCTGACGGTGACGATATCCGCCTTGAGTTTGAGCGCATCGTACCCCACCGCCTTGTGATCGAACGGGTCGGTGACGACGGTTGCGTAGTTGCGTTCTGTCAGTCTAAAACAGGAATGTCCGTACCAAGTGATTTCCATTCAGCAGTGCCTCCGGGAAGGTATTATACCCGACTGATATAATCCGCCTCATGCCCAAAACGAAAGCTCTCCCGTACCTTGAGGCGCTGTTCACTGTCATCGTTTGGGGCGCGACCTTTATCGCCACCAAGATCGCCCTGCGCGATGTCTCTCCCGCCACCATCGTGTGGTTGAGATTCGCCATGGGCACGCTCATCCTCGGCGCGACGGTCGCCTTCCGAAAACAGTTCGCCCTGCCTGAAAAAAGCGAGTGGTTGTATTTCGCAATGCTCGGTTTTCTGGGCGTGACCTTCCACCAGTGGCTGCAAGCAACCGGGCTTCAAACCGCCAAAGCGACCACCACTGCATGGATCGTGGCGACCACCCCGGTCTTCATTGCCATCCTGGGCTGGCTGGCGCTCAAGGAACGATTGAACGGATTACAGATCATCGGAATCATTCTCGCCGCTTTTGGCGTCCTGCTGATCGTCAGCAAGGGGAATTTCAGTGCCCTCTTCACGGGCGAAGAAGGCACATTCGGCGATCTGCTCATTCTGATCAGTTCTGTCAACTGGGCGGTATATACCATCCTTTCGCGGCGCGAACTGGCGCGTCATCCCGCGGCGCGGATGATGTTCTTCGTCATGCTGCTCGGCTGGCTTTTCATCAACATTTGGATCTTCGGGTTCGGTCCCGGGTTGAGTGAAGTTGCGAATCTCGCTTCATCGGGCTGGAGTGCGATCATCTTGCTTGGCGTGTTCGGATCGGGCCTGGCGTACATTGCATTCTACGACGCGTTGCAGGAAATTCCCGCTTCGCAATTGGGAGCCTTTTTCAACATCGAACCGCTGGTGACCACCCTCCTCGCCTCTTTCATGATCAACGAAGCCATAACCGCCATTACGCTCATCGGCGGCGCGATCATTATTTTGGGTATCTGGCTGGTGAACAAAAAAGGTTGAATGTTGAATGATGAAATCGAGAACGACTCCAGGCGCTTCGATTGAGAAAACAGAAAAGGGATACGTGTTGAAGATTCCCGCCGGGGATTCATCTTCCTATCGATTCGCGCAGATCGATGACTACTTTGGTCTGGCCCGGAGGAAATTCCCGCATCATTCTTTAACGTTGAGCCTGAGAGCCAGAGTCTCAAGCCATTCCCTCCCCGGGACCTGGGGCTTCGGCGCCTGGAACGATCCCTTCGGCGCGTCGCTTGGCTTCGGCGGGAACCGCCTTCGCCTGCCGACATTGCCCAATGCTGTTTGGTTTTTTGGAGCGTCAGAGGAGAATCATCTTTCGTTCAGCGATAAACCCGCGCAGGGATTCCTGGCGCAAAGTTTTCGCTCCCCCAAATTTCACCCGCTGTTGATTACTGCTGGGATCACCCTACCCTTCTCGACAAAAGCGACAAGGAGATTACTAAGCAAAGTCATCGACGAAGATTCATCCGCTCTCGGGGTGGACGTCACTCAATGGCACAGCTATCGACTCGAGTGGAGTCAGAGGCGCGTCGCCTGGTATGTGGACGATGTTCAGGTGTTCGAGTCGCCTGTAAGTCCGCATCCTCCCCTCGGACTCGTCATCTGGATCGACAACCAATTCGCAGCGTTTACGCCGGAAGGGAAAATTTCCTTTGGGGTTTTGGAAGGGAACGAAGAATGGCTCGAGATCGAAGAACTCGATATCCGTGATATGTAAATCATTAAAGGCTCAAAGACAGAAGCCTATTATGTTCCACTTTACGAATTAGAACAAGCCGGGCCAGAAATTCGGCAGGAGGCCTTTCAATAACGCGTCGATGATGAGACCGAGGATGAGATAGCCGCCAAACTTGCGGTTGTGCTGGAACGCAAAGCCAGAGAACCACACGGGCCAGGCGGGCCAGCCTTCAGGGGCTTGCGCCGGTTTGGGATTTTTGAGAACATTCAGGACCGTCAGGGCTTCCTTGTATGCCAGGAATACGATCAACATGGCAGGGGTGAAATAACCATCAAGCCCTAAATAAAGAATTACCAGATAGATCAAGGTGATCGCAATTTGGTCCACACGACGGGCAGCCGCCTCACCCACGCGGACGGGAAACGTGCCGACACCCCTGGCTTTATCGTCGTCGTGTTTGTCGATATGTTTGGCAACGTTGATACTGGCAACGCTCAACCCGAACGGAATACCCGCCAAGACAACATTCCAATTCCAAAAGCCGGAAATCACAAAGTACACACCTGCGATCATGATCGGTCCCCAGATCAGGAAGATGGCAAACTCGCCCAGTCCCCAATATTTGAAAGGATAGGTATAAGCGAGCAATACCACGGCGCCGAACGCGAAGAGCCAGATGGTGACGGCGCTGAAACTGGTGTAAAAAAGCGCGTACAGGCCTGCCAGCGAGGCAAGGATCCCGCTTGCAACGAACCAGCGGATGGAGGTTCTGTTATCCCAGAATTTTTGGACGAGGGGATGCACACCATATTGGGTGCGGAAGTAGTTGTCCCTGTCGACTCCGCGATTGAAGTCTGTGTAATCGTTGAGGAGGTTGTTCGTGCCGTGGGCGATGAACAGGCCAAGGGTGACGATCAGGAAGGGCACCCATGAAGACAGCGAGAAGTAGCCGTCGCGGGCGGCGAGGATTCCCGCAATGACGCAGGAATAAACCGTGACCAGCGTCACAGCTGAACGGGTGGCAATCAACCATTTGGAAACGACGTCGAGGGCATCCCACTCCTTCTTGTCGTCCATTTTGATCAACTGCCAGGAGGCTTTACGCCACATGGCGAAATTGATGCGCATGATTCATAACTCCTTGAGCAAAAGAATGTCGTGCTGAATTCGACCAGGGCAGGATTATACAAAATTTTCGGAGATCAGACGCCCATTCACGGGATTACAACCCCATCCGCTTGGCTTCATTCCAATGGAAATCCATCTCCTCCAGCGACATATCGGTTAAATTCCGCCCCTGTTCCTTCGCGGACTTCTCCACATAAGCAAAGCGCTTCTTGAATTTGATGTTCGCCTCCCTCAGCGCGGATTCGGCATCTACGTCGCGCCAGCGGGCTAAATTGACCAGCACGAAGAACAGGTCGCCCAACTCAGATTTGACCTGTTCCGGGTTATTTGCGGTTTTGATCTCCTCGATCTCTTCGCGGATCTTTTCCAGCACACCTTCTATCTCGGGCCAGTCGAATCCCACTCGCGCAGCACGTTCCTGGTATTCCTGTGCCTGACTCAATGCAGGCAATGCCGCAGGCACTCCATCCAAAATTCCCTTATCCTCTTTCTTCTCTCCTCTTTCCTTTTCCTTCAATTTCTCCCAATTCTGCAACACCCCCTCCACTCCATACAGTTTCAAATCCCCGAACACATGAGGATGACGACGCACGATCTTATCGTAGATATGCTTGACAACTTCAGTGAAATTAAATTCTTCGGCTTCATAGGCGATCTGCGAGTTCAGGACGATCTGTAATAACAGGTCTCCAAATTCTTCGCGCATAGCGTCCACATCGTTGGCATCCAACGCAGAGAGGGATTCATACGATTCTTCGAGCAGGTGTTTGCGAAGGGTCTGGTGGGTCTGCTCCTTATCCCATGGGCAGCCATCTGGCGCGCGCAGGTGGGCGGTGATCTCCGCAAACGCCTCGAACGAAGTCCCTTCGGGAAGAGCGGGAATGAAAAGTGAAAGGGGAAATGAATCATCTCCAACAGCAAGATCGCCCAACTTTTCCCTTTTCCATTTTTTACTTTTGCCCCGAGCGGCATCGAAAGATTCAACTACTTTTACCGCATGCCCCGCAGGATACACCGCCCGCAACACCACCTTCACCTGTTCAAGCAATTCTCTCGAATCGATCTCCACGATTAACGTATCCACATCGGGCGGGGTGGGAGGATAATGCCGCAGGGTAAATTCCGCCCCATTAAGCAGGGTCAACTTCGAGGGCGGGGTGAGGCGAAGCGTCTTAAAAATGGCGGATACCTGAGTAAAGTCCATGCCGGCTCCTTAAAAACGTAATTGGTAATTCGCATCGACGAATTACCAATTACACCATTTCGTGTGTCTGAATGGAGATATTTTAACGCTTGGTGTAGGTCGGCGCCTTGCGGGCTTTCTTGAGACCCGGCTTCTTGCGTTCCTTGATGCGGGCGTCGCGGGTAAGCAGTCCTTTTTTACGCAGGGCGGCGGTCCAATCTGTGTTCATTCCCTGCAGGGCGCGAGCCACGCCGAGGCGCACCGCTTCGGTCTGACCCGCCACGCCGCCGCCGCTGACCACCACGGTTACATCGTACTTGGCGGCTGCTTCGCCCACCGCACCGAAAGGACGCAAAATATCCTGCACATCGCCGTAGCGGGAGAAGAATACATTGCCTTCCTTTTCGTTCACAGTGAACTTGCCGCTGCCAGCCGAAACGCGCACGCGGGCGGTGCTTTCCTTCCGGCGTCCGATACCTTCGAAATACTGTGCCATAATTTCTTCCTACCTTTTTATTCCAAAGCCTTGAGTTTTTGCGCGCTGTGCGGATGCTCTGCTCCGCCGTAAACCTTCAGGCGCTTGAGCACGGCGCGCCCCATGCGGTTATGCGGAAGCATGCCCCAAACCGCTTCACGCAAAGCGCGATCAGGATAAGTGGCGAGCTGGTCCCGCAGGGAGATGCTTTTAATTCCGCCGGGGTAACCCGAAACGCGGTGATAATACTTGGAAACCAGGCGCGATCTTGTCTTGGTGCCGGTCACAGTCACATTCTGAGCGTTGACCACCACCACGTAATCGCCCATTTCCACGCCGGGCGTAAAGGATGGTTTGTGCTTTCCAAGCAGGATGTGCGCGATGCGTGCGGCAAGGCGCCCAAGGTTCTTACCCTGTGCGTCCACCAAAACCCATTCGCGCTGAATCTCAGCGGCTTTCGGATAGTACGTCTTCTGTTGCACTTTCGTCTCTCCGTTTCTTAATTCTTGAGTAGAATGCGCTCTCTTGCGCGTCCTCTGGCGTTAGAGAACGCCAGTTAATCATGAAGTGATCCATATTCCACATTCACCAATGTCAGTCCATTCGCGGGAGCCAGCCCGGCTGGGAGTCTCGCCTGTCCCTTGAGGGCAAGTCGGATCTCCTTCACCGAACATCTTCCCTGCGATGCGGCGACCTGGACGAATACAAGTCTTCTTACCATGCGATACAGGAACGCGTCCGCCCGGACCTCGTACCGCCACTCGCCATCCGGCTTTTTTCTCCACTCGGATTTTGTCACCGTGCGCAGTGTCGTCCCCTTTTCAGAGGTCGGCGAGCCAAAGGAGGCAAAATCATGCGTACCGAGGAAGATTTCCGCCGTTCGTTTGAGGCTTTCGGCGTCCACCGCAAAGTTCAACCGCCAGGCAAGTCGTTCACGCAGCGGGTCGCGGATCGGATCAATGAACAGACGGTATCGATATGTCCGCGAGAGCGCATCGAAGCGGGGATGAAAATTTGCGCTCACAACTTTTGCTTTTTTCACGGCAAGGTCGGCGGAGAGTTTGGCATTAAGAGCCAGCAGCAACTTCTCCGCCGTATGCGTCCAATCATCGAAATCGAACGCCGCCACCTGTCCCATCGCATGGACACCAGTGTCAGTCCTCCCTGCAAGGAGAACGGAGCTTCCCGTCCATCCGAGTTTGCGAAGCGCATCTTCCAGTTCGCCCTGCACGGTTCGGATGTTCGCCTGCCGCTGGCTTCCGGCAAACCCGGCGCCCTCGTAGGTTAGGATCACTTGGTAACGTGCCATTTACACTAACCAGTGACCAGTGTTCAGGTACCAGTGACTTGGTCACCGATTCCTGGATACTGATTACTGTTCTTACTCTTCCACAAGTTCGAGGACAACCATCTCAGCGGCATCGCCAAGGCGGGGTCCAAGTTTGGTCACCCGGGTATAACCGCCATTGCGCGAGGCAAAACGCGGTGCGATCTCATCGAACAAGCGCTTGATGACCTGGTCATCGCCGAGTTTTGACACGGCCATGCGGCGGGCATGAACTTTCTGCTCGACGCTGGCATCCGCGCTGCTCTTGGCGAGCGTGATCAGGCGTTCGGCATCGCCGCGGATGGCGGCGGCCTTCGCCTTGGTGGTCTGGATGCGCTCGTGCGTAAGGAATTGTTTGATCAGGTTGCGGCGCAGAGCGATGCGGGCGCTCTTTGTGCGTCCCAGTTTATAACCTGCTACTGAATGTCGCATTTTCTTAATTCTCCGTAGGTTGGTCTTTCAGGAAACCCTTTTCACGCATCTTGTCGCGCAGTTCGTCGAGACTCTTCTCGCCGAAATTGCGGATCGACATGACGGCGGACTCGCCCTTTTCGAGCAGCTCCAACACATCACCTACTGTTGTGATTCCAGTGCGCTTCAAGGAGTTGAAGACGCGCACCGAGAGGTCGAGGGCTTCCACAGGCGTTTCCGCCAACTCGCTGCTCAGGCGGCTTCCGGAAGTTTCGCGTTCGACAGCCACTGTCAGCATTTCCTCGTTCACACCGGCGATGTAGCGCAGGTGGTCGATGAGTATGCGGGCAGAATTGCTAAGCGCGCGTTCCGGGGAGATCGTGCCGTCCGTCCAGATCTCGAGGATCAATTTATCGTAGTTCGTGCTCTGACCCACCCGGGCGGAAGCGACTTCCCAGTTGACGCGCTTGACCGGGCTGAAGATCGCGTCCACAGGCAGTTCACCGATGGGCATATGGCCGGAGCGCTCATTGGCGGGCGAATAGCCGCGTCCGCGTTCGACGACGAATTCAACGTCGAGTTTGGTCTTGGGGTTGTCCACCGTGAAGAGATACGTATCGGGGTTGACGATCTCGATCTCGGCGGGAGTAATAACATCCGCCGCGGTAACGGTTCCCTCGCCGCGGACTTCGAGGTGCATGCGAGCGCTGTCCACGCCGTCCATTTTGATGCGCACCTGTTTGATCTGTAGCATCACCTGGATGACATCTTCGCGCACGCCGGGGATGTCGCTGAATTCATGGAGCACATCCGCAAAACGTACCGAGGTGATGGCTGTGCCTTCCAATGAAGAAAGCAGGACGCGCCGCAAGGCGTTCCCAAGCGTTACACCGTAGCCGCCTTCCAGCGGACTGATGATAAATTTGCCGTAGTTTCGAGCCTCAGCTTCGCGCTCGATCTTGGGCATGACCATGTTCGTTATGATACCCGTCACGGTTCACCTTTCCCTTTGAATCAAGCCCCGGGTCGCGGACCAACCTGCCGTCCGAACCCGAAGCGAACGGAGGACTATCGTCGGGAATAGTATTCGACGATCAACTGTTCGTCGAGACTTCCGTCAATTTCAGCGCGTTCCGGCATGCGGGCCACAGAACCGCTCATCACTTTCAAATCGCGGCTGAGCCAGGCCGGGGTATTGCGCTTTTCGGCGAACGCGTTCAACTCCTTGAAGTAGGACAACTTGCCGGAGCCTTCGCGGACCGAAACGACATCGCCATTGGAAAGAAGCATCGAAGGGACATCGGTGCGGCGGCCGTTCACAGTGAAGTGACCGTGGGTCACCAGCATGCGCGCCTGCGCGCGGCTGGACGCAAACCCAAGCCGAAAGACAACATTATCGAGGCGCGATTCGAGGATCTGAAGCAGGTTCAAACCTGTGAGACCGCGGCGGGTGATCGCCGTATCGTAATATCGGCGGAATTGGCGCTCGAGCACGCCGTATACGCGGCGGGCTTTCTGCTTGGCGCGCAACTGGCGGGCAAAGTCGGAGGCGCGGCCCGTGGAACCGGGGCTGCCGCCGCGGCCGGATGTCTTGCCGTGCTGGCCGGGCGCGAAACTGCGTCGCTCGAAGGCGCACTTGGGGGTGAAACAACGCTCGCCCTTGAGGTAAAGTTTTTCTCCCTCGCGGCGGCAAAGTTTACAGACTGGACTTAATGATTTAGCCATAAATATAGAACCTCAATTAGACGCGCCGTCGCTTTGGCGGGCGGCAGCCGTTATGCGGCACCGGGGTCACGTCTGCGATGGACAGCACTTTCAATCCCATCGCCTGCACAGCGCGGATCGCATTCTCTCGTCCGGGTCCGGGACCCTTGACGTATAACTCGACTTCCTGCACACCCTGCTGTTGGGCGGATTTGATCGCCTGCTCGGCGGCAAGGCGCGCCGCAAAAGGCGTGCTCTTGCGCGAACCTTTGAAACCGGCGGAACCGGCTGAGCCCCACGCGATGGTGTTGCCTTCGGTATCCGTCACGGTCACGATCGTATTATTGAAGGAAGCAAAGATATGCACCTGTCCGCGTGACAGGGAACGTTTGCCTTTTTTCGCGCCGGCGGCGCGGCGGGTGGAACGTACACTCTGAGCCATTTTCTAATTAACCTTTCGGGCAAATTACTTCTTCGCGCCGCGTCGGCGTCCGCGACCGGCAACCGTCTTCTTGGTGCCTTTGCGGGTGCGCGCATTCGTCTTGGTGCGCTGACCGTGAACGGGCAGGTTGCGGCGATGGCGCAGTCCGCGATACGAGCCGATCTCGATCAATCGCTTGACGTTCATCTGGACTTCGCGGCGCAGGTCGCCTTCCACTTTGTAATGCTTGGCGATGTAATCGCGGATGGAAGCGACTTCGGATTCCGTCAGGTCCTTGATGCGCGTATCCGGATTGACTTTGGTTTCCGTCAAAATCCTTCGGGCGCGGGTGGGACCGATTCCGTAAAGGTAGGTCAGGCCCACTTCTGTCCGCTTGTTGCGGGGAAGATCTACACCTTCAATTCTTGCCATGGTCTACTACCCTTGTCTCTGTTTGTGTTTAGGATTTTCGCAAATGATGAACACGCGTCCCTTGCGCCGGACAATGCGGCACTTGGCACAGCGTTTGCGAATGGATGGCGATACTTTCATGTAATTTCTCCTTGCATTTTGCCGTTCCCGGCACAGCCAAAGTGTTGATTATACAAGTCGTTCTCGAATTCGTCCATATTCTTACGGGTTTTCCGCAGGGTCATAAGACAGTCAGGATTTGAGGTTCTCCTTCGGTAACGGCGATGGTATGTTCAAAATGCGCCGTCAACGACCCGTCTGCGGAAACAACCGTCCATTTGTCCGGCAGGACGCGCGTTTCATACGTCCCGACAAGTACCATGGGTTCGAGGGCAATGGTCATCCCCGGTTTGAGGAGGATTCCGGTTCCCGCCGCGCCGATATTTGGCACCTGCGGACCCTCGTGCATGTCCTTCCCGACACCGTGCCCGGTGTATTCCCGGGTGACATGCAATCCATGGTTTTCCACATACTTTTGTATCGCCGCCGAGATGTCTCCCGTGCGCTTGCCTTTTCGCATCTGTTCGATGCCGACATTCAAAGCACATTCGGTGACCTCGAGCAATTTCTTCGCGATGGGAGAGACTTCCCCCACCGGGGCAGAAAAAGCCGAGTCTGCCACGAAGCCCTTATGGACCGTCCCGCAATCTATCGAAACGATATCCCCCTCCTTCAACTTGCGTTTCGGGTGGGGAATTCCATGCACCATCTCGTCGTTGATGCTGACCGTGATGGACGCCGGGAATGGCGGGTGGCCGTAACCTTTGAACGGCGATACACATCCGTGTGACTTCAGCACTTCCTCAGCAGCCGCGTTGAGGTCGGCGGTCGTCACACCTGGTTGTAAAAGTTCCCTAACTTTCGCGTGAACGCTTGCATTGATGCGCCCTGCTTCACGCATGATCTTGATCTCGGCAGGGGTTTTGATGTTGATGCGGCGTTCGTGAAACATTATCTAAACCTGTTATCAGAGGAATTCTCTGGTCGTTCACAAAATCTATTTCTTCAATTTGTCGAACAGGGTTTTTGTCACCTGTTCGACGGCGAGCGTCCCGTCGACCTCGATCAGTTTACCTGCCTTGCGGTAGTGATCCACGAGTGGAATGGTCTGCTCAAGATAAACGTGGATCCTTTTCGAGACGGTTTCCGCTTTATCGTCCTCCCGCTGATAGACCTCGGAGCCATCGATATCGCAGATTCCGGCCTGTTTCGGCGGGTTGAACTTCTCGTGATAGATATGCCCATTCGCCTTGCAGGTCCAGCGGCCGCTCGCGCGTTCGATTAGGATATTTTCCGCGGCGGTGATGTATGGGACTGCGTCCACCGACCCCTTAAAGTCCTTCAGCATGGCCTCGAGTGCCTCTGCCTGAGCCGGGGTGCGGGGAAAGCCGTCGAGAATGGCACCCGCCTCACAGTCCGGACGGGAGAGGCGGTCGCGGATCATCGCAATGGTCACATCGTCGGGGACAAGTTCACCTTTATCAAGATAAGACTTGACCACCTTTCCCAACTCGGTCTGGTTCTTGATGTTCTCCCGAAAGAGGTCGCCGGAGGAAATATGTGCCAGCTTTTTTGTTTCGGAAAGGATGCGTGCCTGGGTTCCTTTTCCAACACCGGGCGGACCGAGCAGGACAATGTAAGTTGCCATCGGGTTTCCTTTAGCGGACCAAAAGCGAATCCTGATAACCGTGCAGTTTTAACTCTGCATCGATATTCTGGAAGGTGTCGCGCACGACGCCCACCACGATTAGCAAACCGGAGGATGTGATGAGGAATATTCCTGTGTTATTGGCGGCTGATATATTGAATGCGCTTAACAACAGACCGAGAAGAAATGGCATGATGGCGACAATTCCAAGGAAGACAGCCCCTACAAGGGTGATCCTGCTTTGGACCGTGCTCAGATATTTTTGTGTTGGAGCGCCGGTTAGAACGCCGGGAACACTTGCCCCGATCTTCTTGAGGTTTTCGCCATAATTCTGCTGGTCGAACATGACGGTTGTATAAAAGAACGTGAAGACCACCACCATCAGGAAGTAAAGCGTCCAGTAGCCCCAGTTGCTCGAGCCGGTGGCGCCGAAAAAGTTCTGAACGCCAAGAAAGAAATCTGCCACGCCTTTATTTTCACTTGCGGTGAAATAACTGGCGATGATGGCCGGAAATTGCAGGATGGCGCTGGCAAAGATCAGCGGGATCATGCCGGAAAGGTTGACCATCAACGGCATGGTGCCTTTGACAGGCATGGACATGCGGTTGCCAACGCGGCGGCCGGGATACATGACAGGCACATTGCGGCGTCCCTGCTGGACGTAGACAATGGCAAGAACCGTCAGGACGATGACGACAACCGTCAGCGCAAGCATGATCCAGCGGTTTTGTTCGTCCGCCAGAAGCGAGGCAAAGTTCGCAGGAATCTGAGCCACAATACCTGCAAAGATGACAAGGGAGAGTCCCTGTCCGCGGATGCCGTATTCGGAGATCAACTCACCGAGCCAGATGGCGAACATTGTCCCGGCGGTCATAGCGATCAGAACGGACCATGATGCCAATGAAGTCTCAGCATCGAACAATCCAAAGGGAAGGATCGGCTGGCCAATGCCCTGGATGGAGAGCGAGTTGAAGATGTTGATCTGCCCGATTGCGGAAAGAGCCGCCATCGGAACGGCAAGATAGTAGGTCCATTTTTCCTGCCAGCGTCGTCCCTCGCGCGGGTCATCCTGGATCCGCTTCTGAAGCGAGGGAATGATGGGAATCAACAATTGAATGATGATCTGGGCGGTGATGTACGGATATACGCCCATCGAGAGCAAAGAGAAATTCGATACGGTTCCGCCGGAGAGCAGGTCCAGGAAGCCGAGAAAGCCTCCTGATCCAGTCGTGGATGCCCGGAAGGCGGCGAGAATGTCATGGTCCACGCCGGGAGCCGGAACATTCGCCGCGAGCCGATAGATCACCAAAATCAAAAGGGTGATGATCAATTTGCGGCGGATGTCTTCCGATTTCCAAAGATAATGCCAGCCTGAAAAGGTGGTCTTCATGAGAAGGTTCCTTTATTCCTTGGCGATCAACTCGACCGAGCCGCCAGCCTTTTCGATCTTGGCTTTGGCGCCCGCGCTGACCCGATGTACGCGCACCTTGAGCGCATGCTTCATTTCACCGCGCCCCAAAACAACGATCGGATTTTGGGAATCGCGCAGGAGGCGCGCCTCTGCCAGAGATTCAGGGTTCACTTCCGCATTGGCTTTGAACACCTCGGAAAGTTGATCCAGGTTAATTTCGTTGTAATCCGTTTGGTTGGGCGGGGTGAAACCTTCACCGCGGATGAACGGCAGGCGGCGATAGAAAGGAAGGTTGCCGCCCTGGCGGTACAGGTGACCGCCCTCACCGGAACGCGCCCCGGCGCCTTTGGTACCGCGACCCGCCGTCTTCCCCTGTCCGGCGGAAATTCCACGCCCGACGCGTTTTCTATTCTTTTTCGACCCCGGATTGGGTGCAAGATCGTGTAATTTCATGTTCGACCTACTCTTCAACCTTGATCAAATGAATGATCTTGTTCAACATCCCGCGCAAGGCGGGCGAATCTTTATGTTCGACGGTCTGATGCATCCGGCGCAGACCAAGCGCTTTTACAGTTGCCTTCTGATCCTTTGTATAGCCGATGGCGCTCCGCACCAAAGTTACGCGGATGCTTTTACCGGAGGTTGCTTTCTTAGGCATGTTGTTTCCTCCGCTCCCAGAACGGGGCCAGGTCTTCTGCGCGTTTTCCGCGGCGGGCGGCTTCGACGGCGGGCGAACGGAGTCCATCCAGCGCGTCGAAGGTAGCCATCACCACATTGAGGACATTCGCGCTTCCCATGGATTTGGTCAGGATATCGCGCACACCGGCCACTTCCAACACAGCCCGGACACCACCTGCGGCGATCACGCCCGTCCCGGCAGAGGCCGGTTTGAGAAAGACCTTTGCGCCTGCCACTTTCCCAAGCGCTTCATGCGGGATGGTCGTCCCGGAAATGTTGACCGTGCGAATGTTCTTGCGGGCGCGTTCCGAAGCCTTGCGCATCGCATCGGGAACGGCATTGGCTTTGCCAACGCCCATTCCGATGTTGCCTTTCTTGTCTCCAACCACAACCGTCACGCGGAAGCGGAAACGGCGTCCACCCTTCACCACCTTTGCAACGCGGGCGATCTCGATCACGCGTTCCTCGAAGGCATCCTGGGATTCGAATTGTTTATCAAATTGATTATCAGCCATTTGCTTCTCCTAAAACTGCAGGCCGCCTTCGCGCGCGCCGTCGGCCAGAGCCTTGACGCGCCCGGTGTAACGGAAACCGCCGCGGTCGAACACGACCGAGGAGATTCCCCTGTGCTTCGCGCGTTCGGCAATGGCTTTCCCGACCGCTTTCGCCTGTTCGGATTTTTTCATGCCTTTTACTTTTTCGCGCAGTTCCCTGTCGACAGTGGAAGCGGAAACAATGGTATTGCCGTCCATATCGTCGATGATCTGTGCATAAATGCCCGTCAGGCTCTTGAACACGTTCAATCGCGGACGTTCAGGATTGCCAAATACCTGCTTGCGGACGCGGCTGTGACGGCGTTCGCGAGCCAGCGAGCGACTCTTTTTAGCCATGTATTACTTGGCTCCTTTCCCTGCTTTACCAGCTTTGCGGCGAACCTTCTCGCCAAGATAACGCAAGCCCTTGCCATGATAAGGCTCCGGCGGGCGGACGTTGCGTACATTTGCCGCCACCTGCCCAACCAATTCCTTGTCGAAACCCGAGACCTTGATCTGTCGGGTTTTTGCATCGGTTTCGAAGGAGATACCGGCGGGCGGCTCGATCTTGACGGGGTGGGAATATCCCACGAACAATGCCAGGTTCTTGCCCTCCATTTCAGCGCGATATCCGACTCCTTCCACTTCGAGCACGACATCGAAACCCTTGCTTACACCGTGGACCATATTGGCCAGCAGGGCGCGGGTGGTTCCATGCAGGGCGCGTTCCTCGGGATTATCCGAATTGCGCGCTATCTTTATCTGATTATCTTCCATCTTGATCGCGATCAGGCTGGAAAATTCCCGCGAAAGTTCACCCTTTGGTCCCTTCACGCGGACCTTCGAGCCCGTCAGTTCCACTTGAACTCCGGTGGGTATATCTACTGCTAAACGACCAATGCGAGACACTATAACCTCCTACCAAACCTTGCAGATGACCTCGCCGCCCACGCCCAATTGTCTGGCGCGCGCGCCGGTCATGACGCCTTTGGGGGTCGAGAGAATGGCTACGCCGATCCCCGAGAGCACCCACGGGATATCGGTCTTCTTTGTATAGATCCGGCGTCCCGGCTTGCTGACACGTTCCAAACCGGAAATGACAGCGCGCCTCTCGCGGCGTTCGCCTACGTACTTGATCTTAAGGCGCAGTACTTTATGGGTTTCGTTTTCGCCGTCAACCACCTCGAACCCCTCGAGGAAACCCTCCTCCTTGAGGATCTTGGCGATCTCGAGCTTCATCTTCGAGCCCGGCAATGCGACCTGCGAGTGCCCCGCCATCACGGCGTTGCGGATGCGGGTCAACATATCGGCAATTGGATCAGTGAATGACATGATTTACCTCCAGCCCGGCGATTACCAGGACGCCTTTACGACGCCGGGGATTTGGCCCTTCAACGCCAGTTCACGGAAACAAATGCGGCACAAGCCGAAGCGGCGGATGTACCCGCGGGGGCGTCCGCAGCGCTGACATCGGTTGCGGACCTGCACCGCATGGCGGCGGCGCTGTTCACGATATTGCATGCATTTCTTTGCCATACCTTACGCTTCCTTCTTGCCGCTGAACGGCATTCCGAGCAGTCTTAACAATGCGCGAGCTTCATCATCGTTCTTCGCGGAGGTCACAATGGTGACTTCCATCCCGCGCAGTTTATCGATCTTGTCGTATTCGATCTCCGGAAAGACCAGTTGATCTTTGATACCAAGTGTGTAATTCCCGCGTCCGTCGAAGGCGTTCGGCGAGATGCCGCGGAAGTCGCGCACGCGAGGAAGGGCGATGTTTACGAGGCGGTCGAAAAATGCCCACATGCGCGGACCGCGCAGGGTCACCTTCGTACCGATCAACCGGCCTTCGCGCAATTTGAAGTTCGCAATGCTCTTGCGCGCCTTCGTTTGCACGGGTTTCTGACCTGTGATGCTTGTCAAATCAGCAACAGCGGATTCGAGCGCCTTGGGGTTATCCAGCGCCTCGCCGAGGCCGATGTTCACCACGATCTTCTCCAGCCGAGGCACCTGCATCACATTCTTGAACCCGAACGACTTAAGCAGAGCCGGGGCGATTTCCTTGTTATAACGTTCCTGCATTCTGTTCATGTTATTCCTGCTTCCGGCTAGTCGATCGTGGCTTCGCAATTTTTGCAGACACGATGCGCGCCTGCTTCATCACGAAGTACGCCGACGCGCGTGGCCTCGCCGCACTTCGGGCAGACCAGCATCACGTTGGAAATATCGACGGGACCTTCGAATTGGATGCGGCCCGGGTTAAGGTTTCGGCGGCCCTGGGTTTGCACCTGCTTTTGGTGCTTGGTGCGGATGTTGACACCCTGCACCACCACACGGCGCTCGTCGAGGATCACATTGATCACCTCTCCGCGCTTGCCTTTATCCTCGAGACGGCCGCTGATCACTTCAACGGTATCGCCTTTTCGAATCTTGACTCTCATTCGTCGCTCCTACAACACTTCCGGGGCCAAAGACACGATCTTCATGTAACCCATATCGCGCAGTTCGCGCGCCACTGGTCCGAAGATGCGTGTACCCCTCGGGTTCTCGCCGTCTGCGTCCAGGATGACTGCGGCGTTATCATCAAAACGGATATATGAGCCGTCCTCGCGGCGCCATTCCTTGGTGCAGCGCACGATCACGGCCTTCACGATCTCGCTCTTTTTCACAGAGCCCTGTGGAGTGGCGGTCTTGACCGTCGCCACAACCACATCGCCGATCGCCCCGTACTTGCGCCTCGAACCACCCAGAATATGAATGACGAGCAGTTCTCGCGCGCCGGTGTTATCGGCAACCTTCAATCGGGATTCATGCTGGATCATGGCTTACTCTCCCACACCCTGATCGGCGGTGCGGACTTCACGCTTCACGACAGATTCGACCGCCCAGCGCTTCTCGCGGGACAGGGGGCGGGATTCCACGATGCGGACCTCATCCCCGATCTGACAGCCGATCTCGTCGTGCGCCTTGACGCGCATGCTCGAGAACACCACTTTCTTGTAAAGCGGATGGCGGTATTTGCGGGTGATCTCCACCACGACGGTTTTCGTCATTTTGTTGCTGGTGACGACTCCAGTCATACGACGACGGTTGTTCATTTTGCACCTTCCACTGCCGCTTCCCGGAGCGTTTCCGCCAGGATGGTCTCCATGCGGGCGATATCTTTACGCAGGATGTTCAGGCGGCTCGGGTCTGTCAACTGTCCGCTCACCTGTTGGAAGCGCAGTTTCATCAACTCATCGCGCGCGTCAGAGATCTTGGCGCGGATTTCCTCCGGTGAAAGTTTGCGAATATCTGCGGGCTTCATGGCTTTCATGATTATTCGCCTCCCGCGTGGCGAGCCACGACCTTGGTCTTGATGGAGAACTTGTATTGGGCTGATTTCAAAGCCGCAACTGCGATCTCTTCAGACAAACCGCTGACTTCGAACATGATGCGCCCGGGTTTCACCACGGCGACATAATATTCCACATTCCCTTTGCCGGAACCCATGCGGGTCTCGGGCGGTTTATGAGTAAACGGCTTGGCCGGGAAAATCCGGATCCAGATCTTGCCGCGCCGTTTCATCTCGCGCACGATGGACCGTCTGGCAGCTTCGATTTGACGGGCTGTGATCCAGCCCGGTTCAAGCGCCTGCAGGCCGTAATCGCCAAAGGAGATCTCCGCCCCGCGGAGAGCCTTGCCCCTCATGCGACCGCGCATCTGCTTGCGCCACTTTACTCTTTTAGGCATCAACATTTCAATAACCTCATCTCAAGCGACGTCGCGATTATTCGCTGACGTAAACGCCTTCCGTCGCCTCGGTCTTCTCATCGATTTCCGGTGTCGCTTCGCCCTTATAGATCCAGACCTTTACGCCGATCTGACCGTAGGTGGTCAACGCTTCGTCGGTAGCGAAATCCAGGTTTGCGCGCAGGGTTTGCAGCGGTACGCGTCCTTCCCGAAGCCAGACATCGCGGGACATTTCCGCGCCGCCCAAACGGCCGCCAACGAGAATTTTGATTCCCTCGGCGCCCTGCTTGATGGCTTGTTGTATTGCGCGTTTCATGGCGCGGCGATAGGCAATGCGGCGTTCCAGTTGGTCGGCAATGTTTCGTGCAACCAGTTTGGCGTCCACGTCCGGGTTCGAGATCTCCTTGATATCCAACTCGATCTTCTTGCCCACCAGCGATTCAAGCGCAGCCCGGATCTTCTTCACACCCTCACCCTTGCGCCCGATCAGGATACCGGGCTTGGCAGTATGGATGGCGATGCGAATTTTACCGGGGGTGCGTTCCACGTCGATGCGGGAGACACCTGCCTTGCCGTCGCGGATGGCATCGGAAAGGTCCTTGCGAAGCTCGCGAATCTTTTCATTTGCAGCAGCGCCCCCCTTTGAAAGTTTGCCCATCAACAAGCCGCGAATCGCGAGATCCTGGTGAAGTTGCTGGCGGTAAGTGCTTCCCTCGGCGAACCAACGCCCTCCCCAGGGCTGGTTGATGCCGAGACGAAATCCAACGGGATGTACTTTTCGACCCATAAATGTCTCCTATGCTCCGCGCTCGCGCAAAACGACCGTCACGTGGGAATTACGGCGCAATATCGGTTTGAACCGGCCGCGTGCGCCAAATCGTCTCCACTTGCGGGTCGGCGCTTCGTCGGCGGTAATCTTTGCGACGAATAGATCGTCGCGGCTGACGCCGAAATTTTCCTCGGCATTCGCCACTGCAGAAGCAACCAGCTTATGCACCGGATGCGCCGCGCGTTTATTTACAAATTTGAGAATCTCCAACGCTTCGATGGCGCTTTTACCACGCACCAGATCGATGACAGCGCGGACTTTCTGCGCGGACTGCGGGAGAAACCGAACGTGTGCTTGAATATCCGTCATGGCTTTCTCCTTATGCCGTCGCAGCGGCTTTCTCGGCGGTCTGATGCCCGCGGAATGTGCGCGTCGGGGCGAATTCACCCAAACGGTGACCGACCATGTTCTCCGTAATGTAGATCGGCACATGTCGGCGTCCGTCATGGACCGCGATCGTATGTCCTACCATCTGCGGGAAGATCACCGAGGCGCGGCTCCAGGTGCGAATCACCTTCTTTTCTTTTTTCTGGTTCATGGCCTCGATACGCTTGAGCAGCTTCGCTTCAACGTATGGGCCCTTTTTCAATGAACGTGACATATCTGCTTACCTCATCAACTAGCGATTCGTCTTGCTGCGACGACGCACGATGTACTGATCCGTCTTCTTATTAAGGCGGGTCTTCTTGCCAAGGGTGGGTTTACCCCACGGTGATTTGGGACCGGGGAGACCGACCGGCTGGCGTCCCTCACCACCGCCGTGTGGATGGTCGCGCGGGCTCATCGCGGTTCCACGAACAGTCGGGCGGATGCCGAGATGGCGTTTGCGGCCTGCTTTGCCCAGCTTCACATTGCTGTGATCGAGATTTCCGACCTGCCCGATCGTGGCATAACAAACCTGATGAATGAGCCGGACTTCGCCGGAAGGCATGCGGATCTGCGCGAAGTCGCCTTCCTTTGCGAGTAATTGCGCCGCGCCTCCCGCCGAACGGACAAGTTGTCCGCCTTTGCCGGGTTTCATTTCGATGTTATGGATCATTGTACCGACCGGGATGTTGCTGATCGGCAGCGAGTTGCCGGAACGAATTTCAGCGTTGGGTCCGGACATGATCGTGTCGCCAACTTTCAGGTCCAGGGGCGAGACGATGTATCGTTTATCACCATCCACGTAATAAAGGAGGGCGAGGCGTGCCGTGCGATTGGGATCGTATTCGATCGCTGCAACCTTCGCAGGAACGCCGTGCTTCTCGCGTTTGAAATCCACGACACGGATATAGCGGCGGGCGCCTCCACCGCGATGCCGGACAGTCACACGTCCATAGGCATTACGGCCGCCGGAGCGTTTCTTGATGACGAGCAGCGAGCGCTCCGGAGTGGATTTTGTAATTTCCTCAAAGGTATGCCCCGTCATGTCGCGCATGCCGGGAGTTACCGGTTTATATTTTTTGACTGCCATTATTGCACCCCTTCAAAGATCTCGAGGGGTTTGCTCCCCTCGGCAAGGGTGATTATCGCCTTCTTGAAAGCGGGGCGGCGGATCACCATGCGGCGGGAACGACCTCGGCGGCCGTGCTTCGCCGGGGCGTTGACGATATTCACGCGCGCCACGGTGACATCGAAGAGAGTCTCGACCGCATCCTTTACCACACTGCGGGTGGCATCGTTGCGGACAACAAAGACGTAATGGCCCATCTTGCTCGATTGGACATTTGATTTTTCGGTCACCAGCGGGCGGACGAGGACACTATAAAGATCGGTCATGTCTCTCTCCTATCCAAGATGCGCAACCAGCGCATCGATCGTCTTGACGGGCAGGACGACTTTTTCGAAATTAAGAAGGTCGCGCACATTCAAATAACTTGCGAGAAGCACTTTTGCGCTCTCGATGTTGCTCGCGGTCCGCATTATCAGGTCATAATTCTGATCGCGGGTGGGCATCAACACCAATGCCGTGGAGACGCCGACAAGGTTGCCAAGCGCCTCTGCAACCTGCTTTGTTTTAGGTTCGGCAATGGTGAGATCGTCCACGACCACAATGGAGGCTTCGGAAGCCTTTACTGAGAGGGCAGAGCGGAGAGCCGCCTGACGCATCTTCTTGGGCATCCGTAATTCATAGCTTCGGGGATGAGGGGTATGGATGCGGCCACCGCCGACCCACTGCGCCGCGCGCCTCGAACCCTGCCGGGCGCGGCCTGTTCCCTTCTGCTTCCAGGGCTTGCGGCCGCCGCCGCGAACTTCCCCGCGGACCTTGGTATCGTGCGTTCCAAGGCGCGCATTCGCCATCTGGCGCGTATACGCCTGATGCATCAAATCCATATTTACTGGGGCTTCGAAAAGTTTCGCGGGAAGCTCGATCTCGCGGACCTTCTTGCCCTTCAAATCAAGAACATCTACTTTCATGATATCGCTCCGGTATCCTGCCCGCGCTACTGTTTGCGCGATTCCTTGATCATCACGACGCTCCCCTTGCCGCCGGGCACAGCGCCGTTGATGGCGATCAAATTGCGTTCCGGATCGACCATCACAACCTTGATATTCTGTGCTGTCACGCGATCCATGCCCATGTGACCAGCTCCGCGGGAACCCTTGTACACACGGCCCGGCGTGGTACCGGAGCCGCGCGAACCGGGTGCGCGGTTGCGGTCGGATGTACCGTGGGTGGCGTTCATACCGTGGAAGTGGTAGCGCTTCACGCCCCCGGCAAAGCCCTTACCCTTGCTTATGCCGATCACATCCACGCGCTCGCCAACCACAAATGCATCGCCGACGGTCACTTTATCGCCGACTTTCAAGCCGTGGTCCTTTGCACGAAATTCACGGATGAAACGCAGGGGGGGAATTTCATTGGCTTTCAAATGCCCGGCTTCGCCTTGTGTGAGGCGCTTGGGGTTTGTTTCGCCAAAGCCCAGTTGTACGGCGGAATAACCCTCTTTTTCCGGCGCGCGAACCTGGGTAACGAAACATGGGCCAGCTTCGATGATTGTCACCGCATAGGCGACGCCTTGCTCATCGAAGATCTGGCTCATGCCAATCTTGCGACCTATCAGCCCTTTCAACATGCTCAAATTTCTCCTTTACAAGATATTGACGAGACTGCCGGTTGGGGCAACAACCACATCATCTCCGTGCGGCACAGTCAGACGGCTTGCGAGGCGGACCTTTTGTCCGCGCGCAAACCGACTCTTGCGCCGTCTCAATGAAACGCGCTGGGCGCGTAATATTGACAGACTAGATTTTGATTTCGATGTCGACGCCTGCGGGCAAATTCAACCGCATCAGCATATCGATTGTCTTCGAGTCTGGGTCCAGCACATCGATCAAACGATTGTGTGTGCGGATCTCGAAGTGCTCATGAGAGTCCTTGTCAATGAAGGAAGAGCGACGTATTGTATAGCGTTCCTTCTTGCTTGGCAAGGGCACGGGACCAACCACATGAGCGCCTGTGCGTTCCGCGGTCTCGACGATCCGCTTGGCGGATTGGTCGAGAACGCGATGATCATAAGCCTTGAGGCGGATGCGAATTTTCTGTTTTGCCATGATTCTCCGCCTTACGCGATGATCTTGGTGACGACACCGGCGCCGACGGTCAGACCGCCTTCACGGATGGCGAACTTCGAGCCCTGCTCCAACGCCACCGGCACGATCAACTCCACTTCCAGGTTCACGTTGTCGCCCGGCATCACCATCTCCACGCCGTCCGGCAGCTTGATGTCGCCCGTCACATCCATCGTGCGAATGTAGAACTGCGGTCGATACCCAGAGAAGAATGCCTTGTGACGCCCGCCCTCTTCCTTCTTCAACACGTACACCTCCGCCAGGAACTTCTTGTGCGGCGTCACCGAGCCCGGCTTCACCAGCACCTGTCCGCGCTCCACGTCCGTGCGTTCGATGCCGCGCAGCAGGATGCCCGCGTTGTCGCCCGCCACCACTTCGTCCAACTCCTTGTGGAACATCTCGGTGCCCGTGATGACACTGCTCTTCGTCTCGCGCAAACCCACGATCTCAATCGCGTCGCCCTTCTTGGCGACGCCGCGGTCCACCCGTCCGGTCACCACCGTCCCGCGCCCCTTGATCGAGAACACGTCCTCCACCGCCATCATGAACGGCTTGTCCTTGTCGCGCTTCGGTTCCGGGATGTATTCATCCACCACCCGCAGCAACTCCTTGATGCAGGCATATTCCGGCGCGTTCGGGTCGGTCGAGGTGCTGTCCAGCGCGTTCTTGGCGCTGCCGCGCACGATCGGGGTCGTGTCGCCCGGGAAGCCGTAGCTCGAGAGCAGTTCGCGCAGTTCCAACTCGACCAGTTCGAGCAGCTCCGGGTCGTCCATCATGTCGACCTTGTTCAGGAACACGACAATACTCGGCACTTCCACCTGGCGCGCCAAAAGCACGTGTTCGCGGGTCTGCGGCATTGGTCCATCCGGAGCCGCCACCACCAGGATCGCGCCGTCCACCTGCGCCGCGCCCGTGATCATGTTCTTGATGTAGTCGCGGTGTCCCGGCATGTCCACGTGGGCGTAGTGCCGCTTGTCCGTCTGGTATTCGACATGCGCAATGTTGATCGTGATCCCGCGCGCTTTCTCTTCCGGCGCATTGTCGATCTGATCATACGCTTTGAATTCCGCCTGCCCGGCGAAACCCGCCACTTTCGTGATCGCAGCCGTCAGCGTCGTCTTGCCGTGGTCGATGTGCCCCATCGTCCCTACGTTCAGATGCGGCTTGCTCCTGTCAAACTTTCCTTTCGCCATAATGATGCTCCTTGGTAATAACCGTTACGATTTCAAAATTTCTTCAGCAACCGACTGCGCGACCGGCGCGTAGTGGTCGAATTCCATGCTAAAGACACCGCGTCCCTGGGTGGCCGAACGAAGCTGGGTGGCATACCCGAACATTTCGCCCAATGGAACCATGGCGCGGATCGCCTGCGCATTGCCGGGGCGGACGTCCATACCTTGAATCAAACCGCGGCGGCTATTGATCTGGCCCATCACGTCACCGAGATATTCCTCGGGGACAACAACCTCCACCTTCATCATTGGTTCGAGAAGAATGGGATTTGCCTTGTTAGCGCCTTCCTTGAAACCGATCGAGGCGGCAAGTTTGAACGCCATTTCGCTCGAGTCGACTTCGTGGAAGGAACCGTCGAAAAGCGTGATCTTCACATCCACAACCGGGTAACCGGCAAGGACGCCGCTCTCGCAAGCTTCGCGGAAACCCTTTTCGACCGGATTGATGAATTCCTTCGGAATCGCGCCGCCGACGATCTTGTTTTCGAAGACAATGCCGCTCCCGCGTTCACCCGGCTCGAGAGAGAAGACAACATGACCATATTGCCCTTTGCCGCCGCTTTGCTTCGCGTATTTGTAGTTGACTTCCTTGACGGGTTTGGTGATCGATTCGCGATAAGCAACGCGGGGGGTACCGACGTTCGCCTGAACTTTGAACTCGCGCAGGAGGCGGTCAACGATGATATCAAGATGCAACTCGCCCATACCGCGGATCACAGTCTGACCGGTGTTTTCATCGGAATTGACACGGAACGTGGGATCCTCTTCAGCAAGCTTGCGAAGCGCTTCACCCATCTTTTCCTGGTCGCTCGAACTCTTCGGCTCGATGGCGATGGAGATAACGGGTTCGGGGAAGGAGATGCTTTCCAAAACGAGCGACTTATTATCACAAAGGGTATCGCCCGTGAAAGATTCTTTGAAACCAAGCACTGCGCCGATATCGCCTGCACGGATTTCAGTAATATCTTCGCGGCGGTCGGCATGCATTCTCAAAAGGCGCCCGATGCGTTCTTTCTTCCCCTTGGTGCTGTTCTGAACGGTTTGTCCCTGGCTCAAGACGCCGGAGTAAACACGGATATAAGCAAGACGCCCAACATAGGGATCGGTCACTATCTTGAAGACGAGCGCACTCAGAGGAGCATCGTCGACAGTCGGGAGCTCGAATGTGTTTTCGGGATTTCCAGGTTCGGAAGCCGAAATGGTGGGTTTATCTGCCGGGGAGGGAAGGTAATCCACAACTGCGTCTAGCATTACCTGAACACCCTTGTTCTTCAATGAAGAACCGCAGAAAACAGGGGTAGCCTTGTTCGCAATGACACCCTTACGCAACGCAGCTTTGAGTTCGGGTACGGTGATTTCCTGTGATTCGAGGAATTTATGGATGAGGTCGTCGTCGAGTTCCGCGATCTTTTCCACCATTTTTGCGCGGGCTTCTTCTGCCTGCGCTTTCATGTCCCCGGGGACTTCGGTGATTTTTGGTTCCTTGCCGAGATCGTCCTCCCAAATTATTGCCTGCATCGAAAGCAGGTCAATGACTCCCCTGAAGGACGCCTCAAAACCGATCGGGACCTGCATCGGTATGGGGTTGGCGCCGAGACGGTCGATGATGGTCTCGATGGTTCTTTCGTAGGAAGCGCCGACACGGTCCATCTTATTGACAAAACAAATACGCGGAACGCCGTAACGATCCGCCTGGCGCCAGACGGTTTCGGACTGCGGTTCCACTCCCTGGACGGCATCAAACACAACAACGCCCCCATCCAATACACGGAGGGAACGTTGAACTTCGGCGGTAAAGTCGATGTGGCCCGGGGTATCGATGATGTTGACCTGGTATCCCTTCCACTCGGCGGAGACAGCGGCGGAAACAATTGTGATTCCACGCTCCCGCTCCTGGACCATCCAGTCCGTCACGGTGGTGCCTTCATCGACAGAGCCTATCCGGTGAGTTAAACCGGTATAGAACATGATCCGCTCGGTGGTGGTCGTTTTACCGGCGTCAATGTGGGCAATAATGCCAATATTCCTATATTGTTCGAGCGGATATTCACGCGCCATTACTATCTTTTACCTATTCCTTCATCGTTATTAATAATCAAGACTAAATTCGATAATGAGAGAACGCGCGGTTCGCTTCTGCCATCTTGTGCGTTTCGTCGCGCTTGCGGATCGAAGCCCCGGTTTCATTGGCGGCGTCGATCAATTCCGACGCCAGTTTATCTGGAAAGGACTTGCCCGAGCGTTCGCGCGCCGAACTGAGAATCCAGCGGATCGCCAATGTTGTGCGACGGTCTGCCGAAACTTCCATTGGCACCTGATATGTCGCACCGCCGACGCGTCTCGGGCGGACTTCCATGGCGGGACCCACATTTTTAAGCGCCGTATCGAAGACTTCCATCGGACTCTTTTCAGTGCGCTCTTTAATTAAATCCATGGCGTCGTACACCAACCCTGCGGCAACGCTCTTCTTGCCGCGTTTCAGAACATGCTGAATCACGATCTGCAGGTTAAGGCTGTTGTAACGGATATCGGGAAGGATTTCCCTTCTTTCGGGTTTTGCTCTGCGCATGACTGAATTACTCCATCTTCATTACTTGGGCCGCTTCGCGCCGTATTTGGAGCGGGCTTGCTTCCGATTCGCAACGCCGGTCGTGTCGAGAGTACCGCGCACGATGTGATAACGCACGCCAGGCAGATCCTTTACACGTCCGCCGCGGACAAGAACAACCGAATGTTCCTGCAATTGATGTCCTTCGCCGGGAATGTAAGCCGTCACTTCGATGCCGTTGCTCAAGCGAACACGGGCGATCTTACGAAGCGCTGAATTCGGCTTCTTCGGCGTCATTGTGCGCACAACGGTGCAAACACCGCGCTTTTGGGGCGCGCCTTTATCCTGGCGGAAGCGACGCTGCTTATAGCTGTTCAAGGTGAACTGCAAGGCAGGCGCTTTGCTTTTCGATTTCTTGTCTTTGCGGCCCTTGCGGACCATCTGGTTTACTGTCGGCACGATCAGCCTCCGAATTCCAATTCTTCTAATCGACGATTTATCTTTATTTTTTCGCAATAAATGAGACCATCAACACGATCCCTGATGGCCTCATTTGTAGCTGCCAGTTTGTTTTTGGGGCGGGAGAGACAGCCGCACCCTCTTCCTTGACAAAGGCAGGGCATTTTATCACGCCATTTTTGCCGCGTCAATGGAAAATGACTACTTTTTTCTGGATTGCCCCTCGCCCAGGCTCAACAATCCGGTGTCGTGTTTCGGCGGATGGGTCTTTTCTTCGTCCTTGCCAAACTTGACCACATCGCCGTTCTCATTGATGGCTTCAACAGCAAGACCGAGGGATTGCAACTCTTTAACCAGCACGCGGAATGACGCAGGGATGCTTGGCTCTTCGATCGGCTCGCCCTTGACGATCGCTTCATAGGTATTTACACGACCCTGGACGTCGTCGGATTTGACGGTAAGCATTTCCTGAAGAGTATGAGCAGCCCCATACGCTTCAAGCGCCCAGACCTCCATCTCACCGAATCTTTGTCCGCCGAATTGAGCCTTACCACCGAGCGGTTGCTGGGTCACCAGACTGTAAGGACCGGTGGAGCGCGCATGGACTTTGTCTTCCACCAGATGGTGTAATTTTAAAATCGTCATCACACCAACCGTCACGGGTTGGTCGTAAGGCAAGCCTGTCTTTCCGTCGCGCAATGTTTGTTTGCCGAGGATCGGAAGTGGAATACCCCGTTCCTTAGCCAACTCCTGCGCGGTTTCGTAAACCTTGTCTTCAGCAACGCGGCGTGTGATGCCATTTACTTCAAGCCAGAGCCGCAAGCAGGCTATGATCGCCATATCGTCCAGTTGTGGGTCGCGGATGGCAACTTTGCGGTCTTCGAGAAGAATCTCGTCCGGGTTGTCGTAGCCCTTCTCGCGCAGCCATTCACGAGCGGTGGCGCGATGCGCATACGTTGGGTCGTTCAGGCTGTAGACATCATACCGGCGCTTATCCAGCCAATCTTCGAGGTAGAGGCGGCGCACTTCATCATCGTCCTCGATTGTATTTGGATCGTATTCCTGCTCTTTGATCCACTCCCAGGCGCGGACACCAGCCTCCTTCCAAGCTTGGTCCACGATCCAGGCACGGGCAAGTTCGGCTTCGATCTGTTCTTCGCTCGCTCCATCGAACACGGGGGTAAGGGCACGATAACCAAGACGCTTCGCCGCCCATCCGAGATGGACTTCGAGAACCTGTCCAATGTTCATACGCCCGGGCACACCAAGCGGATTTAGGATGATATCAACAGGCGTGCCGTCTTCAAGAAACGGCATATCTTCGACAGGTACAACCTTCGAAACTACACCTTTGTTTCCGTGCCGACCCGCCATCTTGTCTCCCGCAGTGATCTTGCGACGCTGGGCGACAGATACACGCACCATCTGGTCCACGCCAGCGGCGAGGTCAGAGTTTTCTTCCCGGGTAAATACTTTTACGTCGACGACCTTGCCTCGTTCACCATGGGGCATCCGCAGAGAGGTATCTTTCACATCGCGGGATTTCTCACCAAAGATGGCGCGCAAAAGACGTTCTTCAGGAGTAAGTTCCTTCTCGCCTTTCGGTGTGATCTTGCCGACAAGAATATCGTTCGGCCCGACTTCGGCGCCGATGCGGATGATTCCGTTTTCATCGAGGTCTTTGATGGCATCGTCACCGACATTGGGAATATCGCGGGTGATTTCCTCGGGTCCCAGTTTAGTGTCGCGCGCCTCCACCTCGTACTTTTCGATGTGCACGGAAGTGAAACGATCATCCTGAACAAGACGTTCGGAAAGCAGTATGGCATCTTCGAAATTGCCTCCCTCCCACGAGAGGAACGCGATGACCACATTTTGCCCCAACGCAAGTTGACCATTATCGGTCGAAGACGAATCGGCGATAATGTCACCGGCTTTGATAACCTGACCCTTAACAACAGAAGGACGCTGGTCGATGCACGTGCTTTGATTGGAACGTTGATACTTGCGGAGGGGATAGACCCGATTACCGGTCCGTTTTTCTTTGACCGTGATGCTCGATCCGGTCACGGAAACAACCTCCCCGTCCGCCTCAGCCACTACGACCTGGCCTGAGTCCAGGGCAGCATGCCGTTCCATACCCGTCGAAACCAGCGGAATTTCCGGTCGGACCAGCGGCACAGCCTGCGCCATCATGTTCGATCCCATGAGCGCCCGGTTGGCATCGTCATGTTCAAGGAAGGGAATCAACGCCGCGCTGATGCCCACGACTTGATGCGGGGCAACATCCATGAAGTCCAGGTTTTCGGCGGTGGAAAACAGGAAGCCGGAATGATATCGACATGAAATTCGTTCGCGCGAAAATTCCTTCTTTTCAGTCAACGCCGCATTTGCCTGGGCAATGGTGTATTTGTCCTCAGCATCTGCGGACAGGTAAACCACATCGTCGGATACAAATGGAACGATGGCAATTTCCGAGTTCAGGCGGGACAGCCGTTTCGCCACCTTGGAATCAATCTCGGTTCCCGCCTTGAAAAGCAGTTCCTCCGATTTCGGGTCGTAGACATCTTCGCGAAGAGTGCGTCCGTCCAGGAGATCGCTGTCGGCGGGGAGGGATTTGTACACCCTGCGATACGGTGTTTCGATAAAACCATATTCATTCACGCGCGCAAAAGAGGCAAGACGCCCGATCAAACCGATATTCGGGCCTTCCGGCGTTTCAATCGGGCAGATACGTCCGTAATGGGAGTGATGAACATCACGCACATCGAAACCGGCGCGTTCACGGCGCAACCCACCAGGACCCAACGCGGATAATGTCCTTTTGTGGCGTAATTCAGCCAAAGGATTGGTCTGATCCATGAATTGGGACAACTGGGAAGAACCGAAAAACTCGCGCAATGCCGCCACCACCGGACGGATGTTGACGAGGGTCACAGGCGACAACTGTTCCTGGTCGCGAATGGACATGCGTTCCTTGATCACGCGTTCCATGCGGCGCAAACCGATGCGCAGTTTATTCTGGATCAATTCACCCACTGTCTTCACACGACGGTTACCGAGGTGATCGATATCGTCCGACCGTTCCGAGCCGTTATTAATTTGTATCATGCGGCGGATCAAACGCAGGATGTCATTCTTTGTCACGGTACGGTGCGGGATTGGAATGTTCAGGTCGAGTTTTTGATTCAACTTATAGCGTCCAACGCGCTCCAAATCATAATGCCGCTGGTCGAAAAGCTGTTCTTCCAGAAATTGACGGGCGTTGTCGAGTGTTGCAGGGTCTCCCGGACGCATTTTCTTGAAGAATTCAATCAATGCCGCCTCAGCGATGGTGTGATTACCCAGATCCCAATCCGGTTCCTGCTTAATGGTGGAAGTGATGAACAGGCGGTCGGGATTGTTGTCGACATCCTTGAACAAAGACAGGATCTCTTCATCAGTGCCATGTTTGATCGAAGAATCCTTCGTTCCATCGTTGACAGCGGCAAGAGCGCGCAAAAACACTGTGATGGGAACGGTCCTTTTGCGGTTGAATTTCAGGATAATATAATCCGACTTGCGAGTTTCGAACTCCATCCATGCCCCGCGGTCGGGGATCAGCTTAGCCATGGAAAGCAGGCGTCCAGTCGCGCGATCCGCAGGAGCTTCGAAATAAACACCCGGGGAACGGATCAACTGCGAAACGACAACACGCTCCGTTCCATTCACGATGAATGTACCCTTGTCGGTCATCTCGGGAAAGTCGCCCAAAAAGATATCCTGTTTAATGGGCTCCGGGACGTCCGTTCCCGCAAGGAGAACGGATACATACAAAGGGCTGGCGTAGGTAAGGTCGCGCTCCACGCATTCTTCGATGGTATGTTTCGGGTCGCCAAACCAATATTTCAACCCCCACTGCTGTGATTCGGGGCCGCGGCTGGGAAAGAATAATTTCATTCCCTTGTTATAGGATTCGATCGGTGAGATTTCGTGGAACAAGTCCCCCAATCCCTCCTTCTTCAACCGTTCAAATGAATCTAGCTGTACTTCGATCAGATTGGGTAAATCTAGGCTGACTGGTATTCTCGCGTAACTCTTCTGGGGCAAGGATGCCATTCTTTTCTCCTACATGGGGTGAATGACGTATATAAACAATGAGAACTGTCCGACGGACAGCAACTGGACATTATATCGAAACCATGATGAAAAGTCAAGAAAATTGGGTTTCATTTTCACAGAATAGCTGTTACCCGATGCATTTCTTGACAATCCCATTAAGTACGAGTAAAATCACGACCGCCTTATAAAAAGATTATGGTTTGGCCGAGATAGCTCAGTTGGTAGAGCACGCGACTGAAAATCGCGGTGTCCCCAGTTCGATCCTGGGTCTCGGCACTCTCGACCAAACCGGTCGATAACGCGGGTGTAGTTCAGTGGTAGAACGTCTCCTTGCCAAGGAGAAGGCCGTGAGTTCGAATCTCATCGCCCGCTCAAACTGGAGGATTGCAGATTGAACATGCTTTCGGTCAGCAATCCTTTTGTTTATCAGGCGTCGTGGCCAAGTGGTAAGGCAAGGGTCTGCAAAACCCTCATTCACGGGTTCAAATCCCGTCGACGCCTCAAAAGAGGACTCTTTTTCAGGAGTCCTCTTTTCGTTTTACCTCACACGCACAAAGCGACGTTTGCCGATCTGCAAGACACCCGGATGTGGAAATACAGCATCACCCCGCATGAGCACTTCCCCATCGAGGCGGACGCCCTTTTGATCGATTAACTGCCGCGCTTTGCTTCTACTCTCCGCCATCCCCGCCCCGAGGATCACATCGACAATGGTCTGACCAGATTCCATCTTATACTCCGGCATTTCATCGGGAACTTCCTTTTGTTGGAACATCTTGACAAAATTTTCCCGCGCCGACTCAGCCTCCATCTCACCGTAGAAGATACTGGTGATCTCCCCCGCCATTTTCATCTTCGCATCTCGCGGATGAAGCGCCCCTGAAGTCACATCCTTCTCGATCTGTGCAATTTCATGCGGGCTGAAGCGGGTGACAAGCCGCATATAGATTCCCAGCGCGGAATCCGGGATCGACATCAACTTGCCGAACATATCATCCGCGCCGGTGTTGATGGGCACAATGTTGCCCGTGGATTTGGACATTCGCTGGATGCCGTCGGTGCCGGGCAATATGCCGGTGATAATGCCGACCAATGGTTTCTGGCCAAGAGCTTCCTGAAGTTTACGTCCCGCCACGATGATGTTGAACAACTGGTCCGATCCGCCGACCTGCACATCAGTTTTCATTGCAGCGGCATCGTAACCTTGCATCAGCGCGTAGAATGTTTCGTGCAGGAAGATCGGCTCTCCTTTTTCAAGGCGCCTTGCAAAATTCTCGCGCGCCAAGAATTGTTGGACAGTGAAATTTTGTCCGAGTCGAATCAAATCCACCAGCGAGAGTTCCCCCAGCCATTCCCCGTTGTATCGGACCTTTGTCTTTGAGCGATCCAATACACGGAACGCCTGCTCGGCGTATGTTTTTGAATTTTCAGCGACTTGCTCCTGGGTGAGGACCGGACGCGCCTTATTTTTATCCGAAGGGTCACCGACCAAGGCCGTATAATTTCCGATCAAAAAGGTCACATCATGGCCCAGGTCCTGAAATTGACGCAACTTTCGCATGGATATCGTGTGCCCCAGATGTAAATCCGTCGATGTCGGGTCGTAACCGCAGTACACTTGCAGCGGGCGTTTTTCCTTCTCCGATATCAATAACCGTTCCCGCAGTTCCGCAACCATGGCTTTCTGTAACTCTTCGTCGCCATAATCGGTTCCCTGCATAAGCAGTTCAACTTGTTCATCGATGTTCATTTGCTTCTCCTCGTGCAAGACCGTGCGGTCGTAATGATACAAACAAAAACGCGCCCGCGATGATGGGGCGCGTTCATTGACACCATCGCAGTTGGGCTATGAGCAGGGATAATAAGGGTATTGCGTGGCAGAAAGTGTGAGAAACATGCCGGTATTATACATCAGGAATTTTATTGCGACAAATTGAACGGGAAACTCCACGGACCGCGTACCGTATAAAACTCATCGCTGTAGACGATCTGTTCCGCCTGTTCCTGCGACATCTCGGCGGGTTTGCCGGTGATCTGCATGGTCAGGGTGCCGTTCACATCGAAACAATCCACTGCGATGCCAGTTCCCCTTTCAAGCATGGCTTCCTGGATCTTTGGAAGATAGATATCGCAGTAGTCTGTCAGCTGGGGCACCGCAGAGATGGCGTCGATCGCAATCACGGAATTCGTCAAATCTGCATCCGGCGGGACGACAAAGGTCAAAATATCACACCTCTGACCAGGCTGGCCATTCGCGGATTCCTGGAGGCTTACCAACGTCGTGCCATATTCCTGCAAGAATGTACTGCCGTACGTCAAACTTGCCGCCCAGATGGACCAATCGGACGCATCCGGCAGGGTGAAACAAACCTCAGCATTGACGTTTTTACCCTCCACCCACGCGCGGTTCATGCGCACTTCGATACCAGCAGCGGTTTGCTGCGGAGCATTCAGGTTTGCCTGTGCTGTCGGATAGGAAGGGTCGATATAAGCCGTCGCCGTCGGCAAAAGATTGGGAAGAACAACCTGCGATTCCCGGGAGGGACCGCATGCCGCAAGCAGTAACAACAACAGGATGGAAATTTTTTTCATGGATTTAATCATCTCCTTTGACTTAACCATACAAATCGGCCAGCGCCTCGCGCGGACCCGGAAACTGGAACTCATACCCGGACTCCAGTAACCGTTTGGGCTGGGAGAACCTGCCATCGAGGATCATGACGCCCATTTCACCCAAAACGTTCCGCATCAAAAAGTCTGGCAGAGGAAACCAATACGGACGGTGAAGCGTTTTGGCGAGTTCCTTTGAGAAAGCCTCCAGGGAGGTTTGAACGGGCGCGATCAGATTATATATTCCGCGCGCGTTTTCGTCCGCCATCAGGTGTCGGACAGCGCCCACCCAATCCTTGATGTGAATCCACGGAAACGCCTGCTTTCCAGAACCGATCCTCCCGCCGACGAACATCCTCATAGGCAGGGACATCAATATCATCAATGGATTTTCTCTCGCCAGCACGACCGATGTGCGCAACACAAGACGACGAATACCCAACTCTTCGAGATGTTTGGTTGCATTCTCCCATTTGACCGCCAATTGAGCGGGGAAGTCCTCGCCGGGCGGGGTGGATTCATCGGCGAGATCGCCGCGCAAGCCGTAATAATTGATGCCGGAAAATTGCACGAAAAGGCTTGGACGATGATCCGCTTCCCGAATGGCTTGAGCAAGCGCAAGTCCGGGAAGGATGCGTGAATTTTCGAAGGATTTTTTCCGGGAGGTCGTCCAGGGGTAGTTAGTCATGCTTCTTCCCGTAAGATGAATCACCGCATCCATTTCATTGACGCGGTGTCCCCAACCGTTTGAGGTGAGACCGTCCCATTTAATTACGTTCATCCCATCGCTTCTTCGCGATAGGATGAAGACGTTGTGCCCGTCAGCTTGGAGGGATTTTCTCAGAGCGGATCCCAACAGCCCGGAACCGCCCGCGATGAGGATGTTCAGCATTGTGCCCGTAATGATACCCCAATCGGCGCGTTCACCGAATTGCCGGTATGGATGTATAATCACGCAGATTATGGGAAGCTTATGAACGAACCCGTATTGGTGCTCAATGCGAATTTTGAGCCGATCCACGTCTGCACGACGCGGCGGGCGGTCACGTTGATCCTTGCGGGAAAAGCCGGCATGATCGCGAACGGACGCGGGCACATCCGCACCATTTCATTATTGCTTCCACGTCCATCGGTCATTCGGCTCGAATCGCAGATTCATCGTCCGCGCCCGCGCGTCAAATTAACGCGCCGCGAAATCTTCCGGCGCGACAATTTCACCTGCCAGTATTGCGGCAAACGGGAGGGAAGCCTGACTATCGATCATGTGATTCCCCGGCATATGGGCGGGCGGCACGTCTGGACGAATCTCGTGACCGCGTGTTCCATATGCAATCACCGCAAGGGCGGGCGCAAAGTGGACGAGGCGCATATGCGGCTTTTGCACATCCCAAAAGAGCCGCCCGCGGACGCGAAGTACATTTTCGGGAAGCATCTTTCCGACAATCATGAATGGGAGCCTTACGTTTCGGGTTGGTAAATCGAAATCCCCTCACATGAGGGGATTTTTTGTAGAGAATTTCAAATGTTGGTTTTAGTTGGATGAAGATGAATCAAATTCTTAAAACTCCAACACCATAAAATCCTTCGCCAAGGCGATTTCACCTTGATACGTCTTTGAGGCTTCTTCAACAACATCGCCTTTTTTAAATCTGCCGGTGGGATAGTGAATCAGAAAAAGTTTTCCCACTTCCGCCTTTGTTGCGATCTCCCCCGCCTGCGCCGCGGAGGAATGGCCGGGTTCTTCGCCCGTCGCTTCGTGAATCAACACATCCGCGCCGGCGCTCAATCGGACAACCTCGTCGCAAGGTTCAGTGTCACAGGAGTATGCCATCACCTTTTCACTTTCGGTAAACTCGATCCGCAGACCGATGTTCGGGATCATGTGTCGCACTGGCGAAGCCTTAATGGAAAATTCAGGGCATGTCAACACGTGGGTCATCTCTTTTGTCGGCAATCGGTAAAACACAACGGGGAAGAACTCGGGCCACTCCGACCAGTTATAAAAACCCATCAGGTCTTCCAGACGATCTAGGGTGTAATGCAATCCGTAAATATTCAAAGGCTTCTGCCTGCCCATCAACCACATATCCATCAACAGGAGCGGGATGCCGGAAACATGGTCGGGATGGAAATGCGTGACAATGATGTCAGTCAACTCATTAAAGTCCAGCCCAGCCTGCTCGAGCCTCAGAATCGGGTTACTGACCGAATCTACCAATACAGTGCGTTCGGCTCCCACAATGACCATGTGGGTATTTTCGCTTTCCTTTGTCGGTATCGCGTTCGATGCCCCGAGGATGATCACCTTTGCCATGAGCGAATCTTAATCCAATTCCCCATAATTGTTAATTGGATTTCGGGTGATTCAGATCCCGTCAACCGCCTATCACTTTGAGGAGCAGGGCTGGCGTGACATACGCCTCGATCACAGCCGCGAGCGCGAGAAGCGGCACCACCACGCCGACAAAGATCTTTGCCCAGTCCGCCAGCATTTCGAGGATCACCTCCCCCATCGATTTTCCCGTCTGCGGCGTGACAAGGACCGCGCCGATGTAAAGTACTACTGCGCTCCCGATCATCAATGCAGGGATCTCGAAGATGCCGTGCGGCAGGACTCCGGCAAGAAAAATTGGAATGGGCGAAACTCCGATCAATTCCAAAAGCGCATACACGCCGCCGATCAAGGCTACGTTCAGAATGTAAATCAGGACTCCCAGAACGCTGAAGGAGGTCAACCCGGCGAGGAAAATGATCACCATCGAGCGGGTATTGTTTAAAAACAGGAAAGAGGCATCGAGGTGTCCGCGCATGCTTGCCAGGTCGGGGAGTTCTTCGATGTTTTCTTCGATGGCTGCCAGGTCTTTCGGAGATGCTTTTTCAATCGTGTCGGATACATTGACCATGATCCATTCGTAACTCGCCCAGGCACTGGTCAATGCGATCAGGAACATGAGCAGGAGCGCAGGTCGCGCACGCCGGAGCGAATCAGCCAGGACCCGGCCATACCAATCGCGCAGGGAGACGGCTCCGCCTTTAAAATTCCGCCAGAAGGTGCGCACGATCCATTTTAAATTCAAGGTGTCGATCTCGCGTCCAAGCAGGTATTCCCGCTCGAAATGCGAGATACCGACACGGATCAACAGCAGGGCAATGATCAGAACGCCTAGAATTCCCAGCCAAAGTACAGTTTCGTTTCCCCAGAATAACATGACCGCCTCGCCCTGCATCAGGATCGCAACCGGAATCACGATGAACGATGCAAGCAAATTCGCCGCTTTTACTGAGGTGGACTGGACCGAAATGACAATCGCCGCACTGACCATCAGGATCGCGTGAGCGGTGGTCAACAGGAACAATTGCAGCATCACCATGCCATCCGGCAAAGCCAATCCCTGGCGGGAGATCATGAATAAATATAGACCGATGGAGATATAACTGGCTGTCAATGGCGTGACCGCGCCTACCAGCAATTTGCCAAAGTACAACTGCCAGTCATCGAAGGGCGCTGTCAATAACGGCTCGATCGTGCCGCGTTCCTTTTCACCCACAAAAGATTCCAACGCCACAACCAGTGAAACTGTGATCGGAAAAAAACCGATGATCATGATCGAGATCGGGATAAGCCGTTCGAGGACGAGGTTCGCGCCGTACTGATTCAGGAATTCAATGGTTTCCTTTGCAAATTCGTTCATCAGGAACGGAAAACACAGGGTCAGGATCGCCATCGGCAGGAGCACCCGCCAATCGCGGAACTGGTCGCGCAATTCGCGTTTCGCCACAAGCCAGACCGGGCGCAATCTATTGAACATAATCTTTTCCTCTTACAGCCGCCATGACCTTCAGATACACCTGCTCCAACGTGCGCATCTCTTCCTGGAATGCAACCACAGGAACAGATAGGGAAGCCAGTCTCTGCATCAGAATCGGATTCGAGTCTTCAGGCGCTTCCACCCGGACCTTGAGACTGGTCGGCGTTTTGGTAAGCATCTCCATCCCCTCGGGCAGTTCCAATCCGCCTGCATCCCAGGGATTCGAAAATCTGACGACATATTCAGGATGACCGAGCACGTCCTGTTTTAACTCATCAAGTGTCCCTTGAATTAAAATCCTGCCGCGATAGATGATCGCGATCTTGTCTGCCAGCAGTTCCACTTCGGTCAGGTTGTGGGAACAAAGCAGGATCGTCCGTTGGGCGGATTTCAACCGCGCGATCTCATCTCTCACCAGCCTCGCGGATTCCGGGTCCATTGCGGAGGTGGGTTCATCCAGCAGCAACACGCCGGGCTCGTGAATCATGGCACGAGCAAGCGCAAGCTTCTGCCGCATCCCTTTCGAATATTCGCCGATGCGCCGTCTGGCGGCTTCTGCCAGACCAAAGTATTCCAATAAATTCTCCGTGCGCGTTTTCCGCAAAGAAGCCGAGAGGTTGTACACCTGACCGAAAAAGTCCATATACTCCTCGGCGGTCATACGCATGTACAAACCGTGATGCTCCGTCAACACTCCCACCGAGGCACGGACATCGTGCCCGTTCTTTGCGACATCATATCCGGCAACGCGAGCTGTCCCGCGCGTGGGTTGCAGTAACGCGGTTAGCATCCGAACGGTGGTTGTCTTACCGGCGCCGTTCTGCCCAAGGAGCGCGAGTATCTGCCCGGATTGAACCGAGAGGTTTACTCCTTCGACAGCCACGAAATCATGGAATTGCTTGCTCAAATCGTTCGTTTCAATCATGGTTCTTCCTTTTCATCTGGAAAAAGACTGCATCTATTTTATAACTTATCCCCCGTCCGTTTCCTTCTCAAATTCCTTACAAAACCCGGACAAACCGACGGTACAGCAGGAGCCCGGCGGAAACCGCAAGCAAGCAGGCAAAAAATACCTGATTGATATTTGCTCCGTTCACCAAAGAAACATCCAATCGCAGGAATTCAAGAAGAAACCGGATGAATGAATACCACGCAAGATAAATCAGGTAGAGTTCACCCGCTTTTATGCGATCCGCAAATCTGCCGCGTGGAAGCCAGAGAAGGATCACCACACAAGCCAAAAGCATAAGAATTTCATACACAAATAAGGGATGATAGAAATCATTTCCCCCATATCCCGCCAGCCGATTCACGGGATCAACAAAGATCGACCAGGGCACATCCGTTGGCAAGCCATACAACTCCTGGTTGAAATAATTCCCGAGGCGGCCAATCCCATGGGCAATCGCGATTCCCGGCGCGAGAACATCCGTCATCTCCCAAAACGGCAGGTGATCTCTGCGGGCAAGGATCCATAAAGCCGCCGTCCCGCCGAGAATCGCGCCGGGGATTCCAAATCCTCCTGTCCAAAATGAGAGAATATCGAGCGGATGGGAAAGATAATGCCCGGTGGTCAGCCCAAGTTGAACGGAGGAAAGAGGCGGAGTCAACACATGCCAGAGGCGCGACCCGATCCAACTCCAGAGAGTCACAGGTACGAAGATATGGTAAACGATCTCCGCATCATTAAAGCGGCGTCTGGCTTCCAGGGCAGATGCAAACGCTCCCACGGCTATGCCAAGAGCGATCAATAATCCGTTCCATCGCAGGAACAGCGGACCGAAGGTGACGCCTTCCATCAAACCGCAGATTCCTTCGATTTGTTAATGCGTTCACGTCCCTGTTCGCGAACGTGCAAAATGCGCTGATAGGCGGTGATATTTGCCAACACGGCAATGATGACCGCCGCTATAAAAGGCTGGTTGAATACGAGCAGGGGGATCAAAACGATGTACCGCTCGAGGCGTGTAAGGATTCCGACTTTTGCCGTGAAGCCCAACCCTTCGGCGCGGGCTTTGACGTAGGAAACCAGCACGGAACCGGCCGCCGCAAGAAAAGAGACCGCCACTCCCGCTGTATCATTTTGAGTGAGAAAAAAATAAAGCAGGCCGCCAAAAGTGACCAGTTCTGCGTAACGGTCGCTTACCGAATCAACGAATGCGCCGAAGTCGCTGGGTTCTCCCCTCAAGCGCGCCATCGTTCCGTCGAACGCATCCACTAGAACAGACGCGAGGAGAACGAACGCGCCAGTGGTCATGTGTCCACGTGCGATCATATATGCACCAATGGTCGTGCCAGCAAGGCCTAGTAATGTGATGGTGTTCGGTGCCAGGCCGAGTCGATTTAGAAATCCGCCGATCGGATCAAGAATTCCCTTAAAGACGATTCTTGCGCGGTCTGAGAAGGTCGGTTTTTTTTCCATGGTCTGAGGGCATCTCGCTTAAGCATAAAAGGATATTGAAATCGGATAACGAATAATCGCACGATGGATCTAATGGGCGGAAATTGTCTGTCTCGTCCAAGCGCACTGGAGGCTATTTATTCGGGTCATCCATTTCGTCTTCATCGCCGACGAGGACTTCGCGTTCTTTCCCGCCGCCCTGTGAGGGACCGACCACGCCCATCGTCTCCAACTGATCGAGCAGGCGTGCCGCGCGCGGATATCCAATTCTCAATCTGCGCTGAAGCATCGATGCCGAAGCGCGCTGCTGCTGGCGAACAATGGAAACGGCCTGTTCCACCAAGCCATCGTCTTCATCTTCACCGGGTTCCTGCAGCAGGGTTTCCCACGGCGGTACATCCTCTGCCGGAACATCGGTATTCTTTTGCCAATGTGAAATCAACCGCTCGATCTCCATATCGGTGATCAACACGCCCTGAGCGCGGACGGGGTTCCCGACCTCTGGGTTGAGGAAGAGCATGTCGCCGCGCCCAAGCAGGGATTCAGCGCCGGTGTAGTCCAGGATGACACGACTGTCTATGCTTGAAGCAACGGCAAAAGCAAGTCTCGCGGGGAAATTGGCTTTGATGAGTCCCGTGACCACATCCGTCGAAGGACGTTGTGTAGCGACGATAAGATGTATGCCCGTGGCGCGTGCCATCTGCGCAAGGCGGACGAGGTTGTGCTCGGTCTGGTCCGGCGCTGACATCATCAGGTCGGCAAGCTCGTCGATCATCACAACGATACGCGGAAGGGGTTGACCATCTTCGGAACGCGAAACCTTTTTATTGTAGGAGTTCAGGTCGCGGGCATGCATCGACTCCAACAAGCGGTAACGATGCTCCATTTCTACCACGACCCAACGCAAAACACCGAGGATGCGGTTGAGGTCGGTTTCGACCTTTCCGAACAGATGCGGGAGACCGTTGAAGCGGATCAACTCGACCATTTTCGAGTCGATCATAACCATGCGCAGTTCCTCAGGTGTATTGTTCATGGCAAGACAGGCGGCAATGGCGGTGATACAGACGGATTTACCCGAACCTGTCGCGCCTGCAATGAGCAGATGGGGCATGCGCGCCAAATCCGCCATGAGCGGATTCCCTGAAACATCCCGCCCCAAGGCAATGGCGAGCGGCGCGCCGACCTTGTAGAACGCATCCGATTCCATCAAGGCGCGGAGACGAACAACGGACGTGTTCGTGTTCGGAACCTCGATACCGACGTATGGTTTACCGGGAACAGGGGCTTCGATCCGCAATCGTTGCGCAGATAATGCGAGCGCGATATCCTTTTCGAGCGCAGCGATCTGCGCCACGCGCACCTTCATCTGTTGCGCGTCCTCCTCCTCGTTCCCCCTCTTTATGAAACCTGGCTGGACCGCGAACTGGGTCACAGATGGACCCACGCGATAACCGATCACAGTGGCAGGGATGCCGAATTCTGAAAGGGTCTTCATAATAAGGCCCGCTGTCTGGTTGATGGTACGTTCATCAGCGCGGACATTCGAGTCGCCGAGCAGGATGTTCAACGGCGGCAGGTCTTCTCCGCGGGGCGGTGCTTTGAACGCCTTTTCCTGTTTCTTTTCGGAAGCTTTCAACTGCGGACGAAACTCGGGCGGGAGAGGCTGGGTCCTTTTCTTCGGCGTGGATGTTTTTATCGGCGCTTCTTTCCCATGTTCCTCCCCAGGTATGGGCGTGGAGACGATCATCGGCGCTTCATCACCAGCGATTTTTACCAGCCAGTTTTCGAGACGTGCCCAAAGTCCGAATCCAGTGGCAACCGCGAGCATCCACAAGATGAACAGGAACGATGTCCCCGGAACTTCTCCCATCGTTTGCCAAAACAGGCGGACGATGCCCCACCCCAGCCGACCGCCGTCCATGCCGGATTCCGCCCGGAAGAGGTCATTGCCCTGGGAAACTGCAAATAAGCCCAAGGTCAGGAGAGAGGCGAGTTCGAGCGCAAGAATCCGACCCCAATGGATGGATCCGCGTTCATGTTGAAGCAGAGAGAAACCGAGATACGCAACCCCGATCAATATAAAAAGACTTCCCCATCCGAACCAGGTGCGCAAGATGGATGTGACCGCGGTAAGCAGAATGCCATCGGTCCAATTCCACAATGCAAATAAGGACATGGCTGCAAACGCGATCAAAGCCACACCGACGGCATCGCGCAGGAAACGCCCAAACTGGGTGTTGAATCGAGCGAGACGCTCCAGCCAGTCGCTGCGTTGTGGATATTCCTCGTGCTGGAACCGGCGGGGAGTCTGGGAGCGCGTCATTAACTATTCAAGCCTCAAACTGAAGCCAAGGCGATGATGCGATGGATCGAGATGCAGGACCCGCACTTGAATGGATTGACCCTCGGAAAGAATCTCTTTGAGAGGAATCCCGTCATCATGAGGAATTTCGGAAGCATGCACCAAACCCTCCACGCCAAATTGATCAAGGCGCGCGAAAACCCCATAAGAAAGCACGGTTGTGATCGTTGCGGTATGTATCGAACCGATCGGAAAACCGGTGGCAGCGTTATTCCAGGGATTGGGTAGAAGACGTTTCAAACTCAACGCCACGCGGCATCGTTCAGGCGCGAGGTCGAGCACCTGCACTTCGATCGGCTCGCCCAGTTTTACAAAATGCGAAGGGTGGTTGACGCGCCCCCACGATAATTCCGAGATGTGAATCAACCCTTCCACGCCGCCAAGGTCTACGAACACACCGAAGTCGGTGATGTTGGTCACCGTGCCCTGCACGTTTTGTCCGGCGTTCAGGGAGTGGAACAACTCCGCGCGTTTGCCAGGTTCGGTTTGGGCGGCGCGTTCCGAAAATACGACCCGCCCATCTTCCGGCACGCATTCGATGACTTTCAGGCGCAGGGTCCGCCCAACATACGGTTCAAGGTCTTGATTGCGTTCGAGCGCATCACGTCCCGCCAATCCGACCAGATGCGAGAAAGGAACAAAGCCAAAAAGTCCCTCGCCTTCCACGAGCAGACCGCCGCGATTGTGCCCGGTAACAGCCAGTTCGATGATGCGGTCCTTCATGTAAAGATCCTTGATCTGACTCCAATCCACGTTCCGCTCTTCGGAGAAATTCTCCTTTGCCGCCTCTTTGCGGACCTCAGGCCGGATCACCGCCCCGCGCTGGTTCATTGGCGAGTGCCGGATTTCCTCCGCAAGCACAGATTCCCACCAGCCTTCATCGATCCCGCCCGGCATACCTTCGTTTCTTACTTTTTCGTTTGCCATATAAAACTCCTTATAAATCGCCGCTTCGAGTTCCCGGTGCGCCCTCCGCATTTCCAACTTCCGGGACGAGCGGTTATCTTTCCAGTTGGTTCACTTCCATTTCCATGATCGCCCTGGCGACCGCTTCGATCGCCACGCGTTGTTTGCGGTACAGGTCGGCTTCAGACATGGCAAGCCGCGACGCCACGTCGCGCACTTTGCGACCCTCGATAAATTTCATTTCTAGGATGTTATAAAGAATCCATTCGGTGGTGAATTTGCGATCTCCGCGCGGCTTGACCTCGTCCACAGCCCGCCGCAACAGGGAGCGCAGGGCATTGGAGGTGTTTCCATCCTCGCGGTCAGCCAATTCGCGCACCACCTGTAATTTTGTGAGCGGGTTGTTTGTGAATTTCGGACCGCCCCAATAATGCGTAAGCGCGTCACGGACCCAGTTGGCAAGGTCTGCTTCCTGGGGAATCGGCGCATTGAGCAGGTTTGCGTGAGAATCATATCGGCTTGCGGCGCGCATCCGCTGGATCATCTCCACCTGCGGCTGAAGATCGGCAAGCGAACGAAATACCCGTTGCTGCAATTGGCGGTCTTCGAGGGCAAGCGCCGCCCGCTCTGCCAGCAGCCAGAGCGATTCACGCTGGTCGTGTTCCATGGCGTTCTTTTTTTCATTCCGAGTAACACCAAGCAATCCGAGCAGCGGGGGTAATTCGTCCCGATCCATATCCGCGCGCTTTCGCGCATAAAGCGGAAGCACCCAGTAGTTCCCCCACTGGAACTCATGCCGCACATCTCCATTGACGTGGTCCAGCGCTTCCGTCAAACTCTCCTGCTCGAGGAGGGCTCTGTTTCCAGCCACTACAACGGGCAGCAGGGTCTCATCGTCCAAAGCAGCGACGAAAGCGGAGGGCGATTGCAAATGGTCGCGTACTGCGGCGAGGACAGATTCCAAAAACTGCTGCAAGTCGCTCTGGGTCAGCAGGCGTTCTTCCACGTTTTGGAGCAGTTCCAATTCGCCCCGGTCGCGCCCGTAAAATAACCAGCGTTCCCAGAGCGGAGCGGCAAAGGTAATGGCGTGTTCCATCAATAAAACAGATGCCACAACTGTGAACGGGACAAAAGCGCTGTATGGAGTTCCAAACCACTCACCGCCGCGCCGGACCACCGTCATCAACGCAAGGGTTGCAGAAGCGGTCACCGGTCCACGCATGATCCACTTGAAGAGGCGGCTTTTAATGACGCGGTCGGGCCAGGAGACGCCGAAAAATGCCACAGCATACGCCATGACGATCACCAGCGCGCCCACCATCACATTGATCGTCACCGCTGCACTCCAAAAGAGGAATTGATGCTGGGCAGCCAGTGAGTACCCGAACAAAAGATACGGGTAGGAACCTAGTGCGGGTGCGGTCGCCCCAGCCATCAGGTACAGCATGCGCCGCCTGCCCGAACGGGTCAACATCAGGGAATAGGCACGGGAAAAATTAATTCCCGCCCACGCCATCGCAGCGACATAAAAGATCGTAAAAATCTCGGTCCAAAGAGTGCGCTGAAGATACGGGGCGGGCTTGCCATCTGGAACGATCGGGCCCAGTAAATATCCAAAAGCAAGCAGGAGAAGGAAGAGAGCAGAAACCGCATACATGCCGCGCACGGCAAGCCTTCTGCGGCCGCGGGAAGGACGTCCCGCCGTCACCAGCAAGGCATCAGAAAGATGCAGATACGCTGCAGGGAGAAACGCGAGACCGAACCATTGCAGGCGCATCAACAGATCAAGCGTATGTATGGAGACGGTGTTATCCTGCAGGGATTCGGCGGTAAAAACGATGACGACGCAAAGCAAGATGATCGCGAACGAGCGCGCCACCCTGTCGCGAAGATTGAACGACAGCGAATATAAGAATAGCGAAAATGCCGTAATGGCGATTCCCGCTGTGAGAATCTGATTGATCGTCTGGAGCCCCGCCAGCAATGTTTGCGGCCAACCGTTAATCATTCTGCCCTTCCAATAAAATAAACACGAAAGCGGCGTACACCTTTCGTTTACTTCAAAATCTTTGCGAAGAACAAAGCCACATCCTTATTGATGTAATAATGGTCATTATAACCGCAGAACTCAAAACCGTATTTTTGCGCCAACCGGATAGCCGGGACGTTCTTTGATTGCACTTCAAGAATCAGACGGCGGTGCGATCGCGACTCCGCCCAGGCTTGCCCGGCTGCCAGCAAAGCGGATGCCACTCCCCGGCGGCGGTGAGCCGCATCCGTCACCAAATCGAAAATCCAAACGGTCGAACCGGTTCCCCTCTCCAGCAGGCTGATATACCCAGCCTGATTTGCCCCCATGACAGCCGTGAACATCATCGATCGTTTGATCCAATCGTCTGCAAGGGAAAAATGATTGTGAGGATACGGGACTTGAATGGCACGCGGCAGGCGCACTTCACGGAAAGTGGCTGCGACCTGGCCGGTTTCACGGCGGACTTCCAACTGCCAAACCGCTTCGCTCGTCACAGAATGTTCGATACCCATTAATCTTGCCAGGTCTGTGGCGACAGTTGGGCGAATTTGAATCTCAGACATCGATGAACCTCACCTTATTGATTTGGAACCACCTGCACAGGCACAATACAAGGCGGCAGGCTGGTCCCTTGATTGTCGATCACAACCAGCCTCAATTGATAATCTCCCGGCGTAAGTGCGGTTGTATCCCAACGGCCGAGGGAGGCATCCACCACCACACTGGTTCCCGCGGCGATGGTTGCCCATGTACTGCTTCCGTTCGGCGCGACTTCATATTTATAGAATCCGAAATTCGGAATACTCACAGTGCCCGTCAGTTCGATCACCCCTTTGATCTCTTCGCCGGGTCCAGGGAATGTCACCTCGAGTTGGCCGGGCGTGCAGCCTGAAGCATTTGGTTGAATCGAACCCGGCTGGTTTGCGAATTGGGTCATCATATCGGCAGAAAGTGTGCCGGTGGGTGTGGAAATCAAATCAAGCGTAGGCGTGACGAGAAAAAAATCCGAGGGAAGTCCGGGGAGTACAAAAGAGGTCAGGGAAAACTCGAAACAGAAGAACAACACGATCAGAAAAGATATCAGGGTGGCTCTGCCGAGCCGTCTTAATGAGAATTCGCGTTCGAGACTAAAGACAGCCACCCGCCACTCCCGCCAGGAACGAAATAACCAGCGAAAGGAAAACATGCCGCCTATCGCCAACACAATGTAAATCAAAACCTCGTAGGTGGCGAGGAATTTTAATAGGTCTACCATTGCAATCGCACTTACATTCCGCGCAGGACGCCCCGGACGATGGTTTCGATCTTCGGTGTGATGATCCTGCCGGCTTCGATAACCTCTTCATGCGTCGTGATGGTGGAGCCGTCGAGGTTGGCTTTGTTGCTGATGCCGGAGAAACCAAGGACGCGCATCCCGCCGTGACGCGCAACGATGACCTCAGGCACAGTGGACATACCTACCGCATCCGCGCCTGCCAAACGGAGGAATCGCAGATCGGCCGGAGATTCAAAGGAAGGTCCGCTCAACCCGGCATAGACGCCTTCGCGGAGTGTTAATTTATTCTCTTTTGCCGTCTTCCTTGCCATATCGATGTATTCACGATCGTAGGGCTGGCTCATGTCCGGGAAGCGGGGTCCGATCTCGTCGAGGTTCGGACCCATCAAAGGATTTAAACCGGACATGCCCATCAGGTTCAACTGATCGGTGATCAGCATCACGTCGCCGGGGACGAATTCCGAATTGACCCCGCCCGCGGCATTCGTAACGACGAGGCTGTGCGCTCCAAGCCGGTGCATGACTCTCACGGGCAGGGTGATCTCACCCATACTGTACCCTTCGTAATAATGGATTCGGCCTTGCATCACAATGACGGGTTTGCCTTCCAATGTGCCGATCACAAAACGCCCGATATGGCCGAATACAGTGGAAACAGGAAAGTTTGGCAGTTCGTTGTATGGGATGTGATTCGGATCCTGGACGGAATCAGCCAACCCGTTCAGACCCGAGCCAAGGATCAATCCGACCTGCGGTTTGACCGGGATTTTTCCGCGAATCTTTTCTGCGGCTTCGTCTATTTGAGCAAGCGTAATGAATTTTTGCATCAGCATGACCTTGTAATCGATAAGTTAATGGTGCATCCCCTGTTTTCCGGCGCTCGCTGGCGATTATATCAGAAATAGCCGGGTCAAAATCCGGCACAAAAAGAGAAACCATTTCAATTTAGTCATCATGCAATTTCGATAGAGTGGGAAAAGGAAGTAGAAAAAAATCCCTTCTTATGCTATCCTCCGACCGCATGAAGCAACGATTGGAAAAAAACTTCAGCCTGCTCGTCTCGCTTCTCCTGGAGGGGGTCGGGGCGGGACTGGTTCTGATTCCCGACCATTTCGGTATTGGGAGCGATCTCTATTTCACGGGGCTGCCAGCGGTTCTTGGTCTGGCCTGTTTCGTTCTCGCCCTTTCTCTTCAACTGAGTTGCGTCTGGCGGTTTCCCAAAAAACGCGAGATTGTTGTCCAAACGCTGACCCTTCCGTTTTTATTGTTTTCATCCGTCTTGCTGATGAAATCCGGGCAGGTCATCGGCGGAGTTGCGATGCTGATCGGCGGCATCATGCAGGCGGTCGTCGCAGTGAGCAAATGGGTTGACCGTCTTCGCCGGGTGGATTTCTCCCGTCTGATGATCGGGTTGACCACTTTCGCAGCAGGGATGGTGCTTGCGTTTTCAGGATTCGACTCCCATCCAAGCGGATCGCCGGTTTTCATGCCTTACCTGGCGGCGGCTTTTCTTATCTCTGCATTCGCAAGCGGGGTCACGGTCATTTTCCCATCATTCCATTTCGACGCCGTTTTGAATTATCTGCAAATCATACCCTGGGTTGTGTTGAGTTTTCTCTTCATCCAGACGCCGGGAAGTGAAAACCTTGTCGTGCCCGCCGCCATCATTTTTGTGACTGTCTTTGGGAAACTGATCCCCTGGGAACGAATCATCATCCCGGATGGCGACATCCTGAGCCGCAGGGTGGTGATGATCGCATTCTTTTCGGAGGTTGCGCATTTGATCTTCATGGGCGCGCTCCTTTTCACGATCGACCCCGGCCTGGACGGGGCGAATAAATTCATCCTTTCCGCCCGCGAAGCGACACTGGGATTCTTCGTCCTCTTCTCAGCGATGATCTATTACGTGGCCACCACTGTGGTCATGACCACAAGCGGCTTGATAAAGGAACTGAACCGGGGCGATGAGGATCACGGGACCGAATTGGGAATACCACAAACGCGGGCGGGGGTGTGGAGCGGAAGGCTTGATCGTTACATCAGGCCGTTCATTATGACCTCGGAGGGAATCCGCGGACGGATTCAAGCAGACCAGATTCAGACCCTCGCGCGCCAGGCGGCAACGGAGAAAAAACGAAATGCGCAATTGACCCTTTTATTGGAATTAAGCCAGCAGCTCGAAAATCAGCTCGACCAGCCGGTGTCGGCGCAGCTTGTAGTCAACACATTGGAGCGCGCACTGAATTGCAATTTGGTGATGATCTTCCTGCATGAATATGAAAAAAAGGAATTCATGCTTATCGCTTCTGCGGGCCGGGGGGCAAATATCGTTCCGACAGGTTACCGGCAGAATGCGGCCCAGGGAGTCCTGGGTCGCGCGCTTCGTCAGAGGAAGACTCAGGTCGTCGATGACATACTATCCGAAAAGGATTACATTCCTTTTGTAGGCGAAACGAACCTTTCCGGCGTGGCTGTGCCATTGATCATGAACGGGCATGTCACCGGGATGATCACGCTCAACAGTGAAAAACCAAGCGACTTCGGAAGCGTCGAGATCGGCATGGCTGAAATGGCAGCGGCGGAACTGATCCGCGCGTGGGAACGCTCCGGACACCATCAACGTTTGATGGAACTTGTTCAAACAGGCAGTCAACTCGCCTCTGCGCTTGATCCTGAAAAGACCGCCCAGGAGGTTGCCTGGAGGTCGCGTGAGATCTTGCAGGCAAAATTTACTTTTATCTACATCCAGCTGGGACAGGAACAGAATTTCATCCAACAGGCTTGCTCCGGTTCGGCACCCCTTTTGTATGGAGCCGTGACGTCGGCATTTGCATCGGGCGAATTGAACGATCTCGCCTTGCGCGCTTCCCAACCGTTCCGAATTCGTGATGTGAGGAGATATCCCAGGACGGCAAATTTACGTTTGGACAACCCCGCGCTTCGCAGCCTGCTTGTAATTCCAATCCGCTGGCACCAGGTCAACATCGGCGCGATCTTCGCGTTCGGAAAGAAGAATGAAACGTTCTTTACCGAAAACGATGAAGCGCTCGCCGAATTGATCTCAATTCAGGCGAGCGGCGCATTCGAAAGCGCATGGCTGCAGCAGGAATTACGCGCCTCCCTGCGCATTACCTCCCTGCTTTACCGCCTGAGTAACAAGATCATTTTGTCGGAGAACATCGAAGATGCAGCGTCCGATATCGCCCAAACCGCCCATAAACTTGCCAGAAGCATAACAACAGGGATTGTTCTGCTAAATCCCGATCAGAGCATCCTTGCCGAGGTCAGGGTGGACGAGGAAGGGAGCCGCATCGATTCCGATCATCCCATGAGTCTCGTCCATGATGCGATCAAATCCAATCAAATGATCTACATCTCACAGGGAAAGTCCATCCTGCGTACCTGCCTGCCCATCCAGACCCCCGTTCGCAGTTATGGAGCGATCTGGATGGATACCCATGATGATCCCCTCAAAAAGACGGCCGCCAACCCCAACGACCTGCAGGCACTTGTGCATCAGGCGGCTGTCGCTCTCGAACGATCGTTGTTGTTGGTTGAATCACGCCGGCAGGCGAAGGAGATCAAAGAGGCATACGACAAGCTCGAAGCGACCTACGACCAAACTCTCGCTTCCCTGACTTCCGCATTGGATGCCCGCGACCGCGAAACGGAAGGCCATAGTTCGCGCGTCACGCAGCTCGCTGTCAAATTGGGAAAAAGCCTGGGGTATTCGCAGGACCAGCTCAAAATCCTGGAACGAGGCGCGCTACTGCACGACATCGGCAAGATCGGAATCAGCGATACCATCCTTCACAAACCCGGGGAACTCTCCGCCGAAGAGTGGACGATCATGAAGGTCCACCCGGACATCGGCGCTAAAATCGTGAGCGGTATCCCATTTCTGCAGGAAACCATCCCTGTGATTCGCAGCCATCAAGAGCGGTGGGACGGTTCCGGATATCCGGACGGATTGAAAGGCACGGACATACCCGAACTTGCCAGGCTGTTCGCAGTGGTGGATGCCTTCGACGCGCTCACCAGCGACCGCCCCTATCGCAAAAAAATATCAAATGACGAAGCGCTCGGATATTTGCGCGAGCAATCCGGAATCCTCTTCGACCCGGATATGGTGACTAGTTTCGAAAATTTGCTTCTGCAGGATTCCGGCGTGATCGACATTTGACATTGTCACGTCAACACATCGCGGAATGCCTGCACCGCTTTTTCCACTCCGGCATCGTCCACCCAGTAATGCGTCACCAGGCGGAATTCTCTCGGGGCAGACCAATCCACCAGAACGCCGCGTTTTTTCATTTCAGAGATGACCTCATCTTCCGCCATCCTGATATGTTCGGCAAGTTTGAAATAGACCATGTTGGATGAAGGTCCCGCCTCGATTCTTAATCCCCCAACTTGTTTCAACCCTTCATACAGCTTCTTCGCCCGGGCATGGTCTTGTTTTAGTCTCCCGGCCATCTTTTCCAGCGAGATCAACCCGGCCGCCGCAAGCACGCCCACCTGCCTCATTCCACCGCCCAGCATCTTGCGCAGACGATGCGCGCGGGCAATAAATTCCCTCGTACCTGCCAACATCGAGCCGACCGGCGACGCAAGCCCTTTGCTCAAACAAAACATGACCGAGTCCGCTGTATCGGTCAATTCCTTTACATCCACATCCAAAGCCGCGGCGGCATTGAAGATCCGCGCCCCGTCGATGTGAAATTTCAATCCATTTTCTTTTGCAAGCGACCCAACCTGCCGCGTATATTCCACAGACAAGGGTATGCCGCCGCAGGCGTTCTGTGTATTCTCGATGGATATGAGCCGGGTGATCGTCCGATGCTGGTCGTCAGGTTGGATCGCACCGCGGATATCTCCGAGCCGAAGCGTCCCATCCTTTTGATTCGGAACAGGGTGAGGGTACACGCCGCCCAATGCGGACATACCGCCCGCCTCGTTTAAATAAATGTGCGACTTGTCCCCGATGATCGCTTCCTCTCCCCGCGAACAATGCACCATGATCGCAATCAAATTTCCCATCGTGCCCGAAGGAACAAAGAGCGAAGATTCCTTTCCGATCATATTCGCAGCCAGTTCCTGCAGTTCGATCACGGTCGGGTCGTCGCCAAAAACGTCATCTCCGACTGCCGCTTCCGCCATCGCCTCCCGCATTTCAGGGGTCGGTTTGGTGACCGTGTCCGAACGCAAGTCGACATATTCCATTTCATTCATATCTCTTAACCTCTTCCAGAACTTTATTTAATTCAGCGGGTAAATCCGCCTCGAAAACCCTTGGTCGATCTTCACCGGGGAGAACGATCTTCAGGCGAAATGCGTGCAAAAAATGACGCGCGATCTCTGCCGATGGAGACCGACGACCATAAATAGAATCTCCCACAATTGGGCATCCTAAAAATTTGCAATGCAGGCGGATCTGGTGCGTCCTTCCAGTCAACGGATGAAATTCCAGGAGGGTATGTCTCTTGAACGACTCCAGAGTCTTATATTCACTAATCGCTTCGCGACCTTTTCCCGGTTGGACGATCGCCATTTTTTTTCGGTGGCTTGGATCGCGGCCGATCGGCGCTTCCACCCGGCCAGACGGCGTGGGCGGATGCCCATCCACCAATGCGAGATAGGTCTTTTCCACTTTTCGAAGCCGGAATTGTTCCTGAAGCCAGTTGTGAGCACGCTCGTTCTTCGCAAGCACGATCAGACCGGAAGTATCCTTGTCGAGCCGATGCACCAAACCTGGACGTTCTTCGCCCCCGATCCCTTCCATATCCGGATCATAGCCCAACACAGCATTGACCAATGTGCCGGAGTCGTGCCCCGCCGCGGGGTGAACCACCATGCCCGCCGGTTTATTCACCACGATCAAGTCATCGTTCTCGAAAATAATATCGAGCGGAATATCTTCGGGAATCAATCCGCTCGGCATGGGTGGCGGGATGCGCACTTCGATATCGTCGCCGTCTTCAATGACCTGCCCGGCTTTCTTTGCCGCCGCGCCGTTGACGGTGACAAACCCGTCTGCGATCAAGCCTTGAATCCGCGCCCGTGAAAATTCCGGCAGTTGGGAAACCAGAAATTTATCCAGCCGGTCAGGAATTTCTCCGCTATATCGGAAAGTCTCCACCCGATCATTCATGGATGATCATCCGGTTTTGATTCTTCACCTGAATTCGGGGTCTTTCGCTCACTCATCCAAACCAAAATCACCAGCATCGCAACACTGACGTTGATGCTGGCATCCGCGATATTGAAAATGTAGAAAGTGCCGACAGAAATGAAATCCGTGACCGCGCCAAAGAGGACACGGTCGATCAGGTTGCCGACCGCGCCGCCGAGATACAATCCCGCCGCCACCCACATCCACTTGCTGTCATGCTCCATTTTGGTTACGTAAATCAAAATTCCGCATACGATCAGGAGTGAAACAATGATGAATATCAGGTTGCCGTCCTGGAACATGCCGAACGATGCGCCGCGGTTCTGAATATGCAGAAACCGCACGTAAGGCGAAAGCCATTCCAGCCATTCGGGAAGCCAGGATACACCAAGAGGGATATCGCGCCTCACCAGCCACTTCGTCCATTGATCGACGGCGATGATGGCAAATGCCGCGGTGAAAAATATAAAAAAACGCCTGCGGCGTCCCTGTATACCATCGTTGATCAGAATCTCGTCAGCCACTGAAATCACCCTTCCTTTGCCGGGTCGACCACCGCCATTGCCGCCTTCGATTTCTCCTCCCTTTCCTTAAGCCACACACCGAGCAGAAGGATCGCCACTCCCACAGAGATCGAAGCGTCTGCGATGTTGAAAACTGGAAATGCGCCGATGGAGATGAAATCGGTCACCTTGCCCATCATCAGCCGGTCGATCAAATTACCCATGGCGCCGCCCAACTGCAAACCCATCGCCAGCCTCAACGTCCAGTCGTTTTCCTCCATGCGCGGGTAATAATAAACGATCGCGCCGATCACAATAAACGCAAGGATCGTAAACACCAGATTGCCGTTCTGGAACATGCCGAAGGCCGCCCCGCTGTTATACCAATGCACAATCCGAGCATAAGGATACAACCAGGCGATCCATTCCGGGAGCCATTGCCCGCCAAAAGCTATGTTTTCGCGAACCCACCATTTCGTCCACTGATCGAGAGCGACCGAAACGCCCGCCACACCGAACAGGATATAAAAATCTTTCACTCTTGAATTCAACACTCACCTCAAAACTCAATTATGCCATACCGCTTTGAACAAATCCATATGTTTGTTCTACATTACGAACACTCTCGGCACGCGTGCGCTGATATTTGTCATCACTTCGTACTCGTTCGTGCCCGCCCAGTCCGCCAGTTCCTCGGGGGTGATCCCGTCCCCAAGAAGAGTTACACGATCCCCGACATTGACATTATCTTCCCCCGCATCTGCCATAAACTGATCCATGCAAATGCGCCCCACTTGCGGGTAAGATTTCCCATTGATAACAACTCGTCCCTGATTCGTCATACGACGGAAGTAACCATCTGCATAGCCACAGGGAATGGTAACCACGCGCCTCGGACTCCCTTCCACCTTCCACAACGACCCGTAACTGACTGAACGGCCAGGCTGTGTCACTTTGCTATATACCACCTTCGACCTCCATGTCATTGCCGGTTCCACGTCGAGAGTTTTGGGAATATCCCGTCCAGGATAGACTCCATAGAACAACACACCGGGCCGGACCAAATCCAAATGCCCATCGGGCAAATTCAATATCCCGCCGGAGTTACAAACGTGCCGAAGGGGAGGAACTGGCAGACTGTGTTTTTGGTAGAGATACAAGACTTCCTGAAAGCGTTCAAATTGAAGGGAAGATTCTACAAAGCCATTTTTGCTATCTGGAGGCTGGTTCGACACACCCTTTCGACTGCGCTGCGCACCGCCCGGGACCTCACCTCCCAATGACATGATTTCAGAGTTTGCCAAATGAGTGTATATCCCTTCAACATTCAGGCGGCTACACGCAGATGATCTCAATATAAATTCTTCCGCTTCGTATTCGCGGACGCCGACCCTTTCCATGCCGGTATCGATTTTGAGGTGGACGGCAAGCCGCTTTCGGGTGGCTTCGGCCAGATGGTCAGCAGCCAGCAACAGGTCAAGGGAAGAAGCGGTGAGAGTTAAATCATATTCAAAGAAAAGCGGCAACTGCTCGATCAACGTCCCGCCTGCCACCAAAATTGGTTTTTTGATTCCCAGACTGCGAAGCTGCATCCCCTCCTCCACCAGCGCGACTCCGAGCATGTCGACGAATGGTTCGATGAAAGGCGCGACTCCATCCACGCCGTGACCGTAGGCGTTGGCTTTAACCATCGGCATCACTTTTGCAGATCCGACGCGGAGGCGAATGGCTTCGACATTCTTTCGTAACTGGTTTAAATTTATCTCAAGGAATGTCGGACGCATCATCTTTGACATTGCAGAATTTTATCAGACCGGGAACTTTTTCGAAGAATTAACGTCTTTACCTCTGAAAAATTTTGGAGGTACCCAATGAAGATACTATTCCCATTTCTGTCGTTTGTCGCGCTGGTGGTTCTTGCTGCCTGTTCCGGAATCGCGCAAGAGCCGCGTTCTTCGGAAGGCAGCGATAAGGTCTATCCCGTCAACCGCGCAACATTGATTCAAATCCTGGAATCGGAGGACGCAACGGTCGCGGAAGGCGATCCGATCCAACAGTCATTCTTCTCCGTGCCCGGCAGGATCCTTTTGGTCAACGGCGAGGCGATTCAAACCTTCGAGTACGAAAGCGAAGCCGCGATGTTGAAGGATTCGGAACATGTGTACGCCGATGGATCCGTCGACAATGCGGATATCAACTGGTTGAATGAACGACATTTCTTCCGCCTCGCAAACTTGATCGTTCTGTACGACGGCAGCGACGAAGCCATGCTCACGCTGTTGAGAAATGCCTTCGGCTCTGAGTTTGCTGGTGATTTCACCCGATTGAGCCTGATCGGCGTCCTGGTGAACAAAGGCGCGGATGTGGTCGAAGGCGATTCGATCGAACAACCTTTTATTCCTGTAAAGGGACAGATTCTCAGGGTCAACGGCGCTGAGGTGGAAATCTTCGAATTCAAATCGAACTCAGAAATGGAAATGACTGCTGAAACCATCAGCGAAGACGGAAGCATGGCTGGCACAATGATGATCACCTTCGCGGATGATCCGCACTTCTTCAAAGCAGGCAGGCTGCTGGCGCTCTACATCGGTAGCGACGAGGAAATCGTCAGCCTCCTCGAAGACGCGGTCATGCCGCAGTTTGCAGGAAGATAAATAATAAAAAGATGCGGCTTTTGCAAGCCGCATCTTTTTTGCATCGATGCCCGCACTTATCAATGCCATGCCCCCATGATCGCGCCGAAGAGCAAAAACGTGATGAGGTGATTTCCCATCTCGATCGCCCAGGCTTTTAACTGTCCGGCAAACAGTTTATTCGTCAGGCTGGATGGCGCAACGAATCCAAGCCAGAGCATAAAACCGGATAACATGCCGCTGCTCCAGGAGTCACTGCCCATCACATCGGTCATGAACCACATGGCGACGGCTTGAACGAAGGATGCAAGGACGGTCAATCCCCAAGTCATGCTCATGTTTTCCATACCGGGTTGCCCAGCCTCAGCTTTGCCGATTGCCTTCCACCAGGCCGGGAAGAACGTTTTTTGATTGAACCAAACGCTCCCGACGATCATGCTTACGATCACGCACAGCAGGACTGCCCACCAATTGACGTTGCTGAAATCCATTTTATTCTCCTTTGGTTTATGAATAAATTGATTACGACAAGACATATTATAATAGAAAATTTGTTCTTTTTAAATTAAGGAATTATTTCACAACAATATGATCCCGCGCGATTTGGGAATTCGTATAAAAAACATAATTAACCCCAAATTTAATCGAGACGCTGACAAGTAGGATGGACGCGGAAAAGGAATAAAAAAACCGCGTTTTCAGCGTTAATCCGCTTCCAGTTTGTCCTCAAAAACGAACTCACCCACGAAACCTTAATTTCCCGGGTGAGTCATGTTTCAATTCACTACTTACTGCTGGTCTGCTAAATCTTCCCCGCCACATAATCCAAAACGTCGATCTTGGTCAGGATGCCGGTCGGTTTGCTGTTCTCGACCACAATCAGCGCATACCCGGCGGTGAGCGACGGCATCGCCTCCTCGAGCGGAGTCTCCGGCGGGAAGACCGCCCCTGCATTTTGAACAAGCGAGTCGATGGTTTCATCATGATTGTGTTCGTGCTTCTCGAGCATGTGATTGAGCAGGTCCACCTCTTCGATGAGACCCACCAGGGATCCATCCGCGCCGACAACCGGCATTTGCGATACCGCATTTTGGTGCATGACCGATACAATTTTTCGGATCGAGTCGCCCAGTGTCGCCGTGAACAAAGCTTTGTTCGGCTTGGCGATCAAAAGGTCGCCCAGAGCCGTCTCGCCGAATTCCATCGAGAGGAATCCGAATTCGCGCATCCATTTGTCGTCGTAGAACTTGGAAAGATAGCGTGATCCGGAGTCCGGCAGAATGACGACTGGCAGGCGGTCGGGAGTCAATTTGCGGCAATATTTGATCGCGCCCGCTATCGCAGAGCCGGATGAACCGCCTGCAAAAATCCCTTCCTGCCGCACAAGCGCTCGCGCCCAAAGAAATGATTCCCGGTCGCCCGCGCGTTCGATGGCATCCACATAATTGATATCCATCGTGGAAGGCAAAAAGTCCTCGCCAATACCTTCCACTTTGTAGGTCTTGGGGTACGCGCCGGGTGGTATCTTGCCCCTGTTCTGCCAAATCTCGGTCAAGATCGAGCCTTCGATATCAATGCCCACGATGGTGATGTTCGGATTCATGGATTTAAGATAACGTCCCACGCCGGTGATCGTCCCACCGGTGCCGATGCCGATGATGACGTCGGTCACTTTACCGTCGGTCTGCTCCCAGATTTCGGGTCCCGTGCTGAGCACGTGCGTCTGCGGATTATCCGGGTTGTGATATTGGTTCGCCAAAATTGCGTTGGGTGTTTCGCGCGCAAATTTTTTGGCGACTTCATAATACGAGCGCGGATCGTCCGGTCCGACCGCGGTGGGCGTGATGACCACTTTCGCTCCGTAGGCTCTCAGCAACAAAATCTTTTCGTTACTCATCTTATCCGGCATGACGAAGATGGTCTTGTAGCCTTTCAACGCTGCTGCAATGGCGAGGCCGACGCCCGTGTTGCCGGACGTGGCTTCGACGATTGTCCCGCCGGGTTTGATCTCGCCGCGCTTCTCCGCCTGCTCGATGATGTTCACGCCAACCCTGTCCTTGACCGAGCCGCCCGGATTCATGAATTCCAATTTTGCATAAAGGGGAACGGGCAAATCTTTACCGATGCGTTCCAGTTTAACAAGCGGCGTGTTCCCCACCGCGCCGAGGATGTTGCCAAATACTCGTTTTTCCTTGGATTCAGGTAAATCTGCCATTCTCTCTCCTTGGTTTGGTCGGGGTATTTTAACCGGACTCGCAGTTTATTACCCGACTCTCCATTCGGTCAATTTGTTCAGGCTGTCCCTTTCCTCTTCAGTCAAATGGAACTCCAACGCGCCGAGGTTTTCATTCAATTGCGCAATGGAGGTCGCGCCAATGATGGGGCTTGTGATGATCGGGTCGGCGAGCATCCATGCTATGGCAATCTGGGATATGGTCGCCTTATGCACAAGCGCGATTCGATCCATTTCATGAATCAGGGTGAAATTCTTCTCTGTCATGGATTTTTTCCTGCCCTCGGCACGCCGGCTTTCAGGCAGCGGCTCGTCGCGGCGGTATTTCCCGGTCAGGAAACCGCCCGCCAGTGGACTGTAAGGAATCACGCCGATGTTGTAAGTCTTGCAGACAGACCGCAATTCACGCTCGAATTCGTCCCGGTGAATCAGGTTATAGTGCGGTTGGATGGAGTCGTAACGAGCAAGATTATATTTATCCGAAACCCAGAGCGCCTGCATCAATTCCCAGGCATCGTAATTCGAGGCGCCGACATATCTCACCTTGCCCTGTCGCACCAGATCGTCGAAGGCTCGCATGGTCTCCTCGATGGGGGTGTCTTCATCCGACCAGTGCGATTGGTATAGGTCGACATAGTCCGTTTGTAGGCGTTTTAACGAGCCTTCTATCGCATTCATGATGTGGACCCTGCTCAAGCCTTTGTCGTTCGGTCCCCGCCCCATCTCCCCCCGAACCTTGGTTGCGATCACAACCTGGTCGCGCCTGACCTTGTTTTCCTTCAGCCAGTTACCGATGTAGGTCTCGGCGATCCCGCCGGGGTTGCCGTCCACCCATTTGGAATAGATATCGGCTGTGTCGAAGAAATTGATCCCCGATTCAAAAGAGGCAGTCAATATTAGATGAGACTCCGCCTCTCCCACCGACCAGCCGAATTGCATCGTCCCCATGCACAATTCAGATACATTCAAACCGGTATTTCCAAGTCTCTTGTACTTCATACCTGCCTCCACCCATAATTATATTCCCGGTTTCCGAAAGAATGCCCATTCAGGCAGGCAGAAATAAAAAGCGGCTGTCGTCTCGGACAGCCGCCTGCAAATTCGAACGACCTATTGAACGGTAAAATTAACCGTGCTGTTCAAAGCCCCGTTGAAATACACTTCCACTTTATAGGTTCCGGTGGGCCAGCCATCGGAGGGCGCTTCGAAGTAAAAGTACACAAAGCCGATGGGTTCTGCGCCGATATCAATGGTGGATTCGTCGATGAAGAAATTTGGATCCACACCCGGGACGTTCTCAGCATACCAGCGGGAAGTGACTTGATTTCCTTCCACGGCATTCGCAAGGTCGCCAACCACATAGATGGTATCGAACGCGCCGAAAGTGGAGGTCACCTGCGCCCCGTCTTCATCCTTCGCGGTGCGGACGTTCGAAAGGGTAGGTTCACCCACCGCGCATGCCAACTGGGCAGCGATCAAAACAAATGCGGCAAGCAGGATCGATAATTTTTTCGCGTTCATTTTACATTCTCCTTTTATCTCTGAGGGCGGTCGCCACCGCCGGTTTTTATTGTGATTATACAGTACAGCCGGTGAACCGCCTCACCAAAATGGGCTATTGCACTTCGATGTAAATCCGCTTGTTGATCGCGCCCTTGCTTTTGTATTCCACCACCTTTATTGTTCCCACTTCGGAAGTATTCGCCACATGCGTCCCGCCGTCGGCTTGCAGGTCGAGCCCGACGATCTCAACCGTGCGGACTTGCATGATTCCCTCCGGAAGGAGATTGATCTTGGTACGGATGAGATCGGGGATTTGAAACGCTTCCTCCCTAGGGAGGATTCTGACTCTGATCTCGCGGTTTTTCTTTACCTCGGAATTGACCGCCGCTTCGATCTCGCGGACGAGTTCTCCGCGCATCGACTCGAACTCAAAGTCCATGCGCCCCTTGAGCGGATCCATGTCGCCGCCAGTGACTTTGGCGCCGTAATTACGGAACACCGTCCCGCACAGAATGTGCAATGCCGTGTGTGTGCGCATCAGCTGGTATCGCCGCACCCAGTCCAGGGTCCCGGTGGAGGCGGACCCGGGCGGGGGTAATGGCTCGGTCCCACCGAGAAAATGCAGGACGTCTTCCCCCTGTTTCTTTACTCTCTCCACCGGGTATTTCACGCCGTCCGATTCGAGGGTTCCAAAATCGCAGGGCTGCCCCCCGCCGCCTGGGTAGAATGCAGAGCGGTCGAGGATGACGGCGCGGGTTTCGGGTTCAACGGATGTAACGACGGCTGAAAAATCTTTTAGATAGGCATTGGTCTGGTAAAGGAGTTCTGTCATATCCAAATTATAGCCGAACGGCTTTGAAAATTAGGATTGGATTAGAGGTTTTATACCTGCTTGACTTCGGTCTTTCATATATTGTATAGTAATCTGCGGTAAATAAAAAAAGGCACCGCCCAAAATTGTGGCTGTGTCTTTTATTTGCGAATTATCCCAAGTGAGAAAAAAAACAATCTGAGGAGCAGCAATGATCAAGGTTAGCGGTCTTACTAAAGATTACGGATCGCGCCGCGCCATCAACAACCTCAATTTCGATTGCCAGCAGGGCGAAATTGTGGGCTTTCTGGGTCCGAACGGCGCGGGCAAAACAACCACAATGCGAATCCTGACCGGGTACATGCCGCCAAGCGACGGCGAGGCGATCGTAGCCGGTTACGATGTGGTGGAAGAATCGCTGGAGGTACGCAAACGGGTGGGATACCTACCCGAGACCGTGCCGCTTTACCACGACATGATCGTCTTCGATTACCTGAAGTATATGGGCGAACTGCGCCACGTCCCGGACGTGGACGACCGCGTGGAAGAGGCGCTGGATATGGTTGGTTTGATCAACCGGTCGAATGGATATGTAGGTAACCTCTCCAAAGGTATGAAACAGCGCGTTGGGCTGGCTCAGGCGCTTCTGCACCGGCCTGAGGTTTTGATCCTCGACGAGCCGACCATCGGTCTCGATCCGGGCCAGGTGGTGGAAGTGCGCGAATTGATCCGCGAGATCGGCAGGGAACGGACCGTATTGCTCTCCACCCACCTGCTGAACGAAGCGCAAAACCTCTGCGATCGCGTGCTTATCATCAATAAAGGCAAGATCGTCGCTGAAGATACCACCGAGAACCTGCAAGCCCGCCTGCTCGGCGCGGAAAGGGTCGTCGTGCGCGTGCGCGGCGAAGCGGACGAACTTGCCTCCTCCATCAAGAGCGTCAAGGGCGTGCGGAAGGTGGAAACGCTCGATGACGGCGGCGTGGAATTCGAATTCGCCTCCGGCAAGGATCTGCGCCCGGAAGTCGCCCGCCAGGTCATCAAAGACGGGTACGACCTGCTTGAGCTCCGTCCGCTTGGCATGAGTTTGGAGGAGATCTTCCTCGAGCTCACCAACAACGAAGGGAAGAAATAATCCCATGAAAAACATCTGGACCATCGCAAAACGCGAATATGATAATTATTTCAACGGACCGCTTGCCTACGTTGTAATGCTGGCGATCCTCCTGCCCATGGGCATTTACTTCAGCCTGATATTGTTCTACACCAGCCAGCAGGCATTCTTCGGGGGCGGCGGCGCGCCGGATATTCAACCCATCAACGGCCTGTTCGTCTTCCTGATGGTATTCCTCGCGCCTGCATTGACCATGCGCCTGCTGTCCGACGAAGCCCGGATGGGGACGCTCGAACTCCTGCTCACGTCTCCAGTGCGCGACTCAGAACTTGTCATTGGCAAATGGCTTGGAGCCATGCTTTTCGTGCTGACCCTTCTGGGAATCACATTGGTTTACCCCATCGTGTTGAATAACTTTGTCGATCCCGGTATCGACTGGCTGGTCGTGCTTTCCTCCTATATCGGTTTGACCCTGATCTGCGGTACGATGCTCGCCCTCGGCGTGGGGATCTCCGCCATCTTTACGAACCAGTTCGCCGCTTTCTTCGTCACATTGGGTTTGTTGTTCTTCCTCTACTTCATGATCGGACTTCCCGCAGGCCTGCTCCCGCAGAGCGGCGAAGTCTTCAACTATCTCAGTATTCAAAATCCCTTCGACCAGATGAACGCCGGAACGATGACGCTTGGCGGAATTGTGTATTACCTCAGCCTGATCTCGCTTGGCTTGTTCATCGGCACCACGGCAATCGAAATTCGGAGATGGCGCTAATGGCTGGCAAAAAGAAGAATCAAAACGCAAGATACGCGGTGATCGGGTTGATCGTTGCCCTCATCGCATGTATATCCACAGGGTTGATCGGCTTTGCAAACCTGCTCGGCTCGATCGGCATGTTTCCCCTGCCGGATAATATTCAGGAAGGTGTGAACCTCGCCCTGCAGATCAGCATCGGGTTGCTCGTCATTTCACTGGCGGTATCCGCCATCCTCAATCCTGATGCGGTGCGGCGCTTCCTCACCGGACGCCAGGCGAGATACGGCTCAAACTCGCTGATCCTCACCCTGGCATTCGTCGGCATCCTGATCGCCCTTAACTACATCGTCTTCAATAATACCGACCTGCTCGGTTCTCCCTACGACCTTACCGAGGATAAATCCAACACCTTATCAAAGGAGACTTTGCAGATCCTCGCCGAGTTGAAAGACCCTGTTAAAGCAACGGCTTTCTATTCGACGAACTCGAACATCTCAGGCGCTGAAGAACTCCTGAATAAATTCAAGAACAACAGCGACGGCAAATTCACATACAGCTTTATCAATCCGGACCTCGATCCGGTCGCCGCCAGATTGGCAGGCGTGACAGGCGACGGGAAGATTTTGCTGGAGATGGGTGAGACGAAGGAGATCGCCAACTTCTCCACCGAAACCGAAATCGCCCGGGCTCTTCTGCGGCTTATCAGCCCTGGCGCGCGTGCGGTTTATTTCCTGCAGGGGCACGGCGAAATCTCATTCGAATCCGGCGAGATCACATACGGCATCGTCAAAAGCACGCTGGAAGCCAAGAACTACACTGTAAACACACTCAATCTGCTCACCACGCGCGAGATTCCCGAAGACGCGCTTTCCATCATCATTGCCGGACCGCAAAAGCCTGTCAGCGAAGATGAAGTGGAGTTACTTAAAGCGTTTGTGGATAACGGCGGATCATTGATCGTGCTCGAAGACCCGATCTTCTTCACGGAATTCGGTGATGCGCCCGATCCACTGGCGGAATATCTTGCCGAGGATTGGGGAATCATCCTCAATAAAGACGTCATCATCGACGGGTCGAATCCCGACAACCCCTATGCAGCTGTCTCGTTGAGATACAACGATCATCCAATCACACAGGGATTATCCGAGAACCTGATCGTCATCATGCCGCAGGCGCGCAGTCTCACTATATCGGGTGAAAAGGAGAATGTCACGCAGACTGGTTTGATCAGCACTGCGGAAAACTCCTGGGCAAGACCGAACGAGAATGTGAACGATAATCCCAACTTCAACTCCGAGACCGATACGCCCGGTCCGCTATACATGGCTGTTGCCGGAGAAAATTCCGCAACAACCGGGCGCGTGGTCGTCGTGGGTAATTCGCTTTTCGCGATCGATGGGAATTTCGATGTGTACGGCAACGGAAACTTCTTCGTCAACTCTGTGGATTGGGCCGCCGAACAGGAAGATCTGCTCAACCTATCCACGCGCCCAAGCACAGCGAGAGTATTCACACCGCCCACAGAAACCTGGCGTTTTCTTCTCCTGGTTCTCGTGATGGTGATCGTCATTCCGGGGATGGTGGTCTTCTTTGGCATTTCCACCTGGCTTTCACGCCGCAGGCGAGGTTAGAACATGGCGACGAAAAAGAAAAAAACAACCCGGGCGGTAAAACCGCCAAGGGCACCGCGCGTCCAGGTGGAATTGCGGCAGGGCAAACCCGTTTTTCGGGCTGGAACCTGGATCGCTGTCGTTGTCTTTGCGCTTGTCATCGGCGCGGCGATATTCATCAATCGTCAGGCGGAGGAGGAGGCGAACGCGACCGAAACCCCAGCCGCGGAAGAGTCGTTTGTCTATGACGAAGAGCGAGTCGTCTCTGCCATCGAGGTCACAGACGCGGAAGGCAATGCCTCCCGCATCGAACGGAACGAGGATAAGGTTTGGGTGTTATCCAAGCCTGAAAAAGCAGAAGCAGACCCGGGCACGGCTGAGGCGGCAGCGACTCAGGTCGGAACGCTGCGCATCATAACTCCAATTGAGAATGCGGATGATCTGTCCATCTTCGGGCTCGATGAACCCGCTTATACCATCGCGGTCGAATTCGAAGACGGCGGCAAAAGTATGCTTGAAGTAGGCGACAAAACCCCGACCGAAAACGGTTTTTACGTGAACGTGGATGGAGAAAAAGTCCTCGTGGTGGCTGTGAGCGGAATCGACACTTTGGAGAATCTTTTAGCATCGCCGCCTTACCTGAACACGCCAACCCCGACCCCGACGTCCACGCCTCTCCCCACCGGGACGCCTGTTCCAACGACCGAAACAATAACCACGCCGGAAGCGACTCCTACTCCGTAAAGCATCGATGTTCATGCGGGGGCTTGCAACCCCCGCAATTTTTTGCAAAAAACGTTCTGCTGATCCCAATTGCGGGGTAGAAATCACCTGGTGGAGACCTGCGGATGAGTAATACAAAATCGTTGCAGGTCATCATTACTCCGTAAGCCTATTGCTTTTCGGTTAAAAAACGTGTATTCTATTTTTGGAAGTTGTTAGACAATTCTTATCGAAAGCTGGAAGAGTGAATGGATGTAGATAAAATACTGATAAGCGAAGACGATGAAGAAGAATATTCGGCGATAGCGCGTTTGATCGAACTGGGGCGGCAGAAATCCTTTGTTACCCTCGACGACATCCTGCATTTCTTCCCGGAAGCGGAGCAGGATGTGGAACAACTGGAGGAGGCGTTTTCAGCGCTGCTCAGCGCGGGAATCCCCTTCGTCGAGGAAAGCATGGCGCCCGAACCCACCGAGGACGAATTAGCCGCGGTGGAAGAAAGCGGCGAAGCCGAGCCCGAGCCCGATCTCGCGCTGGACGATTATCTCGCGAATATCGATACCGACGACACAATCGGCTTGTACCTCAAGGAGGTCAGCCGGGTTCCCCTGCTCACCGCCACAGAGGAAGTGCAGCTTGCCCAACGCATCGAGCGCGGACGCTCCGCCCGCGAGGAATTGGCGCACGGGAGCGTTTCCCCGAAACGGCGCCTTGAACTCCGCCGCTTCATCGAAGACGGTTGGGCGGCCCGCGAACACCTCATCACCGCAAATTCCCGCCTCGTTATCTCCGTAGCCAAAAAATACATGGGACGCGGCGTGCCTTTTCTTGACCTGATCCAGGAAGGGAATATCGGCCTGATCCGCGCCACCAAGAAATTCGATTACCGCCGCGGACATAAATTTTCAACTTACGCAACCTGGTGGATCCGCCAGGCTGTGACCCGCGCCATTGCCGACCAGGGGCGGACGATCCGCGTGCCTGTTCACATGGGCGACCAGATCAATAAACTCCTGCGAGTCCAGCACCAATTGACGCAGCGACTAGGACGCGAACCCAGCGTGGAGGAACTTGCCGATGCGCTCGACGTGCCTCCCAAGAAAGTGGAGAACATGATCCAGGTTGCACGCCGGCCGCTTTCGCTTGAAACTCCCACCGACGACGAAGAGGATTCAGTTCTCGGCGATTTCATCGAAGACGACGAAGCGCCGCCGCCTGACGACACCGCCACCTACAACCTGCTGCGCGAACATCTCGGTGAAGTCCTGAACGGACTGCCGCCGCGCGAAGTGCGCATCCTGCAACTCCGCTACGGTTTGCTCGACGGTCAAGCCTACACCCTCGAAGAAGTGGGACGCAAAATGGGTGTCACCCGCGAGCGCGTCCGGCAGATCGAAGCGCAAGCCTTGAGCCGCCTCCGTCACCCCTCCATCCGCAGGAAATTACGCGATTACCTGGGTGAATAACCGATTTATAATGAACAGCAATGCACCTTCGGGTGTATTGCTGTTTTTATTTTCACCATCTGCATGAAAAAACCCGTCGTTTTCCATCCGTATCTATTTGCGGTCTACGCAGTCTTGGGGGTGTTCACAAGCCAGCCGCAGGAAATTCCCGTAACCTGGTTGATTAGACCTGCTTTTCTGCTGGTTGCTGCGATGTTCTTTGTTTTACTTTTACTGCGACGATATTCCGGTAACGACCAGCAGCGCGCCGGTTGGCTGGTCGCTCTTCTTTTGGGTTGGCTCTTCATGGGTCATTTACGGAATGCGCTATTTGATTTGCTATCGATTACCCCGAATTTTTCTTTTGACATTCTTTTTGCGGTTGGATGGGGTTGCCTACTGATCTTTTTGGGAAGTCCATGGTTGTGGCTGCGGATAAAGAATCCCGGTCTGCTCACAAATTTTCTGAACGTTACTTCATGGGCGCTCATCCTCGTTCCCACCTATTTTGTCCTCGTGTTTACGAAACAGGCATTTGACCAGGCGCGGGTCGTCGACTCGGGAAAACGAATTATCGAACCTGTCAATCTCCTAAAAGAGGCGAGCACAAAGCCGGATATCTATATCATCATCCTTGACGCGTACGGCAGGGATGATTTTCTAATGGAAAGTTTCGGTTACGATAACAGGGAATTTCTCGATTTTCTGGTAAAGCGCGGCTTTTACATCGCGCGGGAGAGCCGAACGAATTACCCGCAAACCCAATTATCGTTATCCTCCCTTTTGAACATTAATTATTTGAATGATTGGGCTGGTGGTTTGAGTTCCACCAACAACCGCGCTCCGCTCAGTGAGGCGATCCGTCATAGCGAGGTCCGCCGCGCCCTGGAAGAGATCGGATATCGAACGGTCAACATTCCCAATTCGACGTTGATCAGCACGATGGACGATAGCGACGTCTATCTTCCGATGAATCCACTGCCTCTCAACCAATTCGACGGACTCCTTCTCTCGACCACGGTTTTGGATATCTTCGCCCAGCAATGGGATATCGGGATTTCCCTTCCCGGCTATTCGAACCACCGCAAGACAATACAGTACCAATTGGAAACATTGAAAACCATCCCCGGCTTGGATACGCCAAAATTTGTTTTTGTCCACATCCTTGCGCCTCATCCACCCTTTGTGTTTGACGAAAAGGGCAATCCTGTACAGGCGGATTTTCCATATACCCTTGGAGATGGAGGCGGTTACCCGGGCTCGCGCAAAGAGTATATCGAAGGATATTCAGGGCAACTGAGATACCTCAACAAAGAATTGATGGAGTTGATCGATATCATTCTCGAAACTTCGCAGGAACCCCCTGTCATCATCCTGCAGGGAGACCACGGACCCGGAAACCAGTTCGATATGCTTTCGCTCGAGGGTGTATCCTGCCTGAAGGAAAGGTTCTCCATTTTCAACGCTTATTACTTCCCGGGCGGGTCATATGATGGTTTGCATCCTTCCATCACGCCGGTAAATTCATTCCGTGTCATTTTCAACACTTTCTTCGAAACTGATCTGCCTTTGCTCGAAGACAGGAGTTATTACGCTTCTTATGGGACACCCTATCAATACGTGGATGTCACGAAGGAAATCGAAGTCTCCTGCCCCATGGAGTAAACTTCCCCACGATGAGTGCTTCATCGCGTAAAAGGATTTTTTTTCTGCCGCGTTTGAGGGAAATCCTCTTCGTGACGATCATTTTCGCCGCGCTGACGTTTGGTCCGCGCATGTTGTCGCTGGATAGCGACCTGGGACGTCATCTAGCGCTTGGGAACTACATTCTCGAAAACGGAAATATCCCAACAAGGGATATTTTCTCCCATACCCTTAATGGAGAGCTCCGCCCGGCGTATGAATGGCTCAGTCAGGTATTTTTTACTTTATCATATTACGCCCTTGGGCTGGACGGGGTGATCTTTTTCTGCGCAACGATCATTGGAGTCGCTTTTGCAGTCGTCTATACCGATGCGGCACGCCGAAGCAAACTGCCGTTGACGACGCTAATTACCGTTATTCTTTCCGTTGCGTCATCGAGTCTCCATTGGCTTCCAAGGCCTCACATATTTACATTCCTTTTACTGGCGGTTTGGCTCGAACGCCTGGATCGCGCGCGGCAGGGGGAAGAAATCCCATTGTGGCAGTTCATGATCTTGATGCTGGCATGGGTCAACCTGCATGGCGGATTTATCTTCGGTGTACTGGCTTGGATCGCTTACTTATCTGGCTGGCTTTGGGAGAGGATTTGGACCCGGGCATTTAAAAACCATTGGAAAATCGTTCTTGTTGGAGCGGCATCCCTGCCGATGACCGTTCTCACACCAAGCGGGTTTGGAAATTGGCAGGCGGTATTGAACAATAACAGCCGGTATATCCTGAGACGTACGCTTGAAACCATGCCAGCTGATTTCACCCAACCTGTGACCTGGCTATTCGGGTTACTGCTTTTGGCGACAATATTTATTTTCCTTGCAAACAGGAAAAAGACGCCTACGGCACATATTTTTTTGGTCTCAGGCTTTGCCATACTTGGCCTGCTGATGGCGCGCAACATTCCCTTGTTTGCGATCGCAGCGGCGCCGATACTATCCGATATTCTTGGAAAAAAAATTGCGCCTGCCTCTCCCCTGATGGCATTGGAATCGAACTTTTCCACTCTGGAAAAATCGCTTCGGACGGGACTTTGGAGCGGAGCTATCTGGGTGGGCATTGCCGCAGCCCTGGCATTCCGCTTCGAGGTCCGGGGGGAGGCGGTTCAATTCAACCCGAACGTGTTCCCGGTCGCCGCATCCGATTGGCTCGAAACACATCCGCAATCCGGGAACATGTTCAACGAATTCAACTGGGGCGGTTACTTGTTGTTCCGCGCTTGGCCTCATCACAAGGTTTTTCTGGATAGCCAGACGGATTTTTATGGCGAGGCGCTTGTGCGCGAATACGAAGCCGCGCTGACTGCCGGAAGCGGCTGGGAGTCTGTTCTGGAAAAATACGATATCGAATGGACGATCATTCCGCCTGATTCGCCCCTGGCGCGCAAACTGCAAACGCTGGGATGGAAGATAGAATATGGAGACGATACCGCTGTCATCCTGAGACGCCCAAATCATTAGGCACTTAACCTAATATGACAAAAATCAAAACCTTGCCCGCTGTTCTGGTCATCCTGATTATTTTTGGTTCGATACTCGGCTATTATTACGTTCACAAACCATTTGATGCCGAAAGCGGATTTGGGCTGTTCAAAGCCGTCTGGCAGATTTTGATTGCGCTTTTCATTCTCACGCTTTCCGGCGGGCTCGGGCGGAAAATCCTGGGGAGTCAAAATGAAATAGCAACCCCCGTTGACCTTGTTACAAACGCCGCCATCGGGATGGGTTTGATTGGCATCTTGATGCTTGCGCTCGGGATGACCGTCGGCATCGAGATCATCCCTGTCCTGATCCTTCTTGGGGTTATCTTGGTTGTAACAGCCAGAGAATGCCTTACATGGATGCGCAGCTGGCGGCATTTTCATTTTCCCAGACTGAGCCTCATCCAACGCACATGGTTTTCTCTGACCATCATTATCCTCATCCCTTCGTTATTCTTCGCGTCCGCGCCTCCGATCCATTATGACGCGCTTGCTTATCATTTGTCCCTACCTCAACTCTATGCGGAAGCCGGCAGAATCATTTACACGCCGGATATTATGTATGTCGGGATGCCACAATCGACGGAAATGCTCTTTCTGCTCGCGATTCGCCTCGGCGGGCTGGAGGCGGCGACGATCCTCGGCTGGTTTATTTCGATGCTTGCGCTCGTTTGTCTCTTTGAGCACGTAAAAATCCGTTTCTCCGCCGGGGCAGGATGGGCATCTGTTATCGCATTACTGAGTGGATTTACTTTCGCAAAATCCCCCGCGTGGGGATACAACGACTGGACCGCAATGCTTTATGGTTTGATCTGCCTGATCGCATTGGACAATTGGGCTTCCAGCAAGACGCGGCGAGACCTGGCTCTCGCTGCAACATTCGCAGGGATGGCCCTTGCCACCAAATACACGGGGGGAATTATTTTGGTCTGCGGGATTGGGGTTATCGCGTTCGCCATGAGGCGGGAAGCGTTATCCAAATTGGGATCGACCCTTTTTCTTTTTGCTTCGCTTGCCAGCCTCATGCTCCTGCCCTGGATTTTCAAGAATTGGCTGCAAACGGGGAATCCCTTTTATCCTCTTTTGTATCCAGCTGGCGCCATGGACTCGATTCGCGTTGCATTTTATCAAAGCGGCACGATCTTTGGCGATTGGCTCGATATGATCCTGCTCCCGGTCCAGGCGACTGTTTTCGGCGTGGAGGGAGGCGAAGGCTATTCCGCCTCGATCGGACCCCTTCTCCTGGGATTCAGTCTCGTTACATTGATTCAACATCGAACCTTCGCTGACGATCAAATACAAAGTCTTCAAAGAATGTACATCTTCCTATTGACCGCATGGATGGTCTGGGCTTTTGGCAGCCGAATCTCCGCCCTGTTGATCCAATCCCGCTTGTTCTTTCCCGTCTTTCCCGCCTGGGCAATTCTTGCTGGCGCGGGATACCATTCCATTGAGAAGCAAAGACTTTCAACGATCCGGCCCGGGATGATCGCCGGAATGCTTGCGACCATGGTATTAACGTTCACCGCAATCGAAGTCATTCGCGATTTTTCCAGGCAGGACCCTGCGGGCGTGGTCCTCGGCGCAACAAGCCGCGATAAATATCTGGAGCGCAATCTGGGTTCGTTTGCGCCTGCCATGCAAGCCGTTCAAGATCTGCCTTCGTCCGCACGGGTTTTATTATTATGGGAGCCAAGAAGTCTTTATTGCCTGCCCAAATGCGAACCGGATGAGATCATCGACCGCTGGTATCACGACCGGAAGGCATACGGAATGGCGGAGTCGATCTTGAACTCCTGGCGAAACGAAGGATACACGCACATGCTTTATTTCAAACTCGGCGCAGACAATCGCAGGGCTGAAAGCAAACGTTTTACATCCGAGGATTGGGAGGAAATGGATTTATTGCTCTCCGAACTTCCTATCATGGATAATTTCAATAATGCTTACATCCTTTACTCACTGGGAGGTAATTGATGCCGATCCACCCGTTTTTATTTGCCGTTTACATTGTCGTATCCATGTATGCGAACAACGCCGCACAAGTGCCTGTCGGCCACATGTTCCGCCCGCTGGCTTTTTTCCTCCTCCTGGCGGGAGTCATTTACTGGATCCTTTTTCGACTCTCCAAAGATTTGAATTACTCCACCTACGCCGCCTCATGGGCTTTGCTGTGGCTGGGATTGTTTGGGCACCTCTTTCAAGCCGTCAACCTCGCTTTTGTGGCGGCAGGGAGCGTGGGTAATGAGACCATCACTCTGCTCGTATGGACGCTCGTCATGGGTTTTCTAGGGACGCCCATGGCATGGCGAAGTATCCGCAACAAGAAACTGGTCAATGATGTGTTGACCGCCTTCGCCGTAGGCGCGGCGATATTTCCCGTATTTACAACGGCGAACGCACTGTTTGCCAATCAGCGCGATATTAAATTTGTTCAAACGTGGCAATTGGAACAACCGGAAATTCATCTGGAAGCAGGCGCGGATTCTCCAGACATCTACTACATCATTCTGGATGGATACGGACGTAAAGATATCCTTCAGGAAACATATGGATTTGACAACTCGGAATTCCTCTCTGCCTTGAGCAAGCGCGGATTTTATATTGCCGACTCGAGCAATAGCAATTACATGCAAACCGCGCTCTCCCTTGCATCGTCTATGAACATGGAATATGTCAACTTTCTCGCGGATGTGGACGACGATAATCGCGCGCCTGCCTATAAACTGCTCGAATCCAGCCGCCTGCGTTCCGCACTCGACGAGGCAGGGTACGAGACCATGGATATTGCCAGCCCCGTTCTCTTTACACAACTTACCGATTTCGACCAATACCATACGCCGGGCAACCCATTTATGACCGAGTTCGAGAAATTAATCCTTTCGGTAACCACTCTTGCGCCATTATTGAGAAAGGGAGAGATCATGCTTCCCGGCTACGAATCCCACCGCGTTTACACCCTTTACTCATTCGACAAGCTAAGCGAACTGGCTGGAAAGCCGGGACCCAAGTTCATCTTTACCCATGTGGTAGGTCCCCACCCACCCTTCGTTTTCGATGCGAAGGGAAATCCCGTCCAATCAAATCAGCCATATGTTGTCAATGATGCGACAGGATTCCCAGGCTCGCAAAAAAACTACATTCGGGGATACGCCGAACAGACGCAATTCATAAATCAGCTCACCCTGCAAGCCGTGGACGCTATTCTCCAAAATTCCGCGCGCCCGCCCATCATCATCATTCAGGGAGATCATGGACCCGGTGGTTACACAAACCTGAATATCGAAGAGGAATCCTGCCATCGCGAACGCGGTTCGATCCTGAATGCATATTACTTCCCGAACCAGGATTACGCTTCACTTTCCCCGGACGTCACGCCGGTCAACACCTTCAGGATTGTCTTCAACCAATATTTCGGAACCGAGTTGCCGCTTTTGGAGAATCATGTTTACTTTTCCTACTGGGATGATCCGTACAATTTCATAGAAGTCACAGACGGGCTCGACGAGGCCTGCATCCAATGACTTCCAGTAACCAAGACTCCCCCGTTGAGATCGCTGCGGTCGTTTACCTAACCGTCTTGGGACTTGCAGTACGACTCGCCGCACCGATCATGTCTCAATTTCCGCTCAATGACGGCGGCTTGTTTCACGTAATGATCGTTGACCTTGTATCGAACGGACTCCGCCTGCCATTCACAACAACTTACAATAATGCGGACATTCCCTTCGTTTATCCCCCACTTGCGATTTACTTTACAGCCATTCTTGAGAAAATGACCGGGCTCGCCACCCTTGACCTTTTGAGGATTCTCCCCGCAGTGTTCAGCGGACTTGCCGTCCCTGCGTTTTACCTGCTCGCCAGGGAACTTACATCAACAAAACTACAAACGGTCTTTGCGGTCTTCTCGTTCGCATTCATCCCCCGCGTTTTCGAATGGCATGTGACGGGAGGCGGCATCACACGGGCGCCCGGTTTCATCTTTGCAATGGTCACTCTTTACTTCGTTCAACGTTCATACAAGAAACCAACCGGAAAAAATCTGTCCTTATCCGCCCTTTTCGGCGCGATTACACTGCTTACCCATCCTGAAGCCGCAGTGCATACAGCCATCAGTGCTGGTGTATTCTATTTATGGATGAATCGCTCGATCAAAGGGATGATGCATTCCCTGGCTGTCGCTCTCGGTGTAATCGCGCTCTCTGCGCCGTGGTGGCTTTTTGTAATTCTACGCCATGGCTTCGATCCCTTTCAAGCCGCATTATCGGCAGTCGGCGCAGACAGCCCAAATATTCTCGTCCGCATTTTCGTCGGGTTCCTGTTCATCTTCACCGACGAGCCTTACCTCGCAGTGACCGCCGTCTTCGCGCTTATCGGATTGTTTGCAAGCATTGCCCGGCGCGACTTCTTCCCGATTGTTTGGATGTTCGCCCTTTATCTGCTCGAGCCGCGCGGCGGCGCCTTGTACATGATGCTTCCTCTCTCGCTTCTCGCGGGGCTTGGATTGGTTTCCATCTTCTCCAACCTTGTACGCGATCCATCCGCTCCGGTTGATATCTCCATCTCCATCCAACAGGTTCTCGAGCATAAAACCGCACGTTGGATGTTCGCCTTCCTTTTCGTCTACCTGCTCATGGCGGCTTTTGCCACCGGCGAACGGCTACGAAAGGATTTCTCCCTCCAACCATCGGACGTCGAAACATTTATTTGGATCAGCAAATACACACCACCCTCTGCATCGTTTGCAGTCCTAACAGGCGAATCGACCCCCTTCCGCGATCCGTGGACAGAATGGTTCCCCGCCATTACGGAACGCAAAAGCCTGGGCACCATCTTCGGGTACGAATGGGTGGACGATGGGATGTTCGAGAAGAGAATACTCCGTTTCGAATCCCTGCAGGCTTGCGCCCGAAAAGACGCTGATTGTCTCTCCGTTTGGGAGGACGAATACAATCTTGACCTCACCCATCTCTACCTGCAATTGGAAGATGCCACCCTGCCCCTTCAGATCAGCCTGAAAAATTCTCGAAATTATAAATTGATCTACGAAACGAACACGGCGGCGATATACGAACAATTGAAATGATATCTGGAGGTCAGAACTACGTAGCCGCATCGATCATCAACGCCAGGAAGATGAACGCCAGGTACATGCTCGACCAGCGATACATCATCCACGCCACCTTATTCCCGCCTTCACGGAAGACCCTCCATGCGGCATAAAGCAAAAGCCCTCCAAGCACCAGCGCGGAAATAAGATAGATCGTCCCGGCAAGATTGAACAAGGGGAGCAATAATGTGACAATGATCAACTCCACGGTGTAGATCAATATTTGTCTGCGGGTCTTTTCCTCGCCCTGAACGACCGGCAGCATCGGTACGCCCGCGCGCTCGTAATCCTTCATGCGGACGATCGCCAGTGCCCAGAAATGCGGCGGGGTCCACATAAAGATGATTGCAAAAAGGATCCATGCGCCGAGGCTGAGCTCGCCCGTTGCCGCAGCCCAGCCCACCATTGGCGGGATCGCCCCCGCCCCGCCGCCAATGACGATATTCTGCACGGTTGCCTTCTTCAACCAGACGCTGTAAAAGAACACGTAGTAGAAAATTCCCGCAAGCGAAAGCAAAGCGGCGAGTAAATTTACAAATCCCGCCATCAGGTAATAACTGAGCAAACACAACGCCAGCCCATAAGATAAACCTTCAGCAGGGGTCAACCTTCCATCCGCAAGCGGGCGCTTGGACGTGCGCTGCATGTTCTTATCCAGTTCTCGGTCGATATATTGGTTCAATGCGCTCGAACCACCCGCTGCCAGCGCGCCGCCAAGTAATGTCCACAATGCCAAAGAAGCGGAGGGCCAGGCTTTACCTCCGGCCACCAATCCGCCATAGGTCGTCACAAGCAATAACGTCACGATCAGCGGCTTGGATAGGATAAAGAAATCCTTCACCCTTTGCCGCCAGCCGAATTGATAATCCGCGATGCCGTCCTCCTGCAGCGTGCCGGAAACGAACACCAGCGCTCCCAACGCGATCCAAAGTGAAACCGCTGTCAATGTATGCAGTACGACCAGATGCACGGGATAATTGCGGGTCACCTCGATCGCACCGACGAACGCCTGCCCAAAGAACAAAATACCCGTGACGGTCGTCAGCGGCAGCAAACTTGCATGATGACGCTGTTCGCGCCAGGCCTTTCGCCAGACCGAGATCATCGCGACCGATGCCATGCCCACCAGAACCAAATGGATCAATTTTAAATATCCGAGGACGTCCGTCGGCGTGCAGAGAGGCCAGCCGATGCAAAAAGCAGCCGCGCCGGCCAAGGTCACGAGCCGCCCGACCACCGTCAACACGAAGACAGCCAGCAGCAACATGACCGCCCTGCGCGCAAACGATGTTTTCATGGAATGCTTCATTTCAATCGTCCTGTTTTCGTAGATAGAATGGATAGCCAAAAAATAAGATCGCCGCGAAAGTGAACCATTGCAAAGCATACCCGAAATGCGAACCTTCCGTCAATTCGATTATCGGCTGGTATGGGATGGGCGGAAAGGCATCCCCTTCTTCAAGATTTGGTTGGATGAATACATCGAGGGTGGGATATGGCAGTTGAGAGGATATTTTCTCCACATCGAGATTGTTCCAAACCTCGAGCCGGGTCCCATCTGTCGGCAGCGCATCGGGGATTCCGCCGAAGGCTGGTTTGCCCTGCCCCAGCCGAATCTGCCCTGTGACCCTGACTTCACCGCCCTCATCATAGTCACGCCATTCCTCGGGAGTCGAATCGCTTTCGGCGGGAATCCAGCCCCGGTTCACAAGAACAGCCTTCCCCTGGAAAAGAAGCGGGGTGATGAGGTGGAATCCGTAAACGCCTTCGTTGTATTGATTCCTCAACGCGACCTGGTTCGCGAAATCATATTCCCCTGTGACCGTTACGGCGCGCCATTCCATCGAAGCGATATTTTCTGGCGTTCCAAGATTCAGATCCAATCGATCCGCCGCCCGCATGGACCCTACCTGGGCATTGAATGCCCGTCGCTGCTCGAGGCGGTCCAATTGCCAGAAGCCGAGGCGGATGCACACTGCCGAACCGATTAAGACCAATAAAGTTGTGACCGCCCATTTGCGCGACAGCATTTTCCGCGGGACGCTCATGATCCTTCCTTCTTTTTGACTCCGATCAAACCGCTGTAGACGGCGAACAACATCCCAAGCGGGAATCCCGCATAGAACATGCCGGAAATGCGCGTGCGCCATGTGACCGGTTCCTGCACGCTGATACCCATGTAATTGCCCGCCTGGAAGGTGCATTCGTAAATCAGATTATCTTCCTCTTCAAGTTTCAAAGTGGCGGTTGCTTGCGCCGGAATCCACAATGGACCCAATTGGTGGTTTTCAGTATCCTGATTCACGACCTTCAATGTGTCCCCCACCACAAAGCGCATATCTTTGGGAATTTCCGGCGGCACACCGCCTGCACGGATCATGTCCGCCGTGCCAGCGGGGACAACCAGTTCGATGACACCCGGCTCGCGGTTTTCCTTTTTCAGAAGGAAGTACGCCGTTTCGGTGGTCACAGCAGCAAGCGCCAGCCCAAGCAGGAAGGAAAGGAAAATCCGTTTCAGCGTAAAATTCATTCTTGCTCCAATAACAGCCTGATGTCGTGAACGATATCCTTCACAGGGGTTTGATACGCATAAGACAAGCGCATATTTCCCTGAGGGTCCACAAGAAAGCTGCGGGCTGTGTGGTTGATGATAATCCCTAACGCCGAATCGCTTTCAACCGATTCGCGGAAGATCGAATACGCATTCCAAACCGGCTCCAATTCCTGCATGGAACCGGTCAGCCCGAGAAATGCAGGATTGAAATGTTCGACGTAGGCTTGTACCTTTTCAGGGGTATCACGATCCGGATCGACGGAGATAAAAACGACTTGCACGCGCTTATTAAGTTCGTCGAGCTCAGCCATGACCAGTTTCATTTCCGCGAGTGTGGTCGGGCAGACATCGGGGCAGGAGGTGTAACCAAAAAAGAGCAGGACGACCTTCCCACGCTGGTCGCTCAACCGAAAGGTCTCTCCGTCGGCTTTTGTCAGTTCGATCTCAGCAGCAGGCGGAAAAGGCTCGCCATAAGACGTTCCGCGGAAGGAAGGCGGTCTGGCAAAAATAATGGAAAGGGCCGCCGCTGTGGCAACGATCACAAAGATAGCGCTGCCCGTCAAAAATAGTTTATTGTTCATATTTCACCAAATGATCGATATTCAAAAGAAACCGCCGCCTTTCGGCGGCGGAGGTATTCGATTTTTATACTGCCGTGCCGATCAGGTACAAGGCGGGGTAGAAAAATATCCACACCAGGTCGACGAAGTGCCAGTACACAGCGGCAGCTTCCACGCCCCAGCTTTGTTCTGCAGTATAAACGCCTTTACGGGCATTGTTCCAGACCACACCCAGGAAGATCAACCCGGTGAAGACGTGGAAGGCGTGCATACCCGTCATCATGTAGAAGACGGCTCCCATCGGGCCAGCGGAAGGATTGCCGAACGATGCCACCAAGCCTTCATGCGCCGCGAGCCGCCATTCCACAAACACCACGCCGATCAAAAAGCCAAGGCCCAGAAGGAAGGTTACGACGGTATTGCGCATGAAGCCTTTTACGTCGCCGTACTTCATGGCCGTTTCACCGCGGTTCATGAAGAAGGACGAGATAAGCAGGACCGCAGTCACTGCCAATCCAAGCATCTGGCTGAGATGCGGGCGGGTGAATCCCAACAGGTTGATGCGCATTGCCATCAAACCGGCAAAGACGAAACCATCCGAAAGGAGGAAAAGCCAGAGACCGAGGCGGTTCGTACCGGTCTTGTATTTGTAGGAACCTTCATCGCTTCCATCGTTTTCGCTGAGCTTGTAGATATGCATGTAATAGTACATAACGAGAGCGGCTTTGATCACTGCAACAACAACGAGCAGGGATGTCGCATTGAAGGTGACCGCGACGAAATATTCCAGCACGGTCAGGACCGCCAGGTATACGAATATCACCACACCCTGGCCGAGGGCGGATTTTTTATCTTGTGAATGTGCCATTCCTAATTTCTCCTCGCCTCTTAGCCGTGTTTGCCTTTGGCAGATTCGATGAATTTGATGTAACCGCCGTCCTTCAAGCCATAATCATACGGCTCGCCCACCACCTCGAAGGGTTTCTCGTAATTATGCGCGGGCATGGGCGAAGCGACCTGCCATTCGGGCGAGCGGGAATTCCAAACGTTGCCTTCGGCTTTTTCCCCGTTCCTGATGCTGTTGAACAGGTTGTAGAAAAAGATCAACACGGAGAGGGCAATGCCAAAGCCTGCGATCGTCAGGATAAGATGCGTGCTGTCCATTCCAAGCGCCGGGTCATAATCAGCGATGCGTCGGCGCATGCCCAACAAACCAATGTGCATCATGCCGAAGGTCAGCACGAAGAAGGATGGCGTCATCAGCCAGAAATGAATCTTGCCCAGGGTCTCGTTCATCTTGCGGCCGGTTGCCTTTGGGAACCAGTAATAGATGGCGGCAAAGAACGGGAAGACGAATCCGCCGAAGATCGTGTCGTGGAAGTGGCCCACGATGAAGTAGGTGTCATGCAGATGCAGGTCTGTCGAGACTGTAGCGTTCGGCGGACCGGAAAGACCGCCCATCAAGAAGACCACAATCGCCCCGAGCACAAAGAGCATGGGGGTCGGGGTGGATATCTTGCCCTTCCATAATGTAGCGACCCACGAGAAGAATTTCACGCCCGTTGGAACCGCCACAAGCAGGGTGCTGTACATGAATGGCACACGGAGATACTCATTCATGCCGGAGGTGAACATGTGATGCGCCCAGACCACGAAACCAACCAGCGCGATCCCCAACGAGGACATCGCGATCCAGCGGTAGCCGAAGAGCGGCTTGCGGACAAATACCGGCAGGAGTTCAGAGACCACACCCAAACCAGGGAGGATGAACACGTACACGGCGGGATGCGAATAGAACCAGAACAGATGCTGGAAGAGGACGGGGTTGCCACCCTTGGCGGGATCGAAGAAACCCATCCCAAGCAAGCGCTGGAACATCACCAACTGGAAGGAAAGACCGATGAATTGTGTAGCGGTCAGCGCGATGATCGAAGTGGCAATTGCCGCCCAGATGAAGATGGGCATGCGCATCGCGGTCATGCCTTTGGCGCGCATGCGGATGACAGTGGCGATGACATTCAATGCGCTCAAAATGGAAGACCAACCTGCGGTGAATACGCCAAGGAAGAACATCTGCATGCCAACCGGAGCGCGGGCGGAAAGAGGCGGGTAGCCCGTCCAGCCGGTATCGAAACCGCCAAGGAAAAGACTCGAGAGCAGGATCACCGCCGCAGGGACCGCGATCCAATAGGAAAAGGCGTTCATGCGCGGGAACGCCATATCGTGCGCACCGATCTGGAGCGGGACAACATAGTTGATGATGCCTGAAATTCCCAGAAGGATCGAAACGATCATGACCATGCCATGTAGCGACATGAGTGTGTTATATAACTGAGGACCGTTCTGGCCGAAGAGTTTCATATCGGTGGTCAGGAACTGGAGCTCGGAAGCGGCGAGCTCTGTGCGGAAGATGAGTGCAAACGTGCCGCCAACCGCGATCAACACAAGCGCAACCAGGGTATATTGGATTCCGATCACCTTGTGGTCCAGCGAGATATTGATGAATTTCTGCCAGCCAGTGTGCTGGTCTTCGTGATGTTCGGGGGTATCCATACCGCGCGCCCACTTGAACCAGTCGGACGCAATGCCGGAGCCACCGATGAAGAACAAAACGCCGAGAAACGCACCGACCACCCAGGCGGGTTCCGTGAAAAAGAACGTGTCAGTGGCGGTCAAACCCATCAGGGCGCGAATGCCGGTCACAAGCCCGGCGCCAATGAGGGTGCCGATCACCTGCCAGAGCAAACCACGCCAGAGGGCGCTAGAAAAGAATCCCTTCATGGTAACTATTCCTTCTTATTTCAAGGTCTTGATGTAAGCGATGAGATTCGCGATCTCTTCGTCGGTCAATGCGTAGGGCGGCATCACGGATGGAGATGGGAAACCCTCGACGATCGTCGCGTTCGGGTCGAGAATGGATTCAGCGATGAAGGCCTCATCTGCCGTGACGGTCGAGCCGTCGGAGAGGGTCACGGTCGAGCCGAACAAGCCAAACCATGTGGGACCGGTCAGAGGCGAGCCGTCGATGGAGTGACAACCGATGCATCCGTTTTTCGTTGCGAGAAGTTTGCCCTGCCCTTCAGGAGTTTGCGATTCAGCCGCGATTTTGATCTGCTCGGCCACCCAGGCATTGTACGCCTCCGGGCTGTCCACAATAACGGCGCTTTCCATGTATGCATGGGATGTACCGCATAGTTCAGCGCAGCGGACTTTGTATCTTCCCTCGAGGATCGGAGTCACACGATATTCGGTCACACGGCCCGGCACGACGTCCTGCTTGAGGCGGAATTCGGGGACCCAGAACGAGTGTATGACATCCACTGATTCCATTTTCAAGACGACCTGGCGATCCACCGGAAGATGAAGTTCGGTACTGAAAAAACCGTATTCAGGGTATTCGAACGTCCAGGTGAATTGCTGTGCTTTGACGTTGACCACCATGGCATCCGGGTCGATACGCCGAACCTCACCCAGTGAATATGCTCCGAGATATGCAAATACCACCACGGTGATGAGCGGAAGAACCGTCCACGCAATTTCGAGATTTGAGTTGCCTTCCATATGTTCCCCGTCCAACATTTCTCCCTTTTTCTGGCGGAAAACAACCAGGCTATACGCCATCGGCACGACGATCAGTGAAAATAAAAAGGATATGACGATGACTTCCCAATGCCATAACTGGTCGATGGGGATTGCCTGGGCGCTGGCGACAACCTTGTGCATTTTGGTCGCAAGTCCCACAGCATCGAGACCGATATATGTGAGAACGGTCATGAGGATGACCAGGATCCCCACAATTACAAAATGACCCATAGATTCTCTCTCCTGAAAAGATTGTACGGGGAGGAAGCCCCGATCATTAACTTGAATTGGACAAAACGTGGAGTATTTGTCTCAATTTTCACAAGGGGGGATTATATCAAAATCCCTTATCATTGTCACGACATCCGTTACCAGGATAAATTCGGTTTGTTCGACGGATTTCATGGAATTTCACAAAATCATGCCGACGAATTTCAGCTCCGTCGGCAGACAACACCTTATAACACATCAACCGGCATCCTGATACGCAAATCCGGTCAACCCAAACCCAATTCAGCAAGAAGTTCGCGGCTGTGTTCGGATGGGCGTACACCTTCATATACTTTCTTGATGATCCCCTCCCCATCGATCAGGAAGGTGGTCCGCAATACGCCTTCGTAACTCTTTCCCATGAATTGTTTCGGTCCCCAAACCCCGTACAAATCGCAGACCCTATGTCCATCATCCGCAAGCAGAGGGAATTGGAGCATGAATTTCTTTTTGAACTTCGCATGCGACTCCACCGAATCCGGGCTGACGCCGAGGATGACGACCCCGGCTCTTTCGTATGCGGAGTAATCGTCGCGGAAGTTACAGGCTTCCTTCGTGCATCCCGGAGTGTCGTCCTTCGGGTAAAAATAAAGGACGACATTTCTTCCGCGATAATCGGAAAGCCTGCGGAGCGTGTTCGTGTCGTCCTTGAGTTCGAAAATGGGGGCCGGGATGCCGGAAGAAATGGGCACAGGAAAATTCTCTCTCGTCGTAGACGTTCGCGCTATTATACCTGCAAATCAGGCGCACCCTACGGTATAATTGCGCCGCTCGAAGCGTATCCACACGGGGATGTGCTGGAACTGGCAGACAGGCATGACTTAGGATCATGTGCCGCAAGGCGTGTGGGTTCGACTCCCACCATCCTCACCAATATATCAATTTCATGGAACCTGACCGGTCCGCAAGACCCGTCAGGTTTGAAAACCAAAAGAGGTAACTTTGAACATCGATAAGCAGTATCAGGACGATCACTCGGTCAAACTTATTGTGGAAGTTGACCAGGATAAGATGAACGAATACAAGAAACGCGCAGCGGCGAAGATCTCGCAGCGGGGGAATATCGCGGGTTTCCGCCCCGGCAAGGCGCCTTATCACATCGTCGCACGCAACTACGGCGAAGGCGCGATCACCGAACAGGCTGTCGACATGTTCATCGATGCGGAATACTCGAACATTCTCAAAGAGGCGGACGTAAACCCCGGCGCTTCAGGCAGATTGGAATCCATCGAGAGTGTGGATCCGCCCAAATTCATTTTCAATGTTCCCCTCGCGCCGGATGTGGACCTTGGCGATTATCTTTCTATAAGACTTCCCTATGAATGGGAGGCGCCCGGCAAGGAGAAAGTGGATGAGGCGCTCGAAGACCTCCGCCAGATGTACGCCTCGACCGAGACTGTGGACCGCGCCGTCGAAACCGGTGATTACATCCTCCTCGACGTCTCCTCCGAGACCCCCGAGTTGAATCGAACAGGTTTTGCCACCTTCGTCCGCAAGGAAGAGCGCGATACCGAATGGCCCTATAACGGATTTGCAAAAGAACTCGTTGGGCTGAAAGCCGGTGAAAGCAAAACCTTCCAACATACTTTTCCCAAAGATTGGGATGTGGAAGAACTGCGCGAAAAAGCTGTGGAGATCACGGCGACGGTTAAAACCGTGCGCGGCGTGACCCTCCCGGACGTCAATGACGACTTTGCCAAAATGACCGGCGCGGGTGAAACCGTCGACGCGCTGATGGAAGCGGTGAAAAAAGATGTCGAAGCTCGTTCGCAGAACGAATACGACGACAAGTATTTTGTGGATTTGATCGAGAAGGTCAAGGAAGGCGCAAAACTGAAGTATCACGAACACACGCTGGAACATGAAGGCGAACATGTGTTACAAGACCTTTCCCAGCGGCTCGCCCAGCAGGGCATGGACCTGGAGACCTACTTCAAAGTGCGGAATACGACGCGTGAAGATTTCATCGAATCAGACGTCAAGCCTGTGGCGAAGAAACGCCTCGAGCGCGGTTTGATCCTCGATGAGATCGTGCGCAAAGAGAAGCTCCAGATCGACGATGCGGCTTTGAACTCGGAATACAGCAACGCCATCAACAACCTGGCGATGCAAGGCGTTGATTTCAGCAAGATTCGCGGCGGCAGGAAGGGTCAGCGCCAATTGAGCGAAGCCATCGCGATGGACGCCGCCAGCCGCGTGATGACCCGCAAAGCATTGGACATGTTGAAATCCATTGCGACGGGCAACTATAAGACGATCGAAGAGCGCGAAGCGGAAGCGAAGAAAGCCGCCGAAGCCGCGGAGAAAGAATCCGCTCCGGCGGAAAGCGAGCAGGAAAAAGCCGCAGAATAGCTAGAGGATCCTCGAAGGCTGGCAGGCACGGACAGGTGTGAAGCGTTTGTATGGGAATCTTCTATCGATCTCTAATACAAATCCAATACACGTCCGGTAGCATAGTTCGAATAAAGGAGACAGAATATGATCCCAGAATTCAAGAATGTCGTTCCCATGGTGGTCGAAAACACGGGCCGCGGTGAGCGCGCTTATGATATTTATTCCCTGCTTTTACGCAACAACATCATCTTCCTCGGCACACCGATCGACGATCAGGTGGCAAATGTCATCGTGGCGCAGTTGTTGTTCCTGAACCATGAAGACCCGGAAAAGGAAATCCGCATGTATATCAATTCGCCCGGCGGGGTGATCTATGCGGGACTTGCGATCTATGACACGATGCAGATCATCTCGAACCCGATCAGCACCGTCGCCGTGGGCGTGACCGCCTCTTTCGGGACCGTGTTGCTGGCTGCCGGAACCAAAGGACTTCGCTACGCCCTGCCGCATGCAACCGTCCACATGCACCAGCCTCTCGGCGGCGCACAGGGTCAGGCGACAGACATTGAAATTGCCGCCAAGCAAATTCTGCGCCAGAAAGCTTTACTCAACGGCATCATGGCAAAAAATACAGGGCAGCCTTTGGAAGTGATCGAACGCGACCTCGACCGCGATTACTACCTCGATGCCCAGCAAGCCCTGGACTATGGCTTGATAGACCATATCATCGAAATGCCGGAAAAGGTTTCCAAGTAGTCATCGGCAATTGGAGAATGAAGATCCTGAGGAGAAATCTTCGGGGTCTTTTATATATAGGTATAATGCCCGCTGAGCGGTTTCGAGACGCCGCTGAGCTTCGATACATCGCTCCTCAACTGCCCGACCAGCAGCGGTTACTAACCCGCCATACTTCTTGAATTTCGATATCGTAAAACTTATGATCCCTTCAAACATAAAAGCACTTATCCTCGACATGGACGGCGTAATCTGGAAAGGCGACGCCCCCATCGGCGACCTGGCTGCGATTTTCAAAAGAATCCGCGAACGCGGGTTGAAGTTCGCCTTTGCCACCAACAACGGGACAAAAACGCCGGAAGATTATCAAAAAATTCTCGCCGGGTTTGGCGTGGACGTGGGCGCCGCACAGATCGTCACATCCGCTTTGGGAATTGCGTTCATGCTGTCGCAGAAGTATCCGCGCGGGACGAAGATCTTCGTGATCGGCGAGGAGGGCATCCGCGTGGCTTTGGAAGAAAAGGGATTTGAAGTGGTGGGCGTGGAGGATGCGCCGCAGGCGGAAGCGGTTGTGATGGGAATCGACCGAAGCGTCAACTTCCAAAAGATCGCCGAAGCGACATTGCTCGTGCGGGCGGGGCGTCCATTCTATACGACGAACACCGACCGCACCTTCCCCACCCCGCGCGGGGAGATTCCCGGCTCGGGGGCGTGGGTTTCGGTGGTGAGCATGGCAACAAGGACAGATCCGATCGTCGCGGGCAAACCCTTCCCGTATTTGATGGAACTCGCGCTGGAAAGATTGGGCACTTTGAAGGAAGAGACACTTGTCGTCGGCGACCGGCTCGAAACGGACATTGCGGCGGGACAGGCGGTGGGATGCCCGACTGCCTTGGTGCTGAGCGGCGTCGGTACGCGCGAAGAGGCGAAGGATTGGAAACCGACAATTATTGCGGAGAGTTTGGCGGCACTTGTCGAATAAAAAACCGGACCTGTTTTTTGCAGGTCCGATTCTTATTTATGGACAGCTTTTTATCACGCTCACAGCAGTGGCTTTACCAACAGTGTTGAAGGCTTCAACACTGAATGTAGATGTAACACCCGGATCATAGTAGGTGCCTGAGGGCACAATGTACGAGGTAACATTTTCTGTTGTTGTAGTTACCAAAACTCCGTTTATATATATATTAAACCCGGTCTCGTTATTTGATTTATCCTCCCAGGTTAGAGTTCCGGCGTGTTCCATTCTTGGACCCACCCCGCCTTCTAAAGCACAGGTCAGGGTAATATTCGGATTATTGGCAGGAGCAGGGGCAGAGGGCGCAGACGTTGCAGTAGCGGTGGCAGTTACAGTCGCCGTCCCTGTGGTGGCGGCCCCACTTACTTTGACCAAAATATAAAACGTCGAGCCGAAATTTTGTCCGCTATCGTTTGTTAGAATCCAATCCCCCCTGACATCGCCAGTTGTCGTAGGTGCCTTCAATGTCACTGTAACATCTCCGGATTGACCGGGTTGAACTGTAATGCCGATCGGCGTGGCAACTCCGCTCATTGCATTACCGGAAACGAAACTAACCTTGTAAGTAGGGGTCCACGCACATGAGCCGGTATTTTGAAGTTTCCATGTCTTGGTAATAGTTTGACCAGGATTAACTACTGTGTTATCCGGAATCGTCACATCGGCAACGTAGGCGGAATTATTACAACCCACCGCACCTGAAGCAGCACCGGATGTATTCGTGGGAAGGATCTGGGAAGTGAACAGAGTCGGGCTCGCCAGTGGAATGAAAGTGGCGGTCGCGGTCGGGGTGCCAGCGGTCGCCGTCGCTGTCGAAGTCGGCGATGACAATAATTGCTGCGCCGCAAGAGTTGCCGCCGCATTGGTGTACACCGCATTGACTTCCTCCGTGCCGTCGCTGCCCCCGTCGAAGGCTGACACTAGTGCAACGATGCCGGAAATCACGAGCAAGCCGACGAGGATCCACAGGAACATATTCCTCGGCATGCCTGATTGTGGTTTCATGGGTTTAAGCATAAATTCTCCTTTGTTCCTACAAGGATAACGATTATATGTGAAAAATAGATAAGAAGGATTTAAACCATCCCTACGATTGCCCTATTTTTTTCGTACGGGGATGCATATCTGTAAGGTACAATCATCGCGGGTCTGAGAATCACATGCTTATTTACGATCTCGATATCGCTGCGCTCGAAAAGATGTTCAATGAATGGAACGAGCCCGCCTACCGTGCAAAGCAGGTCTGGCAGGGGCTATACCATCATTTCTATTCATCCCCTGACCAGTTTTCCAATCTCCCCATTTCTCTGCGCGAGAAACTCACGCAGGAATTCACTTTCACTCCATTCACAGTGAAGACGTATTTGGATTCAGCGGACAAATCCACGCGCAAGACCTTGTTCCAATTGCCGGATGGAAACCTGATCGAAGCCGTATTGATGCGCTATGGCGACCCGGCGGACGAGCTCCCCTCGCCCCTTCGGGACACTCCCCCCAAATTCAAAGAATTCGGGGGGAGCCTTAGGGGGGCACGCAGAACGCTGTGCATCTCCACACAAGCCGGGTGCGCGATGGGATGCGTCTTCTGCGCGACAGGGCAAATGGGCTTCAAACGCAATCTCACCAGCGGCGAGATCGTGGCGCAGGTGATGTATTACGCCCAAATGCTGAAGGAACAGAACGAAACCGTCAGCAACATCGTTTTCATGGGCATGGGCGAGCCGTTCCATAATTACGATAACGTCATGGCGGCGGTCGACCGCTTGAACGACCCGAACGGTTTCAAATTCGGCGCACGCAGGCTGACCATCTCAACGGTGGGATTGGTCCCCCAGATCAAACGCTTCGCCGACGAACAGAGACAGGTCAATCTCGCCGTCTCGCTTCACGCCGCAACCGACGCCGAACGCCTCGCGATCATGCCGGTCAATAAAAAATATAACATCAACGAAGTGGTCGCAGCCTGTAAATACTACGTCGAAAAGACCAGGCGGCGCGTCACGTTCGAGTGGGCATTGATTCACGGGGTCAACGATACACCCGAAGTGGCAAAGAAACTGGCTGAAAGACTTAAGGGTTTGCTCTGCCACGTCAATGCGATCCCCTTAAACCCGACGCGGGGATATCACGGCGAAGCCGCCAAGCGTCAACACGCGCAAATTTTCAAGGAAACACTGGAAAGGGAAGGGATTCCATGCACGATCCGCATGAGGCGCGGCATCGACATCAACGCAGGCTGTGGTCAACTCGCGGCTTACACAAGTTAAGAAATGTGTCAATAAATTGGTTTGTCGGGTAGTACCATGGTCCGAGGTCTCAAGATTGAGAATTGGTGTATAATGCCGGTATCTTAACAAACTTAAAACTCAACGAAGCCGCTGGAATTCCACACAAGGTAATATTCGAACCGTCATATGAAGACCACGACACTTTTGGTCATAGAAGCCAAACACGCAGAAGTCCCTTCTTTTGCCGCCGACTTGCAGAAGAAGGGATTTGATGTCCATATTGCCCAAAACGGGAGCAAGGCGGTTTCGTTATTGAAGGAAGTCAGCCCGAGCCTTGTCGTTGTCAACGCGGCTTCGATGCGCAGCACAGGTTTGCGCATCTGCCAATCTCTGCGCGAGAAAGATTCCAAACTTCCCATCATTCTGATCCTCGATGAAGACAAGGAAGTCAACAAGGATGCGGCAGACGCCGTACTTCTCCTTCCATTCACGGTTCAGAAACTTGCCAATCGAATCAAACCATTGCTCCCCGGCGACGGCAAGAACGTATTGCATGTCGGTCCGATCCGGCTCGATCTCGAAAAGCGGCGTGTGCGCTGCATGGGCAGGAGCACAAAACTCACGCCGCGCCTGGTGACATTGCTTCAATTATTGATGGATAAACACGGAGAAGTGGTCGAACGCGAACCCCTCTTCAAAAAAGCCTGGGAGACGAACTATACCGGTGATACCCGCACGCTCGATGTGCATATCTCCTGGCTCAGGCGCGCCATCGAGCTCGACCCCGATAATCCAAAGTTCCTCAAGACCGTGCGCGGCGTCGGTTATCGCCTAGATATTTAGCTGGAATTGCTTCCCTTCGACCGTTACCAATCGGATGCAGACTCTGCCTCCGATTTTTATTTTTAACTCCATGGGGATTTCCCCGCTTCGTACGTGACGTTGAGCCTGAGCGGCACTGCGGAAGATCTTCCCATCCCAAGCCGGGTCCACTTCCCAAAAATCCACATCGAGGGAGGTCGTCAACCGAATCACACCGCCAGAGACTTTCGCTTTGATCTTTTTCGATTTCGTGGCAAACTCGTTTTTGACAGCCAGGTCCCGCTCCACCGAAAAAATGGATTTCGTTCCCGCCAGCCTGAACCGCGCCGTGTTGACCGCCCGGATCGATTCGTCGCATGTAATGAACCTGCGTCCGTGCCTGGCGGCAACCAGGGCGGTCGTGCCCGAACCGCAGAAAAAGTCTGCAACAAGGTCGTTTTTATTGGAAGATGCCAGGACAACGCGTTCGATCAATGCCTCTGGCTTCTGGGTGGGATAGCCTGTCCGCTCGTTATGCAATCGCGCCACGACGGGGAAATACCACCAATCCTCAGGGACTTTGCCCCGCTCCAGGTCGGGAATCTTGCCAAAGCCGGCCTTGCGCGACGCTTTAAAGGTTGCCACAGTGTTCGGATTGTACGGCTCGCGGATCTCGTCCACATTGAAGGTGTAATCCCTGCTCTTTCCATACATCAGGATCGTATCGTGCTTTCGGTTGAATGCCGTGCGGATCGGAGAAGGTCCGTGATACGCCCAGATGATCTCGTTGATGAAATTCTCCGCGCCGAATATTTCGTCGAGGATCAGGCGGGCTTGCGCGTCGGCGTGCCAGTCGAGATGCAAATAGAGAGTCCCGGTCGGAGCGAGCAGGCGATGCATGAGATGAAGGCGTTCGTAAAGGAATTGCAGGTACGAATCCATGTCTGCCCAGGAATCGTGATAGCCCTCTGCCAGTTTCCATTTGGAAGGCTTGCGCGAATCCTCTCCCCTGCCAACGCGCGCGGAAAATTTTCGATTTGTGAAAAAAGGCGGGTCGGCGTAAATGAGGTTGATGCGACCTTCGTATTCCGGAAGGAGCGCCGCCATGACGGGAAGATTATCTCCAATGAGTATCCGCCCATCAAGCCGGGATTTGGGAAAGCCGCGTCCCTTCGGGTGAAGGATGGAGTCAAGGATCAGCGAGGCAGGTTGGGGCGGGGAAAGATGCTTCCCGTTCCAGTGAAGAGTCGGCATGGGAGTCAGATAATAATCAATGTTTAGAATTCGGTTCGGAGGGGAAATTCCCGATAAATCAATAATGGATCTCGACCTTCGTGCCAAGACCGCGCGTGGCAACTCGTTCGGTCGTCGGGGCAATCGGGACGGGGGTTGCCCAGCGGAAGAGCCAATTGGCTTCGTCCGTGCGCATGTTGATGCAGCCGTGACTCATGGGTGAGCCGAAATTTTCGTGCCAGTAGGTTCCATGGAACGCATGTCCCTGGGTCGTGAAGAAGGACGTCCACGGAACGCCGGGCAGGACGTAATTATCCACGTCGGCGAGGATGTTGCCGGTGGTCTGCTCGCCAAAGTAACTGAAGCCCATGTGTTTGGCGGGAACTTTATCCATGATGGTGAAACTGCCCACCGGCGTGGTGGTGGGAATGCCCGAACCGCCGGTCGGGTCACCGGGGACGCCGGAGGAAATATTCGTTTGAAAGACAAGGCTGCCGTATTCGTACGCATACAGCATTTGGGTGGAGAGGTTGATCTCTATGAGTTTATCCTGGTAGGGAACATCCGGTGAGATCGGGTAAAGCATGTCCGCCGGGAGGACGCGCATGTGAATCGCGGGCGCATAATAAGTGACGTTCGAGTCGAGTTCGTCGAAGATGCGATACCAGGGACCGTCATAATCCGCCGTTTCAGGGCCCTCTTCGACCGCGTCGATAAAATGCACCGAACCATAATACATCGGCGGTGAGAGAATTTGCCAGCCCGCCAACTTGGAATAACGCCAGGGGTTGGTAAACGGCACGGTAACATCGGCGATCAGGCGCGTGCCCTCGGGGATGGTTTTGATCGGTTCCTGATAGATCGTCCGCACACGGTGCAAACGTCCGCGATGCAGGTAGCCGCCCCAGACGCGATACCAGACCGGGTTATGTTTCGGTTCCGCAGCGGTCACCTCGCCGTAGACATGCACCAACTCATCCCGATAGCGGCTTAGTTCGATGCGGCTTTCATCGCTCGGTTCCTTCCGGACAGGCATGTTTGCCGTGCCGATGCGCACCACAAAACTATCGTCGAAGTCGGTCAGACCGGGAAGGAAGGGCGTAAATGCCAGCCCGCCCAGCGCGAGACCGCTCAATTTCAAAAAATCCCTGCGCGATATCGAGTTCATGGACGCGATTGTACACTACATTCTAATCGTCGTCGCCGCCGTTGTCATTGTCGCCGACATCATCGTCAGCGCTGTCGTCATTCGAATTGTCTCCGCCAGAATCATCATTGGAGTTGTCATTCCCACCCGAATCATCTCCGTTCGAGTTGCCTGAGTCGGTATTTTCATTCGACCCACCAGAGTTCGAATTTGAGTTCCCATTCGAACCGGGACCAGAGGAGGAATCTCCAGCGCACCGACCTTTGCCCTTCACTTCCTGCGCCACGAATGAACCATCAGCAGCGTAGTAGCCTTTCACTTCCACTTCCATGCCAACGCATAACCGGCCCACAATTTTCGTTTGATCAAGAACGATCGTCAACCCGTTGACCAAAAGAGTATTTTCGGAGACAACCTGGAGGATGCCATTAAGTTCGTATTCCTTCAGCCGGGATGATCCGGAATCCGATCCGCCCCCGGGAGTTTTTCCTTCCGTTGATTCCGATTCCGCCTCGACCTCCACCTCGATGGGATTGCCCAACGGAACAACCGATCCTTTCGGAAGAATCTCGATGCTGGAAATTTCGATGAATCCCCGGGCATTTGTCCGCCCGCTGACAATCACTGCATCCCCGTTTGCGAGAGACGGCGCGCCTTCAGGAAGGACGACCTTCACACCGGAAACATAGTCAATGCCGTTGACTCGCATATAAACACCGGCAAACTGTATGAGTTCATGCCGACCCTCGGCAAGCAGTTCATTCACTTCATGCAGGCGTTCGTTTTCGAACTCGTCTCGCATCATCTCACGCAGCTGCGGGTCGAAGATAAAGAACAGGCGGATGTTCTCCCAGCTGCGCTTGACAGGATACAAATTCTCCCCCGGCAAAGCCGACGCTGAAACATTGACCAAACCCGCGCCGCTGGCAAGGAAAAGGGCGGTCAACGCAAATGAGATCGCGAGGCGCGAAAAGGCCGGAATAACCCTGCGGCGCGCACCGGCTTTCGATTCACGCAGTCCGGCGGCGCGCTGCAAGACTCGCGCGCGGGAACGCTTCACTGCATCGGGTGAAGGCTCTTCAGGAGCCATACTCCGCGCTTTGATCGCGGTTTCAAGAATCGGGCGCAATTCGCCAGCGTGTTCAGGGAATCGCGCCAGGGCGGAGTCGAGGTCCGCGCCCCGTTCCATTTCTTGAAGACAAATTTCGAGAGCATCGAATAAATTAGTCATGATCCACCTCGCCAATCTCGCGCTGAAGCGCTGCCAGCGCGCGGAATTGGAGGGCTTTTATAGCGTTTACATTCTTATTCATCCGCGAGGCTGTCTCCTCGAGCGAATAACCCGCGCCGAAACGCAGTGCGAGCACATCCTGCTGCTCGGCGGTCAATTTGTCGTAGGCGCCGCGTACGAGTCGATTCTGTTCGCGTTGATCCGCTTCAGAGGCGGGACCCGGCGCGAGGTCCGGCAATGAATCGGAAATATCCACTTCGGGACGGCGGTATTTCCTTCTAAGTTGATCGGTAATGATGTGCGATGCGGTTCCGATCAGCCAACCCTTCAGGTTGGATTCGGGTCCGCTCCCTTTGTTCACGGACTCGAGAAGGCGGATAAAAACGTCGCTTGCAATATCTTCCGCCTGCGCAGAGTCGCCGACCCGATACAGGACATATTTGTAGACATCTGAAAAATACCGGTCATACACAGCCCCAATGGCTTGTGAATCCAACCCGTCCAGGCGGGTTGCGCCTTGATGATCCTTCGTCATTGTCATCTTGTCGATTCCAGTCCACATAATCGTATCACGGTGTAATGACTTCATAAAGCACGGATTGATCGTCCCGATAGACCTCGCGCAGACCCGGGTCGTTCTCCGCCTGCTCGATGAACCCGCCATGGTTCAGGTCAGTATGCACGAAACGCGCGCCAAAATCCGACCGGATGAAGCGGGAGGGATTTTCCACTTCGCCGCGGGTGATCTTCACCCATTCGCGATAGAGGTCCGGGCTGTAGATCTGGAAATACGTCGGGTCGAGTCCGGCAAGATATGTGTTGCGAGAATTGTAAAAGAACAGGCGCGGGAAATCGTCCCAATCGGTCTGAAAAATGATCTCGCCTTCATTTGTGTTTTGAGCCAGCCAGGCAGACGAGCCTTCGTAAAGGTCGTAGGGTTTGGAATCCGCGAGTTGCCTTTGAACGGCGGGGAAGGCTTTGACCATCCCCGCGATGATGGTAAGGGAAAGGACGACGGCAAACGGGGATGCCTGTTTCTTTGTCGTCAGCCGCATCAGCAAACTGTTGTCGAAATCGAACATGGACGCCCATGAAAACGCCGCGAAGATCAACGCAAAAGGCGGGAAGTATTCGATGAACCTTCTTGCTTGAAAGAGCATCGCGCCGAAGAGAAGGACGGCGAATAACGTGGTGGCGATGCGCGTGTTCATCCGGCGCCCCGTCAGCCCGAGAGCCAGCACGCCGACGGTAAATGCGACCAGTGCGGGCAGGGAATTTTCCAAAAGCTGGCCTGTGTCGTATGGGTACCATTCGTTACCGACCTTGATCGACTCAGCCAGTTCGAGTTTGGCAATAAAATGATGATAGGTGAAGATCAGGTTATTCGGGAAGTATGGGTTGACGATCAACCCGGCAAGGATGCCGATGCCCGCATAAGTTAATGGACGCAGTTCAAGTCGGTTTTCGAGTAGGGCAACCGCAACCGTATAACACCCTGCCAGAAGGATCATCAGCGGGAAGGCGTTGTACATCCAGACATACAGGAAAGACAAAACAGCAAGATGTTTGTATCTTCCTTCGAACATCCATGCCAGACCCAGCGCCATGACGCCCAGCGAAAGCGACTGGGCGCGCGATATGGACATGCGGTACAAAAATGCCTCGGAAATTCCCAGCAAAGCCAGCGCCCACAGCCAGGCGTAGGGAATCTTTTGCCGGTGGAACAGGTACCATACCGCGGTAAATGCCAGCGCCGAGAAAGTCACAGCCGCCCATTTTGCACCAAGCCGCAAGTCGCCAAATGTAAAGGGGATCAGCGCGACATGGTAAAGGAAATGGTGGTCGTAAAAATCCTCACCATTGAGAATACTCATCGGCAGATAGGGAAAGTCCGGTTTCAAGCCTTCGGTGCGCATCAGCCAGGCAAATTTGATGTGATAGAAACCGTCGTTATCGGGCAGGTCCGGGGTCGAAAATTGAATGACCGCCATGCCGGTAAAAAATAAACCAAAAAGAACAAGGGGAATAAAGGTCTGCCTGGTCATATCCGTTGGTATCCACTCGAAAATCAGGTCGCCTGGAGAGGATTTCCAGACGACCTGTATTGCCACATTCTAGCAGGGACTAGTCGTCATCGCTGCCGCCCGAACCGGAATTGTCATCGTCACCGTTGTCATTGCCGCCGGAACCGGAATTATCATCGTCGTTCGAACTGCCATTCGAGTTGTCGTCGTTGGAATTGTCGTCATTCGAATTGTCGTCGTTCGAGTTGTCGTCGTTGGAATTATCGTCATTCGAATTGCCATTCGAATTGTCATCGTTCGAATTGCCGTTCGAATTGCTGTTTCCATTGGCATTGGCGTTGTCGTTGCCATTGGAGTTCCCGTTCGAGTTTCCGAGTCCACTGTTAGTGTTGTCGTCGTTGGTATTTGCATTGTCGCCAGCAGGCGGCTCGACGCGGGTCACAACAAGGGAGCCGTCCGCCTGAACTTCAGCTTCGATCTTGACCGTATCGCCAACTTCAAAGGGTCCGTCGCGCAGGACGGATGGTTCGACCGTGATCACCTGCCCGTTGACTGTCCATTGATTCCCATCGATGGCTTCGATCACGCCGGTAAATTCGACCAGCGATGCGAGCGGCTTACCAGACCCGGCGGAGGTCTCTGTTCCCGCCGCCCCGCCACAGGCACTGATCAACATCGCAGTCAACGCTGCCAGGACCAAAAACAAATTGGAGTACTTTTTCATATTTCACCTCGTTTCAGAATTGGTTGTATACATCCTGAAAGTCGCCGGGGTGGGCAAAAAGTTACGGCTCCCGCCAGGTAATTTCTGGTCGGGGCGAGAGCCGGTTTTTATCCTTTAATTGGGTCACGTGTATTTTTTACTTGGATTCCCCGAAGATGCGGCGGAATTCATCCATGAAAAGGGAGGCGATCCCGTCATGATAGATCACCAACAGGTTTTCGTCGTTGCGGGATTCGGCGCTATTGGTGAAATTGTACGACCCAACGATGACGATGCCTTCGTCCACGATGATGATTTTGTGATGCATCTGTCCTGCGTTGCCGTCCTTGTAGACCTCCAAACCCGCCTGACGAAAAGGATCGAACTCGGTTCCCTGATTCGATTGAACCTGTTCCTCGTCCATGACCCCCGCCACAGTGACGCCTTCCCTTGCCCGTGCGCGGATCGCATCTCCCAGCGGGTCGGCAGTGAACGAAAACGCCATGAAGTAAATGCTTTCCTGCGCCTCGCTGAGAATATCGACAAGAATGGATTGAACGCCGTCATCCGGCGAGAAGTATGTATCCACCGGCGTCCCATCGATGGTCACGCGCGGATTCGGGGTCTCGGCGAGGATGTTATCTCCGAAGCGGTCTTCGACGAACATCTCCTCGAATTCCCTGGTGTAATTTTCCGCCATCTTCACCGAACGGATGCGCAGCATGACGTTATTATCTTCATATGCGCCGCTGTCGGTATAGTTCATCCCGCCCACCCATACCTCGGAACCGTCAATGACGACGAACTTGTTGTGCATCAACCCTTCGCGCCGGTCGCCGAGGAAAGGAATGCCCGCATCCTTCAACCTCTGCGGGTCGGAGCGGTCGAGGTTGTCGCTCTCCATCACAATGCGTACCCTTACCCCGCGGTCGTGAGCGCGCAGCAAGGCGTCGCGAACGCTGTTCAGGCTCATGCTGTAAATCGCGACGTCCACGGTCAGCCTGGCAGAGTCGATTGCTTCCGCGAGGGGTCCATCGATACCGCCGGTTCGTTGAGGCGCAAGCGGACTGGCGGGGTTCGTGAAGTAGATTTCGATCCAGCCGTCTTTGAATCCATATCCCGCGCCGAGCTCGATGGGCGTAAATTCGTCGGACCCAACGGAAGGAGGAGGAGTTTCGGGAATCGATGTCGGCGAAAGATCGACGCAGGCTGTAATGAGGATCGAGAGGATTAGGAGAATTACCGAAGAATGATTTCGTTTCATGGAAGTCCTTTTACGATTGACGCTTCCGGTTTAACCAACCACGCACGCAATGCCTTACCTGGAACCTGATACCTGACACTTGACACCCCTCATTACTTCCTCAACGACGCCTCTTTCAATCTTTGACCTAATACTTTCATTACCGCGAGACTTACATCCGGGCGTTCACGGATGAGCCCTTCGAAACTTTTCTGGTCGATGCACAGGGTGCGCACGTCGCCGACCGCAACCAAAGACGCCATGCGCGGCTCGCGTCCAATGATGGACATCTCGCCGACATAATCTCCCGCCGTGCGCCTTGCGATCTCCACCTCCGCGCCATCTTTATGGGAACAAACCTTCACCTCGCCGCTGACAATGATGAACATGACGTCACCCGTCTCGCCTTCGCGCGCGATCTCTTCGCCATCGCTGAACACCTCCTCTTCCGCGAGCAATGCCACCTGTTTGATATCCACCGGCGTGAGGTTGGCGAACAAGGGCACGCGCTTGAAAAACAAAATCCGGTCCATCAAAGACAGGGTCTCAAGGTTTTCCATGGTCTTTACTCCCGTTCGGTGCGCGGCATAAGCGGCGCAATCTCGTATCCATTCATCGGGGTCGTTCAGCAATCGTTCCCAATCCGCCGATCCCGTCCCGGCGATTTCATTTTCCCACAACATGGTCAATGGTTGAACGATGTCCTTATATTTCGAGCTGATTGTCTCCAACGCCTCGATCGCATCCGCCCGCCTGCCTGCGTCGCGCGTTTCAAGATTTTCGACGGCGAGATTCATCGACTCTCGATCGCCCAGCAAACCGATGGCGCGCAGTGCGAGGATTCCATAGCGATGGGATTTTTCATGCAGCGATTCTTCGAGCAGACTCATCGCCTCATTCTCGACCTGCAAATTGATCCCGCGCCGCAGAGCATCGTACCCGCCGGAACGGGATACAGCCATCTGCGCAAAGTCCAAAATGGGTTTGGCGGGTGGAAGCGGCAAAAATTCAAGTGTCCGCAATGCGCCTTCAGCATAGGATTCATCGGCGAGCAAATCCACAACGGAATTGGTGACAGAGGGTCCGATTCTCCCAAGCAGCGCCGCGGAGGTTTCGCGTGAAGCGGAATCTTTAAGCGAATTCAAAAGATGGGGAATCGAGTCCTCCGCGTTGATCTTCGCCAAGGATGTCAGCACCGTATTGCGGACAGCAGGTTGAAGTCCGCGGTCGTGCAATTCGTTGACGAGGAATTCGAAAGCCTCCTTATCGCCCCATTCACCCATCGCTTCAATAGCCGCAACACGGGCATCCAGATCGCCCAAGGCTGCGGTACGGCGGAGGTGAGATTTCGCATCCGCTGAATGAGGAGAATTTGTCGATCTGAGAATTGCCAATGCGGCGGTCGTGCTGACCTTTGCATTTTCATCATCCAAAAGCGGAAGGAAGAGTCCTGTCAATGCCGGCGAGGCGGGAGAAAGTTCTTTCAGCGTGGAGACAGCCTGGGCGCGCACATCTGGCTCGGGGTCGGAAAGCGAGGCGGCGATGTCCAACAAAGCGGAAGTCGCTTTGGAATGAGATAAAGCCTTGAGGGATGAAACACGTACGAGCGGATCCACATCGCTTATTCCAGCGATAAACGCAGGAGTCGCTTCTTCCAGGGCAAGGTGACCGATGATCTCGGTGGAGAGGCGCCGAACAACGGGGTCGGGATCGTGCAGGCTGTTGAGGGCTGTCGCAACTGCGGCGGCATCCTTGCGAAACCCGCCGAAGGGGTGTTCTTCGCTGAAAAAGATCTGCGGGCGGCCTGCGCGAAGGGCTTCCACCAGGGAAAGGTTGTAGCCGCGCCAGGCTTTGATGATGACATAGGAGCATAGAAGCGCGGCTGCGAAACCGACCAGGTAGAGTTGCTGCGGATCAAGCGCCTGTTCGCCGACAACGAGAATACCACCCGCAATGAACACGCCCGCCTGTTCGGGCACGCCGCCAATAAAGGCGCGGACTTGATCGCGTTTCTCATTGGGGACGACGTTGAACATCGTCTGCCAGGCAGGGTCGGCAATGCCGGAAAGTAAAAGCATTTGAATGAATCGAAAGGCGGCAACCACGACGAAATACGGCGCAAAAATGAGCGCGCCGAAACCAAGCACATAGGAAAATTGGAATGCAAATACGCTCGCCATGATGCCGATGCGGGCAAAGAGGCGGTTGGCGATGAATAGCGAGGTGAGAAATGCGCCCGCGGTGGTCAAACCGTTGAACACTCCAAGAAAGGTGGCGATGGAATTTTCATCCACATACCGGTCGGTCACAGCGCGCGAGAACGGCAATGCAATCGAAAAATACAGAACGGAAAAAAGAATGGTGGATGCGGAAATGGCGGTCAGGAATTGCGACTTGCGTACGTACTGGAAGCCGCGCTGCATCTCCTGAAGCACGGTCGGCTGCCTGCGTTTGGATCGGCGTTGAGGCTCGGATTCGAATCTCCGCCCGGCAAGCAGGGCCCGGTTGAAGAAAAAACCGGCAAACAGTAATCCCGCCCAAAGGAGAAGCAGGTTTTCCGTACCGACGTATCTTACGAGCAAGCCGGTGGCAAAACCGCCAATGACCTGTCCGAAAATAAAGGAGGCATTGAACAATGGGAATAACCGTTTTGCCTGCCGCGTATCGCAGACCAGTCCCGCCACGCCCCACATCATCAAACTGACGAGGGCGTTCAACACTTCCTTGCCGAGCCAAAGGCCGGGATAAAGCCATACCTTGCCGCTGATGATGGCGATGCGGGCGACGATCAGGACAAGCGCGATGAAGATCGGGATGGCGGGATAGACAATGCGTTTCGGAATTTTCCCCAAGGCGGCGGTCACAAAGAACGAGGTGATCATGGCAGTGATCCCCAGGCCGATGTACATGTATGGAAGGAATTCCACGCCGAAACGGGCAAAAAACAGCGCTTCGATGCCCGTACCTCCCAACGCGGAACCCATCGCGCTGAAAAGCGTGACGCCAACCATCAGAGCGGTCAGGCGTCCTTCGCCGGGCTTGATGGAAAGTAATGAAAGAAGGCGGGGCATCAAATTATGAGGGTTTCTTTGTTTTTTGGAATCCAGAAAAATAAGGAAAGGGGGGAATTCTTCGGCCGATCATTCCGCTTTCGACTTCGCAAATTCCTCCCCAGCCATGTGGGCGGCTTCACGGAGTTTCGCGTCGTACTGATGCTGGTTTATCAGCATCGCACGGATCATCATGCGGCGCAGAAAACGCGGAATGGGCATATTCGCTTTCATAATATCCACAACACGCGTGCCTCCCCCGGGGGTCGGTTCAAAGCGGATGGTTTCGATAAAAGTGAGTTTTCCGTTTTCATACGATTCGCAGGTGGAATACTCGAACGGACGCCAATCCCGCGTGATTTCAGTACTGAGGCTTTTGCCATGCGCACAATGGTTGCTGGCGCCACTACCCGCGCGCCCTTTCGGCCTGTCGCCATTGAACCAGGTGACATGTCCGCCGTTCCAGATATTGCGTTTGATCGGGTCCTGCATCCATTCCCATGTCACGGCGGGCGGCGTGGGGAAATCAACCGTCAAAACGAGATCGGCGTCTTTTTCTTCCAGCACAAATCGGCGCGCTTCCGTGATTTCCTTGTAGCGTTTGTGCAAATCGATATTGAAGGTCTTGATCTCACCGAGATGTTCGTACTCCTCCAATTGGATATGCGTACCTTCAAGAGTCAAACCGAGGTCGTTCAGGCATTGTTCGGTAAGCATCATGTAGGCCCGCCAGCCCGTTACCTCGCTGACATGATTCTTCGAGAGGCGGTGGATCAGGTTCACATCCGAGCCGACCAACTCACGGGTGTTGGAAATGTTCTGCACCATGTAATTCCCGCAGTGGACGATGAATTTCAGATCCAGGGTCGGGATGTTGATGCAGGCGTTGCACGTGCAGGTCGTTTTGCGCTTCATCGAAAGTTGGCGGTCGCGGAACGCCACGTAGATCGATTCGATGAATTCCAACATCGTGTCGCCGCGCGTGAACACATTTCTGTCTGCATATGCAAAGACTGCGTCTCCCTCCAGTTTGGAAATCGTCATCAAAGGCTTGATGTTTTCCACGAGCAGTTCGAGCAATTCGGTGAGAATCTCATGCGAATGTTCGAGTTCCGTCCTGGCGACGAACGAGGTATAGCCGGATATATCGGCAAGGACAAAGAATCCGTGCTGCGCGGTAGTTGACATGGTTGGTCGCAATTATAATCCCCGACCCTCCGCCCCGCCCCACCCAAATGTGGCGTTGTCATATTTTAGTGAGGACTTGGCAGAAAGGAGGGTGCGAGCTCTCGTTTATAATCCTTCACCATGTCTGAATCAGCAAACAAACAGATCGCGCGCGCCGCGGGAACGGTGATGGCGGCGATCCTTTTCGGTCAACTGATGGGATTGGCGCGCGGCATATTGGTCGCCCGCGCGTTCGGCGCATCGCCTGAACTCGATGCTTTTTTTGCGGCGAACCGCGTCTCTGAGACTTTGTTCCTTCTCGTTGCTGGAGGCGCTCTGGGATCAGCCTTCATCCCGACCTTTACAGGATTGCTCGCCCGGGACGAAAAAGACTCAGCGTGGAGACTCGCCTCTTCTCTCGCAAACGCGGTCACGCTGACGCTCAGCCTGCTTGCGGCGCTAATCGCCTTGTTCGCCCCGCAGGTCGTACGCTTCGCCCTCGCACCGGGCTTATCCGCCGATCCCCAACTTTTCGCGCTGACAATTTCCCTATTGCGGATTCAATTGATCTCTGCCATCCTTTTCGGATTGGGCGGCTTGATCGTGGGCATCCTCAACGCGCACCAGAAATTCTTGATCCCCGCATTGACTCCCGCCTTATATCAATTGGGGATCATCTTCGGCGCGATCGTTCTCGCTCCCTCCATGGGAATTTTTGGTCTTGCCTGGGGCGTGGTGATCGGGGCAATCTTTTATCTATTCGTACAGATACCTTCCCTTCTGCGGCTTGTCACCGGTCAATCAGCTCTCCCCATGTTCAGCCTTTCGCTCGGGCTACACGACTCAAACGTCCGCCAGGTGATTCTACTCATGGGACCCCGACTCATCGGCGTGGCGGTGGTACAGTTAAACTTTTGGGTCAACACCTGGCTTGCTTCGCAAATGGCATATGGAAGCGTGAGCGGTCTGTATTATGGATTTTCCCTGATGATCATGGCGCAGGCGGTCATTGCGCAATCTGTGGCGATCGCCGCCATGCCGACATTCTCGGCCCAGCACGCTTTGGGCAAACAGGATGAGATGCGCTCGTCACTGGCTTCTTCGCTTCGCGGCGTGATACTTCTGGCTTTGCCTGCCAGCGCCGGCTTGATGATTCTGCGCGAGCCGATCGTTTCCCTGCTTTATCAGCGCGGCGAGTTCGACGAACGGTCCGTGCAGCTCGTGGCGTGGGCGCTCCTCTGGTATGCGGCAGGGATGCTCGGTCACAGCATCATGGAAATCCTTACCCGCGCCTTCTACGCCCAGCACGACACGAAGACCCCGGTCATCATCGGCACGGTGGCAATGATTTTGAATGTCGTTTTCAGTGTGGCTTTTTCGAGACTCTTCGAATCCTTTGGCTGGATGCCACACGGCGGGTTGGCGCTGGCAAATTCGCTGGCGACCGCACTCGAAGCGACCGCATTGTTCGTCACGATGCGAAAACGATTGAACGGAATTGAAGGCGGACACATCCTGCGCGGGGCATTCCCCTCTCTGATCGCGTCCGGCGGGATGGTTATTGCGCTTTATGCTTTATTGAACTATAGGAATTCCGCCAATGTCTGGATTCTTGTCCCCATTGGCATCGCGCTTGGCGGCGCGGCATATCTCGGCGTGCTATGGATCCTTCGCGTGCCTGAATTGGGTTACATCGCAAATGGAATCTTGAGAAGGATTAGACGATAAAACGCTCCGCCAACCCGCTACTTCCAAATCAGCCATTGAACAAAGCCGACCAATAAACCGAGGATGATGCCGCCGATCACTTCCAGCGGGGTGTGACCGATGACCTCCTTTAATTCGTCTTCGCTCCACATGTGACCGTGCAATAGCTCATCGAACAACAAGTTGATGCGTTCGGCATGTTTGCCCGCCTGCCTGCGGACTCCCGCCGCGTCGTGCGCGATGATCATGGTCACGCCGACAGCGACGCCGAAGAGCGGGTTATCGAAGCCGTAATACAACCCGACTGCAAGGGTTCCAGCCACCATCAAAGCGGTGTGCGAAGAGGGCATCCCTCCCGCCGCAAAGAACATCGCCCACATCCATTTGCGCGAGCGCAGGTATTCGGTGGGAATCTTCAAGGCTTGCGCCAAAATCCAGGCTGCCATCACGGCGATCAAAACCTTGTTCTGTAAAATATCGAGCAGGTTCATTCGGATTCTTCCTCGAATTCGACCAGCGACTCCCCGGCAATTTTCTGCACTTTGAGTTGAGCAGACTCAAGCAGTGCGCCGCAATGCGCGACCAAAGACTGCCCGCGCTCGAACAGTTTCATCGCCTCATCGAGCGGATTCTGTTCCCCCTCCAGCGCTTCGACGATCCCCTCCAACTCTGAGAGCGCTTCTTCGTATGTCAACTCCTCAACAGGTTTTTGGGCGGGTTTTGATTTTGCCATATCAACTCCGATATTCGACCATCGAATTACGATTTTCGTTCCACTTCGAACTTTCCATCGCTGACTCGAACGTTCATTTCACCTTTCGCCTCCGAGACTGTGGCGACGACCTTGCCATCATCCTTGCGTGTGATGATAGCATATCCGCGCGAAAGGATTCCTTCCGGATTCAAGGCGCTCAGTCTTTTAGATATTCCATCTACGCGCGAAACTTGCAATCGGATGCGGTGAGTCAATGCGGAAAGGATGCGGCGTGAGAGTCCGTCAAGATGTTGTATCTCGGATTGGATGCGTCTTTCAGGCGAGACGAATCTCAAGCGCACGGTCAGGGCCGAGAGAAAAGTCCGATGGTCAGCGTGCAGGTTCGAGATTAAGTCTGTGAGGCGTGTTTGGAAATTGGTAATTTGGAATTGGAGGTCATCCAAAGTAGTTTGAGTCGCGAGTTCGGCGGCGGCGGTGGGAGTTGGGGCGCGAAGGTCCGCTGCGAAGTCGCAGAGGGTGAAATCCGTTTCGTGACCGACGCCGCAAATGATAGGCGCTTTGGATGCCGCAACCGCGCGGACGACGCGTTCATCGTTGAACGCCCACAGGTCTTCAATGGAGCCGCCGCCGCGCGCGAGGAGGATCACGTCGGAAGATTGGAGGGTTGGAGATTGGAGGGCAGACACGAGGGCGGGAGGCGCATCCAAGCCTTGAACGGGAGCGGGAGCGAGAATCACTTCTGCAAGTGGCAAACGACGACGCAGGGTGTTGAGGATGTCGCGCAGTGCTGCGCCGGTCGCGGATGTGACGATGCCGATCTTTCGCGGCAGTTCGGGAATGGGACGTTTGCGTTCGAGGTCGAAGAGACCTTCGGCTTCGAGTTGGGCTTTGAGCCGCAGGAATTCTTGAAAGAGCGCGCCTTCACCCTTGGGACGAATCAGATTCGTAATGAGTTGATACTGTCCCTGCGGTTCGTAGACAACGATCTTGCCGTGCGCCTCCACCGCTGCGCCTTCCTGTAATGCAGGCCGGGTTCGCATGGCATCGGTCTTCCACATCACACAGCGCAGGGAGGCGTTCTTGTCTTTGAGCGTGAAGTATATATGTCCCGACGCGGGACGCGAGAGGTTCGATATTTCACCCGTCACCCACACGTCCTGCAATTCGGGATTGTCTTCGAGTAATCTTCGAATGCGAAGTGTGAGCTGGGAGACGGTCAGCGTTTCGGTGAAAAGAGCGGGCTGCATGCAAAGCAAGGATAACTTAAAAGGGATGAAACCGAAAGGACGGTTGCCGTGCAGAACGCTTTGGTTTGAAGAGCGATCACAGTGGAGAATTGATTGCCTGATCTAATTTCTCAACTCAGACAACGCGCTTCGGAACTCCGCCGCAAACTGTTTCGCGGTTTCAACAGGCTTTGGGCTACCCCCGATCAATTTCACACACGCCGAACCGACAATAACTCCGTCCGCCATCTTGCCAACTTGTCTGGCTTGCTCGGGTGTGCCGATCCCAAATCCCACGCACACCGGCGCGGACGTATGCTCGCGTACCTGCGCGATCAATTCGCCAAGCCCTTCCGCCAGAGATTTGCGCTCGCCCGTGATGCCTGTCACCGAGACGAGATATATAAATCCCTTCGCATTACGGGCAATCGCTTCCATGCGCTCATCGGGCGAGGTCGGCGCGAGCATTTGAATCAATGGCGGCTGTAGGGGCGACGCATGCGTCGCCCCAACGAATTCGTCTGATTCTTCCAATGGCAAATCAGGAACGATAAACCCATCTGCCCCTGCTTCAATTGAGTCATGAATGAATCTCTCCAATCCATATGCCAGCATGGGATTGTAGTACCCCATCAAAATCAGGGGAATGGTCACGCCGCGCTTGCGCAATTCCTTCACGGATTCGAGCGATTTCTTGACAGTGATTCCTTTTTCCAGGGCGATCTGTGTGGCTTGTTGAATGACAGGTCCATCCGCGAGCGGATCGGAGAAGGACAGTCCCACCTCGATCAGGTCTGCGCCGTTTTTGGCGAGCGCTTCGATCACGTTGACGGATGTCTCCAAATCAGGGTATCCCAATGGAAAGTAGGGCATGAAAATGGGTTTCTTCTGAAAAGCGGTGTCAATTCGGTTCATGGGAATTTCCTCAATTGGTGATGACGCGGCTTTGTTCCACCACCGCCAGTGGCGAAAACAAACGGATATTCGCTTCGATTGCCCGCAATTGCGATTCCACCGCTTCAACGGGAACGCCCGCAGGCGCGTACACGACATACAATGCATGAGTTGTTTCAGGAGAAATGGGAGAAAGGTTATCCTGCCCGTAGATGGTGCAGCAGCAAATGCCATGTGCATCTTTCATGACCATGTCGCCTGCATAGATCTCTTTCGTGACATTATTCATCTGGGTCATCTGATCGCCCTTTTGGGCAACATCGATCGAGATCGAGCCTTGCAGTTTGGATACATCATGTCCCGCCGTCAACGCCAATGTATCCACTTCGGCAATGAAATTCGAATCCACCAACGGCGAGACGGTTGGCAGGTCCTTGTTTTTCAAGGCGATCGATTCAACTTGTTGCAACACGTGATACGTTTTGCTGAACCGCTTATAGTACTGGACATATGCCAGCATCGCCGGTATGGATAAAAAATCCTGTCGGGTATGGCCTTGATACTTCTCCCGCAAATGCGTTTCGACCTCCCGCTTGCGTGCATCAAACTCTGCCGAAGCGATCGTGTTATCCACGCCAGAGACTTCCAACAAGCCGATCGAAGCGCCAGGATGCTCAGACTTCCATGCTTCTGTTACAGTGATGGATAACATAGGATTACTTTAATTCCTTGATGACAGTATTCAAGTCCTTATCGCCGCGTCCCGACAGGTTAACCAAAATCACCTGATCCTTGCGCATGGTCGGCGCTTTTTTAATGACTTCCGCCACCGCATGAGACGACTCCAATGCAGGGATGATCCCCTCCGTATGGCACATTGTTTGGAAGGCGCTCAAAGCCTCCTCATCCGTCGCCGACGTATAATACGCGCGTTCGTTATCCCTCATCAGCGCATGTTCGGGACCAACTGCCGCGTAATCCAACCCCGCCGATATGGAATGAGTCTCCGCGATCTGACCGTCTTCATCCTGAAGTACATACGTGCGTGTGCCATGGATGACACCCACGCGTCCCTTGGATGGGTCACCGAATCGCGCCGCGTGTTTGCCCGTTTCGATTCCACTTCCGCCTGCTTCGACACCGATCAACTCCACCTGCTCATCATTCACAAATCCACTAAAGACACCGATCGCATTCGACCCGCCACCCACACAAGCAATAACCGAATCAGGTAAGCGGCCCGTTTCCAGCAGTATCTGTTCGCGTGCCTCGCGCCCGATCACCGACTGAAACTCGCGCACGATGGTTGGATAAGGATGAGGTCCCAGCGCAGAGCCGAGCAGATAATGTGTATCCCGTACATTCGTCACCCAATCACGGATCGCTTCGTTGATGGCATCCTTCAACGTCTTCGTTCCCGAACTCACAGGCAGCACCTCCGCGCCGAGCAGTTTCATCCGAAACACATTCGGCTCCTGCCGCGCAATATCCACTTCGCCCATATACACCACGCACTCGAGTCCCAACAACGCTGCCGCGGTCGCCGATGCGACCCCATGCTGACCCGCTCCCGTCTCGGCAACGACCCGTCGCTTTCCCATGCGTTTCACGAGCAATGCCTGTCCCAATGCGTTGTTGATCTTGTGTGCGCCTGTATGCGCCAAATCTTCGCGCTTCAAATAGATCTGCGCGCCGCCCAATTTTTCTGATAAACGCTTTGCGTATGTCAGAGGTGTCGGTCGCCCGACGAAAGTTGCCATCAGTTTGTTGAATTCTTTTTGAAATTCAGCGTCCGCTTTCGCCGATACGAACGCCTCTTCCAATTCGATCAACGCGGGCATCAACGTCTCGGGCACGAATTGTCCGCCGTACGGACCGAACTTATGCGGTAATAAAGTCATAGTATGTCATTGCGAGGGGCGCCAGCCCTGAAGCAATCTCCTCTATCATTTGGAATATCGAGACTCTGGTTCACGCCCGATCTTTTTCTCAGCATCACGCACTGCCTGCACGAACGCCTTCATCCTGCTCGGATCTTTCTTCCCTGGGGCTGACTCCACGCCCGAAGCCACATCCACCCCCCACGGCTTGACTCTGCGGACCGCCTCCGCGACGTTCTCTGGAGTCAATCCGCCCGCCAGCAACAACGGATATTTCTTCGCCAACTCCGCCGCGCCAACCCAATCGGCAGTAACTCCGCTCCCGCCATACAAACCCTTTACCGCTGCATCGACTAGTAACGCAGGTTCAAGTCCGTGCCGCTTTTCCGCGAAGTCCGTAATTTTCCGTGAATCCGTTTCAGAGCCCGTGGACAAGCGAATTGCCTTGAACGATTTCTCTTGCAGAGATTCCATAAACTCCACGGTTTCATCGCCATGTAACTGTGCCAAACCCAATCCGCACGTATCCATCGTCGCATGGATTTCATCCACCGACGCATTCACAAACACACCGACACAAGCCACGCGTCCAATAGTCCGCACCTTGGACATGATCCCGCGGCATACGCCCACCTCCACATAACGTGGACTCTTTGGATAGAAGTTGAATCCGATCAAGTCCGCACCGAGGTCGATGGCGGTAAGGGCATCATCAACGGTTTTGATTCCACAGATTTTTATTTTGGTCACGACTTCTCCCTCACCCTAGCTCTCTCCCATTGGGAGAGGGGACTCGGACACCAGAAAGCTCCCTTACCTTTGCAGGAATATCTTCCGAAGTCACCAAAGCTTCACCCACAAGGATGGCATCCACATTTGCCTTTGCCAATCGCTCCACATCCCTTGCCGTAAAAATTCCACTTTCAGCGATAACCGCGATCTCAGCAGGAATCATCGGTCGAAGCTTTTCTGTTGTTTCGAGAGTGACATCAAAAGTAGCAAGATTACGATTATTGATTCCAATCAGCTTCACATCTTTCAACTTCAGCGCTCGTTCGGTTTCTTCTTCATTATGAACTTCAACCAAGGCAGTTAATCCCAGACTCGAAGCACAGGCATGCAAATCAGCAAAGAGCTTGTCGTCGGTCAATGCAGCGGCGATGAGGAGGATGGCGTCCGCTCCGTTGGCGCGGGCTTCATAGATTTGGATTTCATCAATTGTGAAGTCTTTTCTGAGCAATGGCAATTCGGATTTGCGCTCAAAGCGGAGTTCACGAAGCGTTTCGAGCTTGCCCATGAAGAATTTTTCGTCGGTCAACACAGAGATGGCAGAGGCGCCGTTTTGGGTGTAGATATCTGCCACTTGGAAGAGGTCGAGGTGCGAGGCGAGAATCCCCTTGGAGGGTGAGGCACGTTTGAGTTCAGCGATCAGGCTTGGGCGAGTCCCGAAGCGGGACGACCTCACTCCCGTCCCCTCTCCTGAAAAGCGAGGGGAGACAGCGGAAAGGAAATCTCGAGGCGCAGGAGAAGAGTCCGCGGCGCGGCGTAAGGCTTGGGCGTCGAGCGCCGCTATCTCCAACTTTTTATGTTCGATGATCTTTTCAAGAATATTCATTGAGCAGGCTGAAGGCTTTGCGAAAATTCAACAAGGGCGTTGAGCTTGGCAAGGGCTTGACCGCTATCGAGTGCTTCTCTGGCTTCCTCAAGTACGGATTTGAAATCACCCGTCTCAGCGGCGAGAGCGCCAGCGGTGTTGAGAAGAATCGCATCGCGGCGCGCGCCGGTGAGTTTGCCACCGAGAAGATCGCGCATCATCACTGCGGCTTCATCTGGCGTGCCGCCGCGGAGTTCGGCAACTGTGGATTGCGCGAAACCAAGATCGGCTGGATCTAGATCGTAGGTTTCAACAGCGCCGTTCTTGAGATGACTGATGCGATTGAGCCCCGTGGTGCTGAGCTCGTCGAGTCCATTGGCGCCGTGAATCACCATGGCAGCTTTGGAACCAAGTTCGTTGAGCACCTGCGCCATCGGTTCAGTGAAGGCGGGAGAGAACACGCCCGTAAGTTGGATATTCGCGCCCGCAGGATTCGTGAGCGGACCGAGGATGTTGAAGATGGTGCGCTGACCGATCTCCTTGCGCGGACCGATGGCATGCTTCATCGCAGGATGAAATTTGGCAGCAAACATGAAGCCAATGCCGATCTGTTCGATGGCTTGAGCGATCTGTTCGGGAGTGAGTTCGAGGCTGATACCGAGTGCAGATAGAACATCTGCCGAGCCGCAATGAGAGGACGCAGCACGGTTGCCGTGTTTCGCAACTTTTCGTCCGGTGCCTGCAAGGACGAACGCCGCGGCAGTGGAGATGTTGAAGGTATGCGCGCCGTCACCGCCCGTGCCGACGATATCGTAGATAGGCTCGGTGGTGTTGAGTTTAACCTTGACCGAGACACTGCGCATCGCGCGAACAGAGCCTGCGATCTCGGCGATGGTCTCGCCTTTCATGCGGAGCGCAGTGAGATAAGAACCTATTTGTGCCTGCGTGGCTTGACCCGTCATGATGATGGTCATCGCCTCTTCGGCTTCCGTGTCGGTGAGGTCTGCCCGATTGATCGTTTTGGCAATAAAAGGTTTGAGCATGGATAAGTCTCCTTTCGAAACGGGAGCGGGATTCAGGTCGAGAAAGTTCTTAAGAATCTGCTTGCCGTGTTCGGTGAGGATGGATTCGGGATGAAACTGCACACCGTAGGTATGATGCTCTTTGTGCTTGAGTCCCATGATCTCTTCTTCGGGTGTAATGGCGGTGACTTCCAACTCGGCGGGGATGGGATCATAGACGACCAACGAGTGGTAGCGCATCGCTTCGAACGGCGACGGGACGCCCTTGAAGAGTCCCTCTCCGTTGTGAGTTACTTTGGAGGTTTTGCCATGCATGAGACGCTGGGCGCGGTCCACTTTGCCGCCGAAGACCGCACCAAGCGCTTGATGCCCGAGACAAACACCGAGCACGGGGATTTTGCCATCGAAGTATTTGATTGCATCGGAGGAGATTCCATCATCCTTGAGCGGTTCACCCGGACCCGGCGATATCACCAAGTGACTTGGATTGAGCGCAACAAGTTGATCCATCGTCACCTGGTCGTTGCGGAAGACTTTGATATCCGCGCCGAGTTCGCCGAAGTATTGGACAAGGTTGTAAGTAAACGAGTCGTAGTTATCGATTAGGACTAGCATGTTTGAATTCCTCAAGGGTCGAAGGTTGAAGGTAAAAAGAGACTTGAGACTTTTGACCTTCAATCGTTAATCGTACTCACCGAAAATATCCACCTGGTCAATAAACAAATCAAGTGAATAAGACAAACCCGTTCGTTCGCGGACGAGGTCCATGGTGGCTTTGGCTTCGGTTTGCATACGGCTGATGCCATGAGCGAGCACATCGTTGGGGATCAACGGGTGTGACAGGAAGTAGGCTCGCTTCTCTCGGATCGGCTCGAGGAAGTTGTTGATCGCAACCGCGAGTTTCTGCTTGACTTCCACATCACCGACTTTCCCGACGCGATAGCGCTCTTTGAGATCATCCACTTCCGATTTGGAGGAATTGAACGCGTCGTGATAAACGAACACAGGATTGCCTTCGACGGTCCCTGGATCGGTGGCGCGGAGGCGTTTCGGGTCGGTGTACATGTTCATCACCTTTTGCCTTACTATCTCGGCATCGTCGGAGAGATAGATGGCATTGCCCAATGACTTGCTCATCTTATTCTGGCCGTCCGTACCGACGAGCAGCGGAACATCGCCAATAATGGGTTCAGGTTCAGGGAAGGTCTCGCCATAGAGATTATTGAAGCGACGCGCCATTTCGCGCGCGAGTTCGATGTGCGATTGATTGTCGCGTCCCACAGGAACGACCTGTGCGCGGGGAAGCAAAATATCTACAGCCTGCAAAACAGGATATCCAAGCAAACCAAACGGCATGGAGTCGATGTGGGCGTCACGAGCCATATCTTTGAGAGTGGGCATCCGCTCCAGACGCGGGACTGTGACCAACATCTCAAACAACAGATTCAACTGATAGGTTTCAGGGATCGCCGATTGGACGAAGATCGTGCTGACATCAGGGTCAATGCCCACGGCGAGATAATCCAGCACTGTTTCTTTGATGTAGGTTGGAATCTCTTTGATGTATTCCGGTTCGGGCTTCGTGGTCAGCGTGTGCAGGTCTGCGATGATGAAAAAAGATTCGTATTGATGCTGAAGGCGCACACGGTTTTCCAGTGAACCGACATAGTGGCCGAGGTGAAGTCGTCCTGTGGGACGGTCACCTGTGAGGAGGCGGGACTTTGGGGTCATGGGTTATGTCCTTTCGTTACTTCTCATGTGTCGTTGCGAGGAGGCGTTCTTCCCGACAAAGCAATCTCCTCGCAACGACATATTATTTATTTGTTTTCTTCTGCCATCTCGATCGCCTTCAACATCGCGGAGGCTTTGTTTACGGTCTCTTGAAACTCGGTGGTCGGATTCGAATCAGCCACAATGCCTGCACCTGCCTGAACTGTGAACGTATTGCCGCGCCCCACCATGGTGCGAATGGCCAGGCAGGTGTCCATGTTACCGTCGAAGCCGAAGTAGCCGACCATGCCCGCATACGCGCCGCGCGGGTCAGGCTCAAGGTCAGAAATGATCTCCAATGCACGGACTTTCGGCGCGCCGCTGACCGTCCCTGCGGGGAATGCGGCTCGAACCAGGTCGAAGGCGGTCAGATCGGACTCCAACTTCCCTTCGACGTGTGAGACGATGTGCATGACGTGTGAATATTTTTCGATGGTGAAAAAGTCGGAGACTTTGACTGTACCATACTCACACACGCGCCCCAAATCGTTGCGACCCAGGTCCACCAACATCACATGTTCGGCGCGTTCCTTGGCATCGGCGAGCAACTCTTGCGCGAGGGCGGTGTCAGCGTTGACATCGGCTCCTCGCGGGCGCGTCCCGGCGATCGGTCGGAGGGAAGCGGTTCGTCCCTCCAAACGCACAAACATTTCAGGTGACGATCCAACAATGTAGAGCGGCTCATCGTCCACGATCCCAAAATCAAAAAAGAACATATAAGGCGAAGGGTTGAGACGCCGCACGGTACGATAGACATCGAACGGCTCGACATTCGTTTCGCGCGTGAAGCGCTGTGAAAGCACCGCTTGAAAAATATCGCCTGCCGCAATGAATTCCTTCGCATCACGCACCATGTCTTCGAAACGCCCCTGCGTCATATTCGAGCGAGTCTTCGAAGCTTTGACCTCCCGCGTCTGCGCGGGTGGAAGCGGTTGGTGAATGCGAGACTCGATTTCATCCAACTTGCGATTCGCAGAGTCGACATCGCCATCGAGGACGTTCGCAACTATGGACAGGCTTCGCCGCGCGTGATCGAAGGCGACGACGGTATCGGCGAGGAGATAGATTCCATCGGGAATGCTTCGACTGCGCTTCATTTTTGACTTTAGCACTGGTTCAAAAAACCGAACCGACTCGTATCCCAAATATCCGACCATCCCGCCGATGAAACGCGGAACACCCGTCTGCGCCTTGACGCTTGCACCTGAGCTTGCGCTCGTTGCAATCGCAGGTGAGTTGAAGCGGCTCATCTCCTGTTGCAGAAAATACGTGGGATCGGTCTGATCCTCGAGCGTGACCAGGCGCGACGAATCGGATTCAATGACTTCGACCCCATTTCCGCGGATGATGTACTGCGCACGCGGCTTGATTCCGATGAACGAATAGCGAGCGATGCGCTCCCCGCCCTCCACGGATTCGAGCAGGAACGACGCGCCCTCGCCGCGCAATTTCATGTACACGCTGATGGGCGTTTCGAGATCTGCGCTGATCTCGCGGATGATCGTTTGCGTGGCAGTTGCTTCAAGTAACATAAATTCTCCTTTGGTTCATCGTCCATTTCGCAGGGGCGAGAGGACCTCGCCCAACTTCGAGGTTATCTCAAATTCCTGGGCGGGGAGACCCCGCCCCTACATATTCGATTAAATTAAAATCCCCTCCTGTCCATTGGGACGAGAGGGGAATCTCGTGGTGCCACCCAAGTTAACGCCTTTTAAACAAAATTTCCCTGTGTGATGCAACAGGGATGCGAGCCAGCGTCACTCTTGTAGTTAGCTAGTTGGAAAGTTTTGTAGTTTGCCAGTTATTATCCATCTAAGTAACTCTGCGGGGTAACGGGTGCAGTTCCCGTCTCTGGTACTTGCTTCGGTGGTTTCGATACACCGCTTCGCGGCACTCAACCACCTTCGCTTTCTCTTCACAACTCGGAGGTCCATTCCACTTCTGCGCTTTTGCCTCGCTTGCACCACAACGGCTTGGCTCTCTGGAAATCGCTTTGAAGTGTACTCGTCCTCGTCAGCGTTTTTAGACTATATTGGGCGAGATTTTATGACGGACGGAGGAGGATGTCAAGAGGAAGGGAGGTTGTTTTTTTCCTAAGAAATTTTGGTAAACGACTTGTGTAAATAATGCCTTCAGCGTCTGATACAAATACATTCTTAAGTTTCACCTTATTGCCTCGTTGTTTGTTAATTATATCCCCATTTTTATTTTCATCAAACAAAATACTTAAAGATTCGCCTGTTTGACGGCCGGTGTGGAAAGATCCCTCCCAAAAATCGTTTACGTCCGCCGCTGGAATGACCTGACAGGTATCCATACAAGCTTTCCAGATAGGGATTCATGGCGGCGAATGCGCCTTGGTCAGCAAATGTACTGCTGAGGCCTGTCAGGTCTGGAAGTTACACAAAAAGTAATTAAACCCCGACACCTTGCATCCAAACAAAGCCTGAGAAGAAAAGGGCGGCGTTTCCGACTTCTCAAATTCATGGATTGCATCTTTTTGATGCGAGCAAGGTGTTACCGTGCCTCGAAATAAATCAAGCATGTATATCGCCGAAATTTGGCGGTATCCCGTTAAATCATTGGCTGGTGAACAATTGAAATCCGCCTCGCTGAATGCAGATGGTATTGCGGGCGACCGCCGCGTGCTGGTCTACAACGAACAGACACGTCAACTCATCACCTCACGCACGCATCCAAAATTGCTGGGGCTGAAAGCGGCAGTGGATCAATATGGTCAGGTATTTATCAATGGTCAACCGTGGAATGCGTCTGAGTCCGCTCAAGCAATTATCACAGCCGCTGGACCTCATGCCCGTCTGCTCGAATGGGATGGAATGGAACGCTTCGATGTGCTCCCGTTATTGGTCGCTACTGATGGAGCCATCAAAGAGTTTGGATACGACCATCGCCGTCTGCGCCCCAACCTGGTCATTGGCGGCGTGGAGGGGTTGGCAGAGCGCGAATGGACAGGGCGGCGTATGAAAATCGGCGAGGCAGTCATTGAGTTTGCCCAACTGCGCGGACGATGCGTCATGACCACATACGACCCCGATACACAAGCGAAAAATCCAGCAGTCCTCCGTCATATCGTTGATAAGTTCAATGGCACGCTGGCGCTTGACACCGACACCATCCAAGGTGGGCAAATCGAAGTTGGCGCTCCTGTAGAGTTGATCGAATAGTTTTCAAAGCAGCCGGACAGGTGTCCATAGAAATCTTATGGTCAAGGATTCATGGCAACAAACGCGTTTTGGTCAGCAAATGCCTTGTTGAGACCTGTCAGGTCTAAAGGTGACGGGTATACTTCGCCAAACTTCTCTTGCGAGGGAACCCATGTCCACGATCAATGCTTTTGTCCTGAAACATATCCGCACCCCCGAAATGATCGGCGTCGTGATGCGTATCTTCAGTTTCAGTCTCGTCAGCTGGCTGGGACCCGCCAGTCCCTTCATGTTCGTGTGGATATTCAATACCGCAGATGCCATCCTGCTCTCATGGTGCGCCATCCTCAAAAGGACCAGGCATACACGCTGCTCAATATCTTTTGGGTATTGGTCGGTCTGGTGGGAATATTGCGGGCGGGGAATTTCATCCATTAAACTCATTTTCTCGGTTAAAATTTACCAATCGAATTCCAATCGCATGAAACACATCTGGTCACCCTGGCGTATGACATACATCGAATCCCACAACAAAGAAGATGGCTGCGTGTTCTGCATTGCGCAAGCCAAAACAGACGGCATCGAGAACCTGATCGCTTTTCGCGGGAAGAATGCATATGTGATCCTCAACCGCTATCCCTACACAAGTGGACATCTCATGGTGCTTCCCTTCGACCATATTCCCAGCCTCGAAGGCTTGAAGCCCGAAGTCCGCGCGGAGATGATGGAGTTGGCATCGCGCTGCACGACCGTCCTGCGGGAGGTGTACAACACGCAATCCTTCAACGTGGGCATCAACATGGGCGAAGCGGCGGGAGCGGGCGTGCTTGGTCATGTCCACATCCATGTCGTTCCACGCTGGAGCGGCGATACGAATTTCATGTCCGCGGTGGGAGGGACGCGCGTCTTGCCTGAAGCGCTGGAAGAGACATATAAACGGGTGAGCGAAGCGTTCAAGGGAAAGTAATCGGCAAGTGCTGATTTGCATTTCATGGATTAGAGAATTGGAGAATTGATTTTGGGGGATGTTGTACGTGGAGAGCGAATGAAAATTTCCAGGCAAAAGTTTTATTTGATTCTTGGCATGTTGATGGCAGGCTTGATCATTGCTTCCTGCAATGCGCGGGAAATTGCCGTCACACCGACCTCCTCTTCATCCGAGACTCCATCCCCAATCCCCGGCACACCGACGCCGAGTCTCACCCCCACTCCGCAGGGATATTCCACGCCTGCTGTTTACGGACCAGACCGCGAAAACTTTCCGTCAGATATCAATCCTCTTTCCGGTGAACAAGTCAAAGACCCAAACCTGTTGTCGACCCCCGCAGTTGCCATTTCCATTTCGCATTTTCCAGTCGCGGCGCGTCCGCAGGCAGGGCTTTCGTTCGCGCCCTGGGTCTTCGAGTTCTACATCACCGAAGGCGCGACTCGTTTTCTTGCCATCTTCCACGGTGCGTTCCCCGAGCCGGAGCTTCCGATCACGGGCGAATGCTCCGTGCGCCGCGAACCTTTTGTGGAAACATCGTTCATGCTCGGCAATCGCATCTGGCTGGACGAGAATCGAAACGGCAAGCAGGAGGATTACGAAAAAGGAGTCGGCGGCGTCTGCGTCGATCTATTGGATTCATCCGGAAATTTGATTCAACAAACATCGAGCGACTCGAACGGCTATTACGGATTCAACGTCCAGCCCGGGATTTACTTCGTGGAGTTCAGGATTCCGCCCCGGTTGGAATTTACACAGAAAAATGTCGGGGATGAAAATGAGGACAGCGACGCTGATCCGGAATCGGGACGGGTCGAGGCGGAAGTTAATTCCACGCTTCTTCACCTGGACGCAGGCTTGATCCCTTCCGAGGAAACGAATCCAACTTTGAATGAATCCGCCCAAATACCCCCCGCCGAGGTGGGACCGATCCGCTCGGGGCGTTTGCTTTACATCGATATTCACAACATGTTCCTGAACTCGTGTTTTATCTTCGCATCCGCTTCGCCGGAGATATTGCCGATGCTGCCGCAGTGTTATCTCGTCCCGCACGATGAAGCCAGCGGCGGCGCGATGATGACCATAGAAAAAATGAAATCGATCGCGGATGAAAACAGCGAATCACGTTCGGGCGATTTCAACTATGCCAGTAATGTTTTTTCGGAATCGCCGCCGCCCGGCGGACTTGTGGCAAACCGCGTGAATTCCTTCGTGGCGGTCCGCAACCGGGCTGCGTGGGTGTTTGACCCCCTCTCTGCTTCCTACTGGCGATACGTGGATGACACCAGCCAGGAAAACGCCGGGAAACTCCACGCCGAAATCGACAGATTGACCGGCAGGCAATTACAGTTCGATAACATCATCGTCCTGTTCGTCGAACAGTTTGTGTTTGAATATAAACAGATACCGGTCCCCACTTTGATCGATTGGGACCTGGAACTCGGCAACAGCGGTTTTGCGACGCTTTTTCGAAACGGAATGAAGTATGATATTAGATGGAGCACAAAGGCGCGGGCGTACGAAAAGAAGACCGGGCAGGCCCGTCCGATCTATTTCGTAGACGCAGACGATAATCCCGTCCCGCTCAAACCCGGCAGGACGTGGCTGTTCGTTGCAACGCCGTATTCGTATGTGACCAATCAGGGCGACGGAAGTTGGACGATCCGCTATGTCGCGCCGGAGGGATCGGAGTAGGAGTAATTGGTAATTGGCGCTGGTCGAGCAGCCCAAACGGGTTTGGAGGGTCTATCGAGACCAGAGATGAGAGATTGGAGAGTCCTTGCATCCTTATGTTCTCTTTCTAAAAAAACATGTTGAAAAACACGCCAACCCCGCCAACGCCGCGCCAATGAAAAAATACATGCGCGACCAATTCGAGTATTTGGGGATCAAGACTCCGCTGCTGGTCGCATTGCGAAAAGATTTCATCGAGGAAAACGGGCTCCCACCGCTGAAAGGCATTGACCGCATCGCCCGGGATCTGTGGTCGCTGCCCCAGCGCGAGTTTCAATACCTGGCTGTCGGATTGATCGGCAAAATGGAAAAGCAACTCACCGAAGATTTCATCACCACGCTCGAATATCTTATTATGCACAAGTCCTGGTGGGATACAGTCGACTCGCTGGCTGGCAACAGCGTCGGGGTGATGTTCAAGCGTTATCCAAAAGTGAAGCGGAAATATCTAAAGACATGGCGCATATCGGATAACCTTTGGCTCAGGCGGACGACTCTGCTGTTTCAACTTGGCTACAAGGAAGAAACGGATTTCGGCCTGCTATGTGGTCTGATCGAGGAAAACCTCGGCTCGGATGAGTTCTTCATCAACAAAGCCATCGGCTGGGCGTTGAGGCAGTATGCATGGACCAATCCAGGCGTGGTTCGGAAGTATGTCAAAGCCACGAAGGGACTGAGTCCTCTCAGCAGGCGTGAGGCGTTGAAAAATCTTTGAAAAAGAACCGAGTCACGTTTCTGTTTAGTTTGACTACACGCAGAATTGATAAGGCATCCTTACACCTTGCATTTCTGGAAATTGACAGCTTTCGCTGGATACGGGTAAAATCTAGCCCGACTAGCCAGAAATGAACTGGCTTTATAAAGGAGTATCTCCAATGAATGCCGTCTGGCAAATACAGGAAGCCAAGAACAATTTAAGTGAAGTGATCACCCTGGCAATAAAACAAGGTCCGCAACTCATCACAAAACACGGAGAAAAAACGGCAGTCGTTATCTCGTATATCGAATACGAAAAATTGCGCAAATCGCAAGGGAAGCTTTCCGAGTTCTTCAGCGCTTCCCCGCTTGCGGGCGCAAACCTGAACCTGACCCGGGACAAAAGCCTGCCGCGTAAAAACCTGGAACTATGAAATATCTGCTCGACACTTGCGTCATCAATGAACTGATCTCACTCCGACCCAACCCAGACGTAATCGCTTTTGTCGACTCTCTCGAACACGAGGACATTTACCTGAGCGCCATTACCGTGGGGGAAATCACGAAGGGGATTCACCTTCTCAACGACCCAAACCGAAAACGTGAACTCGAAGACTGGCTTCGGGATTTCTTTCTTGTCCGCTTCGACGGGCACATATTGCCATTGAACACGGATATCTTCATCCGCTGGGGGGAATTATCCGCCAAACTGGACCGGCTCGGCCTGCCCCCAGCCCCTTCCATCGATTCGCTCATTGCCGCCACAGCCCTGACGCACCAAATGGTGCTGGTGACGATGTATGAGGATGATTTCCAAAATACCGGGTTGGAGATCGTCAACCCCTGGTAAAAAAGTGGGGCGACTTTATGAGTCGCTCTTTTGATTCCGTAGAAAATCTGCGATTTCGGCAAACCGCGATTTCAAATGATCGGCTATGACCGGGTCAAATTTGCCCGCATCCAGCGCATGGCTCATGCACCAGAGCCACTGATCGCGCTCACGCTCGCCGATGGTGAAAGGCATGTGCCGCATCCGCAGGCGGGGATGGCCGAACTTCTCGACGTATAACTGCGGTCCGCCAGCCCAGCCCGTCAAGAACAAGAATAGTTTTTCACGCGATTGTTTCAAACTCGCGGCATGCAGAGCGCGGATATCCTTCGCCTCGGGGGAAGTATCCATCAGGTCATAGAAACGGTCCACCAGGGCGCGGACACCGTTCTCGCCGCCGAGTAATTGATAAAGAGATTGTTCAGGCATGGGTGGGATTTTACCGTATCAAACATGTATAATTGATTCATCACCGACAGGAGAATCAGATGAACAAAGCAAATGAAGCCGTCATTCTGAGCGCAGTCCGAACGCCAATGGGAAAATTCCAGGGTGCGTTGAGCAACATCCCTGCACCGAAACTCGGCGCGATCGCCGTGGAAGAAGCGGTCAGACGCGCGGGTATCGATGCCGCGGATGTCGAAGAAGTCATCATGGGCAATGTTGTTGCCGCAGGTCTGGGTCAGGCCCCCGCGCGCCAGTCACTGATCCAGGGGGGCGTGCCCGCAACCGTCAGCGCAACCACGATCAACAAAGTCTGCGGTTCGGGCTTGAAAGCGGCGATGATGTGCGCTCAAGCCATCCGCGCCGGCGATGCGGACCTTTTCATCGCGGGCGGTTTTGAATCGATGAGTCGCGCTCCGTATCTTGTCAGCGGGCGCATGGGCGAGTTGAAATTCGGCAACACACAGATGACCGACGCCCTGCTCAATGACGGCTTGTGGGATCCGTTCGAGAATTGGGCGATGGGCAATGCTGCGGAATTTATAGCAGACGAATACGAAGTGACTCGTGCCGCGATGGATGAGTTCGCGCTTCGCTCCCATACCAAAGCTGTGGAGGCTCAAGAGGCGGGCCGTTTCAACGCTGAGATCGTTCCCGTCCAAATCCCGGGTCGAAAGGGTGAAGTGACCACTGTCAGTATGGACGAAGGTCCGCGCAAAGATACGTCGCTGGATTCGCTTGCCAAGCTCAAACCGGTCTTCAAAGCGGACGGCAAAGTTACCGCAGGCAACGCTTCCTCAATGAACGACGGCGCGGCGGCGGTGGTGATCTCCTCCCGTGCGTATGCTGAACAGAAAGGTTACAAGCCGATGGCGAAAATCGTTGGCTATGCCCAGGCAGCGTTGGAACCGAAATATCTCTTTGCCGCTCCTGCTCATGCGATTCCGAAATTACTCAAGAAGATCGGCTGGACGTTGAAGGACGTCGATCTGTTCGAGGTCAACGAAGCCTTTGCCGCGCAAGTTTTGGCGGATGGTTATGCCCTCGCCGACCAGGGTTGGGACTGGGACAAGGTCAACGTGAACGGCGGGGCCATCGCGCTCGGTCATCCACTAGGCGCGAGCGGCGCGCGGGTGCTGACAACGTTGATCTACGCCTTGAAAGACCGCGGATTGAAACGAGGTATTGCATCCCTTTGTCTCGGCGGCGGTGAAGCCGTGGCGATGGCTGTCGAGATTGAAGGTTAGAAAGTTTACAGGTTGAAGGCTGGTGAATTATGGCGAAAGTTTTAGGTGTTGGCGGAATCTTTTTCAAATCACCGAACCCGAAGCAGCTTTATGAGTGGTACGCGAGGTGGCTGGGCATGACGCTGGAAGAATGGGGCACCATGTACGTTCCAAAAGACTACCCACCGAACAGCCAGACCGTGTGGAGCGCGTTCGATTCATCGACAAAGTATTTCGACCCCTCCGAGAAGGGATTCATGTTCAACCTGATTGTGGATGACCTCGAAGGAGCGTTGAAGCAAGTTAAAGAAGGCGGCGCTGAATTGATCGGGGGAATCGAGAAGATGGAATACGGTTCATTTGGCTGGTTCATCGACCCGGATGGAAACAAAGTTGAACTGTGGGAACCGATAAAAGAGTGACACAAACGGAGATGGACAGCGATATTCATCTCCGTTTGTGTTTATTAATTCAATAATAGTTATCAAAAAAGAGGAAACTTATGGATGCCAAAGAACGCAACGAAAAGATCGAACTGTACGGGAGCGGATACGATCTACTGAAAGCGACGCTGGCAGAAGTTCCGCAAGAGGCAATGCTTTTCAAGCCAGAGCCAAAAGAATGGAGCGTGTACGAGGTCATCATTCACATTGCAGACAGTGAATCCAATGCGGCTTTGCGTGCAAGAAAATTGATCGTGGAACCCGGCGGGAGCATCATGCCATACGACCAGGCACTATGGGCAGATGTGTTGAATTACCACGAACACAATTTTGAAGATGCGCTGGAAGTGACGCGGCTGGCTCGCAAGACCACCTACGAAATGCTCAAACGCGTGCCGGAGATCGTTTTCAACACGCATTGGATCAAGCATCCCGAATATGACGAGCCGTATACCTTCGACAAATGGATCGATATTTATTCGGCTCATATTCCGGGGCATATCGAGCAAATACAGAATAATATCAAAACCTGGAGGTCGAAGAAATGACGATCAAGCACATTTTCATCATCGGTGCTGGAACAATGGGCAATGGCATCGCGCAGGTTGCGGCAACGTCGGGCTATCAGGTCACCTGCATGGATGTGATGCCTGCCGCGCTTGAAAAAGCCAGAGCAACCATCGCCAAATCCACGGCGAAGTTGGCGGAGAAGGGAACGCTCACAGCGGATCAAAAGGCTGCCGCAGACGCGATCCAATTCACATCCACCATGGATGCGATGAAGGAGGCGGATTTCATCATCGAAGCGGCGACGGAAAATCCGGAGTTGAAGTTCAAGATATTCAAAGACATGGATGCCAACGCGCGTGAGGGCGTGATCCTCGCCACGAACACATCATCCATTTCGATCACAAAAATCGCCGCTGCAACGTTGCGGCCTGAGAAGGTCATCGGGATGCACTTCATGAACCCGGTGCCGCTGATGAAACTGGTCGAGGTCATCAAGGGACTCGCCACCGATGAAACAACACTCAACACAACCTTGGAACTGTGCAAGGTGATGGGCAAGGAAGCGTGGACGGCGAACGACTCGCCCGGCTTTATCTCGAACCGCATCCTTTGCCCGATGATCAATGAAGCCGTGTTTGCGTTGCAGGAGGGAGTCGGCACACCCGAAGCCATCGATGCGGTGATGAAACTCGGCATGAATCACCCGATGGGTCCGCTCACACTGGCGGATTTGATCGGTCTGGATGTTGTGCTGTTCGTGATGGAAGTGTTGCAGAGGGACTTGGGCGAAGATAAATACCGCCCCGCGCCATTGCTGCGCAAGATGGTGGATGCCGGGTATTTGGGGCGCAAAAGCGGGAGAGGGTTTTACAGTTATCAGTGACGACATATGAGCACCATTAGGCGGCAGTCCTCAATAAGACGACTGTCGCCTTTTCGTTTAACCTAAACCCTAATTGGTTATAATCAAGGTTTGCCTATGCATTTAATCATTCTTGAAACAAATGTGCTAAAATAGGAATAAACACCTCCCCTTTAAGGAAATTGCATGTCCTCCAACAAAATCCGTGTCGTGGGCGCGCGCGTCCACAATTTGAAGAATATCACCGTCGAGATCCCGCGGGACAAATTCGTCGTCATTACCGGGCTCTCGGGGTCGGGAAAATCGTCGCTGGCGTTCGACACCATTTTCGCCGAAGGTCAGAGGCGCTACGTCGAATCGCTTTCGGCGTATGCGCGGCAGTTCATCGGTCAGATGGACAAGCCCGATGTGGATTACATCGAAGGGCTCTCCCCCGCTGTATCCATCGACCAGAAATCCACTTCGCACAATCCCCGTTCAACGGTCGGAACGGTCACTGAAATCTACGATTACATGCGTTTGCTGTTCGCGCGCGCGGGCATCCCGCACTGCCCCGAGTGCGGACGTGTAGTCTCGCGCCAATCGGCGCAGGAGATCGTGGACAAAATCTCCAACCTGCAGGACGGCTCGCGGATATTGATCCTTGCGCCCCTCGTGCGCGGGCGCAAAGGAACGTATCAAGCCGTCTTCGAAGAGATCCGCAAGGCAGGCTTCACACGCGCCCGCGTGGATGGAACCGTCCATTCACTCGACGATGAGATCGAGCTCGACCGCTACAAACAACACACGATCGAAGCGGTTGTCGACCGGCTCGTAATCTCGAACAACGGATCGAAGGAAGACAGGAAAGCCGCGCTCACCCGGTTGACCGATTCGGTGGAAACCGCCTTGAAGTTCGGCGAAGGGTATGTTTCCATCAACCTCGTCGATAAAAAGGAGGACATCGCCTACTCGGAGCATCTTGCCTGTCCTGAACACGGCTCGACCGTGCCCGAGATCGAGCCGCGCACCTTTTCCTTCAACACGCCCCAGGGCGCCTGCCCGGATTGCCAGGGACTCGGCTCGAAACTGGAGATCGACCCCGCCCGCATCATCCCGGACGACACTGTTTCTCTTAACGATGGGGCGATCATCAGCATGGAGTGGAACGGACCCAGGGAGGAGGGCGGCTATTACTGGCAAAGCCTGGTCAACGCATCGAAGGCGTACAAGATCGACCTCGAAAAACCGTTCGGCGAATTAACGAAAGAACAGCAGAAGATCATTCTGTATGGAACCGGCGATAAACAGATCCAGATGACCTATCAAAGCGCTGGCGGGAACGAGTTCAAATTCTCGCGCGCTTTCGAAGGGGTCATATCCAACCTGGAACGCCGTTACCGGGAAACCAACTCTGAATACATCCGCGAGAAGATCTCGGAATTCATGTCCGACCGACCTTGCCCGTCGTGCAAGGGAAAGCGGCTCAACCCCGCCGCCCTCGCCGTGACCGTGGATGATGTGAACATCGTCCAAGCCAACTCCTGGCCCGTGTTACAGACACTGGATTGGGTGAAGAAACTGGCGGGAAAGAATTCTCCGCTGACGAATAAACAGAAAGCGATCGCCGAACGGGTCATCAGGGAAATTCACGAACGCCTGAACTTTCTCGTCAATGTCGGCTTGGATTACCTCACCTTAAATCGTTCTGCCGTGACGTTATCTGGCGGGGAAGCCCAGCGCATCCGACTCGCAACCCAGGTTGGATCCCGTTTAGTGGGCGTTCTCTACGTTTTGGATGAGCCTTCCATTGGTTTGCATCCGCGCGACAATTCGCGGCTGTTGGATACACTCAAAGGGTTGCGCGACCTTGGGAATACGGTCCTGGTTGTGGAGCATGACGATGAAACCATCCGCGACGCGGACTGGGTGATCGATCTCGGTCCAGCCGCCGGGGAGCATGGTGGGCAGGTCATCGCAGAAGGAACTCCCAAACAGATTTTGGCGCACCCAAAGTCCCTGACGGGACAATACCTCTCGGGGCGGAAGCAGGTCGGGGTCCCAAAGAAGAGGCGCGAAGGGAACGGGAAGAGTCTCAAAATCATCGGCGCGTCGGCAAATAATCTGAAGAATATCAATGTCGACATCCCGCTTGGAAAGTTAGTCTGCATCACCGGCGTATCCGGTTCGGGCAAGTCCACGCTGATGAGCGACATCCTGTATAACGAACTCGCGTCGAAGTTGATGGGAGCGCGGACGCAGGGTGGCGAGCATAAGACGATCAAGGGTGTGGAACATCTCGACAAGATCATCAACATCGACCAGTCGCCGATCGGGCGAACCCCGCGATCGAACCCGGGAACGTACACGGGTTTGTTCGATGAGATCAGAAAATTATTTGCCGAACTGCCTGAAAGCAAAGTGCGCGGCTATAAACCGGGACGTTTCTCGTTCAACGTGCATGGAGGGCGCTGCGAAGCCTGTCAGGGACAGGGCGAATTGCGGATCGAGATGCAGTTCCTGCCGGATGTGTACGTGCCGTGCGATGTGTGTCACGGCAAGCGCTTCAACCGCGAAACATTGCAGGTGCTGTTCCGTGACGAGTATTCGATTTCCGATGTTCTGGATATGACCGTAGATCACGCGCTGGAAGAGTTCAAGAATTATCCGCAGATGATGAACAAATTGAAGCTCTTGCAGGAAGTGGGACTGGGTTATGTGCGCGTCGGTCAGCCCGCGACGACACTCTCCGGCGGCGAAGCGCAACGGGTGAAATTATCGAAAGAACTCTCGCGCCGCGCCACGGGACGCACGCTCTACGTATTAGACGAACCTTCCGTCGGTCTGCACGCTGCGGATGTCCACAAACTGATCGAGGTCATGCAAAGACTCGTGGAGGCGGGCAATTCGGTCCTCATCATCGAACATAACCTCGATATCATCAAAGTGGCGGATTGGCTGATCGACCTCGGTCCCGAAGGCGGCGACAGGGGCGGCGAGTTGATCGCGGAGGGAACGCCGGAGCAGGTAATGAAGATCAAAGGCTCGTATACTGGGAAGTATTTGAAAGAACATATGGGAAAGTAGGCAAGCCAGACCTCCGGGTTCTTCGAGAACCCGGAGGTCTTTTGCCCTATACCCCTTTTTCAGGTAGAATTATTTTGCACTGCCTCTGGCTGGAAAACATCAAGACACAGTGCAAAGGATGACCGCATGAATGTGAAACCTCCCTCCTCTCCCCCGCCTTCCAGCATCATCGGAAGTTACCGTAAGCGCAATCGCAGCAGGCAGAATATCATCAACATCGCAGCTGCCGTGCTTGTGCTGGGAGGTCTGGCTGTTTTAATCTATTGGCTGTCCCAACCGGGGAAGCCCATCAATCTCCTGTTCGCAACCGAAACCCCCACACCAACGGTCACATTGACCCCGACCAACACGGTCACCCCTTCCCCTACGTTCACCGAAACATCGACGCCAACCATCACGCCCACAGCCACTTTTTCGGCGCCGTTCACCTACACAGTGCAGGATGGAGATTCGCTCGCCGTTATCGCGGAAAAATTCGTATTGGGTGATGATGCCATTCCGCTCATTCTGCTTCTTAATCCTTTTAACCCCGAAACCGGTCTGGGTATTGACCCGACGACACAGATCGTGATCCCGGGTCAGGTCATCCTTCTTCCGAACCCGGATATGCAATTGCCCACCGCCACGTCCGTCCCGCCGGACCTGCCGCGAGGCACGTTGATCGAATACACCGTCCAATCCGGAGATTCCCTGGCTGTGATCGCGGATATATTCAACAGCACGATCGAGGCGATCATCGAAGAGAATAACATCGATAACCCGAACGCACTCTTCGTCGGGCAGATCCTGCAAATCCCGGTGAACCTGGTCACACCGACAGCCACGCGTCCGCCCACCAGCACACCTCAAACGCCCGGTCCCGGAACCTTCCTGCCGACATCCACGACCACGCCGATTAACGCCGCACCTGGGGTCACTGGCACACCATGATCAAAACCATTACCGCCGGGTTTAAAGCCCGGCGGTTCCTTCCGAGAAGGATGCGTTCGAACGCCGAAACCCCTCAAATCTCTGGACAAATACAATCCCCTCATGTAGAATACCGCTCTTGTGGCGGCACAAGCATGCCGCTGTCGTAAAGCAGGAAAAGAAATTTTTGGAGGAAGACTTGGCTAACATTCAATCCCAGATCAAACGCAATCGTCAGAACGAGAAGCGCCGCCTTCGCAATCGCACCATCCGTGGCGCCGCCCGCACTGCCGATACCAACGCGCGCAAACTCCTTTCGAACGACACCCCCGAGACGAAGGAAGCTGTGATGCAAGCCATCAGCGCTCTCGATAAAGCGGTCGAAAAAGGCGTTTTTCACAAGAACACCGTTGCGCGCCGCAAGAGCCGCTTGATGAAAGCCCTTGCCGCGTTCACCAAAAAGAGCGCGTAACATCGCACTCGATCAGATCGGGAGTCGCAAGACTCCCGTTTTTGTTATATGTCCACGATCATCTTCATCAACGGCACATCCTCGTCCGGCAAGACATCCCTGCTCAAACTCTTGCAGAAGCAGCTCCCCGAACCGTATCTCGATATGGGCATCGACAAATTCATCTGGATGCTGCCCAGCCGCTACCTCGACCGCCCGCTTTGGGATGAGGTCCTCGGAAAAGCGCTTCAAGCCGGACCTGTGGGTCGGTCGCTGTTCTCGGGCATGCATCACGCCATTGCCGGTGCCGCTTCGCGCAGCAACTATATCCTCGCCGACCACGTCTTCGTCGAAAAAGCCTGGGTGGACGAGTGCGCAGAGTTGTTTTCAGGGATGAACGCCTATCTCATCGGGTTGCATTGTCCGCTGGAAATTTTGGAGCAACGAGAGAAAGACCGCAAAGACCGCACGCTGGGACAGGCAAAATTGCAGTACGCGGTCATTCACAAATACACCCGGTACGACCTCGATTTGGATACCTCCAAACTGAGTATCGAAGAATGCGCCGAGCAGGTCATCGAGCGATTGAAGTCACCACCGATGGCTTTCAAAACCCTAAAAATCCCGAAGGGATGACAGGATTTAGAAACAATCAAATCGTTGCGTCAACTCCGGTGAGGTGATATAGGTTTTAATAATGCTATGACACGTCTTCAGGGTTGAAAATGCATAACTCATAAATCTATAATCATTTCACGCCTTCGGCGACGAGAAATTCACGACCGGCATTTGTCTTACGTCTTCGGCTTTGAAAGCAGATATAATCCGAGCACTTACCCACAGGATCGCTACGCTTATGTTTCAAAAAGAGCAACAACTCATCGAAGATAAGATCAAAGAATACTGTAAAGCCAATGACATCGCTTTGGCGGAATTGAAGTGGCAGCCCATCCCCTTCTCGGGCGAGTGGGGTTTTGCTACATCATTCTTCCAAACCGCCGCCAATGAAGCAAAACTCGGCAAGGGGAACAAGGTCCCAGTGCCGCAAAATGCTCAGGAAATCGCCGAACAGGTGCGGGGTCGGATCGGAAGCGTGACAGGTATCAGTCACATCGAAGCGGTGAAGGGTTATCTCAATGTCTATTTCAAGGCATCCGAATACGCCCAGCGCGTAGTGGAGGAAGTGCTTGCCAACGGCGCAGACTTTGGTCGCGGCGAAGCCAGGACTGAAACGGTTATGGTCGAATATGCCCAGCCGAATACCCATCACTCCTTTCATATTGGGCATGCGCGCAATACAGTACTGGGTGAAGCATTGGCAAGACTCGTTGAATTTGCGGGATTTAACACCATCCGCGCATCCTATCCCGGCGATTTGGGACTCGGCGTCATCACGGTGATGTGGATCTACGAGAAACGGTATAAAGGGCAGGAGCCCGCAGGTGTTCACGAGCGCGGACAGTGGATGCTGAAAATCTATGCCGAAGCCACCGCCCTGCTCGAAAAGAAGGAGAATGAAACCCCCGAACAGACCGCGCAGCGCGAAGCCTACGAAGCCGAGCGCCGCGAGATGTATCGCAAATGGGATGCTGGCGATGAGAATGTGCGCGAGTTGTGGCGCGTGACCCGTGAATGGAGTTTGGATGAACTTCGCGAGATCCTCCGCATGCTCGATGTGAAGATCGATGTGTGGTTCTACGAAAGCGATGTGGATGAGCCCTCCAAAGCCATCATCAACGAACTCATCGGACGAAACATCGCGGAAGACGAGCGCGCGCAAGGCGGGCCTGTCATCGTGAAGATAGATGAGAAGCTCGGGCTGACAAAGGAAAAATACCGCACGGCCGTGGTGCTGAGAAACGATGGGACATCGCTTTACCTCACCAAGGACCTTGCGCTTGCCAAGGTAAAATTCGAGAAGTTTCACGTTGACCGTTCCATCTATGTGGTGGATTCCCGCCAAAGCCTGCACTTCCAACAGGCGTTTAAAATCCTGGAACTATGGGGCTTCAAACAGGCGGAGAAGTGTTACCACCTAGCCTACGGATATGTCACTTTACCTGAAGGCGCCATGTCCTCCCGCAAGGGGCGTGTGGCGTTGTTCAAGGAGGTTTACGATGAAGCCATCAGGCGCGTCCTTTCTGTGGAAGCCGAAAAGAGCGTGGATATTCCCGATGAAGAACGCGAGAAAATCGCCACACAGATAGGCCTGGGCGCATTGGTGTACTCTTTGCTCTCGGTGGATAACAACAAAGATATCGTCTTCGACATCAACGAAGCGCTTTCCTTCGATGGGCGCACGGGTCCGTATATTCAGAACGCACATGTGCGCGCTAATTCCATTCTAAAGAAATCAACCTTTAACCTGCAGTCTGCACCCTTCGAATACGAATTGACCAAACAAGAGATCGAGCTCATCGAACAGATGTCGCAGTTCCCGCAAAAGGTAAAGCAGGCGGCGGAGGAATACCGTCCGCTCGTGATGGCTACCTTCGCCTATGACCTTGCGAATGCCTTCCACTCGTTCTATCATGCCGTGCCCGTCTTGCAGGCAGAAGATAAAAACGTGAAGAACGCCCGCCTGCGGTTGGTGGCAGCGGCGAAACAAACAATTGCCAATGCGCTCCGCCTGCTCGATATTCAGGCGCCGGATGTGATGTGATCGCGACAACAGGCTGACCTTTCGCGTTCGGTTTGTTTTTTTATCGGTGAAACATGCAGATCGGATTATTCAGCGAAACGCATCCATTGGAAGAAGTCTTGGTCTGGGGCGAGCCGGGCATCGAGTCGCTGCTGGGACAATTACTCCCCAAATCGAAAAGTCTCTTCTTCAGTTATTACGATGTGCAGGAGGCGCGACGGGAATTCCGTCACATGCAGACGTTGATCGAGGCGGAGGGAATTCGATTCACGCGCGCCAAGGATGCGCTGGCAAGGTCAATGGAAAAAGCGGGACTGCCCGACGAGCCGGAAAACATTCGCGAATTGGAACGCGCCCTTCTGCAACGCGCGGGCGAATACTATGAGATGTTCCGCGAACATAAAATCCGCGACTTCTCTCACGAGGGGATTCACGGAGACATCGACGAAGTTTACGAGCAGATCAAGCAGGATATCAAAACCCTTCTGGACGAGGACATTCGAGCTTACGGGGAGGCGGGCGCGATCCGGTTGAATCATCTGCTCAGCCTCCGCCATGACCTGCCGCTGGCAAACATCTTTTACGGCAGGGATCAATCCCAGGCGCTCACGGAACGGGTTGTGCTTTCGGTGTTGAAATGGGGAATCCGCAAACCTGAAGTGGAAATTTTCAAGAAAGCGTTAACGGAATTGGGATACGAAAACGGCTTCGTGGAAATCGATCGCGGCAGTCTCGAAGGCGGCGACGTTGCCCTGCTCGGCGATACCTGTTACATCGGCGTCGGCGCCCGGACCACGCTCAGCGCGGTGAAAAATCTTTGCAAGAAGATCGGCATCGAGATGGAGCAAAGGGGGATTCAGATCGTGGCGGTGGTTAACAAACGCCACGTGGAGGAAGCCGCGTTATACGGAGCGCCAACTGACGAACACATGCACTTGATGCACCTGGACATGTTCTGGATTCCACTCACGCCGAATCTGGTCATGGCGTACGGGCACGAGGTGGATCAACGCGAGGTTATCCGCATCTCGCGCAACTCGGACAGTTTTGTGATCGAGGAATTGGGCGGTTTTCGCGAGTTCCTATCATCAAAAGGAATCGAAATGCTGGAAGTGAACGAGCAGGAACAACAGAATTTCGCCACCAACCTGCTCAATTTGGGGAACCAGACAGTCATCGTAGCGCTCTCCACCAACACGCGCGTCATCAAGGAGTTGGAGCGCCGCGGTTTCCGCGTGCTGAGCGCGGAGTTGAATAAACTGGTCAATGGTTATGGGGCGGTCCATTGTCTGACTGCCCCCGTGAGACGGACAAAAAAGTAGGTCACGCTACAAGCGTGACCTACCAGCTCACTTACGGCTTCCATTCTACCTGTAAATCATCTTTCAATGTGATCGACATCTCGCGGATGGTGACAAGCACCTCCCCTGTCGGGTAACCGTCCCGACACAATTGGGTGTAAAGCAGAGGCGCAGGCTCGATCTTCTTCACATCATACAGCCAGCAGTTATCCCTCATAATATCCATTTCGACGCTCAAGCCCAGGGCTGGGTCTGCTTCGACAGCGAACTGATAGCCATAGTCGTAGCCTTGCGAACCGTCGATGAAGTTGGGCGTTTCGATGTCAGCGAAAGTCACGGCTTGCGCTGTGGAGACCTCAAAATCGAAACCGGCGACGGTAAAGGTCTTTTCCAAATCCCATTTCTGCCCGCGCTGAGGATTATCCCCTGCATCGAAAGCAAAGGTCAACTCTTCAACGGTCATTTGCGGCGGATCGGTGTAGAGAGGCATGTAGTAGGCAATGACTTGATCCACGACCACGGTGAAGGGACCGGGAGCGGGTTTGAATTGGGTGGCAAACTCGAACGAACTGCCTAATCGATGTTCGAACGGCTGCCAGACGAACGAACCGATTGCTTGAATAAGTCGTCCCTGCGAGTCGATCACGTAAACCCCTAGCGGCATAATTGAAATCAGGGATGGGTCGGGGTTTTCAACATTGAAGTGAATGTAAAACACAGTGTTCGAGTCGATAGGGACGATCCGCTCGAGGGTCAGGCTCACCTTGGGAGCAGGAGCAGTTTCGGCTGGGGGCGAGGCGGGCACTTCCTCCGTTGCCACAGGCTGAGTCACTTCGATGACAGGGTATCCCACAACTTCTCCGGCAGGGACTGTCACAAGTTTGAACGGGATCTCCCAATTTTCAGGAACATCACCGAGTTTGGTAAACGGGATACACTTCAATACAAAGGTCAGCTCGTCTACATTCGCGGGCAGTTGAATGGCATACACAGGCTGCATGGCATAGCGATTTGCATATTGATATTCACCTGCATAATCACGGCGGATCGTGGCGCCATCAGGCAGGCGCAGATCCGCATCGGCATCTGACCAGAAATTATCATCGGGGTGAATCGTTCCGCAAATGTCGGGCGTTTGGGTGTAGTTGAGTTCAACTCCGTCCACTTCATACATCAATTCAATATGGTCGGGGTGGACGAACACATTGGTGATGGTGATCGTGACTCCATCGCGAGTCGACGAAACAGGTTCTGCCAACATGCGCAAGCCACTTGTTGTTTCGACCAATCCCACATCGGGCACGTAACCAAATACACGTCCTAACGCGGCGGCAAGACCCGGCACACTGACCACAACCACTGCCAGCGCGAGCACGAATGCCACAGCCCAGGCAGGTCTAAAATATTTTGTTTTCATTTTTACCGGTCTCCGTACCAGTTCATTGCGTAATCGTTTTGCAAAATCGGGGTTCGCTTCGGGCGTTTGCATTGCCTTGCGAACCTTCTCTTCAAATTCAGGGGAGGGATTCAAATTACTCATGGTCACTCCAATTGGCTCTTCAAGCGTGCCAGCAAACGGTAGAGAGTCTTTTTGACGGCGTCTTCGCGCCTGCCGAGCAGGTCCGCGATCTCAACGAAAGTCAGATCAGCCACATATCTCAGGCGGATCAAATCCTGTTCTTCTTCGTTCAATTGTTTGATGAGGAAACGGACCTTGCTCAACTCTTCGGCGCGGATCAACACCCCAAGCGCGTCTTCACGCTCGAGCAGTTCACCCGCCGCCTCCAACCCGACCTCGCGTCTGTTCCGTCGCAAGTGGTCGTACATCTTGCTGCGGGCGATTCGGAACAACCACGCCGTAAATTGACCCTGCTCCCGATATTTGGGCAGCGCCTCATACGCAGTGATGAATGTCTGCGACGTGACATCTTCGGCGGAATGGGCATCACCGAGGCGGCTGTACAGGTAGCGATAGACAGGTTGCAGAAAACGGTCGTACAACCTGCCAAATGCGGCAGGGTCGCTTTTGGCGGCAACGATCAGCTCGGGGAGTTCGTCTTGACTCATTGGTCTTGTCTTTACTGCTTCAAATCCTAACATGCAGTTCCTTTCTCTCGCGAGGGCACCTTTGTAAATGCATTCACAGAGAAAACGCGCAGAACCGTAAAACGGGACAAATCTGTCATGCCAAAATCAGGCTAAACGTTACTTCACCAGAGGGGGAATTTCCCTTAGATTAGACATTAACTATCGTAAATGTCATCGTGGGTAAAAACGGACAGGCTCAAATCCCACCCAGAGTTTGCCGGACATTGCCCCGCCTTGCGGGACAGGTTCCTCACCATGACATGCACAGGAGTTTCCTATGCCGATCAAAACCATCATCATGGGCGCCGCAGGGCGCGATTTTCACAACTTCAACACCTTCTTCCGTGGGAACAAGGATTACGAAGTTGTAGCTTTTACCGCCACCCAGATCCCGGACATCGAAGGACGCGTCTACCCGAAAGAGTTGGCTGGGTCGCTGTACCCAAGCGGAATCCCCATCCGCGCCGAGGAAGAACTGCTCGACCTCATCAAAAAGTATGGCGCGGAACAGGTCGTCTTTTCGTACAGCGATGTGCCGCATGAATACGTGATGCACAAAGCCAGCATGGTCAACGCCGCCGGGGCGGACTTCCGCATTATGGGCACGAAGAACACGCAGATCAAATCGAACAAGCCAGTCGTGTCGATCAGCGCCGTTCGGACGGGATCAGGTAAAAGTCAGACCACGAGGCGCGTATCTTTGATTCTGCAAGAGATGGGCTACAAGGTCGCGGCGATCCGTCACCCGATGCCGTATGGGAATCTCATCGCGCAGGAAGTCCAACGCTATGCTTCGTATGATGACCTCGACGAATACGACTGCACCATCGAAGAGCGCGAGGAATACGAACCGCATATCGATAACGGCGTGATCATCTATGCCGGTGTGGACTACGAGAAGATCATCCGCAAAGCCGAAGCCGAAGCCGATATTGTTCTATGGGACGGCGGCAACAACGACTTCCCGTTCTATGTGCCCGATTATCAGATCGTGGTCGCAGACCCGCACCGTCCTGGACATGAATTCACTTACTACCCCGGCGAGACCAACGTCCGCATGGCTGATTGTTTCGTGATCAACAAAGTCGATACCGCCGATGCAGAAGCTGTCATCAAAGTGCGCGAGTCACTTCGTAAGCTGAACCCCACTGCCGTGCAAATTGAAGGCGCCTCTCCCCTCTTCGTGGATAACCCCGATGCCATCTTTGGCAAGCGCGTTTTGGTCGTGGAAGATGGTCCGACCCTCACGCACGGCGAAATGGCGTACGGTGCCGGTTACGTTGCCGCCCGCCGCTTCGGCGCGAAAGAGATCGTTGACCCGCGTCCATTTGCGGTGGGTTCTATCGCTAAGACTTTCGAGAAGTACCCGACCACGGGTGCCATCCTCCCGGCAATGGGCTATGGCGACAAACAAACGAAGGAACTTGAAGAGACCATCAACAAGGCGGATGTGGATATGGTAGTGATCGGTACGCCGATCGACCTGAGCCGGATCATCAAGATCAACAAGCCTTCACAGCGAGTCCGCTATGAATTGCAGGAGATCGGCGTGCCTACACTGAAAGATGTGTTGATGAAGAAGTTTGGGGTGAAGAAGTAGTCCAGAGATGACAAGTTGAAAAAATAATGTCGGATGATTTTAGTCATCCGACATTATTAATAATGGTGGAAAATTATTCCTCATGCCAATAAAAAGGGGACCAATAATTCATGCCCCATCCACAAGATTCAGCGACACGGTGAAGGTGGTGCCCTTGTTGAGTTCCGTATCGACATGAATATCGCCTTTCAACTCCGACACAATGGACTTCACAATATACAGCCCGATACCGCTTCCGGGAATTTCCGCCGCGGTTACGTTGCGCGCGCGATAGAAACGCTCGAAGAGGTGCGGGAGCGCGTCCAGGGGAATCCCCAATCCTTTGTCTGAAATGGACACGCGCGCTTCTGCTGCGTTCGTTTTCAATTGCAGTTCCACAACGCCACCTTCGGGTGAAAATTTCACCGCGTTACTGATCAAATTTATGAACACCTGATGAAGCGCGCTTACATCGCCCCAGATGAAACAGGGCTGCGATGGCTGTGCGAACAATATTCTTACATCCCGTTTTTTAGCGATCGGCTTTACTGCCGAAAGGGATTCTATCAAGACCGGGATCAGGTCGAGCGATGTCATTTCCACGCGCAGGGCGCCGTGTTCGAGCCGTCCGGCCATCAACAACTCGTTGATCAAATTCCTCTGGCGGTTCAATTCGCTGGAGAGGGTTGCAAGATATTCCTCGCCCTCTTCGGGCGTGCATCCCTGCCGAAGGAGTTCCGCCATCAATATCGCAGAGGTAAGCGGTGTCCGCAGTTCATGCGACGCCCAATTGATGAAATCCGATTTCATCTGATCGAGCCGCGCCTGCTCGGTGATGTCACGCACTAGGATCAAAGCCTCCAGTTTGCTGATCGGAAAGAGGCGCGCTTCGAAAATACCCTCACGACCCTGCAGAGTAAAGTTATCCACCATCCGGGGTTGGGTAAAAAGGGTTTCATTCGGGATCTTTGGCAGCAGCCTCCCGGTAACTTCGGCGCTCCACAACTCGGATAGATTTCTTCCAATGACAGCCCCCGGCTCACGATAAAGAGGATGCGATACATTCGCGTTGTAATCGAAAATACGTCCCGAGCGATCCACCCGCAACAGCAGGTCGGGCAGGGCATCGACGATGATACGGTTGCGTCGTTCGCTCAGGCGCAGTGTCTCTTCATAATGGATGCGCTCGATGGCGGCTCCAAGGAGATTGGCAGTCGTCTGAACGATCTCGAAACTTGTTGGAAGCCATGTAAGTCGGTCCCCTTTGCTGAACAGACCCAGGAATCCCCACATTCCCAATGCGCCCTGGATGGGGACGGCAAGCAGAGAGATGTCCGGCACGCTCGACCCATTCCTGGGAACATCGGGAATGGTAAATACCCGGTCTGGGAATTTAGACATGGATTCCACATACGGCTGGAGGATCGCTTCCGCATCGAACGCAGGGACGGCCGGGTCCACCCATTTATGCCGAATGCGCAGGGACGAGTTTTTCGCCTCGAAGACCACGCAGCTGAAGACGCCGACGGCGTACCCAAGCGATTCCAGGGCTTCAGACATCCTGCCCTCGATGTTGGTGGACCGGAACAGCATCGCTGTCACTTCGCCGATGATGGACTGGGCGCGCATGTTGCGCTTCATGACGCGCTCGGTTTGCATGCGTTCGCTGATATCGCGCGCGATGAATTGAATGCAAGCGGGTTTGCCCGACGAATCCAATACCAGCGATGAACTCATTTCCATCTGAAGAGTCGAGCCGTCCTTCCTGCGAAGGGTGTGAGTAAATGAATTCGTGCGTTTTTCCAGGATCGTCTTCCAGTGGACCGGGTCATCCAACCCGAGAATGGTTTTGGCAGAGGTGCCGGCAAGTTCCTCTTCTGAATAGCCGAGCAAACGGCTGGCTTGGGGATTGACCGCAATAAATCTCAACTTCGGGCTGAGGATGAAGAAGCATTCCCCCGCCTGTTCGAACAAGGCGCGATAATCCAGTTCGTTGGTCAGGGCGGAAACCTGCAACGCTGCATCGGTGGATAAACCTGTGGATGGCGTGAAATTCTTATCCATTTGACGCATCATCCACTTTGAGGTCGGGCAGGACTGCCTGCACGCAGCAACCTTGCGCGCTGTCCAATATCGTCACATCGCCGCCCAAGGAACGGAAAACAGCGCGGGCGATGGTCAAGCCGAGTCCCAATCCCTGATATTCCCGCGTTGGACCCTGGCTGATCTGAAAATACCGCTCGAACACCTTCTCACGGAGCGCAGCCGGGATCCCGGGTCCCTGATCTTCGATGGTGATCGTCGCGCCGCCGCGCTCTCCGGGCGCAACCTTTAGGATGACCGTCCCGTCATTCGGGCTGAACTTAAAGGCGTTATCCGCCAGGTGCATGACGGCATGGACGAATTCGTGACGCGGGGCTTTCATCTCACCAGCCGTTGAAACGATGGGAACGAAATTCAACGATTTCGATTCAAAGCGGACGAGACGTCGCCTGAGAAGTTGGAGGAGGTGCGTCTCCGGATTTATATTCTGTCTGACTTCATTGAATACACCCTGATCGAAATCGGTCAGGAAGATGATATCCGAGACAAGCGACTCGAGCCTGTCTCCGCTGGAGCGCGCGATGCGGATGAATTCCTCCTGTTCCTCCAATGTTTCGAATTTTTGGGTCGCCACGATCTCAAGGAACATCATCACGTTATTGAGCGGAGTGCGTATCTCGTGATGGAAATTTTGCATCAGTTCTAGGCGGAGTTTTTCCAAACCTTCCCTATCGACCTGCCGCGCCAGGTCGAAACCGAGTTTCCGTTCACCGCGGGCGCGACGCAGCACCGCTTCGACGCGGGCGGTTAATTCCTCCAAGTCGAAGGGTTTGGTAACGTAATCGTCTGCCCCGCCTCGGATTCCACCGACACGGTCTTCAATGGATGTTCGGGCGGAAAGATAGATCAGAGGAATGGACGCAAGCGCCAGGTTCGCGTTGAGGCGTTTCTTCAACTCGAATCCATCGACCACCGGCATTTTTATGTCCGAAACGATCAGGTCGGGAGGGTTCTCTTCCGCTTTGAAGAGAGCGTCGCTCCCGTTCTCTGCCGTGATGACGCGATAGCCAAGTCGGCTCATTGCCGCGGAAAGCCCCATTCGGATCGGCGCTTCATCCTCGACGATCAGGATCATAGGTTGAGGATCATTACCCAGGTCGTTGGTCATTTTTACAAGTCCAACCCCGATTATCCTCTCAATGAACTTGCTAATCATAATAATGCCATGACAAAATCCATTACGAGTTCTTACGCTTCGCGCATGGCAATCAGATGCCGGGGAAGCCACCCGTTATAATGGAGCCATGTTTATCGATCAGGTCAATATTCATGTCAAATCCGGCAAAGGCGGCGACGGCATGGTGCATTTCCGCCGCGAAAAATATGAGCCGCGCGGCGGTCCCGACGGCGGAGACGGGGGCAAGGGCGGCGATGTCATCTTCGAAGTCAAACCGATTCTGAATTCGCTTTCACACTTTCGTCCAAAACAATCGTTTGCGGCAGAGAATGGCGTGAATGGCGGCGCTTCCCAAATGACGGGGCGCAATGGAAAAGACCTCGTCATCCACGTGCCGCCGGGGACGGTCATTTACGATGCTGAAACCGGCGCATTGCTCGGCGATCTGACCGAGACAAGCCAACAGCTCATCATTTGCAAGGGAGGGCGCGGCGGACGCGGCAATCAGCATTTCGCGACCTCGCGAAATCAAGCCCCGCGGACAGCCGAACGCGGCGAACCGCACGATGAAAAAATGCTGCGCCTCGAACTTAAGCTGATAGCGGATATCGGCATCATCGGCCTGCCCAACGCCGGAAAGTCCACCCTCCTCTCCGTTCTGACGAACGCCAAACCAAAGATCGGCGACTATCCCTTTACGACCCTCCAACCGAATCTGGGCGTTGCCAAAATCGACGATGACACCACTGTTGTGCTGGCGGATATCCCCGGGTTGATCGAGGGCGCGCACGACGGCGCGGGGTTGGGTCATGATTTCTTGCGTCACATCCAGCGCACCCGGATTTTGATCCACATGATAGACGGCTTATCTGAAGATCCGCTCGCTGATTTCAGTCAGATCAATACCGAACTATCCCTCTTCGACCCAAAGCTTGCCAGGAAACCGCAGGTCGTGGTCGTCAACAAGATCGACCAGCCCGATGTGCAAGCGCGCTTGAAAGACATTCAAGCAAGTTTCAAAAGGAAAAAAGTGGATGTCATCACCGCATCTGCCATGGCGCGTACAAACACGCGGGAGGTTTTACTTTCAGCTTACCGAAGGCTCCAGGACCTGACTCCGGAACAAATCGAGGAAGAAGCGCTGCCCGTCTATAAACCGGAAGTGGACCCGAACCAATTCAAGATCCACAGGGAAGACGGGGATAAATGGAGAGTATCCGGCATTGCCATCGAACGCGCCGCCAAAATGACGTATTGGGAACATTACGGCTCGGTTCGCCGCTTCCAAAAGTTGATGCAAAAACTCGGCGTGGATAAAGCCCTGCGTGAAGCAGGCGTTTCAGACGGCGACACGGTTTTCGTCGGCGACTTTGAATTGGAGTGGCAGGAGTAACTTCAGTGCAGGACAATTCCAAATCGCGTAATCTTTTCATCGCCGTGAGCGTTCTCGGGGTGATGTTGATTCTTTTCTTTGGTTTGCGCGCGTTTCACGCCTTCAAAAAGTTCGAGAATCATCGCCCGCCGCCGATTGCAGAGGAATTACGAACCGACGCGGAAGACATCGAAGATTGGATGACCGTTCCTTTCGTTTCATACAACTACGGCGTGCCGCCCGATATTCTTTTCGATGCGCTGGATATCGACCCCAAAATGAATTTCAAAAAAAGCCTTAAACAATTGAACGATGAATTTTACCCGGACGATGATGGATATGTGTTAGCCACTGTCAAGGCGACGATCCTCGCGCACCAGCCGCAAACCCCGCCTGCCCCACCGGATGCCCCGATGCCTGCAACGCCCTAGTTATCCCTTCCATGTCCGATTTTCTCCTTACCCAAGTCATCAATTATGGCGCGCCGCTGCTGGGAGTGGTTGTTTTTATAGGCGGGTTGGGCGTTCCACTTCCCTGCACCCCGCTTGTCATTGCCGCCGGAGCGTTTTCCCGGGAGGGGTATTTACCGTGGCATACCACCGCATTGACCTCCATCATCAGCGTGATCATCGGCGATAGCCTCAGTTATTCGATGGGTTATTACGCCAGCGGGTACGTTCTCAATCGTTTCGGCGGAACCCCAAAATGGATCGAAGCAGAAAAGTCCTTCCAAAAGTGGGGACCGCTTTCCATTTTCTTCTCACGTTTTTTGGTGACGGCCATTGCGCTGCCCGTAAATCTTTTATCCGGTACAACGCGTTATCCGTTCAGGAAGTTCATTATTTATGATGCACTCGGTGAAGCCGTGTGGATCTTCGGCTACGGCGGGCTCGGTTATCTCTTCGGCAGTCAGTGGGAGGTGGTAAATGAATTTTTGGGCAATTTTGGCGGATTGGTGCTCGGCGTGATCTTTTTCATAGTCGGGCTCCGCCAGGTTATCAAGCGGCAGGCAAAAAAGCGGCAGGAATCCGCCGCAAAAAAATTGTGTTGATATCCCCGTGTCATTATTGGTGGAACACGTTCAGCTCGAAGTCGCGGAGCGTCTGACCGAGCCAATGACCGACGAAACGGTCATCACCAGGAACAGAAGAATGGCAGCTTCGTTGAGCAATCCGCCCCACATCCGCATGGGGTGGATATTGATAAAATCCCCAATGACGCGTATTGCAAGGGAAGCGTTCAGTATTATCAAATGAAAATAAAATGCCGGACGGAACAGGACCGGTACGCCAAGCACCGCCGGGAAAATGATCGGCGCATGACCGAAGATCATCGAAATGACGAAACCGACAAAGATCGTATGAAGCGCCGCATCATATCGCGGACCTGCCACCTGTGCGCCAAATCCCATTCCTAAAGCCCCGCCGATGCCCAACCATACAAAACCAATAGCTAGGCACCAGGCGATGTAACGTGTCAGCGGCAGGGAATGGCGAAGGTTTCTCCATGCAATGTCGTTTCGAAACGACCAGAGCGCCAATGCAAAAAGGGCTCCCCCGTTCAGCCGCAATCCGACTTGCAGGTTGAACGGGAACGCAACCAGGCTGAGGAGATATGCGATCAAAATGACCGCGAACAATCTCATCGAATTTTCAGTCGGGCGCAGCACCCGGCTGAGTTCCAACCGCTCGCCAGCAATGGTCAACACCAGGAACGCCTGCCAAAAGAAAACAACCTGGTAAATCTGCCAGCCCATCAACCATAGGATGTTCCCAACCAGCCAGGACAAAGATCCAAGCAGCATCGTGCCTGTGTACAGCGCCGGCTCACGACGTGTGATTTCTATGAGGATCATTACACCGCCTGCGCTTGCCAGCGACATCAGCGCCGCGCCGAGCACTGCATTCCAGCCCGTAAGAATGATAACCCACCCAATCGCAGCAAATACTGCGGGAGCGTACATCCAGCGCTGCTTCAAGGCCACGGCACGCTCCACCGTGATGAGAATGCCAAGAAAGCCCGTGATCATCAAAGGACCATGCGCCAGCGCCATGGAAGAAGAAAGGGCGGGGATGCGCCATCCAAGTCGCATCAGCCCGCCCCACATCGCAAACAACAATGCCAGTACGGCTAAAACCAAAAACGGAATGACCGCCTTATTCAACCTATTTTGCATTTCGGTTAATGATGATGTCCATCCCCTTCATGGACGTGGCCATGGTCGAGTTCCTCATCGGTCGGTTCGCGCAAAGCGACGACCTTTACATAGAAATCCAAAACGGCTCCGGCAAGGGGATGGTTGAAATCGAGTTTGACGGTCTTGTCGTTGAACTCGGCGACATAAGCGGCTTGATGGTTGCCGTCCTCGTCGGTCACATGCAGTTCCATCCCTTCCTCCAATTTCATATCGGTCGGAAACTGGCTTCGAGAAACCTCTGTGAAGGCATCCTCTTCGAATTCGCCATAACCATCAGCGGGCTGAACCGTGACATTTTTACTCTCGCCGATCTTCATTCCCATCATTTCATTTTCCAAGCCGGGTATGATATTGCCGTATCCGGTCAAAAACTGCAAAGGACCCGCTTCGTCGGAGGAGTCCAGGACTTCTCCGTCCACGGTCAATTTGTATTCCATCGAAACAACCAGTCCGTCTTTCACCATATCGTGCGTCATGTTTTTTCCTTTCGAATTTAATGGTGCCCATTGTACCAGCGAAAACCCAGGATAAGTATCAAAGGTGGTTGAACCTGCCATTCGGCTATAATTTCCTATTCAACACACAGGAGAGTTACATGAATAAACTACGTGCGCGCGGATTGGGGATTCCGTTCGAAGGAACACCGGGGGAATTCAATGCGATTACCGATGTCTCCGGAGTCACAGTCGGTTATTCGACCATCATCGAAGGGACAGACGCGCGGACAGGTGTGACCATCATCCACCCGCGGGGCAGGGAATTATTTGATCCGGTCTATGCAGGCGTTCACTCTTTCAACGGCAATGGCGAGGTGACAGGTACGCTCTGGATCGAAGAGGGAGGATTGTTGGAGGGACCGATCGGGTTGACGAATACACACAGCGTCGGCGTTGTCCGCGATGCGATCGTCAAATGGCAGGTGAGGAATGATTTCCGCTTCCAAAAATGGTGCATGCCGATCGTCGCCGAGACTGCAGACGCCTGGTTAAACAACATGGACGGGTTCTTCGTAAAGGAAGAACATGTCTTTGAGGCGTTGGACTCTGCGGCATCCGGCGCGATCGCAGAGGGCGGCATTGGCGGCGGGACAGGCATGATGTGTTACGAATTCAAGGGTGGAACAGGAACATCCTCGCGCAGACTGCCGGAAAAATCCGGCGGCTGGACGGTAGGCGCGCTGGCGCAGACGAACTTCGGCAGGCGCGAATACCTCACGATAGCCGGCGTCCCCGTCGGAAAGCACATCAAAAACGAGAACAAGTGGCATGTCAGCGGCGAAGATCCCAACAAGCAGGACGATGGCTCGTTGATCGTCGTCGTGGGGACGGATGCGCCTCTTTTGCCGCATCAACTCAAAAGGGTGGCACGACGCGTCTCGCTCGGCATGGCGCGAACTGGCTCGATCGGGGGAAACGGCTCCGGCGATATCTTCATCGCTTTCTCCACTGCTAATCCAAATGCAACCAAATCCGGCGAAAAAGGTTTGACCGACATTCAAACCGTCGTGAACGATCACCTTGATCCCATTTTTGAGGCTACTGTTTATGCGACTGAGGAGGCGATCATCAATTCACTGGTCGCGGCGCGCGATATGACCGGGCATGAGATCAGCGTCAAAGCTCTGCCCCATGATGATGTAAGGGAATTATTGAAGAAATACAACAGGCTGCCCTGATCCGGCAAGGCAGACCGCAAGATGGAAATGTGGCTCATGTCGTGTTTCCCATTTTGTTTCCATTGGTTATTCTATAAACCTTATCTCAAAATCCATCGACAAATTGACTGATCGGTTCGGTCAACCCTCCGCCTTTCGCTCGATGCTTCCGATTGTGTCAATTTCCGTTTATCACCTTGTCGCTCTACCTTCGGACTTCGGATTTCGAGCCGCCAAGTAATCGCTGTATCCGCCAACATGCCCGGCGAGTTGACCATCTTCGATAACGAGCAATCGCTGCACAGTTCTGTCGAGGAAGTAACGGTCATGCGAAATGACCAATACCGTCCCTTCGAAATCTTCGAGGGCTTGTTCCAAGACTTCCGCCGAGGCAATGTCGAGGTTGTTAGTGGGTTCATCGAGCAAAAGAAAATTCGCACCTGAGAGCACGACCAACGCCAATTGCAAGCGACTTCGCTCTCCGCCAGAGAGTTCGCCAATTTTTTGCGAGACCTGCTTGTACGTGAACAAATACCGCAGCAAGAATGCTGTGGCACGTGACTCGCTCATCTCACCCGCGTAACGGACGGCATCCAGAACCGTTTGGTTGAAATCGAGCGTCTCATGCTCCTGAGCATAATGCCCAATCGAAACACTGGGACCGATTATTATCTCGCCGGTATCTGGCATCTCCTTGCCAAGAATCATCCGCAGCAACACAGATTTCCCCGCCCCATTCGCGCCGATCATCCCCACCCGCTCGCCATGCCAGATGGTTTCGTTGACATTTGAAAACACACGTCTCTCGCCAAAAGACTTGGAAATATTCGCCAATTCCAAAACTTTGTTCGAGCCGCGCCAGCCGTTCAACTGCAATTCCATGCGTTTGCGGTCGGTGACTGGCTTCTCAAACTTTTCCATCTTGTCCAACCGCTTTTGTATGGTTTTGGCTTTGGCGGCAAACTTCTCGTTGTCATATACCTTGCCCCAAATGGCAAAGCGTTTGATCGCAATTTCCATGCGGCGGATTTCGTGCTGTTGGGCACGATATAACTCTTCCTGCCGCGCCAGCCGCATGTCTTTGTCCGCGATGTAGCTGGAGTAATCGCCCTCAAAAACGGTCATCCTGCCATCTTCGAGTTCGGCGATGTGCGTCACGGCGGCATCGAGCAAGTAACGGTCATGCGAGATGATGACCACCGTGCCATCGTAATCGCGGATGAGTTTTTCGAGATACATTTTTCCAGGCAAATCAAGATGATTGTCGGGCTCATCCAACAACAAGATTTCAGGATTCAGCAGAAGCAGCCGCGCCAACCCGACAAGTTTCTTCTGCCCGCCGCTCAACACGGAGAGAGGCTTGTCCAATTCGCTTTGAGCGAGTCCCAGCCCGAGCAGGATTCCCTTAACCAGCTCCGGGTAGGAGTCACCACCGAGGGCGTGATATTCTTCGACGAGTTGATGTTGCTTTTCCAGCGCGCGTTGTAATTTCTTTTCATCGCCATAAACCCCGGGATCGCCCAAGCTGGCTTCGACTTCTTCTAACTCTGCATGAACCTCCCCAACGCGCGGATTGCCCGCCATCGCAGCGTCGAGCGCTGTCAGCGTGGGGTCAAGCTCGGGATGTTGAGGCAGGTATCCCGTTGTGATGAGGCGTTGTCCTGAGCCTGTCGAAGGGCGGGCGCGGGTTATGCTTCCACCCATTTCGGGGGCATGTTCCCCTTCGATCAGTTTGAACAACGAAGATTTCCCCGCGCCGTTCGCACCGATCAGGCCGATGCGTTGACCACGCTGTATTTCCCAGTTGAGATTTTCGAAGATGCGTTTGGCGCCGAGAACGAGGGTGATGTTGGAGAGTTGAATTTGGATCATGGCTGGTTCCGTAATTTATCGTAGGTCACGCTTGAAGCGTGACGTCACATTGCAAATGTGATCTACAGGTTAAACAAAAACGCCGCAGTAGCCTGCGGCGTGTGAAAGCGACGTAACCTTTCAGCAAACAGGCGCAATACGACAAGGACCGGCGCTGTTGAAGCCGTTGATCGCCATTGCGATGAGGGGTTTGCCTACGCTGAAGATGTAAAGCATGCCCGCGATTATACCTGAGTTTCTTTATCGAGCAAATCCTGAATATGATCGAGCACCTTGGGGTTGCGCACGCTGCCGTAGAGAATTTTGGCGGCAATTTCCTTATCGAGCGCTTCAGACGCGCCCAGGTCGCCTGCGATCATTTGCAGGAGTTTCTGGTCACATTTATTGAGCAGGTCGGCGGGCGATTTCGTGTCTTCTGAAATCAGCATCCTTCGATCCATGATGCGGTCGTTGCTTTGGTCGAACTCGAAGCAAAACGTATGGAAAAGTTGATGCGCCGTATCGAGCGCTACCTGTGGCTCGACCTTTGTATTGGAAAATACCGCCTGCGCTTTTTCCTTCAGTTGATTGAAGGTGATGCCCGGGTTTTCCTTGACAATATCGTAGATCTTGTAAATGACCAACGGACGATTCGTACTGGGCGTCATGCGAATCTTATGCGCGGCAAGGATGTTGAGATATCGCTCCAGCCGTTTCTCCGGCGAGATCGGCGCAGCAGGCTTAGGCGCGGGCTTCTCCTGCGATTGCGCCCTCCCTTGCGGATGCGGCTGAGGTTTTTCCTGTTTTTGTGCAGGCGGGGTAATCTGTTTGGCAGGTTGTTGTTTTTGCCCGCCATTCGACTGCGGTTCTTTCCTGAACCTACCCACGCCCTGCCATTTGTCGTAATATACAAACTTGTCACAAGCGCTGACGAGATAATCCGCCGTCGTGCCGCTCACTCCCAATCCGATCACCGTCTTGCCTTGCGCCCGCAAACGATGGACCAGTTCAGTAAAATCGCCGTCGCCTGAAACAAGCAAAACATGCGTAAAAGCGTCACGCTTGGTGTAGAACAATTCCAGCGCGTCGATGACGATGCGGATATCGGCGGCATTCTTTCCGCGCTTGCTGTTTACATGGATTAACTCCACGCCCATGTTGAGCAACTGGCGTTGCCTGGTGGCGGCTTCCGCCCAATCGGCGTAGGCGCGGCGCAAGACCACACGCCCGATCTGCGATGCGTAGTTGAAAATGCGGCTCCAATCCACATCGGCGCCCCTGCCGAAGGCTTCTTCCACACTTATTTCAATATTGTCGTAGTCGATAAAAACGGCTACTTGTGTTTCCTGTCCCATATAACTCCGAATTTTTCATGAAGATGGTAGGGCATTGCTCCCTATCCATCCCCGCAGGTTGGCAAAAGTATAGCATAGGCGCAAAATTCTGTGGCAAAATAAAGCATGCACATCGATCTGACCACACTCAGCCAATCGTCATTGCAGGACTACAACGACTGCCCGCGCCGTTTTGAGCTGCGCTATCTTCAGCGCCTGGCATATCCAGCCATTGAAACGGAGCCTGCGCTCGAAAATGAAATGCATCAGCGCGAAGGCGAATTTTTTCACCGGCTCGTACAACAATTTTTCATCGGCATTCCTGAGAGCCTGATCGCTAAAATAGCCAATACAGATAATCTGCAAAGATGGTGGGGGAATTTCGTGAATTCAAAAGACCTGGTAGATCTTAGAGACCTGCCGAGTCTCAGAACTGAAGTCACTTTATCCGCGCCGCTCGGCGCATTCCGTCTTGTTGCCAAATATGATCTCATCGCCACGGATGGAAAAAAGTTTTACATCTATGATTGGAAGACCTATCGCAAACGCCCCAGGAACGAATTTCTTGCCATCCGCTTGCAAACCCATGTGTATCGCGCCTTGTTGGTCCAGGCGGGCGCATTCCTCAACGGCGGCAAGCCCATCGCGCCCGAACAGATCGAGATGATCTACTGGTTCTCCGATTTTCCAAACGACCCGGCCCGATTCCCCTATCAGCCGGATCAATTCAAGCGGGATTGGGATGCCATTTCACGTTTCGCAGAAGAAATAAAATCCGCCTCCTCCTACCCTAAAACTGAGGATACCAACCGGTGCCTTTACTGCCCTTATAGATCGTATTGCAATCGCGGAGTCCGCGCGGGAGATGCGTTCGATGCCGAGTTGGAAACCGAAGCCGAGGAATTCTTCGATATTAACTTTGAGCAGATCGGGGAGATCGAATTTTAAAAACGTAGTGGCGGGGTAACCCCGCCACTACAGTCTTTATTGCCACGATAGCGCGCCCGCCAATCGATAGTTCGCCGCCAGCAGCTCAAGGTCGAGGACGTTGATCACGCCGTCGTTGTTGAGATCCGCTGCAGCGGGGATGGAAGCGCCGTAGTTTATCCCAATGGTGAGCGCATCGAATTCGTCGATGATCTCGTTACCATCTATATCCCCCGCCGGCAAAGTGATGGTTGGCTTGATGATCGTCTGCCCGTTTATGAGGGTCATGGCGTTCTGAGCCTTGAGGAAGCCGTCCGCCGAAGCGATGATGGTGTAAGTGCCGCCTGGGACTTGTAACGCGAACGATCCATCGGAATTCGCAGCCTGTGAGATGACCAATGTATTGCTGGCATCATACAAACGAATGGTAACGGGTTTGCTGGCGATCACCCTGCCAGTGATGGCGGAACCCACCGGCGTGGGCGACATGGCAGGACCGACCACGGTCACAATATCGGGGATGTATGCGATCGGCTGCAACCCACCCTGCCCCGTGGAAACGCGCGCGGTACATTGAACGGTCGTTTGCCCAACCTGCAAACCGCGTATCGAGAAGGTGAAGGCGATTCCACTGGAGGTCGCTTTCCTGCCATTCCCTCCTGCAATGGCAAGGATGAACTGTCCGTTTTGTGGTCCGCTCAAGGCGGTGACCGGGTCTGAATCGAAGAGGTTCGCTGCCAGGATATTGCTGACTTCTACGATGGCAGGGTTGTACGTACAGACAAATTCTGCACTGGCGTAGCCTTCTGTTGGCACATGGTTCAAACTTACATTCACCAGACTGGTTTGATTGGTTGTCAGGGTGGATTGAATCACATCCACTAACACATAGGGACCTGTGGGAGTCGGCACACTGGTCTGGGTGATCGTTGGCGAGGGTGTGATGGCCGATGCTGTCATCGTCAACGCACTGGAGGTCTGGGTGGCAGCAATGGCAGTTTGGATGGCAGGTTCAGCGGTCAATGTCGCGACAAGTGCTGTTTGTGTAGAGGCGATGGCGGTTTGAATGGCAGGATTTGCAGTCAGTGTAGCGGCGACCGCGGTTTGAGTAGCTGCGTCCGCTGTTGCGGTCAGTGTGCCAGCGATCGCGGTCTGCGTGATCGCATTGGATGTTTGGGTAAGATCGGGCGTTCCAGTGAAAATGTCTGTGGCGGTTGAGGTGAGGGTCACAGTAGGCGTTGCAGAAAGAGTTCCAGGGCTTGTTGTTGCCGTTGGAGTCAGAGTGATCGTACTTGTTTGAGTCGCTGTCGGTGAAGGTGTAACCGTGGCGCCGCCGGATTCGATCTTTGTGGCGTGGATGTTGTAATACCCCGTCCCCGCCTCTGGGCGGATATCGACGTAATAAAAGCCAGCGGGTTGGGTCGTGCTCAATGTTCCGCTGGCACGTGTAATTTCATTTCCACCTGCATCCAACAAGACAATGACGGGCACCAGGCCTATGCCGGTTGGATTCACTTTGATATCGAACTTCGCCATGTCGATCAACAGGAGCGACCAACGTTCCTGGCGAAAGGCATCAACGCTGCCCTCGTAGGTGATGTTCCAATCGAGAATGCCTCGAGTGGCGACCTGCAGGTCGGGAATATTCATCAATGGCTGGAGCCTGCCAACGGTTTGTCCGCTTTTGTTGAAGGTGGTGATATTTGTAAAAATGTTGAAGTTGACGGTCCATCCCGCAAAACGGGTATCAAGAACTTTGGGGCGGAATACAAAATGCAAATGCGGACCCGGGAATTCATTCCCGGTACACACTTGCTTATCTTTATTGTTATGGATGGTTGCCAACCGCTGGTTGCGACTGACCTTGCTGCCTGTTGTTACCTGGATCTTATCCAAATGCCAGTATTCGGTCCTCCAGCCATTGCCATGATCGATCTTGATAAAACAGGACCCCACCTGATAGACGGTTCCGGCTGCGGCTGCAGTTACCCAGTCGTTCGAGGTGTCTTCGCCGATCGTCATTTTTGCCCGCGGGGCAAAGTCCAATGCGCCGCCGTTTCCATAATAATGCGGACTTCCGGTGGAACGCCGGATTCCGTTATCAAGCCCATCGTATGGATACCAGGCTTTCCCCTGCTCCCAGGGCAATTGGAACATATCCACGGGCGGTGCTGTGCTTGCTAACACGCTTGCAGGAATGGCAACAAGCAGTATCGAGATCAGCAGGGATAGCCTGGCGGATAATTTATTTTTCATGGCAATGTCCTATCAACGGAGACAAGGATTTCGAGCCTAATCAGCCGCGCGTGCCCTCGTCTCACAAGAGCAGAAGAACCATTGACCGCGACAATCTCTGTTTCAATGGTCTTGAAACCCTTAGCATTGTCGGTGACCAAAATCGATTCCGCAGATTGCGCTTTTGCCTGAATGACAGCATCGAGACAGATGAGTGCAATGATGGTCAGCGCAATCCTTTACCTTGAGTGCTCGATGGGGGGGGATGCGCCGAATAAATTCGGCGCATCTTTTCATTATCGGGTGTTTACTGCCAGGCAAGAGGACCAGTCTCGCGATAGTTGACGGCGAGAAGTTCGAGATCGAGGACGTTTATCGTTCCGTCGTTATTAAGGTCGGCGGCTGCAGGGGCTGCGAGATTGTAGTTCAAGCCGATGGTGAGGGCATCGAACTGGTCGATCACATCATTACCGTCGATATCACCGGCAAGCAGGGTGATAGTCTGCATGGTCTTGGTAGCGCCAGCAGTGAGGACCAGGCTGCCCTGGGCTCTGAGAAAGCCGGGTGCCGATGCCACAACAGTGTAAGAGCCAGCAAGTGCCGTCATTGTGAAATTACCGTTCGTATCCGCAGTGGCTGTAGCTTCAACAGTGGTATCTGGTCTGTAGAGGGTAACGGTGACTGGCTTGGCGGCAAGAACCGTTCCATTAAGGGTTGCAGTCGGTTCTTCGATGACCAAGGTGACCGGTGAAGATGCAATGGTTGTCAATACGCCACCGGCAGAGACACGCACCACACAATTGATATCAGCCTGCCCGGCTGCCAACGCGGTGATGGTGAAGGTAAAGAGAGCACCATCAGAAGCGGCACGTTGTCCATTACTGCCAGCCACGGCGAAGACGAAGGAACCGCTCGCAGGTCCAAAGATCGCTACGGCGGGGTCGGAGCCGAAGAGTCCAGAGTCGGTGATATTGCTGACCTGGATCAAAGCCGGGTCATAGGTGCAGGTGACTTCCGCACTGGAATAACCGCTGGCGGGAACATTGCTGAGCATGACTGTTCCAGTGGCGTTTCCACCGATCTGAGTTACAGCGGGGTTCAACACCACAGAGGCAGTCGGTTCAACCACCTGCCCCGCACGGCTGATCTCCATGAGGTATGTTCCCTCACCGGATTGAGGCTGGATCTGAATAAAATAATCGCCAGCAGGTTGGTTACTGGTTAGTGCCGCGCTCGAAAGGGCGCCGTTCGCCAAGGCGATCTGATTTTCATTTGCATCCAGCAGGTAGATATCGGGCGTGAGTGTGCCAGAGGTGGTAATGACCGAAATAGTAAAGTTCTCCGGGTTCACCAACTGGAGCGACCAGCGTTCAAAACGGTTCGCATTCACAGTTCCGTTGAAAACCGCATCCCAAAAGGTTGTGCTGCGGATGATGATCTGCGCGCCAAGGTAATTTGTGCTGTTCCCTTGAGCAAACGCCTGTGAGCCAGCGCCATGAATACTGACGAGCATTGCAAGCAAAATCGCTGCACGTATCAAATTCTTCAATTTCATTGTTTTCTCCTTTTTGATTGGAAGCTGGATGCAGAACTGCGACAGCTTAATAAAAAGAGGTTCATTAATATGTATATCTCCTCCAAACTGCCAATTAAGGCGCTTCAATAATGAAAACTTATAAGCCAATTAAATTCTATTGTTTCAAATCGAAGGCGCGCGTTACAGGTAAGTTGCCGCCTTATTGCAAAATAATTGCAATTCCCAAGTGCCCTTTATTGCAATTTCCCCATAAAAAATCAAGACCCGTTTCAGATGAAGCGGGTCTTGATCGAGGTTTATTCGTCACTCACCAATAAACACACCGAAATGATTTGCAATCGGACGTTCCCGACCCGGAATGTAATTATCGATCGGCGAGTTCAATATCTCCGCTCTTCCATTTTCACCCTGCACGACGAGCGTAGCGGAACCGCCGCCGTCCAGCGCCATGGCAAAATGGGCGTTGAAATCCTTCAGTAATTCGGCAAGGTCCTGATACGTCGCGCCGCTGCTGTAGAATGGCTGCCGGCCGTCCACTACAACCAGGATCACATAACGCCCATTGCGGTTCACCCCTATCGCCGTGCGCGGATGCAGGATCGAATCGTCTAATCCAGCCGCGATCTCGCCGCCCAGGATCAACATCCTGTCACCGGAAAGCGCATGGAAAATCTTATTGGGCGGCAGGTTAAAGGTCAGTTCGTTTCGGCGGCTCACATATAATGTTGGTTCCAGCTCTTCATCCTTCAATCCATCCGCATAAACATTCCCGCTCGAAGCAGAAAACCCCAAGGGTGTGACAGGGTCTCCGCTGTGAGGGTAATAATCCACAGGTGAACGCGACCACCATGGATAGAAACCATCTCCATTGATGGCGATTTGAATGCCGAATTCCTTCAAGAACTCCGACGTGGTCCGCGCCTTCATTGCGCCGCCTTCCATTTCATTCGGTGGTGTCACCAAAAAGCGGAAATCATCCTCTTTCCTGTCGATCACGACCACGTGTGCGATCATCGCATACGGCAGGTAGCGGACGATACGCCGATAGATCACCCCTTCAAAAAGTTGCCGTTTGACCGGGACCGGGGCGGGCCGTCCAAGTGTAAACAAAGCATAAACCCCGGGAAGTAAAAACAACACAAGGGTTACGGCCCAAATTATGCGGAGGTTTTTATTTCTCATTCCATGGATACTATCAAGGCATAATGAATGGTAACTGAATAAAAAAAAGCCCCGGCAGTTTCACCGGGGCTCCAGGTCAAGATCGATTTTACGCAAGTTGCGGAGTTCCGCTTTTCTTGCCAAACGGCGGCGGGAAGATCGCTTCGAACTCGTCGCGGGTGATGGATTCGACTTCCAAAAGTTTCCTTGCCACAGCATCCAACTGCTTGCGATATTTCTTCACCGTGGCGCGGGCTTGCTTGTACGCGTCCTCCACCAGTTTGCGGACTTCGCGGTCGATCTGCTCGGCGACGGCTTCAGAATAATCACGCTGTTCGGAAATTTCACGCCCAAGGAAAATCAACTCTTCTTTCTGTCCATATGCAAGGGTGCCCATTTCAGAACTCATGCCAAGTCTCGTAACCATGGCGCGAGCCATGCGAGTTACCTGCTCGATATCACCGGAAGCGCCGGAGGTAATGTCGTCGAAGATCAATTCTTCAGCGGCGCGGCCGCCCAACGCCATGGCGAGGGTGGCGATCATTTTCTTGCGGGACATAAGGATGCGGTCTTCATCCGGGCGGAACCAGGTCACGCCGCCAGCCTGTCCGCGACCGACGATGGTGACTTTTTGGACGGGGTCCGCTTCAGCGATGGCATTGGCAACGATGGCATGACCAGCTTCATGGTAGGCGATGATGCGCTTCTCTTCATCCGAGATGAGGCGGCTCTTGCGTTCCGGTCCCATCACCACGCGTTCGATGGCTTCTTCCAATTCGGGTTGGCCAATGGATTTCTTGTTGCGGCGGGCAGACAAAATCGCCGCTTCATTGACGAGGTTTTCAAGGTCAGCGCCAGCAAAACCGGGCGTCCCTCGCGCCACAGATGCGAGATCGGCATCCGGTTCCAAGGGCTTGCCCTTAACGTGAACTTTGAGGATGGCTTCGCGTCCCTTCACATCGGGGCGGTCGAGTGTAACGCGGCGGTCAAAGCGACCGGGGCGCAGCAAAGCCGGGTCGAGGATGTCGGGGCGGTTGGTGGCGGCGATGATGATGACGTTTGTATCTGTGTCGAAGCCGTCCATTTCGACCAGCATCTGGTTGAGGGTTTGTTCGCGTTCATCGTGTGAACCGCCGAGACCAGCTCCGCGCTGGCGACCCACCGCATCAATTTCGTCTACGAAAATAATACATGGCGAATGGCGCTTGGCTTGGTCGAACAGATCGCGCACGCGGCTAGCACCCACGCCCACGAACATTTCCACGAACTCGGAACCGGAGATGGAAAAGAAGGGCACGCCTGCTTCACCAGACACAGCTTTGGAAAGAAGGGTTTTACCGGTTCCGGGAGGACCCACCAATAAAACGCCTTTGGGAATCCGCGCGCCGAGTTGAATGAACTTCTGCGGCTCTTTCAGGAACTCGACGATCTCTGCCAGTTCCTGCTTGGCTTCGTCCGCGCCGGCAACATCCGCAAAGGTCACTGTGGGATGTTCACCGCTGAACATTCGCGCGCGCGACTTGCCAAAGGACATCGCCGCGTTGTTGCTGCCCTGCGCCTGGCGGAAAATGAACCATAAAAGCCCGCCCATGAAGAGAACCGGAAGCAGATACAGCGCGCCGCTCAACACCCCGCCCCAAACGGAAGGCGCGCTGACTTCGATATTCATCCCGGATAGCTGCTCAGGAGTGACACCATACTCGCGGAGTTGTTCCACCAGCGTGGTATCCGCCTCCTTACGGGACTCGAGAGCGGTTTCCTCCGAGCCGTTGACCTTGATCACGCGGATGGAATCGTCGCTTTCGATGATGATGCGCGCGACCTGCCCCGCCTGGATCATCCGCGCCACCTCGCTAATGGTGAGCGGCTCCACGGACGTCGATGTATCCCGCATGCCAATGAAGATCATCGCTCCGATGGCTACGAGCAATAGAAAATACACAAAAAACGGTTGACCACGGGAATTCACAGAATCCTCCAAAACTTTCTGACATAAGCATTATACCAAGCCGCTTCCCAGACGAGGCGTACAGGTGTTTTATTATTACGATTCTCTAACATGGTGAGAACGCGATGAGGAATCCTGACACAATCAGTCCATCACCAGTTCCACCGGGCAATGGTCCGACCCAATTACCCCGTCGTGAATGATGACATCCTTGACCCTTGACATCAAAGCTTCAGAAACGAGGAAATAGTCCAGCCGCCAGCCGATTCCCCGGGCGCGGGCATCGAGGCGGTAGGTCCACCAGGTATATTGGACGCGTTCCGGGTAGAGGCGTCGGTAGACATCCACAAAGCCATGATCGAGGTACTTCTGAACCCATGCCCGTTCCTCCGGGAGGAAGCCGGAAGTCCGGGAATTCGCCCTGGGATTCTTCAAATCAATGGGCATGTGAGCGGTGTTGAAGTCGCCAGTGACGATGAGCAATTCCCCCTTGGAATGAAGCGACTGGCAGACCTCCAACAGGCGGGCGTAAAAACGGAGTTTGTAATCCACGCGATCATGCCCGCGCTGGCCGCTCGGAAAGTAAGCGTTGACGAGGCGTAGATTTCCCCAACAGGTCTGTATGATACGCCCTTCCACATCGAATTCAGGGTCGTCCATACCGAGCTTGGATTCATCCGGTTCGGTTTTGAAAAAAGTTGCAACCCCGCTGTAACCTGCTCGCGCGGCGGGGTTCCACTGAAAAGGCAACTTCAAGCGGGATGCCAATTTTTCATCCAATTGATCGGGGCGGGCTTTAACTTCCTGCAAACACAGGGCGTCCGGCTCTTTTTCGAATGCCCAATCCAATGCGTTCCTTCCCAATGCCGCACGGATTCCGTTCACGTTCCAGGTAATTATATTCATGGAAATCGCCCGGGGTCTTTATGGTAAACTTGATTCAAAGGCAGAACCATATGGATGAAACAATTGCAAAGACCATCCTGTGCGTCGAAGACGAGCCTGAAATGATCGACCTGATCCGGTTGATCCTCGCCCGCAAAGGCTTTAACGTCCAGGGTGCCGCAGGCGGCGTGGAGGGTATCCGCCTTGTGCGCGAACTGCATCCGGACCTTGTCCTGCTCGATCTGATGATGCCGGATATGGACGGGTGGGAAGTATATCAACAAATGAAAGCCGACCAGGCGCTGCGAAACATCCCAGTCATCGTCGTCACTGCCAAGGCGCAGAACATAGACAAAGTGCTCGGCTTGCACATCGCCAAGGTGGATGACTATATTGCCAAGCCATTCAGCCCCCAGGAATTATTGGACAGCGTGGAGAGGGTATTCAGCCAGAAATAACCCAAACCGGGCGGCGAATACGCCGCCTTTTTCTTGAACTAATATGGCCCGCACCGTTTCCGTCATCAACCTCAGCAGACCGCTCATACGACCCGCAAGGGCTGGATATTGCGACTCGTTTTCCTGCCGACTCCGCGGCTTGATGTTCCGGCCGCGCCTCGAACCTGATGAAGGCTTGCTGCTCGTCGAGAAGCGCGATTCACGCCTCGACACGTCCATTCACATGTTCTTCGTCCCTTTCGATCTCGCCGTGTTTTGGATCAATTCCGAGATGAAGGTGGTGGACAAAGTCATTGCCAAATCATGGAAGCCAGCCTACTTCCCCAAAGAGGACGCAAAATATACTTTGGAATTACACCCGGATCGCTGGGGAGACTATGAGATCGGCGATAAAGTCGAAATCAAAGATGTATAAACGTAATTTCATCGCTTTCCTTTTATTGATAGCGATTCTCGTCCCTTCGACACCGGCTCGCGCACAGGAAGGCACCGGACCGATCTACATCGTTCAGCAGGGGGACAGCTTGTATTCCATCGCGGCGCGGTTCGGCGTCAGCCTCGATGACCTGCTCGCTGTCAACGGCATTGCAGACCCAAACACGCTCGCAGTTGGACAGCAGCTGATCATCCCGGGCCTCGAGGGAATTTCCGGCATTCTCGACACGAAATTCATCAACTTTGGGGATTCATATCGAAGCCTGATGCGGCAAACCCAGGTTCCCGACGAACTATTTCGGAAACTCAATCGTGTTGTCAGTCCAAGCGAGTTTTATGTCGGGGCAAACATGATCGTGCCCATCCAGGATCAAACCCAATACAGCAGGAGAGTCTCGCCTGCGACGGGAGAATCCATGCTGGAATTCGCGGTCAAGAACAATACCGATGTATGGTCTCTCACCAGCATTAACCATCTTGAAGGTTCCTGGTCCGGTTTACCGGGCGATACGCTTTATGTTCCCGGTGAAGACGGTGGGAACAACGCCAGCGGATTGCCTTCCGCGTTCATCAGCGCGGAGATCCGCGACCTGCCAATCAAACAAGGCGGCACGGGAGTGATCAGCGTCACCGCACAACCGGGTGTCAGCCTCGGCGGGGTGCTGGTGGATCATCCGCTTCACTTTTTTCCAAGCCAGGGCGGCCTGCAAGTGGCGCTACAAGGCGTTCACGCATTGCTTGATCCGGGTGTGTATCCTTTGCGCCTCGATGCGACCTTGCCGGATGGCAGCACCCAATTCTATGAACAGTTGGTTCTGATCGTTTCGGGAAATTATCCTGAAGACCCGCTTCTTTATGTAGATCCCGCCACCATTGACCCGGCATCCACCGAAGCCGAATTACAGCAATTGATCGCTATCACAACACCTGCCACGCCCAACCGGTTATGGGTCGGCGAATTTATTTCTCCCGCCATCGCCTACGCGGAGTCAACATATTTCACGTCGCGGTATGGAAACCGCCGCACATACATCGGCCAGGGAACGACAGTATCCGTCGAAGGCTTCCACACCGGGTTGGATTTCGGCGGCGGTGATGGGCTGCCCATCACCGCTCCTGCGGCAGGAGTTGTGGTCTTTGCCGGTCCGTGGACCGTGCGCGGGAACGCGACGGTCATCGACCATGGCTGGGGCGTTTACAGCGGATTCTGGCATCAGTCCGAAATCCAAGTCTTCGTGGGGCAGTCTGTCAGTTTGGGGGATGTGATCGGTCTGGTGGGCGGAACAGGTCGTGTGACCGGCGCGCATCTGCATTGGGAATTGTGGGTGAACGGCATCCAGGTGGATCCGCTCGATTGGTTGAATCAGACCTACCCGTAGCGCGATGCGTTGCCCTTCATCCTCGGTTATGCTAAACTCCTGAAAGGTTCTTCGTCATGAGCAATCTTGTCAACTTTCTGAAACAAAGCGATATTTTCTATCAATTCACGCCGACGCAATTGGAACTGGTCGCCAATCTTTGCCGGGAAGTGGTTTTCGACGCAAATCAGATCGTCTTTCAGGAAAACAGCGGCAGCAAGGAATTGTATGTGATCGTACAGGGAGAGGTGGATATTTTGATCAACCGCGGCACGACAGGATCGCTCGTGAAAAACGACACGGTAGTTGCTCGTTTGAGAAGAGGGCAATCCTTCGGCGAAGTGGCGTTGGTCGATGAAGGCTTGCGGTCCGCAACGGCGCGCGCGGCACAAAAAGACACCCGGCTCCTGGTCATCCCGCGCGACAAGATCGTCATGCTCTGCGAGACGTATCCCCAGCTCGGTTACCGCCTGATGTACAACCTTGCCGCCGACCTCGCAATGAAAATCCGCAACACGGATTTGCGCGTCCGCGAACAGCTCCTCTACAAGCCCGCAGAGAAATAGAATCCAGATAAGCGTGCTCTAATTTTTCGGCTGGTATGGACAATAACGCTTGACCGAAGGTCAAATTCGCCTTATCATTGGACATTCGCGAATATCAGGGTATTCATCTTAGTTTTAGCAAGCAAGCCATAAAGATCCAATAGCCAGGGTTTTTAGGCTTTCTTTGTATATCCATACCGTGAAAGGAGGTGACGCCGACTCACCCACGTCTGGTCTGCCTGTTCGTTGTCCCCCGCATTTGCGGGAATCAAATTTCGATAAATTTTGGAGGAGTAAGAAAATGAACAAGCGTTTACTCGCTTTGCTGTCCCTGCTGGTGATCGCCAGCATGGCGCTCGCCGCATGCGGTGCCCCCGCTGCGACCGAAGCTGCGATGACTGAAGAAGCCATGACCGAAGCGGCTCCCGCCACTGAGGCCGCGGCTGCTTTTGAATGCACTGATGAATTCCGTTGCGTGGACATCGCCCCCGGCGAGCCTATTCACATCGCCTATTGGGGTGTTCTTTCCGGTGCTGACAGCTCTCTCGGTGAAGACTCCAAGCGCGGCGTTGAAATCGCCATTGACGACAAAGGCGGCACGCTCCTGGGTCACGAGATCCTGCTTACCACTGAAGATGGCGGCTGCACCCCTGAAGGTGGCGCTACCGCGGCAGCCAAACTGGCTTCCGATACCTCGCTCGTCGGCTTGATCGGTTCGAGTTGTTCCGATGAGACCGTCGGCGGTATCGCGGCCATCACCAATGCTGGCTTGACCACCATCTCCCCGTCGAACACCCGCCCGGCTCTCAGCAATCCCGATCGCGGCCCGGACTACGATGGTTATCTGCGCACTGCCCACAGCGATGCCTTCCAGGGCAAGGCTGTTGCCGAGTTCGCGTATAACTACTTAAAGGTCACCAAGGCCGCCACCATCCATGATGGTTCCGCTTATGCTCAGGCACTTCAGCAGGTTTTCGCGGATGAGTTTGTCAAACTCGGTGGAACGATCGTAGCCCAGGAAGCCGTTGCCAAGGATGCCACGGATATGAAGCCCGTGCTTACCACCATTGCCGCTGCCGGCCCTGAGTTCATCTACTACCCGGTCTTTGTGGCAGTTGGCGGTTACGTCACTGCCCAGGTGCGCGATGTTGCCGGCCTCGAGACCGTCTACCTCGCCGGCTCCGATGGTATCTTCACTGCCGACCTGCTCAAGGGTGGCGGCCCGAATACCGTGGGCATGTACCTCTCCAGCCCGGACTTCAGCGCCTTCACCGGTGACTATGCCGGCTTCATCGAGAAGCACACTGCCAAATATGGCGGCTCCACACTCTCCACCTTCCATGCGCATGCCTACGATGCAGCTAACATTCTCTTTGCGGCGCTTGAGCAGGTTGCTGTCGTGGACGCCGATGGAACAGTCCATGTTCCTCTGAAGGCACTGCGTGACGCCATCTACGCCACCAAGGATTTCCAGGGCGTTACCGGTAATCTGTCCTGCTCTGCCTCCGGTGACTGCGGCGCTCCTGTGATCGCAGTTTATGAGATCGTAAACTCCGATCCCGCCTCATGGAACCCCGCCTCTGCGGATGCACCGAATCCCAAGAAAGTCTGGCCTGAGTAGTCCAGGCAAGAGGCTAACCTAATCAAGGGGGGCAGGCATAGCCTGCCCCCCTTCTGTAATTTGTTGAGGAGACAGCCCATGCGAACGAGCCTAAGCGAACGCTTTTTGGACCTGGCCGTCAGTGTTTTTATGTGGGGGTTTCGTATTCTGATCGTCTCTGTAATCCTATTTGGCACAATTTCCACAATCTTGGCCGGGAAATATACGAGTGAGCAGTGGATAGATTTCGTTGTCCAAGGCATATCCCAAGGAAGCCTTTACGCACTGATCGCGCTGGGCTACACCATGGTCTATGGCATTCTGCGGATGATCAATTTCGCGCATGGCGATATCTTCATGACCGGCGCATTTGGAGCATATTTTATTGCAACATGGTTGAATAATATCGGATTCATAGATGGTAATCCATTGCTTGGCTTTTTGATCCCAATTCTGTTCGCGATGCTGGTTTCAACCAGCATTGCAATGCTGGTTGAGCGCATCGCATACCGCCCCCTGAGGGGAGCGCCGCGGTTGGTGCCTCTCATCAGCGCGATCGGCGCCTCCTTCTTTTTGGAATATGCCTTCCGGGGCTTTTTTGGTCCCGGCGTATATGCATATCCCCCAATCAAGGCGCTTGATGGGGATTGGGTAATTTTCGGAGTTGGGATCCAAAAAGTTCAGATCGTGGTTGCCGTTGCCGCCGCCGCAATGATGGCAATCTTATACTCCATTGTTATGTTCACCAAAACCGGCAAAGCCATGCGCGCAGTCTCGGAAAACAAGGATACCGCGGCTCTTATGGGGATTGATGTGAATCGCATCATCGTATCCACTTTTGCCATTGGCGCGGCCATGGCTGGCGCAGCTGGGGTTCTAAACTCCCTGATGTTCCGTCAGGTAAATTTTTTCATCGGTTTTGTTCCCGGTATCAAGGCATTTACTGCAGCCGTATTGGGCGGTATTGGAAACATCCCCGGAGCCATGGTGGGCGGATTGGTGCTGGGTATCTTCGAATCTGTTGGTCCCTCACTCTTTCTCGAAGGACTTGGGATCCCCCGTCCGTACCAACTGAAAGACGCCATCGCCTACACCATGCTCGTCATGATCCTGTTATTCCGTCCCTCTGGCATTTTGGGTGAACGCTTGTCCAGCAAGAAAGCATAAAGGTGAATGCCATGAAAAAAGAAAATTTCATCTGGAGCGCAATTAAAACCGGTCTGCTTGGCGGCGCGGTGGCACTTTTCATCTGTTTGATTGGAATGGTGGAAGTCTTTAGCAAGCGTGATGTAGTTGAAGGTGTCATTACGCTCGGACAATTCGTTCTGCTTGCCACAAGCATCATCGCAGGTCTATTTGCATCTAAGGAGACCTCGAGCCTTGTGGAACGGAACAAGGCGTTTTCCAGTATGGTAGCGGGAGCGATCGCCGGCGTGGTAACTGGAGGCGTGATCGCCTTGTTTGTTATCCTAGGTGATAAAGTTAATATCCGTGCCGTCTTCCTGAACGCATCTCCCACTCTATACCAACTCCTAACCTTTGAGCTGGGGGTGGGATATTCATGGATTCTGCCAGCCATCGGGGCTCTTGCAGGACTACTTGGTGCAGTTTATGTCTTCCTGCCGTCGAACGTCAGCCATCCTATCAATCGAGGCCTGCTTGTTATTGTTTTCATGGCGCTGTTCTCGGGCCTGTTCCGAGTCGTATTGATCAACCAGGGCCCTGAAATGGAAAAGGCTGCCAAATACCTCTTTGGACAAACCGGACTGACAAAAGCAGGCGCTTTGATTTTCTTCCTTGGGGTGATACTGCTTACCCTCCTCTGGACCTACCAGGGCGGGAATGTACGACAAGGCATCACCCGCCTTCCAAAAGGCGGCCGCCTTTCGTTGCAGGTGATAGCTTTTGCCCTGATCGGTTTCATTGCGCTTGCGCTGCCTCAAGTCTCCGGCCCATTCATTGCACAGGTGATTGTGATCGTGGCGTTATTCATCCTGATGGGTCTCGGATTGAACATCACTCTCGGCTTTGCAGGCCTGCTCGACCTCGGCTTCGTGGCCTTCTACGCTATCGGAGCATACACTGTTGGCTTACTCACATCCTACGGTCCCTTCGGTATTCAACATATCTCCTTCTGGGTTGCCATACCAATTGCGGTTTTGGTTGCCATGGCGGCAGGATTTACACTTGGCTTGCCCGTTCTCGGTGTACGAGGTGACTATCTTGCTATCGCCACTCTTGGATTCGGTGAGATTGTCCGCTTGCTGGCTGGGTCCGATTTTCTTTCGCCCTATTTCGGAGGCCCGCAAGGCATCATCGGCATTCAAAAACCATGCCTTGGATTTCTCGAGCCGTTTGTGAAAATCGATGTGCCACGTGTCTGCAATGGCATCGAATTGGGAAAACCGCAGGATATCTATTATCTTGCCGTTGTGGCGGCGTTGCTGATCGCCTTTGTTGCGTGGCGTCTGCGCGAATCTCGCCTGGGACGAGCCTGGATGGCCATCCGCGAGGATGAAGATGTGGCTGAAGCACTTGGAATAAATTTAATCCAAACCAAATTGCTTGCCTACATGCTCGGCGCTGCAATGGCAGGACTCGGAGGCGCGATCTTTGCCGCCTTGATTGGTTCCATTTTCGCAACCAGTATGCAACTTTTGGTATCCATAAATGTAGTCGCCCTCATCATTGTTGGCGGCATGGGTAGTATCCCGGGGGTCATCGTGGGCGCCATTGCGCTGATTGGTTTGCCAGAACTCCTGCGAGAAATTTCAGAATTCCGCTACCTGCTTTATGGCGTGGCATTGATCGTGATGATGCTTGCCAAACCCGAAGGCCTTTGGCCTTCCCAGGCTGCACGCCGCGAACTGCATCATGAGGATGCAGTACAGATTGAGCGATAGGGAGAATTTTATGACACCCATTCTCACTGCAACGAAAGTGACCAAACGCTTCGGCGGCCTAACCGCTGTGAACGCGGTGGACTTTGAGATCCCCGAAAAAGGCATTGTCAGCATTATCGGTCCCAATGGCGCGGGAAAGACAACTTTCTTCAACTGCATCACCGGTTTTGGAAAAGCAGATGAAGGTACGATCAACTTCGAGGGCACCCCTATCCAGAAACTCCGCCCCGACCAGATCGCTCGTCTTGGCATCTCGCGTACATACCAAAACATCCGCCTGTTCGCCGACATGACCGCATTGGAAAATATCCTGGTCGGCCAGCACATGTTTTTGCACGCGCCATGGATGGGAGCCGTTCTTGGCACGCCCCGCGTTCGCAAAGAGGAAAAGACCGCACTTGCCCAAGCCCAACACCTTCTGAACTTTGTGGACCTCAAAGGCAAAGGGGACATGCTGGCGCGCAATCTGCCTTACGGTGCCCAGCGCAGGCTTGAGATCGCTCGTGCCCTTGCCACAAAACCCAAACTTCTCCTGCTCGACGAACCGTCCGCAGGTATGAACCCGCGCGAAAGCGAGGACCTGACTGCTTTCATTCGCCGCCTGCGGGACGAGCTGGGAATCACCATTCTGCTCATCGAACACCACATGCGTGTGGTCATGGGCATTTCCGAGAATATAACCGTACTAGATTACGGTGAAAAGATTGCTGAGGGCACCCCCGCTGAGATTCAGAGCAATCCGCGTGTGATCGAAGCCTACCTCGGCCGTGGCGCCGCCACCGAAGGCATGGCCAGTGCGCACGAGCGTCATTCCAGAAAGGCAGGGTAATAGAATGCCCATGCTGACACTTGACAACGTCAACACTTATTATGGCAACATCCATGCCCTCAAGGGAATCACACTCTCCATCGAAAAAGGAGAGATCGTCACCCTGATCGGTGGCAATGGTGCTGGAAAAACCACCACCCTGAGGACTATTTCAGGTCTTCTCAAGCCGCGCGAAGGGACCGTCCGCCTTAACGGCGAAGATCTCTCGAAATACAAGGCGCATGAAATTGTGTACAAGGGTATTTCCATGGTGCCCGAAGGGCGCGGCGTGTTTGCCCGTCTCACCGTGAACGAAAACTTGGAAATGGGCGCCTACAGCCTCAAGGATCCCCAGGGAATCAGCCGCAACATGGAGAGGGTGTTCACACTCTTCCCGCGTCTGAAAGAGCGTCATACCCAGGTGGCTGGCACACTTTCCGGTGGTGAACAACAAATGCTCGCCACAGGACGCGCGCTCATGGCAAGCCCCAGCATCCTGCTCATGGACGAACCTTCGATGGGACTCGCACCAGTGCTGGTGGAACTGATCTTCGATACCATTCAGCAGATCAACAAGGAAGGCGTCACGATCCTGCTCGTCGAGCAGAACGCTCTCATGGCGCTCTCCATCGCTCACCGCGGCTATGTTTTACAAACAGGCGAGATCGTCATCAGCGACTCCGCCGAAAATCTCAAAAATAACCCAACCGTCCAAAAGGCGTACCTTGGAATGGAATAACAGTCCCGACCCAATGAAAGAAGGCGCAGAGGAGAATCCCCCTGCGCCTTTTGATTCGTCCCCTTCTCCATTAAAATCAAGATGTGGGGTCGGATCGCCGCTTCACAAAAATTGGAGGCATCATGCTCGTATTGAACGCCGATGAAGTTCGTAAAGCCCTACCAATGCGGGAGACCATCGAAGCGATGAAGAAGGCCTACGCCTCGCTCTCAGGCGGGCAGGCGGAGGCGCCCCTTCGGACGCGCTTATCGATCCCGAACCAGAACGCGCTCTCAATCTTCATGCCCGCCTATGTCCACACCGACGAAGAGGATGCGCTTGCCATCAAGATCGTTTCCATCTTTCCCGACAACCCAGCGCGCGGACTGCCTTACATCGAGGCGGCAGTGGTCGCATTCGAAGCTGATACGGGGAAAGTTTCCGCGCTGCTCGACGGGGGTTCGCTTACCGCCATCCGCACAGGCGCAGGGAGCGGCGCAGCAATAGACCTGCTCGCGCGTAAAGACAGTCATACAGTCGCCATCTTCGGCGCAGGGGCGCAGGGGCGCACGCAACTTGAAGCCGCCTGTTCTGTCCGCAAGATCGAAAAGGCATGGGTCTACGATTCGGACGCAAAACGCACTGAAACCTTTGTCGCTGAAATGGCAGGACACGGGGCGATTCCTGCCGACCTAAAACCTGCTTCATCCTCCCGCGAGGCGGTGAAATCCGCTGACATCATTTGCACAGCCACAACATCAAACACGCCGGTTTTTGCCGATGCCGACATCAAGCCCGGGGCGCATATCTCGGCTATCGGCTCCTACACACCGGATATGGTCGAAATTCCTCCCGAAACCATTCAACGCGCCGGGGTTTTCGTGGATTCGCGCTCAGCGGTCCTGGCTGAAGCTGGAGATTTGATCCAACCGATGAAAAGCGGATTGATCACGGAGGCTCACGTCCGCGCTGAGTTGGGTGAGATCATCCTTGGCAGGAAACCGGGCAGAAGCTCAGAGATGGAGATCACCTATTTCAAATCCGTCGGTGTTGCGGTGCAGGATGCAATGGCGGCGCAGCTGGCGTTGAAGAATGCAAAAGCGATGAGACTGGGAAGGGAGATCGAGTTATAAAATGGATATTCCAAAGACAGCAGACATCCTCATTATAGGCGGCGGTGTAATGGGGGCCAGCGCCGCATACCATCTCGCAAAACGCGGGGTGAAAGACATTCTCCTCCTGGAAAAAGAAAGTCATTTCGGCACCGGTGCAACGGGAAGATGCGCGGGCGGGGTGCGTTATCAATTTTCCACTGAGATCAACGTCACTTTGTCCATACATAGCCTGCCGATGATCGAAAATTTCAAAGAGGAAATCGGACAGGACCCCGGCTATCACAAGTACGGATATTTGCTGGTGGCGACGAATGAAATTGAAGTAAAAGAGTTCAGGCGTAATGTTGCCATGCAGAATCGACTGGGCGTGCAAACGGAATTGCTGAGCGGAGATGAGGTCCGCAGGCGGCTGCCACTCATGCGGTTCGACGACGCGTTGGCTGGCACATTTCATTGGAAAGACGGCACGGCGGACCCGAACAGCATCGTGATGGGATATATCAACGCCTCGCAGAAGATGGGCGTCAGGGCGCTTACGGGCGTGGAAGTGATTGGAGTCACTGTCAGCGGCGGAGAGGTTCGCAGCGTTAAAACAAATCTGGGTGAGATCGAGGCGCGAGTCGTGTTGAACGCGGCGGGACCGTGGTCAGGTCTGATCGCTGCGATGGCGGGGATCAACGTTCCGCTCATCCCCCTGCGCAGGCAAATGTTCACAACGAATCCATTGAAAGAAGTGCCGGAGAATTTTCCGTTCGTCATTGACTTTGCCAAGTCATTGTATTTTCATCGCGAAGGCGAGGGTTTGCTGGTCGGCATGAGCAACCCCGACGAAAAGCCTGGATATGACCAAAGCGTGGACGAGAATTTCGAACTGGTCAACCTTGAAGCCGCCATCGGACGAATGCCGCTTTTGGAAAAGGCAAGCCGCGCATCTCATTGGGCAGGTCTTTACGAAATGACGCCGGATGCGCATCCCATTTATGGCGCGACGGATGTAAAGGGTTTTTTTCTATGCACCGGATTCTCAGGTCACGGCTTCATGCACGGACCGATCTCCGGGAAGCTGTTGAGCGAATATATCCTGGATGGAAAATATTCAAGCGTGGATGTATCGATGCTCGACCTGAAGCGCTTCGAAGAGGGACGTTTGATAAAAGAGTACAATGTGGTTTAAATTATGACACTGTAGGTCACGCTTGCAGCATGGCGTCACGGTAGTAACGTGACCTACAAAAGAAACCTATGACCTCTGCAGAAATCATCACCATCGGAACGGAAATATTGCTCGGCGAGATCGTGGATACGAATACCCGCTACATCGCCCGCACGCTGCGCAGCCTGGGCGTGGATTTGTATCGCACCATCACCATTGGGGATAATGTCGACCGGATTGCCAGCGCAATCAGCCATTCGATGGAACGCGCAAATATCGTCATTACCACCGGCGGGCTGGGTCCCACCGTGGATGACCCCACGCGAGAAGCCGTCGCCAAAGCCATCGGGGTGGAGACGGAATTTCGCGAAGACCTTTGGCAGCAAGTCGTCGAAACCATCGGTCGTTATGGGCGCAAACCCTCTGAGAATCAAAAACGTCAGGCGTATGTTCCCAAAGGTGCAATTGGTTTAAGAAATCCGGTTGGGACGGCTCCGTGTTTCATCGTAGAGACTGAAAAGAATGCTGTGATCTCATTGCCCGGCGTGCCCGCTGAAATGGAACACATTCTGCACGAATCGGTCATTCCTTATTTGCAAAAACGCTTCGGGCTCGACGCGATCATCAAGGTCCGCGTGCTGCATTGCGCAGGTCTGGGTGAAGGCATGATCGATGAAAGAATCGCAGACCTTGAAACGCTGAGCAATCCCACAGTCGGCCTTGCGGCGCATACGGGTGTGGTGGATATCCGCGTTGCGGCAAAAGCCAAAAGTGAGTCCGAGGCGAATGAAATGATCGCCAAAGTTGAAGCGGATATCCGCACGCGCCTCGGCTCCGTTATCTTTGGCGCAGACGAAGACCGGCTCCATGAAGTGGTCCTCGACATGGTCACGCGGCGCGGATTGACCCTGACCGCCGTTGAAAGCGGACTCGATGGTATGCTGGCGCGAAAGATTCCGCATTCCGCTTCCATCCCGAACTTGAGCCTGGAATCGTTGACCGAAGCTTTGCGCTCCGCCCGGGCCGAAAGGAAAGCGGATATTGCGCTTGGCGTCACCGTCCATATGGACGAGCGCGCTGCCGAGATGGCGATGATCACATCTAAAGGAGAAAAGACCCATCGCATCACCTATGGCGGTCCGCCAAGGAGCCTTCCGCGCTGGAGCATGAATCTCGCTTTGAATTGGTTAAGGACATCTCTTGAGGAATTGAACTGATGGCAAAGCCCAAGCCGCGTAAAAAGAATGACGCCCCATGGGTCATCCTTGCATGGGGATTGAATCTCTTTGGCTTGGCAGCCATTGCGCTTGTTTTGGTCGCCTATTGGGCTCTCCAGCCCGCCCATGCCGCCTCGCAGGAATCACGCACAGGTTTCACTGCCACAATGCCGCCAACGTTCACACCTGTGCCTTTATCGCTCGACCTGCCGACCATCACGCCAAATCCGCATTCGACGTTGATCGTCGTCCAATCGCCCACGCCATTCATCCTGCAAAACGCGGCACAGGGGCGTGCCAGCATTGCAACCATCGGTTATTCCGTTTCGGGCAGGCCGATCGAAGTGTACATGTTCGGGCACGGTGAACGGGAAAAGATGATCGTCGCCGGAATTCACGGAGGCTATGAATGGAACACCATCGCGCTGGCAGACGAGTTGATCCAGCACATCTTCGACAACCCGGAGATCATCCCCGACGATGTGACCCTATACATCCTGAGAAATTTGAATCCCGACGGCGACGCGCGCGATCACGGCATCGACGGGCGGGTCAACGACCATGGCGTGGATTTGAACCGCAACTTCCCCGCCAATTGGAAAAAGACCTGGGACCGGACTGGCTGCTGGACACTCACTCCAACAACCAGCGGGACGGGTCCCGGTTCGGAGCCGGAAACACGGGCTGTGATGTACTTCCTGCAATCGCACGATGTCGAGACGATCATCAGCTATCACAGTGCGGCGCTGGGTGTTTTCCCTGGCGGTGAACCCTGGGAGGCGGACTCGAAGAAATTCTCGAAAGCATTATCCAAAGCCACGGGATATCCCTACCCGCCCATTGACACAGGCTGCGTCTACACCGGCACCCTCGCCGATTACGCCGTCTCGCTCGGCATCACCGCGGCAGATATGGAACTTTCCACACACAAGTACACCGACTTTGAAGAAAATCTCAAGGCTCTGGAAGTGCTTTTGAATTGGAGATAGACACTTTATTGTGTCATGCTGAGCGAAGCATCACAACGCAGACGAGGAGACCCTTCGCTCGGGGTGACATCTTTTGGAGAACAAATGACTCAAACTGTTGACACTTTATTCACCAATGCCGTCGTGCTGACGATGGATGAATTCCTGACTCAATATGACCCCGGCGCAGTGGCGGTCAGGGGCGATTCCATCGTCGCAGTTGGACCCGAAGCCGATTTGAAAAAAGAATATTCAGCGAAAGAAGTGATCGACTGCGGCGGGAAAATCCTTATGCCCGGCCTGGTCAACGCGCATACCCATGTGCCCATGACCCTCATCCGCGGTCTCGCCGACGACCTGCGTCTCGACGTCTGGCTGATGGGGTACATGCTTCCCGTCGAACGTCAATTCGTTTCACCGGAATTCGTGCGCCTCGGCACGCTCATTGCCTGCGCCGAACAAATCCGCAGCGGGGTGACCACGTTCAACGACATGTATTTCTTCGAGGACGACATTGCCCAAGCCACCGCCGATGCGGGCATGCGCGCGGTGTGCGGCGAATCGATCATGAAATACCCCGCGCCTGATGCGCCATCATACGACGACTCGCTCGCCTATGCCCGCGAATTCATCAGAAAATGGAAAGGCCATCCGCTCATCGTCCCCGCCATCGCGCCTCACGCTCCCTACTCGACCACTCCCGAGATCATCCGCGCCTGTGTCGACCTTGCCACAGAGTTCGATGTTCCCCTGCATATCCACATTTCCGAAACTGCATTCGAAGTGGAAAACATGCGCAAGGAACAGGGCATGCCGGTCATTCCGTACGTAAAGAAACTCGGCTTATTCGAAGCCAAAGTCATCGCCGCTCACTGTGTCCACATCGACACGGGCGAGATCCGCACGCTACAGCATGCCAATGCGGGAGTCTCGCACAATCCATCATCGAACCTGAAACTCGCTTCGGGTTTTGCCCCGGTCGCCAAAATGCTGGCAGACGGACTCAACGTGGGCATCGGCACCGACGGACCCGCATCCAATAACGACCTCGATATGTTCGAGGAAGTGCGCCTCGCCTCGTTCGTCGCCAAGGCTGCCTCCAACGACCCGACCGTTCTCCCCGCCGCGGCCACACTGACGATGGCGACCCGCCTCGGCGCACAGGCACTTCATCTCGGCGAAATCACCGGCTCTTTGGAGATCGGCAAACGCGCGGACATGATCGTTGTGGATACGGGTCCCCTCCACAACACGCCGCGCTTCAAACGCGATCCACAGAACGCCTATGCCCAATTGGTCTATGCGGCCAAATCGACCGATGTGACCGACGTGATGGTCAATGGAAAATGGCTGATGCGGGACCGTCAACTGCTTACGATCAACGAAAAGGAATTGATCGCCCAGGCTCGCGAACTTGCCGTCAAGATCGACGCCTTCCTGACGGAGCGCGAGCAATCGGTGCTTTCGAAGCTCATCGCTTTGGGCGGCTCGATGGAGGAGGAATCGTTCGAGGTGCAGGTCAAGGTCAAGGTCGAAGAGCCCAGCCTCATCGTCCAAAACTTGATGCGCGATGAGATCGAAATCACGGCGCACAAACATTACCGTCAGTTCGATGAATACTTCATTTTCGACGATCCCAACCAGGGACGCCTGCGTTTTCGCGAGGATAACCTCATAAACGAGAAGGGCGAGATCGTCAACACCCGGTCGCGCCTAACACTGCTCGGTGTAAAACGCGAGGACGAAATTGGGCACGACGTCCTGCTCTCACGGAGCCGCTTCCTTGCGCCCGCCATGCAGTCGCTGAGGTTCTACCGCGAATATTTCAAGCCAAAAACGGAAATCTCGGTGGAAAAGGACCGCCTGCGATGGCACATCAAATACAAGAACACGGAATTCTTCATCAATCTCGACGAGGTAAAACAACCCGCGATGGGGACCTTCCTGGAAGTGAAGAGCCGAACCTGGAGTCGTAAGGATGCCGATCTGAAAGCCGAACTGGTGAATGAACTGCTCGACATCCTTGGCGCCGGGAAGGCTGAAACCGTGACGCAGGATTACATCGAGATTTTGACCGCATGAGAAGCGACGGTCATTCCTGCCTCTCCTGCGCTTGTACTCGAAATGAAGGCAGGGTTTTTGTCGTATATTCCTGACTCATGGAAAATTTCAGAAATCCTTTCGCTGTCTTTTGCGCTATTCTGTTCGGAATAACTGCAGTGGCGGCGATCCTCCTCTTCAATTTCGACCGCCGTGCCTTCACAGCCGAGACATATCAACGCGCTTTTGCCCGCGAAGATTTCTATGACAAACTCCCGAACATGATGGCGCAAGCCATTGCCTCTCCCGGCACGGATAACAGCAGCCTGCCGCTTGTGATGCAGGGAATGGGTGTTGAAGCATGGGAGAACTTCATCCGCGCTTTGCTTCCGCCCGAAGCGTTGAAAACGATGGGCGATGACGCGCTGGCTTCCACGTTCGCTTATCTCAACCTGCAGGCGGACTCAGCCAGCGTCAGCCTCACTCCGGTTAAGTCTGCCATGTCGAGCGAAACCGGAACCCAGGCAGTGATAGCGCTCATTAGAACACTCCCCGCCTGCACTGTCGAACAGATCGCGCAGATCACCGTTAACCTTTTTTCCAGCGGGGAAATTCAACTTTGCAGCCCGCCAGATGAACTCATGCCGCTCATCACCCCGATCGTTCAGGGACAGCTCCAATTCGCCGCATCGATCATCCCGGATGAATTGACGCTCGTCACCGCACCGCCTCAAAACGACCCGAGACAGAGACTGCTAGTCATCCGCTTTTTGATGCGCCTCAGCCCGATCCTGCCCATCGCATTTCTTCTTGCTCTGACGATTGTCATCGTCCGCTCGCCCAAGGATTGGTTGATTTGGTGGGGAATTCCAATCCTTGCCGCCGGTTTCATCGCGTTCATCATGGGAGTTCTCGGCGCGCCGATCGCTAGTGCGATTCTCGAACGTATCCTGGCGAATCGTCTCCCGAATTATCTTCCCGCATTCCTATCCGGCTTCACCGGCGATCTTTCGTCGGCAATGGTTCGGGCATTGCTCCTGCCGGTGATTTGGCAGGGTCTGTTATTGCTCGTCATTGGCACAGGAATGACATTTGCGGCTTATTCCATAAACAGAAAAGAAAAAAACCATTCGTTGTCCTAATTGCCATTGGATGCGATGGTTGATCGACGCAACTTTCCGCCCTCCATTCTTGTATAACCTGGAAAGGAGTCACGAATGAGGCGTCTTGGTATATTTCTCTCGATCCTATTATCCGCATCTCTGGCTTGCGGCGGAACACCCGCTCCCCTGCCGCTGGATAACTCCATCTTCGACTCAAGCAGGACAGCCTACGGGTTCTTCCCCGTGGCGCCTGAAGCAACCACCGACAGTATCCTGCAGCTTTACAAAGACCTGAGCCTTCATGCCGATTTTGTCCTTCTGCAACAGAACACAGCCTGGGAGGATTTCGCCAGTAATGTAGACGGCGAATCGCAAACCCGAACCGATATCACAAATCAGACCGTTCTTGCGCGTCAGAACAACCTCGCAACCATCTTCGTTCTCGATGCGTTGAACGGTCTGAACCGCCGTGAGTTTATCGGACTGCCCGCAGGTTGGGATGCCGCCTTTTCAAATCCCAACGTTCGAACCGCTTATAAAAATTATGCGCTTTGGGTCGTGCGCTCGTTCCATCCCCGTTATCTCGGCCTCGCCTCCGAGATCAACACCTACATGGACGCTCATCCCGAAGATACGCCGAACTTCATCAGCCTCTACAACGAAATCTACGCCCTGGTCAAAGCCGAAGCGCCCGAAACGCAAGTCTTCGTCACCTTTCAATGGGATGACCTCAATAACATGTTCCCCCAGCCCGAGGAGGGTAATCGACAACGCCTCTCTCCCAACTGGGAGCAGATCGAAGCTTTCGAGCCGAACCTGGATGTTTGGGCGATCTCGACCTACCCTTACTTTGTTTTCCCATCCGCCGCGGACATTCCCTCCGATTACTACTCCCCGCTTCTCTCCCGGACCTCGAAACCGATCGCCGTCGCCGAAGGCGGATTCTCCTCTCAAGCCGTCGAGTTCGCGCAAGGCACGCCTGAAGGTCAGGTCACTTACTTGAATGCAATCCACGATCAACTCGGCTCACGTCTTGTCTTTTGGGTAAACCTCACCCTGAACGACTTCAATATGGATTCTTACGCCGAGTTCGCCCGGTCGAAGGGACAGGACCCAAATGACATCGCCTCCCTTGAATATTTTTCCCATGTTGGTTTTATTAATCCCGACCGTTCCCCAAAACCCGCACTGGCGGTATGGGATGGATTTCGTAAATAGCTACTGGCACCCGTTCGCCACCTGCTCTTCGAACGTTTCGGCATAGACGTGATACCCCGACCCGTCACATGCGGCGCGGAAATAAAAATAGGGTGATTGTTGTGGAAATGCCACCGCGGTCAAGGCTTCGATTCCGGGGTTGGAGATGGGCGTGGGAGGCAAGCCCGGATTAAGATAGGTGTTATACGGGGAGACAATTTCCAAATCCGCCAACGCGAGCGGACTTTTCCACCATGAGATTTTATCGGCTTGATACCCGATGGCGTATTGAACCGTCGGATCGGCATCCAGTTTCATCCCGATGGCGATACGGTTGAGATAGACAGAGGCAATCAACGGCGCTTCTTCGATTTTCACTGCCTCACGCTCGACGATGGAGGCGAGGGTCACTGCCTGATAGATGCTTAAATTTTGGGAGGCGAATCCGTTTTTAAGGTCGGCTGTAAGCTTCGCCGCGAAATTTCGCCCGATGGCTTCGAGCAATTGATCGATCGTAGTTTCGCGCGGGAGCGTGTACGAATCCGGGAAGAAAAATCCTTCCATGGTGACTGGCTCCGCGAACGCGAGAACTTGAGGAGGATCGTTTGCAGCGGAAAGAAATTCTTCGGGAGGGATGGTCAAGCCGGAGGTCGGGAGCGAAGCGGCGATCTCCTCCATCCGCCAGCCGGGCAGGATCGTCAACACCGCGTCGGAGGGATTGAATTTTTGAAGCGATCGGGCAATGTCGATGATGGATTGCGCCGGGCTGAGTTCGAAATCGCCGGATTGAATCGTGAGATCGATGCCGGTATAGATGGCATAATCGAAAAAGGCGCCTGCGCTGGAAATGAAACCACCGCTTTCTAGCCGACTGGCAATGGATGCGACCGTTTCACCGGAGTCTACGCGAAAGGGCTGCGTAACTCCGTTCATATCGAGCGGGGTCGTTAGCTCGCCGCCATAAGAAAGCAGGCGGGTCGAATATTCGATCCGATCTGAAATGGAAAGATGCCTTGCCGGTGGACCATACAACAAGGAAGCGCGTGCGGGAATGTAATAAACGAACCCAAAGATGCACGCGAAGAAGGCAAACACCAGTACACCAAGGATGAAATGAAGTTGGTAACGTTTGAAGAATCGGGAAGACATTGGTTTAGGAGGTGTCAGGTTGAAAGCCACATGTGTCAGGTTGCAAGCTATGAATTGCGTTTCGATTCAAGATAGGATTGCAGGATCACCACTGCCGCATATTCATCCTGATGCCCGGCGCGTTTTTTGCGCGAAACCCCGAGCTCGATGCGCGCGGCACGGGCGATCTGCGTGCTGTGGGATTCGTCCCACAGCACGACGGGAATATTCGTCTGGCTGCGGAGTTCATCGGCAAAGCGGCCTGCCCTGCGTCCAGCGGGATTTGGATTCCCATCCTCGTCATACGATTGCCCGACGACGATCAACCCGGCGTCATTTTGCAAAGCCATCTCCGCCACCTGCGCGGCATCGATGACGCGCGAAACGTGCCGAATAACTTTCAAGGGGCTGGCGATTGTGGCGGTTGGGTCGCTGATCGCGAGACCGATGCGCTTTTCGCCGTGATCAACTGCAAAAATTCTCATAATGGATTCGTCGAATGGTCAAGCTGTCAAGTTGTTCATTAATCATCTCACATCAATCGATATATTGAAGGGAATCAATGGCAGCCATTTCCACCATGAAGGGGTAATTTGAATCTTCGGTTCGTTTTGCAGGGAGAGGGATTCCTTGACCGCGAGCGCGGCGGCGGTTACCTCTCGCCCGCGGATGAGATCGAAAACCTGCATCAAATCCACTTCGCGCAGAGTGGGCTGCGAGGCTTGCAAGGGGAAACGGGTGATGCCCGCCGAATCAGTGAACGGGGTCTCGAGCGGCATAATCGTCATTTCGCTGTTCGGAGAAAATCCATCCGGTATGGATGCATTCACAGCAGAGGCGGCAAGAACTCTCAGGTCATCCGCAAGGATGTACTTCGCTTCAAATACCGCCTGCATCGAGAGGCTCAACTCGTTACCCGGTTCGCCCACTGGCAGGGAATACTCCTCGCGTTGGATGTCTTTGAATGCCAAAGTGTCCGCGATCAACAGATCGCCTTCGCCGAGATTTGCGCGGATTTGTTCTTCGGCGATCAAACCTAACTTATACACGGTTTGTTCCCGCAAATTGACGCGGTCTTCTTCGGTCGAGCCGATCATGTCTTCGTTCGTTCCACCGGTCGTTGGCTCCGGGTTTGTTACCTTTACCGAAAGTCCAAGCGTACCTTCGACGATCCTGATCGTATTCGCTTCGACATTCCCGCCCGCGCCTGCTTCCACCGCTTCGATCTTGATTTCAACGCTTTCATCAAGTCCCGCTGGCAATCTCGCCTCGTTCATGGTCGCAAACCGGATCAGTGTATTCGTCGCCACCACTGTCCCTGCAAGGATGATGATCTCTTCCGGACCCGAATTCGTGAACAGTGCAATCCCTGCAGCCTTGGCTTTTGGAACGGAAATTAAATTTGAAAGGACAAGCGTCTGTTCTTCAGACACGGTCATGGATATGGTCCGGGCGGGGATTTCACCGCTAAGAGAGACTGCCTCAAAATTCGGGCTTGCGTTGACCGGGATGATCAGAGATATGGTCTGCGCTTCCGGATTCAAAGTCACAACGGCTCGCGGGATGAATAGACCTGCCAGCGCCAGGACAGCCGCAACTCCCGCCGTAAAGGTGAGCACCCGTCCCAAAAGCGATGTCCGCCATGACGCCTCTCTCACATGCGCATTTTCGCGCATTGCGCGCAAGCCTTTACGAGGCGCTTGCGGGGTGCGCCGGGTTCGGGGCGGTGACTCGGGCCAGGCGTTCGATTGAGCCGCGGTTGTCGATTCAAATACCGGGATTCCCAACGACTCCGCATCCCGTTGTACATTCACCCGTTTTGTGACGAGTCCCAGCTGTGCCCCGAGCGAATCTGCGTGGCGTTGGAGGACTTTCAAGTCCAGCAGACGCAAAGTGACCTTTTCATATCTGGGCCACACCAATAGGATGCGCGGAGTTTTCGCCCACGACAATTTATCGCGGACGGAGATCAGGTCGTCATGAGATTCAAGTGTGATGATCTTGGTTTTCAATTTAGCGGGTCAGGCATTCAAATTTCTTGCTTTATCAATCAATGAAGGCAGGGTTCTTAAGAATGAATCAACTTGTTCCGGCGTTGTACCTTTGCCAAGCGTGATGCGCAGAGAGCCCAGCGCCCAATCGTCCGAGTATCCCAGGGCTTTTATGACTTCGCTTGGTTCAGGGTTTCCGGTTTTACAAGCAGAGCCGGATGAACAGGCAATGCCCGCAGAATCAAGCAACTGCAGGAGAAGATTGCCATCCACATCCTTGAAGACGAACGAAGCATGATTGGGCAATCGCTTTTCAGGGTGGCCGGTTAACTTCGAGTCGGGGACCGTCTCGAGCACAGTTCCAATAATATGGTCTCGCAAAGGTTTGACATGCGCCGTCCGCGCCTCACGCTCTTCAGCGGCAAGTTTCAATGCTTCGGCAAAACCGACAATGTAGGGCACATTATGCGTCCCGGCGCGCAGACTGAACTCCTGGTTTCCACCGGTGATATGTGGAATCAGCTTCGTCCCTTTGCGGATGTACAAGGCGCCAACGCCTTTCGGTCCGTAAAATTTATGCCCGCCGAGCGACATCAAATCGACGCCGAGTTTGCCAACATCCACATCGAGGTATGCAGCAGCCTGAACAGCGTCGGTGTGCAAAAGGATTTGATTCGTTTTTGCCGTCTCTGCCAAATCGTGGATGGGATTGACGGTACCGATCTCGTTATTGGCATACATGATAGACGCCATCGTCGTATCGTTGCAGACAGCCTTTGCCAGCGATTCGACAGTGACCATTCCAAATTGGTCGACCTCCAGCCACTCGAGTAAAAAACCGAAATCCTTAGCGAGCTGAATCCCTGTTTTACTCACGGCAGGATGCTCGGTTTTCGCAGTCAAAATCCATTTGGTCGAGTCTTTTCGCGCCATCATCGCGCCGCGCAGAGCGAGGTTATCCGCCTCGGAGCCGCCGGATGTGAAGATGATCTCCTCGGGGAGGCATCTCAAAACCGAGGCGACTTCATCCCGCGCCTGATCCACGGCCGCTTCGGCTTTTTGCCCGTAGCGATGAATCGACGACGGATTCCCGAACGATTCGCGGAAATACGGCATCATCTTCGCGAGGACGCGTTCATCAACAGGAGTGGTGGCGGCATAATCAAGATAGATCATGGAATGGATTATATAACAGACCTGACAGGTTTTTAAAAACCTGTCAGGTCTTTGAATGATAAAATTGCCTCATGCGGAACCACTGGCTGAAAATCGCGGGCGGAATTATTGGAACTGCCGTTGTGCTTTTGATGTTGTTTGCAAATCAATTGGGGCTGGATGGTTTCCCAACCTGGGGAGTGAGACGGATCGCGTTCTTATTGCTTGGAATCCTCCTGCTGGCCATTTCGCTTTTTTATCGGAAAAACAATCTCATCGGCAGGATTGTCGCTTCGCCGAACGGTCGCTTCCATCTTGCGCTGATCTTCCTCAACGGATTCATTTTCCTCGTCTACCTCTGGTTCGGGTCGGTTGGGTTATGGAAGTCTCTTCCCAACGAGACGAATTACATCGACCTTCAGGCAAATGCATTCGCAAAAGGTCAACTCGAACTGGATGTTCAACCCAACCCGGCGCTTTTGGCGTTCAAGGACGAAAGTTTATACGAGCCGGGAAACCGTGAAGGAATCCCGGTTTTATGGGACGCAACGCTCTATAACGGAAAGTACTTTCTTTATTGGGGTCCCGCGCCCGCACTGGTCATAACCCCCATCAAACTCATTTACAAAGAAGATCTCGGCGATAAACCTCTCTCGCTTGCATTTCTTACTGGAACCCTTCTCTTTCTCAACCTCGTCATCCTCGACCTTTGGCGGAGGTATTTCAATCATATCTCACATTGGGCGGTTCTCGCCGCTGTTGCGTTCGCGGGATTGATCAACCCAATGCCCTATGTGATGGTTGAGGGTCGCATCTACGAAGCCGCCATAATCGCCGCGCAATTCTTTCTCGTAGGCGGATTCTTTTTCCTCCTGCCCGCGCTCGATAAGCCGACAAATTCCCGCCTCGCGCTCGCCGGGACCTTTTTCACCCTCTCGATCGGGTCTCGCACGACAATACTACCTGCCATTGGACTACTCTCGATCATTATCCTCATTTGGGCGATTCAAACCCAACGTCACCGTCTGATCCCAATCCTGATTTCGTTCGCCGCACCGCTCGCGGCCGGAAGTGTGATGTATGGCTGGTACAACTATGCGCGATTCGATTCGTTCGCCGAATTCGGTTACCGCTACCAACTCACGAGTTACAACCTGTACGAAAATATCGGCGAGACCTTCGCCATGGAATATGTTCCTCCAAACCTCTATAAGACCATCCTCAACCCGCTCGAGAGGCGCGACACCTTCCCGCACATATTCCCCACCCGCTGGTCGGGTCCCGAGCGGCTGACGAATTATCACCCCAAAATGTACCTGACTTTCACTGAAAATATTACGGGAATCCTCATCGGCAGTCCATTTGCGCTGCTTGCCCTGCTGGCTTTTACCCAACCGCGGAAAGACCTGCGCTGGATGCTTGCCGCCATTTCATCGACATTCCTCGGCGTGTTCTTCACATTGCAAGCCTTTTTCTTCGTCGCCATGCGCTACATGCTCGACGCAGTTCCAACACTAACCCTGCTTGCTGTGATCGGGTTCTGGCATGGATTTGATGTTTTCAAATCCCGTAAAACCTACGCAACACTCACCTTTTTACTCCTTATTTACACCATCGCGCTCAGCCTGCTCATATCCTACTCCGGAAACCTGGAATTGTTCAGAATCCACAACCCCGAACTCGTCCAGCGCCTGTCATGGACTTTCGGCGGTCTCTTCAAATAAACACAGTCCGCCTTTTGTTGTACAATCACCGTAACGGAGAATCCATGTCCGACTTCCTTCACTTCCTCAATACTGCCGATCTCAACACACTGACCCAGGTATCCGGCGTGAACCGTCAACTGGCGGGGAATCTTATCGCCGCACGCCCCTTTGATTCTGCCGAAGATTGCCTCAGCGTCAAAGGCATGGGCAAAACTCTGCTCAGGAAGTTGGAACTTTTTGCCGAGGCGCAGGGCAATGGATCGGAAAACAGCGCCATGGTCCCCGTGGAGAAAGAGGCGATGCCCGCACCTGTGGAAAAGACTCCGACTGGGGAGGATTCAGCGAAAGAACAGGATTCCTTCCTCAAGCGTCTAGGGCGGGCATTCCTTTTCTTCATGAAAGCGCTGATCCGTTTGATCCTGCTGGCGATGCTTTTCGCAGCGGTCGGCGCGATGTTCTATTTTGGGCTGCCTTATATTCAAAAGACGTTCATTGCGCCGGTGGAGGAGAACACTGCACAAATCCAAAGCATGGAGGCGGAGATTGCAGGCTTGCAAGCGCAACTGGATGAAATGAACGGGCGCGTGACCCTGCTCGAGGACTCGATTGAAGCGCATTCGGCTTCGATTGAAAAATTGGAGCAAATGCAGGTATCACTCGAAGAGGAAATGAAAACGAACGACGACGCTCTCCTGCTCGAATTGAAACACGAAGCAATGTTCACTCGCGCATTGGATACGCTTGCCCGCGCAAGGCTTTATCTTGCCCAAAGCAATTTTGGTCTTGCAAAAACCGATGTGCAGACAGCGCGCGACCTGCTGGTCGAATTGGAAACCCGCACCAAAGACGAAGTCTTTGCACAAGCAATTGCGCGGCTCGACCTTGCCCTTGGGAATCTGACTGATTTCCCTGTTGTGGCTTCGGGTGATCTCGAGATCGCATGGCAAATCTTGATCTCAGGCAAGGCGCCAGCCGCAACCGCGACGTTTACCGGGACGCCAACCCCTGCGCCGGCCGGATCAGAAACGCCCTCCGCTGCACCTGAGACTTTCACACCGACACCGTTTCCACCGCCTGGTACTGGCACGCCATAAGTTGTTATTGCCTGGTCGTCAGGGATTTATGATGGCTGGTCATTTCATTTCTTCGACTTCACCATGAATCGACTTGAAAAAATTCCGATGTTGGGAATCCTCGGCGGAATCCTTTTCGTCTTGGCGGTTTTCGCTGTCCAATTGGGTTTGGATAACGATGCAGGTTGGGGAAAGAGTCGTATTCTGATGGCAATTGCAGGGGCAGCACTGATGGCGGTCAATTGGATTTTGGTCAAATTCAGTGACAGGCTATCTAAATTAAAGGAAACTTTTGCATCGCTTGAGGATACAAATCGAGCCAGACTTTACGCTGCAATCGCAATTATTTTCATCGCGGTAGTTTATTTCTGGTACGCTCTTCCTGCTTTCGAGAACCCGGAATTCAAATTCGATTATTACGGTCGAATGGCGACAGCATTCAGGCATGGACAGGTCCATCTTATCGAAGAACCGCCGCAATCCCTCCTAAGCTTGAGCGACCCGTACGATTACGCGCTCAGGTACGAAACCGGCGTGGTAAACGAGATTCCAATTGACATATCCCTGTACGAGGGTAAGTATTATCTATATTGGGGACCTGCACCGAGTCTCTTCCTGATGGTTTTCAACGATGATCAGATCTCGCAAATCAAGGATAAATACATCGGTTATCTTTTTGCCTGCGGGGTTCTTCTTTACCTGATCCTCTTCATTCTCAAACTCTGGGAAGGTTATCGTCACGACCTTTCTGTATGGTTCATTCCTGTTTTTGCCCTGATCTTCGGCTTATCGATGCCCGCGCCGTGGATGGTGAAGACTTCCGGGATCTATGAAGCGGCGATCTTTGGCGGACAATTTTTTTTGATCGGCGGGTTTTATTGGATATATGCGGCTTTACATCAGCCGGGACATTCCCGATGGAAACTGCTGCTGGGAGGCATTCATTGGGCGTTTGCCATGGGAACACGATTGACCGTCTGGCCAGCAATATTTCTAGGCGCTGTTACAACCCTGGTCTATCTCGTGAAGGATTACAGGTTGATTACCATCAGCCAGCTTATCATAAAACCAGTTTCTTTCGCCCTTCCGCTATGCATTGCGCTTCTCCTACTGGGCTGGTACAACTTTGCTCGCTTCGATTCTCTGACCGAGTTTGGTCTCCGCTATCAACTTGCCAACACTGATTACCGCAAGTTCAGCGCGCCATTTTCGACGTCCTACATCAGGGGAAATTTGCACAACTATTTCACGTATCCGGTCATGTATCAAGAAAAGTTTCCATTTATGAAACCCACCGAAAATGTGAATTCGAACGAACGGTTGGCGGGACTCCTTTTTATATCTCCCTGGATATTATTCGGCGTCATCCTCTTATCTCACCTTGCACTTGCCGCCGTGCAAAAATGGGATGCAGCGGTTCTTTCCCCAGCCGAGATCTGGTTCCTCTTTTCAGTCGGCGGATCGCTATTCGTCATGCTGACCCTCGTACTGACCTTTTATTTCCCTGCCACACGCTACATCGAGGATTTCATGCCGCTCCTCTCCTTGTTTACTTTTTTCCTCCTGGCTAGGGTTTTTGCTATGTACAAGACAAAACCTGGATGGCGGTCTTTCCCCCAACTCTTTGCGCTCGTCGGCTTCTGGTCTATTATTGCGAGTCTACTGATTTCTTTGCCAATGGAACATGTGGTAAGGGTTACAAAATTTTCCATCCATATCCGTAACTGGCTGCTCGGATTCGGGGTCGGTCAATAACCCACGTTTTCCAAATGATATAATCCCGCAAGTTCTCATTCTTTTAGGAGAAGGTTCATGACACAAAAACTGATTTTCGGCACGGATGGCTGGCGGGGTGTGATCGCGGAAGATTACACTTTCGATAATGTTCGCCGCTGCGCGCAGGGATTTGCATCCTACATGCTCTCGCAGGGTAAACAAGGACAATGGATCGTGGTCGGGCACGACAAGCGCTTTGGCAGTGAACACTTTGCCGCCGCAGTGGCGGAGGTCCTGGCAGGAAACGGATTCAATGTTTATCTTACTGATGGCGCGACCCCAACCCCGGTGATCGCCTACGCAGTTGTGGATAAAAAAGCCGCAGGGGCGGTAAATATCACAGCGAGTCACAATCCGCCCACTGATAACGGATTTAAAGTCCGCAACGAGACAGGCGGCGCAATCGACCCCGATGGTTTGAAGCAGATCGAAGGCGGAATCCCTGATGATGTCAAGGATGTGAAGCGCAAAGGATTTAAAGAAGCAGAAATAGGAGGCGAGATCGTCAAATTCGATGCGGCGACACCCTACATTGACCATCTCAACCGCGACAGGTTGATCGATCTCCAGCCAATCAAAGACGCAGGGTTGACCGTCGTCGTGGATGCCATGTGGGGCAACGGCGCGGGTTGGTTTACCCGTCTGCTTGGTGGTGGCAAGACGAAAGTCATAGAGATTCATAATGAGCGCAACCCGCTTTTCCCCGAGATGAAACGCCCCGAGCCCATCCGCCCGAATATCGACGTGGGATTGAAAGCCACCGTCGAGAACAAAGCGGATGTCCTGCTCATCACCGACGGAGACGCCGACCGCTGTGGTCTTGGCGATGAGAACGGCGAGTTCATCAATCAACTGCGCGCCTATGCGCTTCTTGCCTATTATCTGCTCGAAGTGCGCGGGGAACGCGGCGACATCGTCAAAACACTTTCGACAACGGGGATGTTGAATAAACTCGGCGAGATCTACGGCGTACCCGTTCATGAGACGGGCGTGGGGTTCAAATACGTCGCTCCAAAGATGACCGAGACCAATGCCTTGATCGGCGGTGAAGAATCCGGCGGATACGCCTTCCGTGGCAACGTTCCCGAACGCGATGGAATCCTTGCGGGATTGTTCATGCTCGACTTTATGGTCAAGACTGGTAAGAAACCCACCCAATTATTGAAAGATCTATTCGCAAAAGTCGGCGGCGAATATTTCTACGACCGGGTGGATAGTCCTTTCACGGGAGATGCCAGCGCGCGCAGGAAGATCATCATGGATAATAACCCCAAGACCCTGGGCGGCTTGAAAGTGACCGACCTCATTACAATTGACGGCTTCCAATACAAATTGGAGGATGGCGGCTGGATGCTCATCCGTTTCAGCGGCACGGAGCCGATCCTGCGCGTCTACTGCGAGACGAGACACGGTGATAAGGTGAAGGCAATCCTGGAAGACGGGTTGAAAGTGGCGGGAATAAAATAAAGCGTCAAGCGTGCAAGCGTCAGGTGTCAGGTTATTTGACATTGGCTGGCTTGGCACTCGACACTTGGAATATGGCGCGTGAACCTTACCGACACTCACTGTCATTTATATTGGAACAAATTTGACGAAGACCGCGACGAGGTCATCCGGCGTGCCATCGATGCGGGTGTAACGAAAATGCTCGTCCCCGGCACGACGATTGAAACGTGTAGGCAAGCCATCCAACTTGCGGAACGGTTTGAGCAGGTCTATGCTGCCGTAGGAATCCACCCAACAGACACGGACTCATTTTCTGAAAATGACATCGATGGACTGTATAAACTTGCCGGGCACAAAAAGGTCGTCGCCATTGGCGAGGTTGGGTTGGACTATTACTGGATCAAGGATTCAGAGAAGCAAAAACTCCAGAAGCGTGTACTCAGTCTCCAGGTCCAGATGGCGGAAGCGCTGAAAAAACCGCTGGTCATCCATCTGCGAGAAGCGTCGGACTCGGTCAGCGGTCCCGTCTTCGATGACTTCTTCAAATTGATCGAGCCGTGGATCAAGCAATGGGAAACGCAGAACCATGCGCTTGGGTTGAATCCCGGCGTGCTCCATTCGTTCAATGGAGATTCACCCCTCGCCGCAAAAGGCATACAACTCGGCTTCTTTCTCGGTGCAACAGGTCCGGTCACTTATTCGAAAAATGCAAGTTACCGAGAAATGATTAAAAGTCTTCCGCTGGACCGGCTACTGATCGAAACCGATTCGCCCTTTCTCACTCCCGTGCCGTTTCGTGGCAAACGGAACGAACCGGCGTTCGTTCATCACATTGCTGATAAAATATCGGAAATCCATTCCAAAAGCCCTGCAGAGATCGCCGAGATCACCACTGCCAACGCGGCGCGGCTCTTTGCATGGGGAGATTGACTTGAACCCGGTAACCTTCCTTTCACCCGTCACAGAAGAAGTCAAACTTGTCGAGGAGCGCATGCGAGTCCAGGCAGACGAAGCCCACCCGGACCTGCGCGCCGCCCTTGAACATCTGCTTTCAGCGGGGGGAAAACGCGTCCGCCCGACCCTGGGATTGCTCGTCGGTAACATGCTAAACGCGCCGCTGGAAAAACTCGTCACCCTCGGTGCTGCAGTGGAACTGCTACATACCGCCACGCTGGTCCACGACGACCTGATCGATGGCTCTTTGCTGCGTCGCGGCACGCCCACGCTCAACGCGCGCTGGTCGCCGCCTGCGACAGTCTTAACCGGCGACTTTCTTTTTGCGCGCGCCGCCAAACTTGCCGCTGAGACCAATTACCTGCCGTTGATGAAGCTTTTTTCCGAAACGCTGGCGATCATCGTAAACGGCGAGTTGACGCAGATGTTCACTTCGCGCGGACTCATCAGCCGCGAAAACTATTACAAACGGATTCATGCCAAGACCGCGTCATTATTTGAAATGACCTCGCGCGCGGCCGCGATGGTCAGCCCGGCAAACGAGGATGTCGTCGAATCCATGCGCGATTTCGGGTATCAGATCGGGATGGCATTCCAGATCGTGGACGATATCCTCGATTACAGCGGCGACCAATCCTCTGTGGGCAAGCCCCTCGGCTCTGACCTGTTGAACGGTCTGGTCACACTCCCAGCCATTTACTTCGCTGAGATCCACCCCGACGATATGGACATCCTTTCCCTGCCGCAGGGCGGCTGGACGAATAACGAGAATATGAGCCGGCTCGTGGAGAAGATCCGCTCGAGCAGCTGTACCAAGAAAGCCATGGTCGAAGCCGAACAGCACGTGGACCGTGCGCTTGCCAAACTTGAAATCTTCGAGCCTTCAGCGGAACGCGACGCGCTCGAAAATCTGGCGAAATATATTATTGATCGCAAGGCATAATTTTCTAAACCACAAAACCCGCCAAGTGCGTTAAAGGTCTGTCATTCCTGCGGCTTTCGCACTCCTGGCGGTGAGTGAATTTCCATGGCTAACCCAAGAAAACCGTTTCGATTCAATGTCGGCTTCATCATCCATGAAGAGGTCGGATATAACCATGATTTCCCCTTCGAATTCGAGAAGGTCACGCTCGGCGGCGACCTTGAACTTCGAAATTTCGAGGGCGGCGTCAATGTCGGCAAAACCCCGCAGGGCTTGATCGCCCAGGGGAAATTTGCCGCCGAAACCACCCTTACCTGTTCGCGCTGTCTCACCGATTTTGTGCAGGAAATGGATTGGGAGTTTACCGAACTTTATGCGTTCGACCAGCGTTCGGTCACCGACTCGGGTCTGATCCTCCCGGAAGATGCGCATCTCGATGTGGAAGAACTTCTGCGTGATTATGCCGTGTTGGAGATACCAATCAATCCCATTTGTAAAGCAGGGTGCCTGGGCTTATGCTCCGAATGCGGACAGAACCTGAACGAAAAGGACTGCGGTCACCGCCCGGCGGAGTCTGATTCGCCCTTCGCAAAACTTAAGGATTTGCTGTAAAATACCGCTCATGAAATTCACTTCCGCTTTCCCGATGGTGCCAATGACCATGGCCATGCGAATGGGAATTTTTTATTGCGCCAAGTGGAAGGCACGTTAGTTTTTTGTACTTGAAAGAACGGGCTGTCCATTTTGCGGACAGCCTTTTTGTTTGAAAGTTCAAAACACAGAGAACACAAAGGGTCACAAAGGTTTAAGAATTCACCCTTCGTGTAACTTTGTGATCCTTTGTGGTAATAAAACGGAGTTCCACCATGACCGAAACCATTTTAGTAGCCGTCGCCTGGCCCTATGCCAATGCCGAAATTCACGTGGGCAACATAACCGGCTCACACCTGCCCGGGGATATCTTCGCCCGTTACAATCGCCTCAAGGGCAACAAGGTATTGATGATCACCGGCACCGACTCACACGGCACACCCGTCACCATGAGCGCGGACAAACTTGGCAAGCCCGTCGAGGAAGTGTACAAAACCTTCCATGAGGGCTTTATCGAGCTGTTCCAACAGATCGGCATCACCTACGACCTGTACACCACCACCCACAGCGACAATCACTTCAAAGTGTCGCAGGCGATGTTCCTTGCCTTGCAGAAGAACGGCTATCTCTACCGTGAGTTCAGCAAACAATGGTACTCCCCCAGCGCGGGAAAATTCCTGCCGGACCGCTACGTCGAAGGGACATGTTACATCTGCGGCTTCGAAGGTGCGCGCTCGGATCAATGCGATAACTGCGGCAATGTGCTCGAACCGGAGAAGTTAAAAAATCCGCGTGCGAAGACGGGCGATGGCGCTCTTGAATTACGCGATACCGAACATTTTTATCTCGACCTCTCCAAACTCGAGCCGGATGTCAAGAAGTTCCTGCAATCACGCTCCGACCACATGCGCGATACGGTCTTGGGCGAATCCTTGCGCAAGATCGAAAGCGAGGGACTCAAGCCTCGTTCGATTACACGCGACTTGGATTGGGGCATTCCCGTCCCTGTGGATGAGCCGCAATGGAAGACCAAAGTTTTGTATGTTTGGTTTGAAGCCGTTATCGGCTATCTCTCCGCTCCGATCGAGTGGGCACAGTTATCGGGCGCGAAAGAGGCGTGGCGTGATTGGTGGATCAACCCCGCCGCGAAGCAATTCCACTTCATCGGCAAAGACAATATCTTCTTCCACACGTCACAATGGCCCGCCGAGTTGATGGGCGCAGGAAGCGCGTTCCTTGAATTTTTTGCTGGCGAAGAAGGCGCGCCGCTCATCCTGCCGTTCGATGTGCCAGCCAATCAATTCATGAATCTCGAGTCGCAGAAGATCAGCGGTTCACGCAACTGGGCGGTTTGGGGACGCGACGCCCTCACCCGCTACGACCCGGACGCCATCCGCTATTACCTGACGGCGAACATGCCCGAAGCCAAAGACAGCGATTGGGATTGGGCCGAGTTCGTGGCGCGCAACAACAACGAACTCGTGGCGACCTGGGGCAACCTTGCCAACCGAGTGCTGTCATTTTGTTATAAGCATTGGGAAGGTCATGTGCCAAATGTGGACACAACCTCGCTTCGCCCCGCAGACCTTGACCTGCTCGCCACCATCGAGGCTGGATTCAACACTGTGGGCGCCGAACTCGACGCTGTGCGTCTGCGCTCAGCTTTGGGCGAGACGATGAAACTCGCCACTGTTGTCAATCAATATCTTGACATCAATGCGCCGTGGTCTGCTGTGAAGACCGACAAAGACGGCGCCGCCAAGACCATCTACACCGCGTTGAAAGCGATTGACTCATTGAAGATCATGTTCGCGCCGTTCATCCCCTTCACCTCCGAGCGCCTGCACGGATTCTTTGGCTACGAGACACCGCTCTTTGGTGAGCAATACACCGAAGAAGTCACCGACGCCATCGGCACACACAAGGTGCTGAGATACAAACCGGTTGAAGGCTTGCAATGGAAACCCAGCGACTTGAAACCCGGCGCAAAATTGAATCAACCCGGTCCGCTGTTCAAGAAGTTGGAAACGGATGTGATCGAGGCGGAACGGGGACGATTAGGTAAGTGAAGAGAAACCAGACGCAAATATTGCATCCGATTTTACTATCCTTGCTTGAAGTATGGAAAAACCTTGACCTTAACTGGCAGAAGGATGCCGAGAAATCAGTGTATTCCTTTGCCGCGCAGGTTTAATACTTTTGAAAAACCCAGGGCAGTTCCAAAACAGTCGGGGTTGTGAAGTCGGTCGTGATCTGGGCGACCTGCGAGGCTTTCAACGTCCTGAGCGAACCGCCGCTCAACATCCATTTCCGCTCGATGTAGTATCCTGCCAGATCGGTAAAGGATTTGAAAGGTCCGGCGGCCTGACCCGCACCTTCGAGGACAAGGATCGTTCCGTCTTCGTTCTTTATGCCGCAGACATTACTACCAACCGGGCTTTCGACGCTGAGACCGATCATAAAAGCATCCCGGCCGTTGACTTCAAGGAAGTAGCACTGGAGGATGGCGCATCCATCCGCGTCATCTATGCCGTGTTCGTAAACCATGCGGGCAGGGACATATTCGTTCCCGCCCCGTTCCCGAATGTCATATTCCGGATCGTATCGAATATTATTCGCCATGAATGTCCGCACACGGTCGATATCGATCAGGCAGGTGACAGCTTGATCAAAATCGAATTTCAGTCTTGCGCCCGGGTCGGTCATGCCTTCACATGGATCGACGTCGATGGTAGCGGGTACGATTTCATCGATTGCGCCGGGGCTGGGGGATTGGGCGGGGTAAGTGGAAACCTCTTCTGTGTTCGAAATCGGAGTGGAGAACAGAATACACAGGAAATAGACTGCCAGTAAAGAGAGGCATAAGCAAACAAACGCGATCCCCCCTGCCACAAATAATCTCTTCGGTCGCCATCCGCTTTTCACAGGAATCTGCCCCTCAGGGGGTAGGTAAGATTCCTTTGAAGTCATCCCGGGGGTGTTTTCTTCTATTGACAACGACGAACTTTCGGCTTTCGTAGAATCTTCCGTCGTTCCCAGGAGATTCTCCATTGCATCCACGAGTGCATCCATGGTCTCATAACGATCTGTTGGATCCTTTGACAGTAGTTTGAGCAGCATCTTCTCAACGGCATCAGGTAGATTCCCAACAAACTGGCTTGGTCGTGGGAGCGGCTCTGAAGACTGTTTCAACAGCACTGCCCCGGGGGTATCAGCCACATATGGTTTGCGTCCGGTCACCAATTCATAAAGCACGATCCCCAGGGAATACATATCGGATTGCCGCCCGACCTTACCGGTCCATTGTTCTGGTGCCATATATTCCGGAGTTCCCACGATCATTCCCGACAAGGTCAATGCCGGTTGCTGTTCCCCCTCGAACATTTTAGCGATTCCGAAGTCGGTCAGCATCGGCTCGCCCGACTCGGTGATAAGGATATTGGCAGGTTTAATATCCCGGTGGAGGATCCCATGCTGATGCGCATACGCCAATCCGCGGGCAATGGGCAGCAGGTAACGCAAAGCATCTTTCCACGCGATGGGTTTTCCCAGCAATTTCTTCAGGTTACCCCCCGGCAGATATTCCATCACCAGAAATGGAGCGCCCTCGTGTTCCCCGTAATCGTAGACCTTGACGATATTCGCATGTGCCAGGCGCGCCAGCGATTTCGCTTCCCGCTCGAACCGCTTCAAAATCTCATCCAAAGACTCGGGATGGAAGGCGTCCCCGCGAATAACCTTGATCGCCACGTCCCTCTCAAGCCGGGTATCGAACGCCTTGTAAACCGTCGCCATCCCCCCTTCGCCAAGTTGCTCCAATAGATGATACCGGCTCCAATATTGACCGGAAAGATCTGTCATTTCTGCTCGCTTTCAGGTCCCAGACAACCTCATCGAAGCGGCTCTAAAGTGTGTATAACAAGTTCAGGATTAAACCTCTGTCAATATCATTATAGGCAGTTTCCTTCATAAAACAAGCGTATCGTGGCGGCTTTACACCAACCGCGAGTCACGCCACTATCCTTCTTTTGCATCCTCCCGGAGCCCTTTCGCAACACCCGCGGGGAAACTCAAACCAGTGTCGGCTAAGATCCACCCTCCCAGGCGATGCGTTCTCCCGCATGATGCTATACTCCCACAATGATCACTATCCGCCCCATCACTCCCGAAGAAATCCCCGCCGCGAGACGGGTCATTCTCACGGTTGCGTACAACATCTATGGCTGGGAACGTGGTTTTGAAGACATGATCAGCCACTTTGAAACCGATAAAGAGTTCGAGGACATGGCGCATGTCGAAGAGCATTATTTTCAGAACGACGGTCACTTTCTGGTTGCGCTTGATGGCGACAATGTCATCGGCTCTGGCGCGGTCCGCAAATTCGCTGCCAGGACCGCCGAATTGAAGCGGATGTGGCTGCTCGAGCCCTATCATGGCAGGGGAATTGGATATCAGATCATCAATCAGCTGTTCGATTTCGCCCGCTCCAAAGGCTATGAAAGAATCATCCTGCAAACCAGCCCGGAACAGACGCGAGCCATCGCTTTTTACAATCGACTTGGGTTTTATGAGATCGCCTGCTACAACGAGAAACCCGGCGAGATTTCGATGGAATTAAGATTAGCTTAGCGACTTCCATTTCAACTCCATTTTCAGACATCCCCCCTCCGAATTCCGCTGTATAATTTGCCCATGGCAGACTGGATCGGACAGACCATCGGCAAAGTCCGCATCGAGAACTACATTGCGCGCGGGGGCATGGCGGAAGTATTCCTCGGCACGCACCTCACCCTCGACCGTCACGTGGCGGTCAAATTCATGCACAGTCATGTCGAATCCGAGCCGGAACTTCTCGATAGATTCCAGCGCGAAGCCAAAGCAGTGGCGGCATTAAGGCATCCGAACATTGTCCAGGTCTATGACTTTGACACGCACAACGGCCATCCATACATTGTGATGGAGTACATCAACGGGCCCTCCCTGGCGATGTACCTGCGCACCCTGCATAAAAACGGAGGGAAATTAACCCTGAAACAAGTGGCGCAATTACTCAAGCCGCTCGCTGAGGGACTGGATTATGCCCATTCTCAAGGCATCATTCACCGCGACATAAAGCCCGGCAATATCATCCTGAGCAATAACAGCGCCGAATACTCGTCCGATAAGCCCCTCCCTCCCGATACAAGTTGCGTCATAACCGACTTCGGTCTGGCGCGCATCTCAGGCTCGCTCACCCAGACCGCATCGGGCTTGGTCAGCGGAACCCCCGCTTACATGTCGCCGGAACAGGCGCAGGGCAATTCATCCGTCGATCACCGGGCTGATATTTATTCGCTCACTGTCGTACTATATGAAATGCTCGCGGGTCGCGTGCCCTTCGACGGTGATTCATCCCTCGGCGTGATCCTGAAACTCATCTCGGAACCGCCACCGCCGATCGAAAATATCTCGCCGGAAATTCAAGCGGTCGTCAGCAAAGGATTGGAAAAACTCCCCGAGAATCGACACCGGTCCGCCCGGGAACTGCTAGGGGAATTCTACGAAGCGATCGGGATGCACGCCGAAGCGGAAACCATCCATTCGCTCCGCTTCAAGACTCCGCCCCCAACAGCGTCAAGAACCAAGCCTGCCCAAACCCGAATCAACCCCATATGGATCGGCGCGGGAATCTTTGCCTGTCTTTGTTTCGGCGTTTTCGCCGCCAGCCTGCTGGGAATTTCTGTTTTTACGTTGTTGCCTGGGAGGACAACGCCTGAACAGGGCATCGCGGGATCAACCCCGCAAGAGACCCATGCGGCGGGCGTGGATGAAGCGGGGGGAGCTTCGGTCATTCCCATCGCTGGCGACTTTCCCGTTCTACGTTTTCAAGACGCGCTCGACCAAGTCACGATAAGCGGCTCGTTCCCAGACCCCGAAGACGGACATTACTATGAAGCCTGGCTGATCGATGACAGCAATGAAGTCCTAACCAGCCTCGGGACTCTCGAAAAGAATCAAGCGGGTCAATATTCGCTGACGTATCTCGACCCGCAAAGCCGCAACCTATTAAATGTTTATAACCGAATGGAGATCACCCTTGAGGCGAATCCAGACCCAAGCCCGAACCCATCCGATGATATCGTTTATTCGTCTGCAGTCCCGCCCGGCGCATTGACTCACATCCGCCACTTGCTCGGCAGTTTTGGGGGCACACCGGACCAAACTCCGCTGACCACCGGCTTGCTGCAAACAAGTCAACTCGTCCATGATGCGGGAGAGGCAATGGCGGCCGCCCTCGAAGCGGGAGACGAAAAGACTTTGAGGATGAATGCCGAGGTGATGATCAATCTCATCGTCGGGAATCAGAGCGGGGATCATAAGGATTGGGATAAGAACGGCAAAGTGGATGACCCCGGCGATGGATTCGGACTTTTACTGAACGGCGGACAGAGCGGTTATATCGAAGGGACGATCACCCATTCCGAACTATCCGCTTCCTCCGGCGATGCGACAGCGAACATCAAAATCCACGCGGAGCATGTCATTATCAGCGGAAAAAATGTCGAGGGCTGGGCGAGCCAGCTCCGGGACGTTGCGAAGCGGATTCTCGAGTCCGCGCCTGGTCAAATCTCAGAGGCGGATGTCCGCCTGGCGGTCACTCTCGCGGATCAGATCCGCAACGGAATCGACCTCGATGGCAACGAAACCGTGGACCCGGTGGCTGGGGAGGGCGGCGCAATCACCGCATACGAACACGCCGAATACATGGCGGATATGCAAATACTCGAAGGGGAAAATCAAACGCCGCCCCCGGCTGGTCAATAGACAACTTGAAACGCTTCGCTGTTGCGGGCGTTTTTTTTATTTGAGGGAAATTCCCCTCCATGGTAGGTTGCATATTGCGTGCCGCCGCTTTATAAAAAAGAAAAACGATCCGAGGAGAAACAATGAGCACAGTAACCGCTGAAACCTTTGTTCGAACCCCGCTGAAATTTGCCTATCGCGCCTTTACGAATGCGACCTCCCTGCGCGAATGGCTGTGCGATGTTGCCACAGTCGCGCCGCACCCAAGCGGACGCATGTATCTATGGTGGGCTGGTGATTTCTATTCCAGCGGGCATTACCTGGAATTGGAAGAAAATAAATGCGTGAAGTTCCGCTGGTATTCGAACATCGACCCCGCGCCTACCGAAGTTACCGTTACATTTACAGAAAAGGATGGAGGAGTGAACGTCCGCATGGACCATGAAGTGCCGGAGGACGAACCGTGGAACGGCAAACCGGAAAGTTTCCGCGAAAACTGGCAGGACAGCCTGCGGAATTTGAAATCTGTTCTGGAAACCGGGATCGACCTGCGCATCGCCGGAACGGTGGAAGGGATGGGCGCACAGCGCGCGGGAATCAAGCGCGACGACGTCCTTGTAAGCATGGCGGGCAAACCCATCACCAATGATTTCACGAGTCTGCAAGTCGCCATTGCCGGTAAGAAAGGCGGGGACGTGGTGGAAGTGGAATACTATCGCGGTTCGGAGAAAAATTCCGTCGCGATGGAATTGAGCAAACGCCCGATGGTGGATGTGCCGTTCGATCCTGCTGAACTGGCGAAACAAGCCCGCGCCTTGTTCGAGCCTGCGCTTTCCGAGATCGAAAAATGCTTCGAAGGGTTCAGCGACGCGCAAGCGATGAAACGCCCCGCGCCGAACGAGTGGAGCGCGCTTGAAGTGGTGGCGCATCTCATTCAGGGCGAACGCTTCAATGTCAATTATCTTTCCACGCTCGTTGACGGGTATGAATCCGTGGCAGACGGTTTTGGCGGCAACATCACCGAGTCGGTGGCAGCAACTGTGAAAGCCAACCCGTCGACCAAATTGATGATGGACGCCCTGCGCCGCAGTGTGGATGAAATATTGCTGTTCGTGGAAATGCTCCCTGGAGACTTCGTGGCGAATAAAGGCAGTTATTACCGCTTCGGCAGCGGCATGCTCCAGCCGGGTTTTCACTTAAACGCGCATACTCAACAAATCCGTGAAGCGCTGGCAGCCGCAAAATAGTGCGAATATAAAACTTATTCTGCACAGAAAACAAAACGGCGGATAAGATCTGCCGTTTTGTCATTTTCATTCCAACGACCATCGCGGATTTGGATACAATGGAAACAAAATCGCTGAAACATTCGTCCAGGTATAAAAGGAGTTCAACATGAAAACATATCCAAAGCTTGTTATCCCGATCATTCTGATGACGATCCTGCTTTCGGCCTGCGGTGGAGCGCCAGTGAGCATGGCCGAGTCGGGGCGGGCGCGGGAAAAGAATCCCAACGTGAGCCAGGCGAATCTGCAAACTTTGGTGGATGGAAACAATGCCTTCGCCCTGGACCTGTACCAGTCGCTTCGGACTCAAAACGGGAACTTGATCCTCTCTCCGTTCAGCATTTCCCTTGCCCTGGCAATGACGTACGCGGGCGCGCGCGGCGAAACCGAGGCACAAATGGCAAACGTGCTGCGATTCGGTTCGCAAGAGCAATTGCATTCCGCATTCAATGCCCTTGACCTCGCTTTGGAAGAGACCCCCATTGTGCTGGATAAGGAACAAGAGCCCATGCAACTGAACATCGCCAACTCCGTTTGGGCTGAGCAAACTTTCACCTTTCGACCCGATTTTCTGGATACCCTTTCCGTCAACTATGGCGCGGGCATTCACCTGCTTGATTTCATCACCCAGCCCGAGCCTTCGCGCAGAGAGATCAACAATTGGGTCAGCGATGAAACGAACGATAAGATCAGGGATCTTCTGCCTGGAGATTCCATAAAACCAACCACCAAAATGGTGCTTGTCAACGCGATTTACTTCAAAGCGGACTGGCTCTCTCCGTTCGACGCCAACGATACCCGGGACGGCGACTTCAAGTTGCTCGACGGTTCCAAAGTCACCGTGCCGATGATGGGGCATCAGCTATATATCCCCTATTTCGCCGGGGATGGTTTTGCGGCGGCGGAACTCCCCTACGTGGGCGAATCGGCCGTAATGACCCTGCTTGTTCCTGATGAAGGCCGGTTCGAAGAGATTGAATCTAAGTTAAACGGCGCAATGTTCAATGAAGTGTTGACAAATCTCAGCCAGGCAGATGTCACTTTGCGAATGCCAAAGTTTGAATTCGAGAGCGCATTTTCATTAACTGACACACTGGCAGGCATGGGCATGCCTCTCGCATTCGACAAAGATTTTGCGGATTTTTCCGGCATGACCGATCAACAAGCCCTGTTCATCGGCAATATCATCCACAAAGCTATTGTGACAGTCGATGAAGAAGGTACTGAAGCCGCAGCGGCAACAGCAGTCATCATGGACCTGGCAACTGCGATGGAGCCGGAAAATATTCTTATCATCGACCGACCGTTCATTTATTTCATCCGCGATGTGGAAAGCGGGCAAATCCTATTTATTGGGCGGGTGATGAATCCGAAATGAGCAAAGACCTGACAGGTTTTGAAAATCTGTCAGGTCTTAATACACTTTAACCAATCGGGAAGCTGATCGAACAGGGTCTGCATGATGCCCTTCGTGCGCTCCTCGAACAATGGCAGGTTGTCATACGCCTCTCCCGCTTCTTCATTTACCAGGTCGCTGACGCCTCGTAGAATCAACAATCGCGCGTCGTTCTTTTTTGCCACCCATGCCAGCGCGCCCGATTCCCAATCCCCGGCGATGGCACCCATCGATTTGAGATAGGTGATCTTCGCAGGCGGCAGGTCGCTGTCGGCAGAGGCGAGAATCCCGCGCCGGACAGGATATGGATATGGTTCGGGGATAAAGCTCAAATCGAGTCTTGAGGCGTAATAGTCCACGATGTTGAGGTCGCCTATCAATTCGACGATATCGTAAATGAAGGTACGCTCGACGAGAACAATATCGCCCAGATATGTCAAACCTTCAAAGCCGCCACAGGTCCCGAGATTGACAATGAGGTCGGGTTTGTCATGGTCGATCACGTATTGCATCGCGCCTGCCGAGGCGATCTTGCCCCAGCCGCTGTGAAATAACTCAATATCAAAACCATGGAGGTTCATCCTGGCGGTTTCGCCATAAGGGGACGATTCGATAGCGAGCGCGGGATAAATTTCCTTTACCGCTTTCCATTCGGCAATGGCGGAAATAATGACGGCGATCTTCATCGCAGTTTTTCCTCAAGAAGATCAAGTAGGAATTGCAAAGCGGCATCGCTTGAAAGCAGTTTGTTTTCGATACGGTCGCCATCCCAAACGAAATGACGCGCCCATTCGCCGTCTTTCGTCACCAAGCCGATCCAGGTGGTGCCGACGGGTTTTTCTTCGGTGCCGCCGCCGGGTCCGGCGATCCCGCTCACGCTGACGGCAATATCGGCATTGAATATTTTCCGCGCGCCGAGCGCCATTTCGATGACGGTTTCTTTGGAAACCGCCCCATGTGTGTTCAATGTATCCCATGATACGCCGAGCAAGGCGGCTTTGGCTTCATAGGAATAAGCCACCACGCCTCCCAAAAAGTAGGCAGACGAACCCGCTACATCGGTGATGCGATTCGCGATCAGGCCGCCAGTGCAGGATTCCGCCACCGCGAGAGTAAAGCGTTTTTCGTTATAAATATTGCCTATACGCAATTCCAAGGACATGAAGGTTGCCTCCAATCATTCGAGGAATTCTAACAGCCATTTTGTGAAGGAAAATACATTGACATACTGTCAAGTTGCATTAAAATTACCCCATACTTTACACATTTGAAAGGTAACTGTAGTCCAGTTACTTATTTTTGTATTCAATTATAGAAATTAATTTATAAATCCATTTATACCCTGTAGTCCGAGGAATGCTTAGATGTCAAATAACTCCACTCGCGTACAGGAACTTGCGGCGAGGATCAATATGTCCTACGACGAGTTCATCGGGGAAATGCGCAAATTGGGATGCAGCGAGCCGACCGCCATTAAGATCTGGCGCGGCGAATACGAACAGTTCCAAAATTTCAACGACAATAACGTGCAATTGAGCAACCTGCGCAAAGCGGCGGTTGTGCTCAAAGTGGGCACGGGATCATTATTGCCCTATTAACTCGCCTCGAGTAATAATTTTTATCCGACACATGGTAGCGAGGACATATAAATGAATAAATTGCTTTTCCAAAAGTTATTTTCGGCTAGTCTGATCGTAATCATTGCCTTATCAATGATGCCGGTCCCGCGCGCGCGGGCGGCCACCCTAACTGTAACCACCAATGCAGGTGGAGCAGTTGCTGTTGATGGACAGTGTTCCCTACGAGAAGCGATCATCAATGCTAATAATGATGCTGCGACCATCCCGGACTGCATTGCAGGAACAGGTGTAGATATAATTCAATTTTCAGCGGCAGTTACCACCATTACTGTTGCAGGCGCTGCACTGCCAGCCATCGCAGACGCCGATGGATTGATCATCGATGGCGGTGGCGATGTGGTAGTGGATGGAGGTGGAGCATTTCGAATTTTCAACGTGACCGGCGGCGCATTCACCGTCCAAAATATCACCCTGTCGAACGGCCAGGTCAACGGGAACGGCGGCGCGATCCTGTATGCGGGCGGGGTCGGGCTTACAGTGAGTTCCTCCACGTTCAACACCAACCGAAACATTACGAATGCCGCTAACAATGGCGGCGGGATCTACCATACCGCGGGAACATTCAGCGTCTCCAACAGCACCTTCAACGGCAACTATACCCAGAATGACGGCGGAGCGGTTTATATCGCCAACGGCACAGGCACCATGACGATTACCGACAGCGTGTTCACCAATCAGAACAACGTCGCCATCGACAACGGGGCGGCAATCCATCTCCTGGCTGGAACGCTGGAAATCAACGGCGGAAACTTTACGGGCAACAGCACAACCAACGGGGATGGCGGTGCCATCTTTCAAGATGGCGGCTCGCTTACCATCGGAAATATCTCCCCTGTTACTTTTGCCAATAATTCTTCATCTGGTAATGGGGGGGCAATTTCCAATGACGCTGGCACTCTGATTGTCACCGGCATATTTACCGGCAATTCCGGTTCCTTTGGAGGCGCGCTCTTTTACACAACCGCAGCCGGCACGTTCACGGTCTCGAACTCCACGTTTACGAATAACACAGCCGTTATTGGGAACGCCGGCGCGATCCGCAGTGGCGGTAACTTCACACTCACTAATTCCACTTTTACAAACAATTCTGCGGTCGCCAATGGCGGTGCCATTTGGCATACCCAAAACACTTTGAGTATTTCCGGAAGCACTTTCGACGGCAATTATTCATCCGGATTGGGCGATGGTGGTGCCATTTACCTTGTCAGCGCTACCGGAACTGCGACTGTGGATAATACCAACTTCAACAACCAGAACAACGCAGGCATCGATGATGGCGCGGGTCTTTACATAGACGCTGGAATTGTGCAAATCAATGGCGGCGGGTTTGCCGGCAATTCTGCCACCGGCAATGGGGGCGGCATTGCTGTTGGTGCAAATGGCACACTTACGATAGGAAATACCAGCGGGGTAAATTTTGCCAACAATTCGGCAGGTGTCGGTGGTGGTGCCATCTATTTTAACGGCAATTCTCCCCTCTCAGTAACGAATTCAATCTTCCAAAATAATACAGCGCTTACAAATGGCGGTGCGCTAGTGGTCGCCAGTGCATTAGCCAGCCTCAATGTGAGCAACAGCACATTCACAGGCAACACAGCCAGTGATGACGGTGGCGCGATCGTTAACAATGCCAATCCTGCAACAATTACGAACAGCCTTTTCCAAAACAATTCTGTTACGGGCATTTCACCAAACAACGATGGTGGAGCCATACAAAACAACGCAACCGCAGATGGCACAACTATCCGGCTTTCAACGTTTATCGGCAACACCGTGACCAACACATTCAATAATAATGCACGCGGTGGTGCCATTGCCAACTCTGGGGCAAATTTTGTATTGGCAAATGTGACCTTCTCGGGAAATTCCACGAGTGAGACGGGTGCAGCCGCTGGAAACGCCCAAGGCGGCGCCGTTTGGTCCAATGATAATGCGATTATTCATAACGCCACCTTTTCTGGGAATAGCGTATCAGATACAGGCACAGGTGCCGCTGATGGCGGAAATGTCTTCCAAAATGGCGGCACACTTACGATTGCTAATACGATTCTGAATAGCGGGACAGAAAATGGGGCGGCGGGTAACTGCGGTGGCACCATTACTGATGGCGGAAATAATATTTCCTTCCCAGCAATAGATTGTGGTGGTGGGTTCACCAATAGTGATCCACTTCTTGGAGGTTTGGCTGGAACTCCAAGCTATTTCACCCTTAATATTAGCAGCCCTGCGCTAAATACGGGTAATAACGCAGTCTGTGCGACTGCGGCCACCACCAATAACCAATCCCAAAATGGTGTTACACGACCAGTGGGTCTCAATTGTGAGATCGGCTCTTATGAAGCGCCGACAGCGACTTTGACGCTCCAAAAGACCGTCGTCAATGATAATGGCGGCACCGCCTTGGATAATGCGTGGACACTGAGCGCCAACGGACCCTCCGCTATCAGCGGCGTGGAAGGCGATGCGGCAATTACAAATGTTACGGTTATCGCCGGTGATTACACCCTCAGTGAGAGCGGCGGACCCGCCGGCTATGGCACAACCGGCATTTGGAGTTGTTCGGGCTTTGTCGGTGGGAGCCAAACCGACGATGACCAAATCACCTTGGCGTCGGGAGATAGCGTCACATGTATTATCACTAATGATGATATCGCCCCCACGCTCACATTGGACAAGATTTTGACAAACGATAACGGCGGCGCGACTGTTGAATCTGATTGGATTCTGACAGCGACAGGAAATCCCGCCACAATTCCAGCAACCTTGAGTGGTGCTGGTGCCGCGGGTAATACCGATGTTGTAAGTGACGCAACATTCGATGCCGGTACCTATGATCTATCAGAGACGGGTCCTTCCGGATATTCCGCCAGCGCCTGGGTGTGCGCAGGTGGAACGCAAGTTGATGGCGACACGATAACGCTCGCCCTGGGTGAAACGGCAACCTGTACCATCACGAATGATGACATTGCCCCGACGTTGACCCTGCTCAAGGACATAACCAATAACGATGGAGGAAGTTCGGTCGATGGCGACTGGACACTTAGTACAGTAAACCCCAGCCCCAATCTCATCAGCGGAGTGGAATCTGACCCCTCCATCACCAATGTAACAGTGAATGCAGGCTCATACTCACTATTCGAGACAGGTCCTGCAGGCTACACCAATACCGCGATCACCTGCATCGGCGGGCTTGACACAGACGGTTCCGATGGGCTGGATCTTGACCCCGGCGAGAACGTCACCTGTACTTTCTTCAATGACGACATTGGCGCAACCTTGACACTTGCCAAGGACGTGACCAACAACAATATAGGCACCGCAATTGACACAGACTGGACATTGAGCGCAGCAGGCCCGACAAACATAAGTGGCGTTGAGGGAGATTTAACCATCACCGGGGCAGGTGTAAGCGCGGGTTTCTTTACGCTCACTGAAAGCGGCCCATCCGGTTATACCAATACGGCCATCACCTGCATCGGCGGAACCGACCCAGACGGAAGCGATGGACTGGCTCTTGCTCTGGGCGAAAACGTCACCTGTACCTTCTTCAATGACGATGATATCCCGGTCCTGCTCATTCCGAATGTGAATTCCAATCCCGATACCGGGGATGCAAGCGTCACAGAGAACGAGGTCATCCCAAGCTCGCTCAACGTTACGCAGCTTCTCGTCGAATTCAACTGGGACGTGTATGACGATCCCGCTGACCTGGTCAACTTCGCAGACGATGCCACCAACCCTGCCAACTATCTTTTGGTCCGTTCAGCCACGGGTGCATTCAACACCCTCGGCTGTCCAAATGCGGTTGCGCCGGATGTGAATATCCCGAACGTTACCTCTGTGACGTATAGCAATGGCGGCGGTTCCGGACCATTTATTGCCACACTCAACCTTAGCGCCCCGCTGACAACACCAGGATATTATCGCCTTTACGTCTGTGGAACCACATCTATTGTTTTAGCAGCCGATCCGACGGTTGCGCTGGCTGGGAATGGCGCAGCCGGAACCGACTTCGCCCGCAACTTCCAAGTCGTTGCGCCTGCCAGTGGCGGAGGAGGTGGAGGACGAGGAGGCGACGACTCGAGAATTTCAGCCCGCGATCTTGCCGCATTGCCCGCCACCGGTTTTGCTCCGAACCGCGTCACAATCCTCCCTGAGCAGCCGTCTGACGTGACGTATGCCGACCTCGGCGACTTATGGATCGAAATCCCAGCTATCGGCGTGAGAACCCCGATCGTCGGTGTGCCGCTTTCCACAGAAGACGATTGGGATGTGACCTGGCTCGCCAATAACGTCGGCTGGCTCAATGGAACCGCGTTCCCGACCTGGGAAGGCAACTCGGTCGTCACGGCCCACGTCACCAATGCAGACGGGTTGGATGGTCCGTTCGCGAACTTGAAAAAACTCAAATACGGCGACCAGATCATCGTCCACCTGTACGATGAGAAGTACATCTTCGAAGTGCGCAATTCGAGGCTCTCGCGTCCCTACACCACCAGTTTTGCCTTCGAGCATCTCGAAGACCAATCCTATCTCACCCTGATCACCTGCCAGTTCTATCTGCCTTCCAGTGACACATATTTCTTCCGCCGCATCATCCGCGCCGTGCTGGTGGAGGTGCAAAGCGAATAAAGACCGGGCAGATTGATGATTAACGGAAGACCTCCGAAAGCATATTTTCGGAGGTCTTCTTGTCATATCCCTTTATTATCTTTTGCGGGTCTTTCCTATACGTCCTGTTGCCTGACCGCACTTTTATCGGTAATCTTCAACGCTTCATCCAGCACGGTCATTCCCTCTATCAACTCCCTTTCATTGATGATCAACGGCGGAATGATCAATACAGTATGCCAGTGTGTGTACAGAAACAAACCGTGGTCAAGACAATATTTCCTCAACGCTGTCATTTCCGGCGACGAGCCGTTCCACGGCGCCATCGGTTCCTTCGTTTTTCGATCCTTGACCAGCTCGAGGATGCCGAATAAACCGATGCTCCGGACTTCACCCACCGAAGGGTGCGCCTCTCCCAGATCGGATAACATGCGCCTCAAGACTCCGCCCAAGCCTGCCGCATGCTCGACAAGCTTATCCTCCCTCATGGCTTGGATGTTCGCCACCGCCGCCGCCAGCGAAATGGGATGCGATGTGTACGTCAAACCGCTTTCGAAGGCGTGCTCGTCAAAAGCCGCAGCGATCTCGGGCTTCATCGCCACCGCGCCCAACGGCGCATACGCGGACGTGAGTCCCTTCGCCATGGTGATGATGTCCGGTATCACATTCCAGTGTTCGACGGCAAACCACTTCCCCGTCCGCCCGAAGCCGCTCATCACCTCATCGCAGATCATGACGATGCCGTATTTGTCGCAGAGCTTTCTCACGCCCTGCATATATCCATCCGGCGGGACGATGATTCCGTTTGTACCAGTGACAGATTCGATCAAAATCGCCGCAATGGAATCTGGTCCTTCATAAAGGATGATCTCCTCCAAATGATCGACGTAATCCCGAGCGAATTCCTCTTCAGAGATGTCCGGGTTCGTGCGGTGGAAAGTCGAGCGATAACGATACGGGTCGAGGAAATGCACCACGCCCGTCATCAGGTTCGGCTCCCATGCCACCCGGCGCGGATCACCCGTCGCCGCCATCGCCCCCGCTGTCGCGCCGTGATACGAACGATATCGTGTAAGGATTTTGTGGCGACCGGTGTATCCGCGTGCGAGTTTGATGGCGTTCTCGTTCGCGTCCGCGCCGCCGAGTGTGAACAAGACTTTGCTCAAGGCTTTATTCGGCGTGACATCTGCAACCGCTTTACTCGCCAATGCGCGGATCTTCGTCGTCATGCCGGGAGCGGCGTAAGGAAGTTCGGCTGCCTGCACCTGCATGGCTTTGATGATGCGCTCGTCGCCGTGCCCGATGTTGACGCACATCGTCATCGAGTTGAAATCAAGATAGCGCTTGTCGTCCACATCCCAAAAGTAGACGCCTTTCGCGCGTTTGACGGCAATGGGATTAATCCTGGCTTGCGCAGACCACGTCCAAAAGACGTGTTCTTTTGAGAGGGAGAGAATTTCATTATCAGGAAGGTCGAACATGGGAATTCCTTGGGTTGCATAATTCGTAATGCGCAAATACGAATTACGCATCACGTATCACGAATTATAATCCTACCCCATGAAGCCATTTTCCTGAAATCGCATCGCTGTGATCGGCACAACGGGTTCGGGAAAATCCACGTCAGAGGAGTGGCTTAAGGAATCTAACGCTTTTAAAGCGGGAGACTACCCATTTACCCAGGAAATTGCCTGCAAACAACCGATCAGGATGATAATCAAGAGAAATAATCCCCAATCGTTTGTAAATCGGCCCGCCAAAAAAATGATCAGGGAAACAAAGGTTAATCCCATGACCAGCAGGATACTGATTCGCAATATGCGGCGGCGAATTCTGCCTTGAATATCCTCCCGTCTGGGCATGAATTTGAGTTTTTCCCGGTATTCCGAAAGGTCCCAGGCGATCAGGGCAAATGCCGCGCCGCTGAAAATCCATCCGGGATGGAATTCGAACCAGACACCGATCGCGGCAAGCAACAGGGATAATCCCAAGGCAAATGTCGGAAACCATTTCCATTTACGCCAGTAAGATGCCAGCCAGACAATGCCAAATGCTGCGATCCATCGCGAAACGCCACCATAACCGGCCTGCCAATAACCCCATGCAAAGGAACCGGCCGAGATGGCAATGCAAACGAACAACGCGATCGAAATCAATTGTCCTCCGAATTGGATTTTACCATCCGGTTTAAACCCGCATGTTATACTCGCGCAATGACGCAGGGAAGATACCCAGGCGATTGCAGCGGGAAGCTCCATCCGAATGCTGGAGAGGGAATACAGCTATTCAATGAGGGAAAATACTTTGAAGCGCACGAGGAACTGGAAATTGCATGGAATGAAGAACCGGGTCCGATCCGGGACCTATATCGGGGAATCCTGCAAGTGGCAGTGACGTACCTCCATATCACACGCGGAAATTACGACGGCGCAGTCAAAGTCCATGCGAGGAGCTTGAAATGGATACAAGGCTGGAGCGACGTTTGCCGGGGAATCAACGTGGGGAAATTACGCAGTGATTTGGCTATTGTGATGAGCGAAGTGGGACGGCTCGGAAGGGACAGGATTGGAGATATCGATCGGTTTCTATTCAAGCCGATCCTGTGGAATGAAAAGAGACGATGGGTATGCGATCGCTGCGGGGGCGAGATGCAAGAGTCGAATTGCAAAGTTACCTGTCCGAACTGCGGCAACCGCTTCGACTGTTCGGATTTGAATCTGTATTTCGATTGAACGGCTTCTCGATCCGCTAAAAAGGGCGGGGACACTGAACTGGCGGGGGACTTAATTGATCCGCTCAGAATGGCATAAATCTCATTCCCTGCTTCGCAAACGGTACACCAGCGAGCTGATACCCCAAATACCCAATAAGGCGAAGACCAAGGCCGATCCAAGTGTGAGGTCGATCTGAATCAGAGTGGAAAATGCAACACCCGCCGCACCAAGTCCGATCACGATGGCGAGGCGCGTGAAATGTGCGAGTTCCATCCGGTGAATATCATCGCGATCCGTTATTTGTTTCAGTCTTTCTTCAAAAGCGGTCAAATCCCATGCGAGGAGGGCAAGGACCATGCCTGCCAGCGATATCCAAATGGAAGCACACACCCACAGGGCAATAACTGAAAGCATTCCAAACAAAAAGAATGCGAATCCTGTAAAGCGGGTCAGACCGCGCAGGTGAAAGACCAGCCAAGCCATGCCGAGCAAAGCAGTTGTGATTCCCTGAATCGCTAATCCGTGAGAAACGAAGGCATATGTCATAACGGATGCACAACCCGCAATGGACAGGAGAACGGTATATCTTGTCACCTGCGCGCCCCCATACCGCGATGGATGGCATGAACCCATGCGGCTGGCTTGCTCAACGTCGCAAAAGCGACTTGCTCGAATGGCCTGGTGACATCCCAATTGACAACCTGTATGCCCAAATGACGCAGCTCTCGCAACGTGCTTTCGCGCTGCAACCGCAGGATACGCTTGGCAAGCTCGACGGATGGACGGCGGTCAAGCCCCTGCGCTTCGAAAGTGACCGGGTCCGGGCTGATGACCAAAAGTTGAAAACCACTGGCGCGCAATTTTCCCAAAAGCAACACATCCTCAGCCATAAGAGGACTGATGAGCACGATCAATGAATTTGGAGGAAAGAGACGCCGGGGAACGGCAAGGGAATTAAAACTTTCATCCCCGCCCATCCCGGCGAAGGCAAGATCCTGCAATATGCGCTCGCGTTGATACTTGCCATAACCGGGCGATGTCCATTTGCTATGCCTGCCGTGTACAAACAAACCCACCCGGTTTCCTTCTGAAAGGAGGGACGAGGAAACCGCCACAGCCGCGCGGACCGATTCTTCGAAGATGGTGCGCCCGCCTCCAAACTCGTTCACGCTTTTTCTTCCATCCAGAACGATGCCCACATCGGCGACCCGCTCCTGCTGGTATTCGTTCGAATAAAGTGCATTCGGCTGTCTGGCGGAAATTCGCCAATTGATACGACGCGGCGAGTCCCCCGCCTGATATTCGCGCACGCCAAAGAATTCGATTCCGGTCCCGCCCTGATTGGCGGGGATTACGCCGGAGTATACGCGGGTTTGCCTTGGGAGGATCGAAATGCGGCGGACGCGAATCAGACCCGGAAGGACGAGCACCTGCCCAGGCGCTGGAAGAAGCGCGCGTTTACTCACCAATCCCAATTGATCTTCGGTCGTTGCGTGAATCCCATCAAAGGAATGGCTTCCGCGTTTTCCCAGCACGGTATACGACCAGTCAACCCGTCCGGCTGCAGGTATCGAAACCAGACGGTTCGGCGACCCCTCGATGACTTCGAGAAATTTCGGAAGCGGATCACTCAGATGGACCTGCTCCAAATGTTTGCCATGATTCACTACCGTGATTCGAACCGTGATCATGCCGCCAGGGGAAATACGTTCCTCGCTCAAGGTTCGTTCCGCTGAGAGGTCGATATCGTCCGGTGCGCGCCATAAGCCTGCAAGCAAGTACAGAACCAAAGGCAATGTCAGCGACACGATGCCCCCGTTCAAGGAAGCGACCCCGATGAGAAAGACAAAATAAGTCAGCGTGGCAAGCAGGGCGATGCGACTCATAAATATATCTTCCGCCATCCTATATCTATTTGCGGATAAATCACCCCGTCACCGGCACAGGGACTTTACGCAGCACATCATTGATGACCTCGCCCACAATATCGCGCGCCACCCAATACTCGGGCAACAGGATGATGCGATGCGTCAACACGGGTGCGGCGTATCGTTTGATATCGTCCGGCAGGACAAAGTTACGCCCGCTCAAGGCGGCGTGGGCGCGCGCCAGTTTAAGGAACGCCAGTGATGCCCGCGGACTTGCGCCTACCGCCACCCGGCGGTCGTTGCGTGTTTCATGGACGATCCGCACAATATACTCTTCGAGATCTGCGTCTACATGAATGGTTTCGATCGCGTTGCCGAGCTTAAGTATCTTTGAAGCCGACATGACCGCCTTCAAATCAACATCCTCCCGCCTGCGGATGCGGCGGCGATTGAGAATCTCGCGCTCATCCGCGATGCCGGGGTACCCAATGGAAAGTTTCAACATAAAGCGGTCCAACTGCGCCTCGGGCAATGGAAAAGTGCCTTCGTATTCGATTGGGTTCTGCGTCGCCATCACCAAGAACGGATCGGGCAGGGGCATGGATTTGCCTTCAAGAGTCACCTGTCCCTCCTGCATCGCTTCGAGCAATGCAGATTGGGTCTTTGGCGAAGCGCGGTTGATCTCATCGGCAAGCACGATGTTGGTGAAGATCGGTCCCTGCCGCAGTTGGAATTTATTTTCCTTTCGATCAAGGATATATCCGCCCGTGATATCGCCGGGCAAAAGATCGGGCGTGAACTGAATGCGTTTGAAACCGAGTCCCAGCACGGTGGCAAAAGATCGGGCGATCAGGGTCTTGCCCAGACCGGGAAAATCCTCCAGTAAAACATGCCCGCCGGCCAGCGTGGTTGCCATGATCATTTCGAGCAAATTTCGTTTACCGACAACGGCGCGTTCCACCTCCTCCAATACATCACGCACTGCCGTCGCAACATCTGTGAATTTATCGCTCATGGGGAATCTCCATTTGCTCTTCGAGATAATCCAACACAGATTCAAGACCGATATCCAGCGCGGTGGGTTCCTTCTTTTTGAAAAGTCCCGGTGTCGGGAAATCCACATACGAACCGTTCAGCCCTGCATCGAGATATGCTTCGATCTCCTTTGAGGGAGGTTGAACCCGCCCGGATGTATTTCGATTATGCGCCGCATGCACCCGCCCAAGTAGGTGGGCAATCCGCCATTTGAAATAGACGCCGCGTCCCCGTTCCTCGATCCATTCCGCCATCGCCTCGACCGGACCCGCTTTTGCGGGCGTGTCCATTCGGCTTGTTTCATCCCTGGAGCCTTTCCCGTAAAAACTGCCCACTGCCACGTAGACGATCAAAATCAATAGCGCGATCCATATACCCTGCGGAGGAATGATCCGCCCGAATAAGTTCAACGACCAGACCAGATAGGAGAAGGCATAGATCAGCCACCCGGCGATCTGGTTTCGATAGATCAGGAAAACTGCCGCGAGCAGGAGCATCAAAGCGATGGATGACCATCGCTTGAAGTTTTTTATCGATTTTTCGTCCCGCACGCCTTGAGAATACCCGTCAGGCATCGCCTCGCCTCCTTGATCTCCTCCGCGCTGACTTCCTGTCCTCCATACCGTACGCGCTCGAACACATCGGTCAATCCTTGCACTGCGCTGCGCGGAAGACCCATCCCTTCGAGCCGCGCGGCAAACTCAGCGGGTGTCGTTGCCGCCTCGCGCACCACCCCGCGTTTTTCACCCACAACCTTGTTCATTTCGAGATAACAGCGGATGATCGCGTTTTTGGATGGATTCATGCCAGAAATATCGTCCAGTGTCGTTCGCGCGATCTCCGCGATCTCGTTCATCTCCAAAGTGGGTTTGAACCAACGGTCGAACGCGCGGTTGAGGACGAAAAGAAGGACGAAGCCAAAAGCGATGGCCAATAGGCTCGAGATCCAAAACGCCCAGCCTGAGGTCAGGGATGGAGGCGAAAATTCGCCTGGTCCCAGCTCACCGGCGCCTGGGGCGGGCATCCCTTCCAATGCCTCTGCGGATAAAAATCCGCCCTGTCGCGCAAGAGGACCAAGGACCAATGTAAAGAAAAGGATAAAAGCGATCGCGCGCATGAGCGCATTCATCACGCTATTTCCCCGTTGCGGGCGGACGGGTCCGAGCATCAGGAGGAAAATCAAAAGGAACAAACCCGGAACCAGATAACGAAACCATAGGGTTCCTTTTCCCGGCTTGATATCTGAAAAATCGAGTGGAGCGGTGCTTCTGTCCAACCTGACCGAAAATGGTTGAGCAAATTCCATGTTCCCCAAGCCTGAAGCGAGGATCACCAATGCGATAAACGCCCCGACGGCAAGCAGAATGATCCATAACTTATCGCTGAGAAAAGATTTCATAGGGATGGCGGTATTCTACCATCGCTCCTTTTTCACATGTTATACTCGCGTATTATGCTTCAATCCGTAACCCCCACCCGCTTCGACCTGCGTTTCTCCATCGCCGGGATCCCCGTGCGCGTTCATCCGTTGTTCTGGCTGATCGCTCTTCTGCTTGGCGCCAACTCGGGTCATCCGCTCATGATTTTGGTCTGGGTGGCGGTTGTGTTCATTTCCATTCTCATCCACGAATTGGGACATGCTTTTGCCTTTCGCAGATACGGACAGCCGTCCCACATTCTCCTGCACATGACCGGCGGATTGACCGTCCCCGAATCCGTGCCGTGGGCGGGCGGATACACCAGCGTTGGGCTGACCCCGAACCAGCACATCTTCGTCTCACTTGCCGGACCGTTTGCCGGATTCGCCCTCGCCGGGCTTGTCCTTGCCGTTGGCGCATCTTTGGGGGGGACGATCATTTTCACCACCCTGCTCGGACTCATCCCCTTCCCGCTTGTGATCATGCCCCAGGGGTTTGGCATATTCAACGATATCTTCGTCACGTTTTTATGGGTCAATATCTTTTGGGGAATCATCAACCTCCTGCCCGTCTATCCGCTTGACGGCGGGCATGTCACCCGCTACTTTCTGATCCAGCGCGATCCGTGGAACGGCTTGCGCACCTCGTTATGGATTTCCGTCATAGCAGGCGGCACGCTGGCTGTTTTCGGTTTTATCTTTCTGGGCAGTATTTATATGGCATTCCTGTTCGGTCTGCTGGCCTTCCAAAGTTTTCAGATGGTGCAGGCAATGGCGGGGCGGTATTGATTCATTATTAATATGGGTGGAAGATTACCGGAATCCCCTTTTTAAATTACTGAAACGATCTTATGCGCCCGCTCAGGGTGTGTAATATTTGATCGTCAATCGCGGGCGGGCGGATGCGATTCCGTAATTCCCGCTGAAGAAGGACAGATAATCATCCTTGCGGTCGTCGTCATCGTCCATTAAGAATCCGAGCCGGAACTGAGTCACACCTTTCAGGTTGATGAAGGGGAAGGACTTCGCATCCAAATTAGACCAGTACCAGCCGTCGATCGCATTATCCAGAATCGTTCCAGCATTGTAGAGCGATGCCGGTGCTTGAAAATCCGCGGCTTGTAATGCGCCGACCTGAAACGGACCGAAACTGCCGAATGCGCCCTGGCGTATGTCGATCCACATATTTCGATGCGTCGAGAAGGGATTCGTCCCAACGATGGTTTCCAACTGCAATGTCAGGATCGCCTGCGTAATAACGGCATTATCCGGCAGGGTGGCGGTGGGAAAATGCAATATCACGCGGTATTGATTATCCTGCGCGTTATCGCCGATTCGAAGCGTCGCAGCCTTCGCGTTGTACGTCCCGCCCTTATTGCTGGTTTCTTTCGATTCCATCACCCAGCCGTCGTTATCTCCATCCGAAGAAAATATTACTGTCTGGATCACGGGAGTAGCCCGGTCGATAACATAAGTCTCGCCGTTGTAAAAATTCGCATTGCCCAAGCCCGCGCCGCCCAACGGCGTCGAGGCGGCGTCGAGAATACTATCGTCATCCAAAAGGTCGAGGCGGATCGAACCGTTCCCATTTCCCGTATTGACCGTGACCGTATAATCCGAATCAAAACCGGTTACAGAGGCTACCACCGCCTCGCTCAAGCCGTTGACCGTCAGTGCAAAATCAGCCGCATTCACACCGGTGACGGGCTCGGTGAATTTGACGGTGAATCGCACACTTGCAGCGGCGGTGGGACTTGGGTCGGCGCGCAGGATCGAGGTCACGCCGGGGGCGTTTTTGTTAATCACATACGTTTCGCCAGCGGTGAAATTCCCGTTCCCAAAACCGATTCCGCCCAGCGGCAGGGATGTCCCATCGAGGACGCTGTCGTTATCCAGGAAATCAAGGCGCAGCGCTCCATCGCCGGTCCCCGTGATTGCTGTGATCGAGTATTGATTGCCCGAGCCGAGAACTTCTGTGATCGAGTAATTGGTAATCGAACCGGTGGCAGTTAAAACGAAATCGCCCGTATCCACGCCAGTGACCGCCTCGGTAAAATTAACAGTGAAGTGGATCAAATCCATGTTGTTGGGTGTTGGGTCAACCCGGAATATTCCGCTGACCGCAGGCAGGGATTTATCCATGGAATACGATTCACCTGCGTTGAAATTTCCATTTCCCACGCCAACGCCTCCCAATGGAATCCCCGCCGAGTCGCGAATCGAATCGTCGTCCAGCACATCCAGCCGCAGGTTTCCACTGCCGGAGCCCGTATTGGCCGTCACAATGAAAACAGAATCGGAAACCGCCGAAACATTGACAATGGATGCGCCTGTGATGGTTGTATCAGCCGACAAACTGAAATCCGCCGCATCCACACCTGTGACCGGCTTCGAGAATGTTACTTTGAAATTGACAGCCGCTGAACCGTTGGGATTTCCATCCACGCGCGCGACCGAAGAAACGACAGGCGTTGTGTTGAAATATGATTCGATTGCACCCAGGTCCGGCGCGGACCCAAAGAACGCATCATTGATGCCGGGAACAAGAATGCCGCGGTCGATGTTCGGGCTATTCTGCAATAACGAGAGATCGCTCGGAGGATTCGCCAAACCCGGCGCGCCTTCGTGCCCGTTGCATTCCAGACCTGAAGCGCGGCAGAACTGATCGATGCGGGCGTAATCCAACCCCTCCCATTTGAAATGATGGCCGCCGCTGGTCGTGTGCCAGTTATCGTAATTCCAATCGTGCCCGATTGAACCGGGATTGCGCGCTTCGACGGAATAGATGCCGCCTTGAAAGATATTGTTGCGCATGATCGAATTGCTTACAGTGCGGATGAATTCCAATGAATTCGGCGCGGCGTAGTTCGTCCAGCTTGTGTTGTGATACATCAGAACCCAGCCGTCCGATCCGCGATCCCATTTGACGCTCCTGCCTGTGTAATTCGTGAATGTATTCCGCAGAACCCAGACCGGTCCCATGGTGATGGGCGCAAGGGAAATTCCCACGAGCATCGAATCGATCGTGTTGTTCCGGAAGCGGTGGTTGACGCAGGTCCCTTCGGGCTCGAAGGCGTCATCGCCGATGGCGTAGATGCGGTTGTTATAGATGTCCGCGTCGAACATCACGCCGGGGTTATCCAGCGCGGCGGACGAACTGGTATAGATGCCGTTGAAATAATGATGGATGGTATTCCCGCGCACGATCGCGCCGTTATGACCCCGCAACACGACCGCGATCGATTCCATCGAAGTTCCCTTGACGGCGTTCCATGCCCAATCGCCATTCGGTGCATCGTACATTTCGTTGAACTCGATCCGTGTATCGTCCCCCCGTCCTTCCGCGCCCGACCATTCCAGGAACACCGGGTTTTGCATGTTATGGATTCTGTTCCTGCGGACAACGATATGCGAAGCGTCCTTCAAACAGGCGCCGCATCCATACCCCGTGCCGTAATAGCGCATCTCGAAGCCCTCGATCCAGATCCAATCGCGCCCGTCCACATAAAATGCACGGTTGAAGATGGGCAGGTTCCAAGTGTATTTATTCGGTTCGCGCTGACTGCGCACATACAGCCGCCCGATGGTCGGGTCGTAATACCACCCTTCGCTGATCGAAATGTTGTTATGCCCCCGCGCTTCGAACAAGCCCTGCAGATCGTCGTATTGATACATACGCTTGCCGTCACGAGCGAGATATTTGATCCAATACCCGATCTTCGTAAAATAGACAAAGGATTTCGCCTCGTACGCTGTCCATGCATCGGGGTTCATGACATCCGACCCATCGAGGACCGCGCCTCCGCCCTCCGCTTTGATTTGAATCCAATTCCCCGGCATCCCCGAAGCCGGAAAGGTAACTGACTCTTTATACAAACCATCTGCAACCAATACCTGAGTCCCAGGCGTGGCGCGATTGACTCCCTCTTGAATCGTTTTGAACGGCGCGGCGAACGAACCATCTCCGCCTGCGGGCGCGTCATCGTTGACGTAAACGATGTTCGTTGGCGTGAATATCAGTTCATCCGCCTGGGTGGTGAACGTCCCTCCGATTGCGCCCGTCGCATCCGAAACCCGGACTTCATAAACGGTCGATGGGGAAAGGTTGAAAAGACTTCCAACCAACCGTCCATCTTTGATTCGCAGCAGGTTGTGCCCCGTCCGCCAGTTTGCTTCGCCGATGCCGCGGTATTGCAACTGGGCTGTCGAGGGAAGCCCCGCGCCGTTGACGACGATTCCCGCAGTCTCGATATTCGGGATGAAAGAGATCTCGCTGAACGCAATTACAGGGCTGGCGCTCGCATCATTGATAGGTGTCAGCAATGAAGAGATGATACATCCGACCAGAATGATGAAAGCCGGGCGATGAAAAAAATTGGAATGGACTAGGCTCTTCATGGAAACTCAACATGGCAGGCTTGCGCGCCCGTCTGCTATTACTATAGCACGGCGGGAACTGGATTCAATTTGAATATCATGACAAAAGGAAACATCATTAAAAGAAAAATCTCCGGCTTTCCGGAGATTTTCATCAACCATACAGTTCTTTCCTGAAAAATTCGGGCAGGGCGAACGCCGCCTTGTGGATTTCAGGGTTGAGATATTGATTATCACCAGGCGGATACGACGTTTTCAAGCCGTTCTCCCAGGGCGTATCCGAGACGTACATGAAGCCGATCCCGCCGCCGGGGTAGGTGGGAATATTGGCGTAGAAATAAGCGGGATTCTTGACAAGATTTTTAGCGGATCGATAAATGGTCTTTATCAGTTCGGTATCGAAAAACGGCTGTTCGCATTGGGTCGCCGCCGCGCCGCCGGAAATCAACGCCCGCACCATTAATTTTTGGAATTCGTCCGAAAACAATCGTTCCGCCATGCCGATGGGATCGGTCGTGTCCGAGATGATGACATCGAATTGACCGGGGTTTTCCTCAAGGTAGCCAAAAGCGTCCCGGACGAGCAGCCTGGCTCGGGAATCAGACCACGGGTCCCCGAACGAGGCGGAGAAAAATTCGCGGGAAAGGTCCACCACACGCTGATCCAATTCGCAGACGACGGCTTCCTCCACCGAGGGGTATCGTAATACTTGCTTCAACGAGCCGCCATCTCCGCCGCCGACGATGAGCACTCGTTTCGGTTTCCCTACAGCCAGCATCGGCACATGGACGATCATTTCGTGATAACCCATATTGTCGCGTTCGGTGAGTTGGATGATTCCGTCGAGGATCATGGCGTTGCCGAAGAACTCGGTCTCCACGATTTGCAAATGTTGGTATTTCGTCTGCTCATCGGCAAGAACCCGTTTGACCCGGATGCCCTTGCGGTAATATGGATGTAATTCTTCCGTAAACCAGATGCTCATATACTCCTTATTTTAAGATCTGACAGGTTTTCGAAAACCGGTCAGGTCTTATCCTTTATACCGCAACCGGCATTTTCGTTTCTACAGACGCTTCGCGGTCGAGTTTTCGCACGGAAAAATCATCCGCGCCGAAAGCTTGCTTTAGACGCATGAGCAGGGGCATGAAGTCCTGCCCGAGCGCGCAGGTGAACAGGTCGATGGCGCAGTAATTGTGTTCGGGCCAGGCGTGCAGGCTCGCATGCGATTCCGCCAGGAGCAGGAAACAGGTAAATCCGTGCGGGCTGAATTTATAAAATCCTTCATCCACGACTGTCAATCCGCTTTCACGAACAGCCTGGGCAAACAACGCGTAGGAGCGCTCGCCGTCCATGAGGATTTCGCGGTTGCAGTCGGAGAGGTCGAAAATGTAATGCTCTCCCAATTTCAAACTAGCGTTCATTCACACCTCCGGGTGTTAAAAAGTAAAGAACCCGCCCGGAAACCCTTCCCATTGATCCGCAGGATGTATCCCTGAGTAACAAATGGAACCGTCTTCGAGCAGACTCTGTTCCTGCATTTATACTATGGTCCCGCTGTGTGTCAATCTTTTGGGGCGATGAATATTTTTTACTCCGCTCCCTTGTCCAAATCAAAATCATCATGGATAATCGCCGTCAAGTCACGATTCTGCGCTTCGAGTCCCCAGTTTTGCGTATTGCATGCCTGCTTCGTACGCATGACCAATTACCTTTAGCCTTGCGTTTTCCCATGACCATCCACCTCCTCAACTGCTTCACCTGCAACTCGCGCTTTCCACCCAAAATGGAAACCGGCACCCTCTGCCTGCTCATCGAATCGGATCAAGGTCTCGTGCTTACCGATACTGGACCGGGATTGCAGGATTACTCGAATCCAACCTGGTTCACAAATTTCTTCCGCGTCATCACCATGATGCCCTTCGTCAATCGCGAGGCGGCATTTCATCAAATACAACGACTTGGCTGCAAACCTGAAGATATTCGCGACATCGTCCTGACCCACATGCATTTCGACCACTGTGGCGGACTGCCCGACTTCCCTCATGCCAGGGTTCACATTCACAAACGCGAGTATGACGCTTTTACGAACAAACAGATCCGTCACTGGAGCAAGGCCGCCTACATCTCGCGCAACCTCGCCCACAAACCCGAAATCTTACTCCACGAAGTCAACTCGAAATGGTATGACTTCGACTCCATTCGCCTGCCGTTCACGCCGGAGATGTACTTGATCCCGCTTTATGGTCATTCCTACGGTCATTGCGGACTGGCGATCGAGACAGAAATAGGCTGGCACTTTCACGTTGCGGATGCAGGTGTGGATATCGAAAATAACATCGCTCCCGATTGGGTGATCCGCCTCTTTCTTGGACCGCACTGGTCCCGCCTGCGAACCTTTGCCAAGTCTCACCCCGAAGTAACGCTGACGGCAAGTCATATGTACCGAAAATTTTTCGAAGATCACGATATTTGGGAGATGAAATGAGCAAAAGCAATAACCCATTGAACATGGAAACTCTCGAGGCATGGAACGCAAACGCCGAAATTTGGGATCAACGCATGGGCGATGAAGGCAACGATTTCTTCAACCTCCTCTGCTGGTCTCCCCTCCTTTCATTTCTCGACCCGAAACCGGGCGACAAAATCCTGGACATCGCCTGCGGGAACGGACTCACCACGCGCCGCCTCGCGGAATTGGGGGCTCAGGTTACCGCCTTCGACTTCTCCGCCAATCTCATTGAATATGCCCGCAGACGGCTCGACAAATACAAATCGAAAATATCCCTGCAGGTCATCGACGCGACGAATGAAGAACAACTCCTCTCCCTCGGCAAAGGCAAATACGATTCCGCTCTTTCCAATATGGCTCTTTTCGACATGGCCGACATCGAGCCGCTCTTCCGCGCCCTGCCGAAATTGCTCAAACCCGGCGGCTGTTTCGTCTTCTCCATCACACATCCATGTTTCAACAATGCCTCCTCCATGCACGTCGTCGAAGAAATGGATGACGGCGAGATTAAGACAGTCTATTCGGTCAAAATCTCCCGCTATATGACTCCTTACTCCATGCGCGGACTCGGTCTCCGAAACCAGCCCAAGCCGCAGATCTATTTTGAACGCCCGCTTCAGTATTACCTCAACCTCGGTTTTGAAAATGGATTTGTCCTCGACGGCTTTGAGGAGCGTGCCTTTCCGCCCGAGACCCCCCAAGCCACCCCCCTCGGCTGGGGAGGAAAATTAAGTGAGATACCTGCCGTCATCGCAGCAAGGCTGAGACTGCGTTCATGAGCTATGTCTATCTTCTGATCGAATTCATCGATGAACTTGTCTTCGGTGTCGGCGAAACCGCCTGGCCCCTCATCCGGGATGACCTCAATTTAACTTACACCGAAATAGGTTTGCTTCTCAGCCTGCCGGGGATATTTGCGGCTTTCATCGAACCGTTCATCGGCATCCTCGGCGATGTCTGGCGCAGGCGGCTTCTCATTATCATCGGGGGGCTTCTCTTCACCGCATCGCTATTCATAACGAGTATCAGTTATTCTTTCCTTTTGCTTCTATTCTCGTTCTCTCTTTTCAATCCATCATCGGGTGCGTACGTTAACCTCTCCCAAGCCAATCTCATGGACTCGGACCAGACCCGCCACGAACAGAACATGGCACGCTGGACTTTCGCCGGTTCGCTTGGAGTCCTGATGGGACCCATGCTGCTCGGACTTTTCGTCTATCTCGGTTTGGGCTGGCGCGGGACATACGCCTTTCTCGCATCGATCTCGACCTTGGGCCTGGTCATCGCCATCCGTCATTTACCTCCCGACAAAAAGTCCGCTCCCTTTCCCTCCCTTCGCGAGGTCTTCGACGGATTCAAAGCCGCATTTTACGCGCTCAAACGCAAGGAAGTCTGGCGCTGGCTGCTCCTGCTCGAATTCGCCGACCTGATGCTCGACGTGTTGTTTAGTTTCCTTGCGCTTTATTTTGTGGATGTTGTCCGCGTAAGTGAAGCCGGCGCAGGCATCGCCGTCACAGCCTGGCTGGCGATGGGATTGATCACAGATTTTTTATTCATCCCTTATGTTGACCGCCAGCAAGACACGCTCAAATACCTGCGCCGGACCGCAATCATTGAATTCCTTGCATTCGCCGCATTTTTGCTTGCTCCCGGATTCATCCCCAAACTCATCCTTGTTATATTCGTCAACCTGTTCAATACGGGTTGGTATCCCATCCTGCAGGGAAGGTTATACTCCAGCCTGCCCGGGCAGAGCGCGAGCGTCATGGCAATCGGCGCCGTCACCTCACCGCTTGCAAAAATGTTCCCCATCCTCATCGGCATCCTCGCCGACCAGTTCGGTCTTCACATCGCCATGTGGCTTCTCATTCTAGGACCCGCCGCCCTTCTCATCGGATTACCAAGAAACACCTCAACCTCTGGAACATGACACTTGACGCCTGATACCTCCATTTACCTCCACATCCCCTTTTGCACCCATCGCTGCGCCTATTGCGACTTCAACACCTACGCCGGGCAGGAGGCGGTGATTCCGGCCTACGTTGAAGCCCTTATCAAAGAAATAGATTACGTTGGTCGAGTAGCGGCTGAGCCGCGTATCGAGACCAACACCATTTTCTTCGGCGGAGGAACACCCTCGCTTCTTTCGGGACCTCAAATTGAATCCATTATGTCCGCCTTATCCTCTGCCTTTGGTTTATCTCCCAACGCGGAAGTGACCATCGAAGCCAACCCCGGCACGATCTCGCCCGACAAACTCGAAGCAATCCGCAATGCAGGTATCAACCGAATCAGTTTTGGAGTGCAATCATCGATCACCGAAGAACTGCGCATGCTCGAACGTTCGCACGATTTCTTCACCGTAATCGATGCCGTCTCATCAGCAAGAAAAGCCGGATTTAATAACCTCAACCTTGATCTGATCTACGCCCTCCCCGGACAAACGCTACAATCCTGGCAGACCACAGTAAAACGCGTTTTGGATCTGCAGCCCGAGCATATTTCCGCTTATGCGCTCACCTTCGAACACGGCACTCCTTTCGGAAAATGGGCAGACCGCGGACTTCTCCAACTTCCTGATCCCGACCTCGCCGCCGATATGTACGAATGGACAATGGATTACCTCGAGGAAAATGGGTATGAACAATATGAAATATCAAATTGGGCAAGATCCGATTCAGGATTGATGTGCAAACACAATCTCCAATATTGGCGTTCGCTCCCGTATCTCGGTCTCGGCGCAGGCGCACACGGATACGCGGGGGGCTATCGATATTCGAATGTGTTGCGTATCAAGACTTATATTGACCGCCTCGCCAAATACGACTCGCGACTTACGGATTACGAATTTCCACTTTCCCCCGCCACCGTCAATCACCATAAACAGACTCGCGAAGACGATATTTCCGAGTACATGATCAACAACCTGCGGCTGGTAAAAGCCGGTGTCGCTGACTCAGACTTTCGGTCCCGTTTTGGAGCCGGGCTATTGGATGTTTATCCCAGGGAGATCGAAGAACTCACCAGCGCAGGTCTGCTTGAAAGAGTCAAAACCTCCGAGGTCTTCGAGACCTCGGAGATTTACAGACTTACACGCCGCGGAAGATTATTGGGAAATCAAGTCTTCCTGCGGTTCGTCGAATAGCTTTACTTCTTCGTTTTTCTTGACGCTTTTTTCACAACTTTCTTTGCTGCCTTTTTGGGCAGGTGCTTCAACGCGGCATGTGCCGCAGCGAGACGAGCGATCGGCACGCGGAATGGGGAACACGAGACGTAGTTATTACCGATCAGATGACACCACTCGATCGATTCAGGGTCGCCCCCGTGTTCGCCGCAGATGCCCACTTCAAGTTCGGGGCGGGTCATGCGCCCTTCGCGGATGGCGCTCTGCATCAATTTACCCACACCGTCGCGGTCGAGGGTTTGGAAGGGATTCGTTTCGAGGATTTTTTGTTCCTGGTATGTAATGAGGAAATTGCGTTCAGCATCGTCGCGCGAATACCCGAAGGTCATTTGTGTCAGGTCGTTGGTGCCGAAGGAAAAGAACTGCGCCTGCGAAGCGACGTCTGCCGCCGTGACCGCCGCGCGCGGGATCTCGATCATCGTTCCGAACTTGTAGGCGAACTTGACACTCTTTTCCTTCATCACTTCCCTGCCGATGCGTTCGAGGCGCGGCTGGATCCACTCGAGCTCCTTGACCGTTCCCGTGAGCGGGATCATGATCTCCGGTTTTACCTTGATACCGCGCAACGTACAATCAGCAGCGGCTTCGAAGATCGCGCGCACCTGCATCTCGACGATCTCCGGCATGGAGATGCTCAAACGCACACCGCGCAAACCCATCATCGGATTGGATTCGTGCATATTCTTTATCGCAGCAAGCAGTTTCTCCTTGTCTGCCAACCCAGCCGTCTCGCCCTTAACCCGCATGGTGATGACTTCTTCCAATAGTTTCTCTTCGTCAGGCATGAACTCATGCAAAGGCGGATCGATCAAACGAATGATGACCGGATAGCCATCCATCGCCTCGAAGAGTCCGTCGAAATCCTTTCGTTGATATGGCAGGAGCAGGTTCAACGCTTCCGTGCGGGCTTCGCTCGTCCCGGCGAGGATCATCCGCTGGACAATGGGCAGGCGCTCGGGTTCGAAGAACATATGCTCTGTGCGGCAAAGACCGATACCCACCGCCCCATACGAACGGGCGCGATGCGCATCCTTTGGATAATCGGCATTCGCCCAAACCTGCAAACCGCGGGTCGGGTAACCTGCGGCAGCTGCCTCACGGACATTTTTGCGGGCGCAAACTTCATCCGCCCATTTGAGCAGGGTCATCAATTCCTTTTGTTCTTCGAGAGAAGGTTCGGAAGTCGGGATCTTTCCCGAGAAGACCTTCCCGGTCGTCCCGTCCACTGAGATCCAATCGCCTTCTTTAAGGGTTATTCCACCCGCGGTCATTGTGCGTTTTTCGAGATCGATCTTGATCGTCGAAGCTCCCACCACACAGGGAATGCCGAATTGTCGCGCCACCACCGCCGCATGAGAAGTTGCGCCGCCTTCACTGGTCAACACGCCCTTGGCTGCGATCATGCCATGGACGTCGTCCGGCTTGGTGAAGGGACGAACCATAATGGTGTCCTGTCCCTTTTCTTTTGCAATGGATTCGGCTGTATCGGCGTCGAAGTAGATCTGACCGACCGCCGCACCGGGAGAAGCGTTCACGCCTTTGGCAAGGAATTTACCCTCCTTCTCGGCGGCGTTCATCGCCGCATCGTCAAATTGGGGATGGAGCAAAGCGTCCACCTGTTCAGGGGTAACGCGCAAGACAGCCTTGTCGCGCGTGATCAAGCCTTCGTTTGCCATATCCACTGCGATCTTCACGGCGGCTTTGGCGGTGCGTTTGCCGACGCGGGTTTGCAGCATCCATAGTTTTCCGCGCTCGATGGTGAATTCGACATCCTGCATATCGGTGTAATGTTTTTCGAGACGGTTGGTGATGTCCATGAATTTCTTGTACGCATCGGGCATGTGCTTTTTGAGATTTTCCACCGCGTCCGCATTACGGATTCCCGCCACCACATCTTCTCCCTGCGCGTTGAGCAGGTATTCGCCCATCATTTTCTTTTCGCCGGTGGATGGATTCCGGGTGAATGCCACACCGGTCGCCGAGTCGTCGCCCATATTGCCGAAGACCATCGTGCAAATATTGACGGCCGTCCCCAGCGTATCGGGAATGCCTTCCTTGCGGCGATATGCAACAGCCCGTTTTCCGTTCCATGACTTGAAGACCGCCTCGGTCGCCATCGATAACTGTTTGTATGGATCCTGGGGGAAGTCCTTGCCGCAGGCTTTTTTATAAGCCTGCTTATAGATGCCGACAATTTCCTTCCAGTCCTCCGCCCTCATTTCGATATCGAGCTTATAGCCTTTTTTCTTCTTGTATTGAGCCAGGGGATGTTCGAATGCCTCATCCGGTATATCCATGACCACCGTCCCAAACATTTCGACCACCCGGCGGTAGGAGTCCCAGACAAAACGCTCATTTTTCGTCGCTTTAATCATCCCCTCCGCAACCTGGTCTGTCAAACCAATGTTGAGGATGGTGTTCATCATCCCCGGCATCGAGAATTTTGCACCGGAACGGGATGAAACAAGCAAGGGTTTCTTCGGATCGCCAAACTTCCTGCCTGTCTTCCTTTCGATCACTTTCAGCGCTCTTATTTCCTGCTCCCACATTCCTTTCGGAAATTTCCCGGTTTTTTGATAGGCAATACACGCTTCTGTCGTGACAGTAAAAAACGGGGGCACAGGCACGTTGGCGCGGGCCATATCGAGCAGGCCGGCACCCTTCCCGCCCACGATGGCTTTCACGCTGTCCCATGATCCTCCGGCTAATTTTTCGACCTGTTTCACCTCATTGTAGAGATAAACCCATTTCGTCATGACGGCCTCCTGATGCAGTAAAGCATTTCCTTTCTTTTATGTAATTGTGAAATATTGTACCAAAAAGAGGGGGGATTGTATCTGACGAAAATCACATCAGGGAAGGATTTCAGTCCATGAATCGGATTTATCGCCCCCGAATACCTGTAAATATACTGCAAAGTGAAAAGATAAACTATTGGATGATAATGAGAACACTGCGCATCAAGATAAACCACGCAGGGAACACTAAAGATTATGACAAGCAGCCACAAAATCCTCGTGATCGACGACGATCTCGCCATCACAGAACTCATGAGCATGTTACTGAAAACCTTCGGTTTCGATGTGCTCACCACGAATAATGGAGAGGAGGGGATCCGCCTCGTTCGTGAGTTCGAGCCGAACGTCGTCCTCCTCGATCTAATGATGCCGGATGTGGACGGCTGGCAGGTGTGCAAAACGATCCGCAGGACAAGCAATGTGCCGATCCTCGTTCTCTCGGCGCTCAATGAGCCTCGCATGGTTGCCAGCGTGCTGGATGCCGGGGCGGATGACTTCCTTGTCAAACCAGTTCCAAGCGGTGTGCTGGTGGCGAACATCAAGAAACTGATCAGGCGCAACACGGGCACCTTGGATGCCGCGCCGCTAAAAAAAACTAAACCGTTAGCCCAGACAAACCAACCGCTCTCCTCCTGATTGAAAGAATTCAGAAAACAAGCCGCCCATCATGAAAAAGAGATGGGCGGTTCGGTTTTATTTGAGATGCTTCAACAAAGATGCGGTCTGTTCGGGCATTTCCATCATCGGCATATGGCCCGCTCCGGATAGTTCGAATAATAGAGCCGGAGGCAGCAGGAATTTGATCTCCCGCGCGCGGTCCACAGGAATCAACTCATCGGCGTCGCCGTGAATGAGCACGAGGGTTCGTTCGAATGATGCGACAAATGAGGTCAGATCTTCCCGCTCCGCCATTGCTTTGAGCGCACCAGCGACACCGGCAACGCTCTGTTTGTGGATGAGCGGAAGGAGGCGGTCACGAACCTTCTGGTCGTGGGTAAGTTTTTCGGTCATGGTCTCTGCAACGACTGAGACTCCCTTCTCAACCACATCAGCGGCTGTTTTGTACCTGCCTTCCCTGCGCTCGGGGGTGTCGCCCGCGGCTTGTGAAGAGACGAGGGCCAGCCCATTGACCCGGTTTGGATATGCCTTGGCGAATGCAAGGGCAACATACCCGCCCATCGAATGACCTGCAAACGATGCCTTTTCTACGCCGAGAAAATCAAGCAGGGCTGCCAGGTCCCCAGCAATTTCCGCCATCGAATATGGCGTATCCACTGTGCCTGATCCGCCGAATCCGCGCAGGTCGGGGAGGATGAGATCGAAATCATTTTCCAGCAGGGAAGCAACATCATCCCAAATGGAATGATCGAGGGGGTAGCCGTGAATTAGGATCAACGGCGACCCTTTGCCTAACCGCCTATACGCCAATTCAATACCATTAACAATTACCGTATCCATGTCATCTCCTGATTTTCAATAGATTAAATTCGCCGGGCCAACACGCACATTTTACGACCCAGCCTCGATCTTCGCCAATTCCTCACGGGCAAATTCAATTGCCTCGTCCCTGTTATCGATCTTCCCCGCAGCCTGATTCTCACGTATGAACTCAAGTAATTGTCCCACAATGCGTCCAGGTCTGAGATTTAATTCTTTCATCAACTCGTTGCCATCCAGGAGGCGCGGAGGATTCACGGTCTCCTGCGGACGCTCCCAGTAATTTTCGAGCAGGATTCGCGCAATGTCGAGATGCGCCGCCCAGATCTCCTGGGTAAGCGTGTTGCCCCATACGCCGCGTACGTCGGCAAGCGCAAGCAAAACTAAATCCACGCCAGCCCCGCCACTATCGCGAAAATAACGGTAGATCGCTTTTCGCGAGGGAGGTTGGCCTTCCTTCAAGAGTCGTTCCGTAAAATAATGGAACCGCATGTGATGTCTGACGATGGACTCCAGCCGTTCGATCTCATCGTTGCTCAGGTTGAAGGAGCGTGCGCGTTCAGCGACGACCTCCGCTCCTTTTAGGTCGTGGTCAAAGAAACGGATTCTTCCATTCTCATCGGCGAATTTCGTCGACGGTTTGCATGCGTCATGGTACAGCGCGGAAAGGAACAGAAGGGAACGATGCGGCCGGTTTGGGTTGAGGGATTTCGTCATATGCGCCGCGATCTGTTCTCGGTAACGCCCGATCTTGAGACTGATCAAACCCATGAACAGGTCACTGGTCTTCTCCGCATCGAAATCGGGGCTAAGGGACGAGAGCAGATCATCGAGGTGATCCAATACAGAAAGGGTATGTGTCCAGACGTCATGGATGTGGGGCGGCGATTGCGTGACGCCTTTCATCTCCAACAATTCAGGCATCAGGTGTTGCATCGCTCCGAGCATCTCCAATGCGCGGAGGGATGCGCTGGCTTTGGGTCCGCCCAGGATCTTGAACACTTCATCACGCAGGCGTTCAACGGTTACTTTCTCGATTTCCCCGGCGGCTTCTTTCATCCATGTGCGGGTATTTTTCTCGATGGCGAATCCGAAAGCCGCTGCCTGGCGGACCCCGCGTAATATCCGCACGGGATCGTGAGATATGGAAGTGGGCGAACAGGCGCGGATGATCTTTGCCCGGATATCATTCGCACCGTCGAGCGGATCGATGATGGTCATATCGCGCGGATTGAGCGCAAGGGCGTTGATGGTAAAGTCCCGATCTCGCAAATCTTCTTCCAGGGCCTGTCTTGTGTCTGTCGAAGGGGTTGTTCCGCGGAATGCGGCAAAATCGAGATATGTGAATGACCCATCTTCGTTCGTGAGGATAACCCTCCCGGTATCGCGATCTTCGTCCAAAACCATGAAATCTGCATTGAGGGAGTTGGCAACGGATCGGGCGAGGGAAATGCCGCTCGAAGGCAGGGCAAAGTCAAAGTCCGGAGAGAGGCGGTTCATCAACAAATCCCGGACTGCGCCTCCGACAAGATAGACCTCCGCTTGGGAAGGGAGGATCGTCAAGATTTTTTCCAAAATAGGGGGAAGGGTAAAAGCGGCGGACATGAATCGGATTTCAGGTTTTTCCTTATGGCGGCTGGATTGTGAGGCTCGCAATGCCTGTTCGGGGGTGCCGCCCTGTGCAACGACCCTTCCCCGCACAAGTGCAACCCAGCGGCCGGAATAAGGCGATTGCGGTCTCTGATCGTGATTCATTCACATCCCCTGCATCCGAATGCTCATCCGGAAGGTTTGTATTTATCCAAATCCACAACGCCGACAAACGGCAGGTTGCGATGATATTCATCGAGATCAAGACCATACCCAAAGACAAACTTGTTCGGGATTGTGAAGCCGAGGTAGTCAATGGGAACATGCGCCTCGCGCCGTTCGGGCTTGTCGAGCAATGCGCAAACTTTAAGCGAACTCGGCTGGCGCGTGCCGAGCATTTGCAGAACAGCAGCAATGGTGTGGCCGCTATCCACAATATCTTCCACAAGCAGGACGTTGCGTTCGCGGATGTCTGTTTGCAGGTCGAGAGTGACGCGCGCAAATCCCGAGGATTCGCGCTTGCCCGCACCGTATGAGGATACCGCCATGAAATCCATCATGTGGGGAATGGATATGTGCCGGCTGAGGTCCACCATGAATGGGACAGCCCCACGCAGGATGCAGATAAGCAAAAGGTCCTCCCCGCTATAATCCGCGCTGATCTGTTCGCCGAGTTCGGCGACCCGTTTCTGCAGGGCTTCTGCTTCGATCAGGATTTCAGAAAGAACATCCTTGTAATTTTGCATGGAGGCGTTTCCCGGATTGGTGAGATTCATATCCATCGAGGTCAGACAACTTCATGTCAATAGTTTACATCAAAATCCATTTCAATACTACAGAATATACGGCAGTCAGCCGATGCTAGCGGGGGACCTCGTGGTGCAAGCGGCAGCGCGCTTCATACAATTCTGATGCGCCAACGATCACCACCGGCTCATCGTAACGCGCCGGTTTTCCGTTGACGAGTCTTTGCGTGCGCGAGGCTTCCCCGCCGCAGACCATGCAGATGGCGTGGAGTTTCAAGACTTCCTCGGCTTTCGCCATCAACACCGGCATGGACCCGAACGGCTCGCCGCGAAAATCCGTATCCAGTCCGGCGGCGATGACCCGGACTCCGCGTTCAGCGAGTTCCTGCGCCACGCCCACGATCTCAGGATCGAAAAATTGCACTTCATCCAAACCAACAACCGTCGTGTCCCTATCCACCCGCTCGCGAATTTCGGATGCTTTCTGAACGGGAATTGCATCGTAGGTGGAGCCAGCATGCGAAGCGACCTTTTCCACTGCGTAACGCACATCGATGGCGGGTTTGAAGACCTGCACCTTCTGTTTTGCAATGGTCGCCCGCACCAGCCGGCGGATCAACTCATCCGTCTTGCCGCTGAACATCGAGCCGCAAACTACTTCGATCAAGCCGTGGGTATGCATCATGAAAATTATCTCCTGGGAATTTGTCCGCAAATCTGCGCGGCTAATGAATGATCTTCTGATTCCGTTATTTCTTGTAAAAACAGGCAGACGCTTTCTGCATCTGCCTGTCCAGTTTACCGGATAAAAGACGGTGCGCCTACTCTGCCGCTTCGGCGGCTTTTTCAGCCTTCTCTGCCTTGGGCGCCTCGGGGAGTTCAAGACCCAGCGCGCGCAATTTCTTCTTTGCCGCAGTCAACGCCGATTGTCCAAAGCCGTTAACCGCAAGGATCGCGGCGTCGCCTTCCGCCAATTTATCGACTAGCTGCCCGATCGTGAGCAGACCGGCGCGTTTGAGTCCGTCCGTGGCGCGGGGCGTGAGGGCGAGGTCATCCACCGAACGATTGTTGACGTTCATGGATTCTTCGCGAGCCTTCTGGTCTTCCACGTAGGATTGGCGGGCAGTGAGCTTCTTATAGAAACGGTCCACCTGTCCTTCCACATCGAGAAGCCTTGCCGATTCGCCCGTATAGAACGGATGGCAGTTGGAGCAAACGTCGATGCGCAGTTCCTTTTTTGTGGATGTCGTCACCCAGGTATTGCCGCACGAAGCGCAGGTTACCTTGGCTTCGAAGTTTGCGGGATGGATATCGGTTTTCATGACTTCACCGCCTCGACCGGCACGATATTGACGCGCTTGCGTCCGCGATACACATCGAACATCACCATGCCGTCGGCGGTCGCGAACAAAGTATCATCCTTGCCGATCATCACATTCAGGCCCGGCTTGATGCGTGTTCCGCGCTGGCGGACCAGGATATTACCGGAAAGCACGAACTGACCGGCGTATCGTTTCACGCCCAATCGCTGGGAATTACTGTCTCTTCCGTTACGGGTTGAACCGCCACCTGTTTTATGTGCCATTTTCTACCTGCCTTTACTTCTTTTCCGACTTCTTTCTCGGAGTGGGTTTCTTTTCTGTGGATGCCTTCGGCTTCGCTTCTTTCGCGGCTTTGGCTGGTTTCTCTGCCTTGGGTTTCGCTTCAGCCTTGGGTTTTTCCTTCTTATCGCCAGCCTTGCCGATGAATTCGATCATGAGGCGGGTGAAATGAGCGCGGTTCCCGCCGCGGACACGGATGCGTTTCTTTGGGCGGTACTTGAAGGAAAGGACTTTGGGACCCTTGACGTGGTCCATGACCGTGGCAGAGACAGCGATCCCATTGACGGTGGGGGTTCCGACAGAGACCGCATCTCCATCTGCCATGAGCAGGACGCGGTCGAAATCGAAGGTCTCGCCCACTTCGCGAGCCAGGCGATCCACATCGATGGTGGAGCCTTCAACGGCGCGGTACTGCTTGCCGCCGCTTTCGACGATTGCAAATTTCATTTTCTTTTATCTCCAGTCATTCACTTCACCGAGAAAGCCTGCGGGTTGTCTTGCACCCTGCGCCTGCGCCTGGGGAAGCTGGGGTTGAAACAAACAACTACCCCGGAATTCGTCCTCCGGGGTGGAAGCGGACTGCATTATACATGCAGACGCGGGGAAATGTCAACAAATTTTCAGATATTAGAACAAGCCGACAGCCTGTACTACGCCTTTGGGATGATGGCTGTAATGGTCTTGGTGACAGCCTGAAGCTGACCCGCGTGCGCCTTCAGCTTGTTGGCATCCCCGGTCTTCAAGCCCGACTGCACATCCGTGATCGTCTTGGTCGTGGTTTTTTCGTTGTCTATGATCTTCTGGGTCAATCCCTCGAGATTGACCAGCATCTGCGTGACGTTCTTGGGGACGATGGGCAGATTCTTAATGATGGGAAGCAGAACGTCGAGAATCTGGTTCGCAGTGCGGGCGTATTTTACGGTCAGGGTGTGAAGCGAGCCGATGGACCCGGTCAACTCGATGGCAACCTCCTGAATCGAGTCGATCATCTCCTTGTGCTGTTCGATGATCTTGGCAATGTCCGTGATGGACGCGGTAAGCTTGTCCGAGAACCTGACGTAGGAAACCGCTCCTGACCTGGATACCGCAGAACCGCTTTTGATTGCGCCTTTGATTGGGGTGGGCATGGGGAAAACCTCCTGGGGTTGAATTTGAAATTGCCTGCGCGGCAGGTTCATTCAACTATACTTTAGAACGTTTCGCAGAACAACCTTGTTGACAAAGCAGATTTTCTCGTATATGCTGATAACTAAGTTCACAATAAACAAAGGAGAGTACCATGAGCGAAGCAGATCAACGCTGGGAACGGATACGGAACATCCTGCTCTGGCTGGTGATCCCATTGATCCTCGGTTTGCTGGCGGCTTCAGCAGTTCCACGCCCGGTTGTGGGTGTGATCCGGCTGGAAGACGCCATTTACACGTATTCAGCCCAAAACACCATCAAACAGATCCAATATGCGATCGATCATCCGGAAGTGCGGGCGGTGGTCCTGGTCATGGACAGCCCCGGGGGTACGGTGGTTGATACCGAATCCATTTATATGGAACTGACCCGCCTGCGCGAGAAAAAACCGGTTGTAACAGTTGTCAACGGCATGGCTGCCAGCGGAGGATATTATCTTTCCGTCAACACCGATTACATTTTCGCCAAACCGACCTCCCTCGTGGGCAACATCGGCGTGATCGGCTATCTGCCGCCCTCGCCCTTCGTCATCGAAGACATCATCACAACGGGTCCGTATAAACTCTGGGGCGCGCCGCGCGATTCAGACATGCGCCAGGTCGAGATGATCAAGGAGGGATTCTTCCAGGCCGTCAAACTCGGGCGCGGAGACAAACTCAGCGGCAGCGATGCGGTCACATTCAGCGGGCAGATCTTTTCCGGCATCGACGGGCTGAAGCTCGGCATCATCGATGAGTTCGGCACCGAGAACGACGGCGCAAAGAAAGCCGCCGAATTGGCAAAGGTCGCCAACTACGAAATCCTCGACCTCGCGGAACCGGCCGGCGTCGTAGCGCCCACCTATTTCTTTTTCATGACCGACGCGGACGGCATCACCCTGCCCTACCCAAGGGAAGCGGGTGTGTATCTGCTGTACATTCCGCCCCTGCCCGTCAGCCAATAGGAGGATGACATGAAAAGGCAAACCATCGTTATTGCGATCCTGGCGTTGATCCTCCCCATGCTCGTACGCGGATTATGGTTCTATCGCGGAGTCCCGCAGCGTTCCGAGATCGCCACACCAGATTACGCATCCTTCGAAAGGCCGCAAGCGCCCATCAATACGCCGGACCTTGAAGACATCGAGCAGATGGGCGGCACCGTCCTGATCGACGGATTTCACGGCAACCAGTTCACCCTGAACGAGATCGAAGCACTTACCTCCGCCATTCGCGCGCGCGGAGGAAATGTGGAAACAGTCTCCGATTCCCTGGCTTTGGAATCCCTGTTGAAAACCGCCGCGGCTTTCGTTTCCGTTTCTCCAAGCATCACATTCACCCAATACGAGACCACTCTTCTCGAAAACTTTGCGGAACGCGGCGGCAGGATCCTCGTCTTCATCGACGCGACGCGCAACACGCTCTACTTTGATTACATCACCGGCAATCCCATTGCCTACGGCGATGCCAATGCCGCAAATTCGCTCCTGAAGCAGTTCGACATTGCGGTCAACAATGATTATCTTTACAACACCGAATCGAACGAGGGCAACTTCCGCAATGTTCTGTTCGACGAATTCGGCAAGAGCGAATTGACCTTTGGCTTGAAAGAGATCGCATTCTACGGGTCACGCTCGGTCGGGACGGATTCGGGGCTGCTCCTGCTCCAGGGCTCAAAGACCAACTTCTCGTCGCTGAACGATGCGCATGATCCGAATGCGGGAGGCGCGGCGCTGAGCGCGGATGGAAATGTCGCGGCATTCGGCGATTTCACCTTCCTCTCTGCGCCATACAGCACGTACACCGATAATGCATCGCTCATCCAAAACCTTGCAGACTTTGCGCTCTCGGGCGTCCAGAGCAAAAGTCTCGACCTGTTCCCCTACATCTTTACACAAAAAACCGTTCAGGTCTTCGTCTCGCCGGATGTGGAAAAAGACCCGAGCCTGATCACCGCGCTGGGAGGCTTGCAATCCTCGCTGCGCTTCCTTAACTTGAAACTTCAATTCGTGGATGATATCCCCTCGTCCGGCGACGCCATCCTGATCGGCTCCTTCGACGCCACGGAGGACTTCGACAACTACCTGCTGAAAGCCGATGTCGAGATCGGCGACGAATCCATCGATACGGTCGCATTCGGTGAAATTGGCAGGTTCGGTAACGGACTTATGTTGTTCGCATCGGGCGATAAAGGCAACACGCTTGTTCTGTTGGCGGGCTCCCCGGAAGACATCGTCTCACTGATCGGCGTGGCGAGCTATAACAGCGTAAGTTCATGCCTGACCAGCGAAACGGTGGCGGTCTGCAGCGTCGGTTCTGGCGACTCGTATCTTTACGGGGAAACGACCGATGAATTCTCTGACGAATCGTTGACAGATTCCGCCGATCAATCGATCGAATCCGAACTCGAGGTCACGCCCACGCCAGGTGGGTAGGATTTAACAAGCTTGATCGAACAAAGCCCCCGACCCATTTGGAGCGGGGGCTTTTCATTGACAAAACATCCGCGATACTTTACATTCGCTTCATGACTCAATTCAATCTGCTCCAGCGCCAGATCATCGAGTCTCCCCTTGACTCCCGTCTCTTCGTCTCGGGCGCGGCAGGCACGGGAAAAACAACCGCCGGTGTGGAACGGATTCGTTTTTTGCTTTCTCAAGGCACTCCCGCAGATTCGATCCTCCTGCTCACTCCACAGCGAACACTACAAGAACCTTATCTCGATCTGCTGGAAAGTCCCGAACGTATCGCGGGCGGCGAGGTGACTCCTGCCACGGTCGGCGGATTGGCGCGGCGCATGTGCGACCTGTTCTGGCCCCTTGCCGCGCAGACAGCCGGATTCAAAAACCCCGACCGGGCGCCCGTTTTTCTAACACTGGAGACCGCGCAATATTTCATGGCGCATCTTGTCCGTCCATTAATCGAAGAGAAGGGATATTTCGAGTCGGTCACCATCAATCGCAACCGTTTGTATTCGCAGATCCTCGACAGCCTGAATAAAGCCGCCATCGTCGGTTTTCCGCATACCGAGATCGGTTCACGGCTCGACTCCGCCTGGTTTGGCGACCCCGCTCAGCGGCGGCTCTATGCCGATGTGCAGGAATGCACGAATCTCTTCCGCCAATTCTGCCTCGACCACAACCTGCTGGATTTTTCCCTCCAACTCGAAATCTTCAATTACATTCTTTGGCGGAACGAACAAGCCCGTTCCTTCCTCACGCAGACATATCGCCATCTCGTTTACGACAACATCGAAGAGGACATCTCCTGCGCCCACGACATCGTCCGTGAGTGGATGGCGGATTTCGACTCGGCGCTCCTGCTTTTCGACGAGGCGGCGGGGTATCGAAAGTTCCTGGGCGGCGACCCAATTTCAGGTCTGGATCTGAGGCGAGAATGCGATCAGGTCATCGAGCTGACCGAGTCCTTCGTCTCCTCCACCAATGTTCTCAAACTATCGAACGCGTTGGTTTCAGCCATTGCCAAAGAGGAATCTGCTGAAGTGAATGAAGAGCAGCATGCGATGGAATTCATCCTCGCTCATTTCCATCCCGAAATGCTGGATGATGTGGTGAAAAAGATTCGATCGCTGATCGAAACAGGCACGCCGCAGGGGGAGATCGTAGTTCTCGCGCCGTATCTTTCAGACGCATTGAGGTTTTCGATAACGAATCGACTCGAAGCGGCGGGAATTCCCTCGCGAAGCAACCGCCCGTCTCGTTCCCTGCGCGATGAACCCGGAAGTAAATCGCTGCTTACCTTGTCCGCACTTGCTCATCCCGGTTGGAACATCCATCCGCCGAAATTCGACATGGCGCACGCGTTCATGTTCGCGTTGAACACGGATCTCGTCCGCGCCCAATTGCTAGCCGATATCGTCTATCGCCAGCGCGACTTAAGGCTCTCGGCATTCGACGAGATCCAGCCTGAAACACAGGAACGCATTACCTATTCTTTTGGCGAACGGTATTCCGCTCTTCGAACCTGGCTCGAAGAATACCGCGTAAACGAACCCCTGCCGCTCGATTTCTTTTTGAGAAAATTATTCGGCGAAGTGCTCTCCCAGCCCGGTTTCGGTTTTCATTTGAATCTCGACGCGGTGCGCGTCGCGGCGAGTTTGGTCGAATCCATCAAGAAGTTCAGGGTCGCAATGGAACCGATAACAGACCTGTCTGGTCTTAATCTCGGAAAAGAATATATCTCCATGCTGCAAGACGGTGTGATCGCGGCGCAGTATCTGGAAGCGTGGCGAAACGAGAATAAAGATGCCGTGCTTGTTGCGCCTGCCTACACATTCCTGATGATGAACCGCCCCGCTTCTTATCAATTCTGGCTCGACCCCGGCTCGGACGGCTGGTCGCAGCGCGTCTCGCAGCCGCTCACGCATCCCTATGTCCTTTCGCGGCATTGGGATGCCTCATCGGGCCGCCTCTGGCTCGACTCGGACGAGGTTGCGATGGAGACTGAAACTCTGGCGCGTCTCACCGGCGGTTTGCTGGCTCGCTGCCGCGAAAAAATCTTCCTCGCCATTTCCGACCTCGGCGCATCTGGCTTTGAACAGCGCGGTAAGTTGCTGCGTGCATTTCAAAAGGTGTTGACCTCGAGTGAGTAAAGAAATAAACTGCTAAGAGCGCGAAGCGCACTAAGAAAACAAATAAAAAATCTTCGCGACCTTTGCGGTCTTAGCGGTTCATAAAAAAATCTTAGCGCTCTTAGCGAGCTTCGCGGTTCAAAACAATGACTACATTCACCCCTCGACCCTCACAACAAAACATCCTTCGCTACAACGGCGGGAGGCTTGGCATTGCCGCGGTACCCGGCGCGGGGAAAACGCACATCCTCTCGGCGCTGGCGGCGCAGATCATTCACGAAGGCTGGCTCGCCGACGATCAGGAGGTGCTCATCGTCACGCTCGTCAACTCTGCGGTGGATAATTTCGAAGCGCGCATCAAACGCTTCTTCGACAACCCTCTCCAGGCGTTGTATAAATATCGCGTCCGCACGCTGCACGGGCTGGCGCATGACATCGTCCGCGAGAAGCCTGCGCGCGTGGGGCTGGAGGAGCGTTTCAGCATCATTGACGAGCGGGAGGCGGGCTTCATTCGCCGCGAGTCGGTCAATGCGTGGCTGGCGAGTCACAGCCTCGATGAATATCTCGACCCTGCCCTCGATCAATCCAAAACGGATTGGGTCAAACGTCAGCAACTGCCTGATCTGTTGGACTCCCTCGCCTTGGCTTTTATCCGTTCATCCAAAGATCGCCTCCTGACTCCCGAAAGCCTGCGTGCCAAGCTTGACGCTTCTCCCGCCCGGTTGCCTTTAGCCGAACTTGGCTACAGCATCTACGCAGACTATCAACGCGCCCTCGCCTATCGCGGTGCCGTGGACTTCGATGACCTGATTCGCTTGGCATTGACTCTGCTCGAAAACGACGAAGAATTTCTGGAAAGATTGCGTTATCGCTATCCATTTATTTTGGAAGATGAGGCACAGGATTCGAGTTTGACGCAGGAGAGGATACTTTCGCTTCTATCTGGTGGTCGAGTAGCGCAGCGTATCGAGACCACACCTTCAACTTCTGGTTTCGATACGCCCTTCGCAACAAATGCTCAGGGCTACTCAACCATCGATTTGGGCGGTAATTGGGTCCGCGTGGGCGACCCCAACCAAGCGATCTTCGAAACCTTCACCACAGCTTCCCCTGAACTCTTGCGTGCGTTCATCCAAAACAACCCCAGTGTGGACATGCCTGAGTCGGGTAGGTCACAGCCTTCGATTTTGGCGGTCGCCAATCATCTGATCGACTGGGTGATGACCTCGCATCCCATCCCCGAAGCGCGGACGGCGCTCAGCGTTCCGCACATCGTCCCCGTCCCGCAGGATGACCCACAGCAGAATCCACCGAACGACCCGGGGGGAATCAAATTCATCAGCACCAGGTACACGCCCGAACAGGAATTGGAAGCGGTGGTCAAGTCGGTGAAGGGTTACCTCGATTTCTTTGCGAATGTACCCGTTGAGGAACAGCCGACGGTTGCGATCCTTGTCCCGCGTAATCAGCGCGGCGTGGAGGTGGTAGGGGAGCTGCGCAAACGCGGCATCGAGCCGATTGAGTTGATTTCAAGTACATCTGAGACACGCGCCGCAGCGGGATCGTTGAGTTACTTGTTGTCGTATCTGGCAGACCCACAGTCGGCGAGGAAGTTGTCGAAGGCGTATGAGGTGTGGAGGAGAGATTGGAGACTGGAGACTGAGGGGGGACGAAAAGTGGATGGGAGAATTGGAGAATTGGCGGACGAGGCTGTGCGGCGTGAATTGCTTGGGCAGGTGACGGCTTTATTGCGCAAGATCGTTGATGTAGAAAATTTCATCGCGCCACAAAATGCGGATGACTGGCTGGCAGGCTTGGGTGAGTCAGAGCCGGAGCAAGTCATCCAGGAGTTAAGTGATTTCCGAGTCAATGTGCAGAGGTGGTTGAACGCGGTGACTCTGCCCATCGATCAATTGGTATTGACGCTGGCGCAGGATGTGTTCAGCGAAGCGTCGGATTTGGCGCTGGCGCATAAACTGGCGCTGGTGCTGAGGCAGGTGGCGGACGATCACGCGGATTGGCGCCTTCCTGAGTTGACGTCGGAACTGGCAGTCATCGCCAAGAACGAACGGCGCTTCATCGGGTTCTCGTCGGATGATTCGGGCTTTGACCCCGAACGCCATCGCGGACGGGTGGTGGTGACGACGATGCACAAGGCGAAGGGACTGGAGTGGGACCGCGTGTATCTGATGTCGGTCAATAGTTATGATTTCCCGTCGAACATGCCGAATGACCGTTTTATTTCGGAGCGTTGGTTCGTGCACAGTGGATTGAATCTCGAAGCGGAGGCGCTGGCACAGTTGACCGCGCTCGAGTCGACGAGTGAATATGACTGGTACGAGGAAGGCGTGGCGACGCTGCGCTCGCGGCTGGATTACGTCAAGGAGAGATTGCGCCTGTTCTACGTCGGCATTACGCGCGCCAAGCGCGAGTTGATCGTGACCTGGAATTCAGGCAGGCAGGGCGATGCGACGCCATCCCTGGCGTTGAGTGAGTTGATGGGGTGGTGGGAGTCGGAAGGTGGTAATCAGTGAGCAGTTATCAGTGGAGGATGTAAAATGACAATAGAACAAATAGGTTACCGAAGACTCTACGACTCATTAGGGTGTTCATTGTCAACGGAAGATGAGCTAAACTTCAATACCAAAATTGGAGACCTTGAGGTTGTCGTATATATGGGGGCAAAGCCTAAGCGCGGCATTGTGGTGTATTCCAATATTGGAAAATATATTGTGCCTGGGGAAGAATATTCGCCAGTGATGAATGTGGAATACCAGAAAGATGCGACACTATCCAATTACCCAAGAAAATTTTTCACCGAAATTCAATGCATTAAACAGGTTGATGTGCCACAAGAACTCTCCATTGCCTTCCACGCAGGAGAATCTGGTGCTGATGACAAGATGCTTAAGTTGGGTGAGAAAGAAATTGAGAATTTCAAAGAGACTACAGATCTTATTGCAGGAATAATTGGATTAAGGTTTCATCGTCAGTTTGTTTTGGAGGCGATTAATGAAAATATCTTTGCAGTCAAAAGGAACGACAATTGGGCTACGCAGATAAATGGTCCAGCAGTTGAATTTCTTGAAGAACCAAAACTAAATGCGATTGGCGTTAAAACCTTGCCAAACCTTATTTCGGAATTGGACAAAGCTCCAGTTGAAGCCAGAGAAGTTGGAATATCCATCTTTGGTTGGTTGTTGCGTGCATGGGTCGAGAGAGATGTAATATCGAAATTCACCGCACTGTTCATCCCGCTGGAGATTATACTCACAGGTTATGGGCAAGAAAATGCATCTGATAATGCAAGACTGAAAGAGTATGAAAAGATGCGGGAATTAATTTCTGAACACGCCAAAGATGACTCTGAGATGCTTCTAAAAATATTTGATAGCCTTGTTCAATCTCAGCGTCCCAGTTTGGTTTCTCGCTTTGAGGAACTCGCCAATAAAGCTAAACTTGAAGGATTTGAAAACCATATTGTGGCTTTTAAGCGTTTCAATAGGATTAGAAATAAATTGTTTCACCATGGAGACCCAAAAGTGAAACTTGAGGTTCCAATAAGCGGCGAAAGTTTGGAACAGGAGACTCAACAGCTTGAGGATTTGGTGGAAAGATATGTTTCGTGGAGCTTGTTTAGAGATCAGGTTGTTTATCCAAGTAGATGGAGAAAGGGTCATGGCAGATAATGAGCATTGAAAAAGATGTTAAATCTCAATATGCCAAGTTCTTTACAGAACCTGATTACCCGAATTTCAAATTCTTGGCTGAATACTATTTTGACTTGTCTGCCAAGTTGTTGACAACTGATGTAAAAGCACCAAAGAATTTGCGTTTAATGATTCGAAACATTCAGAAAAGGTTGTTTATCGGAATTGGGACTGAGCTGTTACTAAAAGCAGTGTTTTTATATTGTGGATTTGGAATAAACAAACCAAATTCAGGCTCGCCATCTGTTTACAAGCTTAAATCTGTTGATACAAAAAACTTTGCCGTTGACAACACATTCACTCTTGATTTCTTGATTTCCCAACTATCGAAAGTTTACAAATTTAAAGAACACTCTCGGGTAGTCAAGGGACTAAATGTCGCCAAAGTTTTCAGAAATAAGGAAGGTCATGTCATAACTCTATGGCATCATTTTGATCCCCAAAACTATTCGGATGTTGAATATTCCGTTATATCAATATACAGTGAGATTTTGGCGAAGGTCTAAAGTTTCAAGTTTCTATGGAAAAGAATGAAAAAGGTGTGTTTGACAAAGCGTAAAACGGTCTTGGGGGGAATAGTATCGATGACGGCAGAGAGATGAAAGACGGAGTTGGGATGGGAAGAGGGGAAGGACCGCACCCAGATGAAGACGTTTAATCGGCGTGTCGGTTTGTCCCTCTCCTAAAGGAGAGGGTATGGGGTTGAATCTTTTTCTGTGTGATGATGATGTCGGTTTCAAAAGCAATATTTGATTTGAGAAGGTCTTGGCTCCTCTCCCTTGGGAGAGGCGGGGGTGAGGTCGAACTCAAAACGGTCTCGGGACATCACGTCTGCGAGACCGTTTTTTGATTTGTAATTCAGGCAGGGCAATAGCTTTTACCCCTACTTTTTCTGCGTAAAGTTGACAATCAGCTCATAAGTCCCCAAAGGATCTGGGTCGGGATCCCCTTCGACTTGTTCATTGACGTGCATGACGTACCTGATCGCATGCTCCCCTTCGGGAATTTCCCGCAGTCTGATTCTCCAAACTCGACATTGTTGGTCCTCATAAGAACTATCGGCAATATTGAAAGCAGGCAGGTCCACTCCGTGACCATCGATATACATTTCCCAGGTCCTTGCCTGCCAAATTGCTTCGCGCTGATCTTCGTCTGCTGCACAAATTCCAACACCAATAAATAACTCATCTACTTCAGGAATCGTACATTCTGTTGTAAATACTCCAGGGGTTGCCATATCGGGCAGCTCGCAAAAATCCCAGATCGGGGTTGCATTGGTATGCCCATAGCGTTGAATCCACATCGGACCGATCTTATTACTCGGTCGGATCAGATCCGAAGTCGTACAGGACGCCGCCACAGCGGCAAAAAATAAACCCAGGATCATTCGGACCATGTTTCTTTTCATATAAACCTCCGGTACGACCTTCTTTTGAAATATAGCATACACCAGTTAACGCAGATATCAAAGCCCGTTCCGTTTTGGAATTTTGCATTTTATGAAATATTCATACTACACGGGATGCAGTCCAATAATGGCTACGAACAATGTTCGTTCCTTTACTTAATTGGAACGCTGAGCGATGTTCTGTTACTCGCAAAAGAAAATAGGTCTTGAGATGTACAAATTGCCCCACCCGACCTTCGGTCACCCTCCATAACTCCATTGGATTTGGGGAGGACTCGGGAAGGGGCTTTCAACGAATGAAAAACGATCTCGGGATGTATAGTCTCCGAGACCGTTTTTTTGCAGTCATGGGCAGTCTGGTTGCGTAAATCGCAACACCGAGTTGCTGCCTATTGGGGAGTGGCTATTCGCCGGAACGACACTGCCCCCAACAATATACACCGCATCCTTGAACACAACCGCGCGGGCAAATTTTCGCGCGATGGGCATGGCGGTCACCGATTCCCAGACATTTCTTTCAAGATCCAGCCGCCAGACTTCCTCCATATTTCTTCTCTGTGCCTGCGACTCGCCACCGAAAAGATAGATCCCACCGCAATAATAGACGGCGCCCGCGGTGCCATGCGGCTCGATGGATGGACCGGTTGCATAGGTGTCCGTTTGGGGATCGTAGATATAGACATCGCCGAAATCGGAAAATCCGCTTCTGCCACCGATCACATAGATCTTCCCGTTGACCGCGACCGCCGCCGGACTCCCTTCTGAGCGCGGCAGGGGTGCAAGGTCCCGCCAGGTATCCGTGGCAGGATCATACTCCGAATGATCGTTCAGCGTGGAAACGGAATTCCCCCCGCCGAAAACGTGGATCCTGCCATCCAGCACCACGGCGACATGTCCACCGCGCGGGCTTGGGAGCCGGCTGGCATTGGTCCATTCACGGGATTGCAGGTCATATACTCGAACTTCATCTGTCGGTGAATTGGATATCGCCAAAAAGCCGCCGATAACATACAACTTATTCTCTACAATGGAGGCGGTGGGGGCGTTGAGACCCTCGCCGGGCAGGGTTGCTTCCTTCAGCCATTGGGTGCCATCGAACGATTCGACATCAAGGATGGGTTTGCCGTGGTCGTCAGTCCCTGCCAAAGCGTAGATCGCCGAGTCAGAATGGGTCACGGCATGGGCGGAACGCGCGGTCAACATGGATGGCGCATCACTCCAATCTCCATGAATGGACGGTTTGGCTGTAATAGTCTCTTTGGATAAAGGAGTTTTGGATGGTTGAGGTATTTGTGGGGGGAAGGGCGTATTCGTCATTGGGATGGCCTCCGTTGAAGAAGCAATCGTTGGCAAAGGTTGTCTGGTGCTTGTACAGGAACTTTGCGCGAGCAAAAGAAGGATAAATAAATTTAGCGAACTTGCAAAATAAAATTGAGGTCTCTTCTTATGATTTTTCCGGTGAGTATCCATGCGGCAAATTTATCATTGACGACACGATGAAGCAACCTACCAGAGAAGGGGAGGCGATCATCCTTTGTGAAAGAAAATGATTTGATTTTGGAAGGTCTTGCCCCGCCTCCCTTGAGAGACGCAGGGTGAGGTCGAATGAAAACGGCCTCGGGATATGATGTCCGCGAGACCGTTTTAAATCGAAATCGCATCCTGATTGTCACGATCAACCTGGATGACAATCCTGAAACAAAGGCATGCTAAACCTGCTTTTGCTGTTGGCTCCTGACGATCGTAACACCGGAAATCAAATATCCGTACCCCAGTGCGAACAGGATATGCAGCACCAGCAGGATCCAACCGTTCGCGCGGATTACATCCACCCAGACCATCCCCACCAACGTCAGGATAAAGCCGACAATCGAACTGACCAACAACATGATCGCCATGGTCCTCTCGGCGCGGCTCTCCACCAGGTCCTTCGCCATCCAAATGAACATGCCCGCCAGGAGCAACGCGCTGCCGAGGACACGCGCCACGAAGATGGTTGCCTCGTACGTTTCGGTGCCGAACAACTCGAGGGCGAACTGCGGCATGATAAAGAACATCACACCAAAGACGGCAAGGGCGATCGAATTCATAAGGGATAGAAATCGGTAAGTCATTTTATTCTCCTTTTTATGACGAAATGCATCGATAATTAAATATACAATGTACTGGGATGTCCGCAAAGTAGTTTTGCGTGCCAAACCTTACATTTGCTTTGCATGCGAGCCAAATCCACATCACCCATTTGGGCTAGTGCCTGTTTTTGTTTCCCCATAACGGAATTAATTGGCGGTATCGCGTCGGCGCGATTACAATTAAGACCACCCTATCACGCCACTGGAGACCTCCATGTTCAAATCCAAACGCAGAAATATCGTCACCCCGCAGTCGGAACATCTTAAACTGGTCGGCACGCTGGCAATGCTCTGGGGCAATGACCTCTTCGATTCTCCGCCCATCGAGCGGGATTCAATGATCATGGGCATGGGCTTGCACGACAGAGGTTACGGCTATCTCGACAATTCCCCCATCGGCTCCATACCCGACGAGGAGTGGGATGTGATCGCCCGGCGCGGTTTCGCCATGGAATGCTCCGACATCGTTGCGGATACCATCGTCAAATACCATTTTCGGCGGCTGGCAGGTCACGGCACGTCCGAGATCCGTAAAAAATTACACGCCGATTTCACGGACGGGATCGACGCGCAATTGAAGAAACACAATCTCTCCCGCCTCCTCTTCGACCGGATGGACCGCATCACCGACCTGTTGGATACTCTCTCGTTTCAATTCTGCTTCGATGTGCCCGCCTCGGGCAGGATGCCGGTATTTCCGCGCAACGGCGAAAATGGAGAAGTGACTATTGAATACCATGTGGAGGACGGCGAGATCAACGTTTCGCCGTGGCCCTTCTCTGTGGATGAGCACCGCGGCTACCTCGTCGCCTATTACATGGACGATTACCCGGAAAGACTCGATCCCTTCATACTTTCTTACCGGTTGAAGAGAGGATAAAACCACAAGCCCCGGCACCTTTCGCCGCCGAGGCATCTTCAAAATCACATATCTATTTCAAGGCAATATTTCAATTGGATGCGTCTCTTCAAATTCGCCTACTTGGATATAGATAGATCCCATGCCTTCGTGAGTGTTGCGATTGATATTCCAAACCCAGGTGCATCGATGTAAACTGTCTGGGCTGGCAACCCCCAACCCTTCCGCTTTGCTCTCATTCCCATCAGGGGTTGAAAATTTTATAAAACACAAAGCTCCCTCCCAGGCTTGGACAATGATCCTTACATCGTTGCCCGCGTTGATTTGTTCCGGACGCTCGATGAAGGTGAGAGGTCCGGGCGTGTACAACGGAGTGGGTGTCGCTGTGGGTTCGGGAGTCATGGTTGGCGCTGCCGTAGTGACGACGGGAGGTATGGGCGTGGGGCTGACCTTCAACCCAATGTCGATCCAGCCATTTACAATGGCGACGATCGCCGCCAGGATCGCAAAAATCCCCGAAACAATACCGACGGTCGCAGGCAGTGAGTTGGTCGAATTGTTTTTATCCGTTTTTTTTCCTTTGGCAGGATTTTGTTTTTTCTGTTGAGATCTGATTTGATCGTTATGTGCCATGGGTCCCTCGAATGTCAATTTCATCCTAGCAAATTCGCGCGTCAAAGTCAACGAGGTCAAATAATTGGAGATAGTGGATGAAGCTACTCGGGATATCAAGGAGTAAAATCCATCATTCATTTTTAAAACTGGACCAATTTCATGACAACCGATCTCTGCTTCCTTCCCGCCGTCGACCTTGCGCGTATGCTGCGAAATAAAGAAATCTCCGCGCGCGAAGCCCTCTCCGCACATCTGGCGCAGATCGAGAGTGTTAATCCGAAGGTCAACGCGATCGTCACGCTGACAATTGAACAGGCGTTGAAAGAAGCAGACAGCGCTGACGCCGCGATCATGCGAGGCGAAACCCCCGGCATTTTGCACGGTTTGCCGACCGCGCATAAAGATCTGCAGCTCACGCGCGGCATCCGCACTACGTTCGGTTCGCCTATCTACAAGGATTTCATTCCCGATAGCGACTCGCTTGTCGTCGAACGAATCAAAAGGGCAGGCGCGATTTCGGTCGGCAAAACAAACGTCCCTGAGTTTGGAGCCGGGTCGCAAACTTTCAATCCCGTTTTCGGCGCGACGCGCAATCCATTTGATCCAGGCAAAACCTGCGGAGGAAGCAGTGGCGGCGCGGCAGCGGCTCTGGCATGCGGCTTGATCCCCATCGTCGATGGAAGCGACATGGGCGGCTCGCTTCGGAACCCGGCAAATTTTTGCAACGTCGTCGGACTGAGACCCTCGCCCGGGCGGGTCCCTTCTTATCCATCGGAGATGGGATGGTTCACATTGTCTGTGGATGGACCGATGGCTCGTACGGTTTCCGATGTGGCGCTGCTCCTCTCGGCTCTCGCCGGACCTTCGACTCTTTCGCCCATCTCATTGCTTGACCCCGGCTCGAAGTTTTCCCTGCCATTGGAACGCGATTTCAAAAAGACGCGCATTGCTTGGATCAATCTGGGTTTGCCGTATGAGCGCGAAGTGCTGGCGGTCGTGAATTCAGCCCGTCCCGTATTCGAGGCGCTGGGCTGCATCGTCGAAGAATCGGAACCCGATTTTTCCGGCGCCGATGAAATTTTCAAAGCCTGGCGCGCCTGGAGCTTCGAAGCGGGTCTAGAGACAGAATACCGGGAACACATGGATATATTGAAAGACACCGTGATCTGGAATATCGAACAAGGCAAATCCCTTACCGGTCCTTATCTCGCCCGAGTGGAAATAAACCGAACGCGGTTATTTCATCGCCTGCGCGAGTTTATGGAAAAATACGAATTTTTGGTCCTGCCGGTCAGTCAAGTCCTGCCGTTCGATGTCGTGAAACCTTATCCTGAAATAATCAATGACGAAGAAATGCATACCTATATTGATTGGATGAAATCCTGTTATTTCATTTCCACGGTGGGAAACCCGGCAATTTCAGTCCCGGGTGGATTCTCAACATCGGGCTTGCCCGTTGGATTGCAGATCGTAGGGAGGCACCAGGATGATTTGGGAGTCCTGCAACTGGCGTATGCCTTCGAGCAAGCGACACAACATTGGAAGCGTCGCCCGGCATCTGTCTTATAAAAATGACTGCGATCGACAAATATTTCCCGGTCCCTTTCCCTACGTCAAGAGTTAATCGACAATCTGACTACGCGCACTACCCGGCTTGCCATTTACAAAGGTGAGAGTTGGGCAACAGTTTCAGCCGTAAATGAAAGGATTTCCAGACAAGACAAGTCCATTTCGGGAATATTTTGAAAGTCAATCCTGATAGTCTTTGAGAGTCGCGCTGGATAGAATAGAGTTCGAGAAAGGAACAACAAGAACATGGAAATCCCCCGACATTGGCGCCTCAAAAAACAGCGATATGGACTCGTTGGAGAGGTTTGTCCGCACTGCGATCACAAGATCTTCCCCCCACGCGATGTCTGCCCGAACTGCGGCGACGAAGCAAAGGACTTATATTCTTTTAGCGGTAAAGGTGAAGTGTATTCCTTCACGACCATTTACGAAGCTCCTGCCGGTTACGAATCGCAGGCTCCCTACACCGTGGCGCTTATCAAATTGGATGAAGGACCCATGCTCACAGCTCAATTGACCGATGTGGATAATTCCGAAGTCCAGATCGGCATGCCCGTCGAAATGGTCACCCGCAAGATGAGGAACGACGGCGATGAGCGCGGGTTGATCGTATACGGGTATAAGTTCCGACCTCAAAATTTTGTACCCCAGCAGTAGAGCCTCCGGACTCAGCATCTTTTCGTAGAATATCGAGAAGATTCAGTCGGATCTGTACAAAAAGATTTCGGTCTATATCGATATCAACACGCTCAACTAAAGTATCAACAACCCGTTTCTTAAGCACAAAAATATCATGTTGCTCCTCAGGCGTCTGGGGAGCAACAAGTTTTAACTCCTCAACGCCGGCTCTCAGGTCAGCCAAGAATTCGACCACATTCTCCTCCCAATTATTCAAGGCATTAATATTGATGGTTTCTCCAAGCGTGGCAAGTTCCTGCTTAAGAGTTACCTCCTGAAAGGTAAGCTGGCTCAGCTGATATTCCATGTCATTGGTGGTAAAAGCACCTTTGCGTGCCTGGGTAATAACCCATTGCCGCTCTGTCAGTACCGCTTCCAACTGATTCTCAATTCTTATCCGATCCTGCTCCAATGTGCCCTGGCTTTCCCTGATTTGATTAACTATCTGTCGCGCCTGACCGAGCAGGTAATCAGGTTTGTCCATCGCAGCACAAACCTTTTGCCAGACAATATCCTCCGCCTTTTTAGCCCCTATGTGCCGCGGGCAATTTGGTGAAACCTGGTCCTTATGTGATTGTCCACAATAATAGACTCGAACGGGTGTTTTTCGCCTGATCAACTCACCCTTTCTATTCCTCTTGGACTTGTTGGTTCTTGCACCCCACTTGTAATTGCAATCACAAAAAAGCTTACCGCCGATCAGGTAATCATATTTGATGCTTCTAATCGGATGTGTCTTTTTGCTCTCCCGTACACGAAGATACCTTTCATACGTTACTGTATCAATAATGGGTTGAACCGGGATCTGGAAGGATTCACCCTTGCGAGTTTGAATCTTAATGCCATAGGCATATTCCTTGGCGGCAATCAATACTGCCTGAATACTTGACCTTGCCCATTGCATTCTCCTTGGGATGCTGCTGCCCTTTTGAGGCGCGTTCGCCGCAATCAACCGCTTGCGAATTTCCAAAATCGGCACTCCCTCCACATACCAGGCAAAGATCTGCCTGACCCAAAACGCTTCATCCTCAACCACTTCGATGGCATCCCCAACCCGCATATAGCCGTAGCGGTCCTGCCCGGTATTTGCCTTGCCTGATTTAAGACGGGCTTTTACACCCATCGTCATGCGTTCCTTCATCCCATCCAGCTCCATTTGTGCAACCCACGCACGAAGCGGAGCAATCTTGGGATCAAAAGTTTCCCTGGCAAGCATGATCTGTATCTTGTGTTCCTGAATGGTCTCCAACACCAGAAGCATGGAACGCATACCCCGGTAAAGACGATCTTCACGCCATGCAAGAATGATGTCAAATTCACCCTTGGATGCGTCTCTAAGCATGGACAACAACCCGGGGCGGTCGGATCGCGTGCCGGATGGCTCCACCAATTTATTCCGGACACGATATTTTTCAATATCCCGATACACTCCGACTATCTTCAATCCCTGATCAGCAGCCAATTTCCGACAATCCGCTTCCTGCTCCGCCGGACTTGATTTCTCACCTTGATGTTCAGAAGATGTGCGAACATAAATCACTGCACGTGGTTTCATTGTTATCTCCAGATTACATGCCCTGCATGATCCAATTGGCGCTCACCCGGATATGACCTATCAGCGATTTGAATCCTGTTGTTCTACTGGAAGGATTTGATCGATTTCCAGTTCCGCCCGTCGGCCACTGTCCACCATTGCTGGAACTGCCGCCATTGCCGGTTGTATTCTCCAAAATGCCCAGCAGATGCAGGCGAATCGTCACGGTGAACTGGTGATCCCGGTCAACGGAAACTTTTTCCACAAGGGTTTCAATAATCTGGCGTTTCAACTCAACGACTCTTCGCTGTTCAGCGGGAGCTTCAGGCATGCGATGCAATGCCTGAATGCCCTCCTTCAAATCAGCAAGATATTGCTGAACCTTTCCCTCCCAATCAACCAGCAATTGAGCATCAACCGCATCCTGGATGGCATTCAGTTGCTTCTTTAGGTCCACCTCTCTTATGGACATATCCATCAAATGTTGATCCATGTCAGCCTCGGAGATAACCCCCTTCCTCGCCTGGGTGATCACCCATTGCCGGCCCACGACCAGGTTGTCCAATTCCTTCTCAATGAGTTCCTTGTCGTTCCCGCTTATCAGCGCATCCGTTTTCAACTCATCGACCAGAATCTTCGCCTGTTCCAGGAGAAGTTCGGGGTGATTGATGGCATTACAAACCTGCCGCCAGACATTTCGATCCGCCTCCGCATTTTTTACGTAACGCGGACAATCAGGGGATATAAGTTCGTCGTGCTTGCAAACACAGGTGTAATTGCCCCGAATCCTGCCGACTTCCCATTCGCCATCCCATTGATCGCGGGATGATTTCGAGATGCGAATTCCCATCTTGTAACCGCATGGACAGTAAAGCAAACCCCGGATCAGAAAATCAATTTTTGGAACCTGTTGCGCCGGATGGATATAACTCTCCCTCAACTCCATGAATTTTCGATAGGTATCCATATCCAGAATGGGGATAAGCTTCATTTGAAATTGTTCCCCTTCCCGACTCTGGGTTTTGACGCCCCTGGCATAGTCGCCGGCTCCGTGCAGAATTCCCTTAAGGCTGTTGAAAGACCACGGGATTCGACGAATAGCCGTCGTATCCTTTTGAGGGGCATTTGCCGCGATCAAGCGTCTGCGCATCTCGCGCATCGAAACGCCGGCGATATACCAGGCAAATATCTGCTGGACCCATTTCGCCTCCTCCGGAACCACTTCGATCTGTTCCCCCACACGGCGATAGCCATACCGATCCTGACCCGAATTCGCCTTGCCAGCCTTGAGACGCGCCTTCACCCCCATCGTCATGCGTTCCTTGATATTCTCCAGTTCCACCTGGGCGAGCCAGGCTTTCAAGGGAGCCGTTGCCGGATCAAAGGTTTCCAGCGCCAGCATGATGGTCAGGTTGTGCTGTTGGATCGTTTCAAGGATCAACAGCATTGCCCGCATGCCGCGATAAAGCCTGTCCTCCCGCCATGCGAGAATGACATCGAACTGATCGTCAGCGGCATCGCGAAGCATTGCCAGCATCGCAGGGCGGTCATAGCGTGTCCCAGAGGGTTCCACCCATTTGTTTTTGACACGATACCGTTCGATATCGCGATATACATTGACAACCACCAGCCCCTGTTGTGCGGCAAACTTCCGGCAATCCGATTCCTGTTCGGCAGGGCTGCATTTTTCGCCCTGTTGTTCGGATGATGTGCGGACATAAATCACTGCTCTTTTACCCATAGAAAACTCCAAAAAGTTTTGTTATTTGTTTTGTTTCGATACCTGAAGGGATCATGGCTGGCTGGATCCCTTTAGGTCATTCCTGAACTGCTATAGTTGCAACTTGACCAATGCCTCCCGGAAAAGCTGGTCGCCCAACACCTGGGCCTGCTCCTCCCGGGTCAACCCCAATCTGGCAGTGACATCAAAAAGAAGCAGCCCAACCGAGGCGGGAACATTGATCAGGCTGTCCCCTTCCGCAGCCTGCTCCCATTCCTGGCGCAGCACGGAGAGATTTGCGAGAGTTGACGCCCGGTCTGGCATGACCACCCGGGCGGCTTTACGAGTCAAAAATTGAACATCCATAGGTTGTCTCCTTGTTTGGGCGTTTCACTTCCCCCAGCCGGAAAGCAAAACGCCCCGATGGAATCCCACCAGGGCGTTTGCAGAGGCTATAATACGAATAGCCCGCCTACCGCTGATATCGGTGGGTTGGGTCAGGGCGTGTATCGTGTTCCAGCACTTTACGCGCCCGTTATTCGGTGCAAATACATTTTACCAGTAAAATGTATTTTTAACAAGCAAACAACGGGTCGTGTAAAAAGGATTTATTTTTTGATCACTTTGGGACCATGCCGCCTATCGTCGGATTTTTCCGCAGTTTTCAGATAGGACAGCAGGGACTTTTTGCTGATTGCCCAGACCGGACCAAATTTATGGGCAACCACCTTCCCCGCTCGAACAATGATGCGCAGATATTCGGCATGATAACCGCTCACTTTCGCCGCCTGTTGGATTGTCAGCCATTCGTCATCAGTCATTATTTGCGCTCCAACAGGGAATTATACCTGTCGTTCACAGCGAGGGATACGCCCAGTGTATTAAATTTTCAATTGAGAAAAGCCATGCAAAGTCTCCAATCATTACCATTCGCTATTCATCGCGGTGTAAAACAGCCTTCTTCTTTTTTCGTGGTTGACGAACCTGTTGATCCGGTTTTGGATCCATCGGTTCCGTCTTTTCATCCGCAGCCTGCCGGCGCAATCGAACTTTTCGACCATACTCTGCGATTGCCCTGAACATCAGTCGCAGGGCAATGCGATCTGCATCCAGTGGAGGAGTGTTTTCCAAGATCAGTCCTCCTGCATATTAATTTTCATTTTCATCATCACATTACTTCCTCTTCATTCAATGTTGTACTTCCCCACTGTTTTACAAGGCGAGAGTCAAGTTTGAGTCCAGTATGTTTGATAATTTGATTATGAAAATTCAGATCCACTGTCCAAATCAAATGCGATTAACCATCGGAGCATTTATTTCCTATAAATAATGTCCTATTTATCGAATTTCAAAAATGTAAACAATTTTTATCTTCTTTGTGAAATTTATCTCAGGTAGAATCTTCGACCCATGAAACTTTATTCCTTGATTCGAGCCAATAAATATGGTTCACCCAAAAAAATGATCCTGATTGTCCTGCTCAAGATTGCCCTCATAGGTATCTTGCTGCACCTCACCTGGTCCTATGACAACCTCGAAACCGGGCTGGGCACCGCAATGGCGCAAGTCGCCATCATGTATCATGTGGTCCTGCTGATGATATTGGTCACGGTTGGAGTTGGTCTCGGTCTTTGGATCGACCAGTTGATCCGTTTGAAGAAATCCATCTTCCATCATCCGCAAAAAGGAAGCTGGACCGAGGCGTTCATGAATCTGTGGGGCTATGAATTGAAGGAAAAGGAAGTGGTGCAAATCCAAACCACTCCCCCTGAACCACAGATGATCGAACCCTTTGACCTCTTCAACATGCCGGCTCGACGCGGTCGCAAACCCACTTTTCCCCTGGAGCGCTGGCTCCCCATTGCCATGAAGTGGGAAAATCGCGACCCGATGCGCGATGCCTTCACGCTTGGGGAATTGATCGCCGAGCATCTGGGAACCAATTCAGACGGCTCCCCGATTGTCTCCGAACAAACCTACTACAGTGTCTGGCGGCAGCGCGCGATTGATGAAATCCGCCGCCGGGCAAAGGCGAAAAAGTCCGCCCGCATACAGGAGCGCGAAAAAGAAATCGCGTAAGCAAGGCAACTGCAAGTTCAATTCAGGGAGGAAGCAAACTGGAACCCATACGTCAGGATATTTCCTGAAAAGCGTTTCCAATCATTTTGGATTCAAATTTTCCAAAACAATACAACCAGTCACATTGGCGATTCACGCCACTCAACCATTTAATTTTTGCATTTATGAATTTCCGTAGAATTCCCATAAATCAAACTGGGTAATTCCTTGACTCACGCCTGATAAAAGAGCCGTCACTGTACGGCTCTTTTATTTTTTTCACACGAGGTGAACATGGCGAAAGTCATCATCCATTTGCGGGATTACGAACTGACCGCGCTGAACGATCTGGCGCAGCGTGAGTACCGCGCTCCCAAGGCTCAGGCAGCCTTGATCATCCGCAGGGAACTGCAAAAGCTGGGCATGATCCCGGTCGAAACACCCATTCCAACCCAATCCGACATCCACCCTGTGGATGAACCAAACCAGTTGGAAATGAAAGGAGGGTAAATCATGATTGCAGGAATTCTTTCCGGTGTGGCAACCTGCTTCGGCCCTATCGCAGTGGGGCTGATCATCGTTCTGCTGGTGATCGCGTTTCTCCGCTAATCCATAACCCATTCGAGGAAATCCATCTTATGTCCACCAAAGTTATTTGCATTGCCAATCAAAAGGGCGGGGTCGGCAAAACCACCACCGCCGTTTCCCTTGCCCACGGTCTTTCCCAAAAGGGCCGGCGCGTTCTGCTGATCGATCTGGACCCACAGGGACAATCCGCCACCGCCCTGGGACGCAACCCCGAGCCCGGCGCGTTTTATCTGCTCACAATGGGAAGCACCCCCCAGGAGACCACCTTTGTGCAGTCGTGGGTGCGTTTTTCCGGACGGGAGGGATTGTATTTATTACCGGGTGACCAGCAGACAATGGCAGCCCAGACCGTGCTCAACGCGCAGGATAAACCCATCTCCGCCATCCGCCAATCGATCCAACGCTTCTTCAAGGATGGACTTCATTACATCCTCTTCGATACGGCGCCCAGTGTGGGCGGTATCCAGGAACGTGCGGTCTGGGCCTCTGACCTGGTGATCGTGCCAACTGCCACCGAGTTCCTTTCTGCAGACGGCGTCTCGAAGGTGCTGCTCATGATGAGTGTGCTTCAGGAAAAGAAAAACTGGCGCGGAAATCTATTGGGCATCCTGCCGACCTTCTTCGACGAACAAACCCGCGAGAGCAAAGCCACAATGGAAACCCTAATGGAACGGTTTGATACGAGTGTCCTGCCGCCCATCCATCGCTCCACACTGCTCAGAGAATGCGCCGCCGAAGGCAAGACGATCTTTGAAATGGACGAACTATGTCGCGCCGCGAAGCAGTATCAGGCGCTGACCCAGCATGTGATGAAGTTCTAGGAGTGGATATGACCGGAAGACGCGACCCCTTTGACAAGACCGAAACACCCAACCCCGTTCAACCACCCAGCCTCTATGACTCGCTGCGTGTGGCAGCGCCGCGCAAGCGCAACCGTCAGTGGGAAAAACAGCAACAGAGCCGCAAGGTGGTCTATCGCGGCATCGATCCCAAACTGGCATTGAAAGTCAAGGCAATAGCCGACGACCTGCTGGTTCCCTCAGGTGAGGTGGCGTGTGTGGTGCTCGACTACGCCCTGCGTTCCTATGAACGCGGGGATTTCGATCTCCATCCCCGACCCAATCCGGAACGCATGCGCATGACTCTCTTCCCACGAAGCGACTCCTCACATTCGTTCAACAGACCTCAACGTACTGCCAAACATAAACGACCGGAGGCCTTGTGGAAGGTCATCACCACCTGGCGCGGCTTCCCGCCCGAACTCAAACAGGAACTGGCGGCGCTGGCCTCCGAGGATGGCTTGCATGTACCCATCGGGGAATTGATCACAGCCCTGCTGCGCTTTGGTCTGAAAGCCTATGAAACAGGATTGTTGAGGCTGGAACCCAAACCGAAATCCACCACATTCACTTTAGCGCACAAAGGCAAATGATGAAGTTCCACCAAAAAAAACTTTTTCAATGGAATGAGATGAGGGACGCAGGCGGCATGGACAACGTGCCGCCTGCATCCTGTCCACGCGCCGCCCACACATCCGCCTGCACTGCCGCCTACGTCGAACGCTCAGGAAGGGCTGAGGCGAAAGAAATCCACCATGAACGGTCTGGGAGACCCAGGCTTGTTTTACGGGGATGTTCGGCATGAGCGATCTTCAACAAGCCTGGAGTTCCGTGCTGGCTCAATTGCAGTTGGACATGCCGCGCGCCTCGTATGAAACCTGGGTGCTCGGCACGCAAGCCCTGGAATTGAAAAACGATGTGCTGCTTGTTTCCACACGCAATGCCTATGCCCGTGACTGGTTGGAGTCGCGTCTGACCAGCACAGTCCAACGATTGCTGGTTGGGATTTTGAATCGTTCCGTCTCTGTGAAGTTCGTTGTTGGCGATGAGTCACAGGAAGAGATGGAGATGGAAACCGAAGCGGATGAGATGGAAGAATCGGAATTAAACATCGAGCCTGTGCAGTGGCTGGATTACGACCGCATCGTCCAGCCGCACAAGCAGGTCGTGGTGAAAGGCTATCTGCGAAGACTGGGGATGGAGATCGGACCGAAGGCGGTCTGGTTGTATGTTGGCTTCCATCAAGCGGCATGGCGGGTGCAGGATCAGAATGGTCCATCTGGAAAGCCGCTATACAGCCGTGAGGTGATGCGTTTCAGCGCCATGAGCAACGGTGCCTTCTGGCGATTGTTGAAACACGCCGGCATTCAAGCACACCTGACCGGACTCGTGCAACGGGTCGATTCACAGGATGCGCGCCGCTTCCGGCGTGGACGGGACGGACGCCCGCATCGCGCACCGATCCGTTACCAGGTCTGCATGACCCCGCGCCTGACACGCGCTGACGCCACGGCGGTGCATCTGCGATTGAAAGCCTTGATCGAAAAACACAGTTCCACCACCAGCGCCTTACAGGAAATGCTGGCAGTCGAAGATGTCATGGAACTCCTCGATCCGTTGGACGTGAAGTTATCCCATCCCCCATTGAACACGGTGATGGATATGGTGAAGCTGGAAACAGGTGAAAAGTTTTCAGGTGAAAACTTTTCACCTGAAATCGAGCGTCTGGCGCAGGAACTGCATCGCAGGATCATCAACTGCCTCGGTGACATCCACATCCCGCACTACTTCATCACGGAAACCATCCACCGCTACAACCTGACGCCCGCGCAGGCCTGGTTGATCACGGTCGCGCGCGATATGGCATTCATCAATGCCCGCACCGGCGAACGCCGGGATGTGGTGACGTTCAAACGCGGGTATCAGGAGATGGCGGAGTTGATCGGCTCCACCCGTTACAAGACCGTGCAAGCCTGGCTCCATCTGCATTGGACTTCGCAACAACGCGGGGGCAACCTCTCCCGCTTTCTGCAGGAAATCGACCTGCCTGATTCAAAGACCTACGCCGACCTGCGCGTGGAGTCGATGTCGCGTGCCTTTCGGGTATTGCTGGACGAACCGCTGGACGCAGATGGGAGGAATAAGGTGGACGCAAATGGGAGTCATATGGCAGACGCAGATGGGAGTAATAGCTGGACGCAAATGGGAGCATTAGCAGACGCAAATGGGAGTCATATGGTGGACGCAAATGGGAGTGATTTAAACTCTTTTAAACACCCCTTAAACACCGACAAGAAAAACACTTCCACCACCCAGCACGCCTGCGGCGAAAAAAATCCGGCGGAGGCGGTCGCTCCTGATTTTTGGGAACTCGAAGCTCTTCTGCAACAGAATGATGTGCATCCCAAAGTCCAAAAGGAACTGCTCGAAGTTCAAGCCTCCGTGCATGCCTTTGTCTCGTGGGTGCTGTATGTCGCCAGCCCGCAAAGTGGGAATCTTTCCGATCCCCTGGGCTATGCCATCAGCCGATTGCGCGAGCATCCCCTGCGTGAAGCGCGCGGAGTCTTTCGCCAATTCGCCGACCTGACACCGAAGGAGTTGCTGGCGTTGATCGACTCCACCCCCACGGGGGGCTATGAACTGCCCACAAAAATTGAACATCCCCTCGCGCACGCCTGGAAAAAGGCGATGGGTTCCAACAATCCAAGGCTCCCCATTGTGCGCGAAATCCTCTTTGGCGAAGGAGCCAGTGAATAACATGCAACTACAGTTTCTGATCACCTCCGAACAACGCGCCTCCGGCGCCATGTTCATGGAGTCGTTGAATGACACGGTGCTGGCGTTCATCTATCCCACGGATGGCAGGCGCACCTTCCATACCTTCTTCTGTCCGCCCATGCGCATCATTGCGCTCGGCGCGGATGGACAGGTGGTGTTCGATGAAGTCATCACCCAATGGCGCTGGGTGAAGTTGCCCGTTTGTCGATACGTGATCGAGACCGGTCCGAAGGTGGACTATCGCCCGTATCTCCAGACGGTCTTATCCGTTGCGCCGGACCTGCCGCAGTTGGGCTCAATGGATCCAAGCCTGCGCATGGACAGTTTGTTGTTTGCATTGCTGGCGGAAGCCGTCGCCGACATCCGCCGTATTCGCGATGCCCATCGCGGTGAGGTGCGCCCCGAAATCCAACGACACCGGTTCGAAGCCTGGGAACGCGGGCAGATCGTGAGTTCCGCCGGGTTCCTCCTGGATTTTTCGCGTGCCTGGAATCTGCCGGATGGCGCGGTGAAGTTATCCTACTCCGTCCTGAAAGCGGAGGAACCATATCTCGATGAGATCGTGGCAGCCTCCGTCGCCGGCATCCCCTGGCGGCACGAGTTTCCCAATCACTGTATGCGTTGCGGCAAGTCCGCTTCCTGGCGACCGATCCTCAATCCCACACCGAACGCACCAGTGGAAATTCTGTGGCGTTACCAGCGACCGGAAAACGCCATCCCGATCTGTCATCACTGCACTGAAACCTTGAACCTGTTGCGGGATGAGTCGTTGCAACTTGATCTGGTCTGGGGACTTTGGGGCCCGCGCTTCGAAGCCTTTTGGGCATGGCATCGCGCAAGGAAGAACAACCGCTTGCCGAGGGATTGGGACATGTACGCCCATCCGCTCTGGCCATGGGAATTTGGCGGCGAAAGCTGGGAAAGCGGCAGCGGCGCTTTGAGATTTGCCGAACCGCGACCACCTCATCAGGTCATCCGGGATGAACAACACATGCAAGCCTTGCGCCGTGGGTTGTACAGCAAAAAATTTCGCGGGCGACAGCCGGGCGAGACCCCCTTGCAGAAGTTATTAGACTTCCGGCTCGATATTCTACAAGGAGAACCTCGATGACCTTTTTTGCCTTTCTCGGCGCGCTTAGTTTGAGCGTGCTCGCATTTGAACTGCTGAACGTGTTCCAGAATGCCTTCAGCACCTTTGGCGGTAATCGCCTGAGCCAATACACTTCACAACCCCAAGCCAAACGGCGTTCCACCTGGGAGGCTTTGTTGGTGGCAGTATTGCCTGGACGCTTCGATCCGGATCAGGCAAAGAACATGGGGGATGTGATCAGCCTGCTTCGTCGTGCCGGCTATCCCTACGACACCCCCGGTGAATTCTATGCCGTGGCGATCCGCGATTTCTCGACCTTCCTGCTCGTGGGCGGGATGTTGGCGGGCGCTTTAGCTGCCATGAACATCATTGTTGCCGCGCCGGTGATCGCCATGATCTTCATTCTGCTTGGACTGCGCCGACCCTATGTACGCTTGAAGACTCTGGCAAAGAAACGCGCTGAGTCGCTGCGCAATAACATGTTGATCGGTTTATCTGTGTTGAGTTCGTTGTTGTCCTCTGGTGTGGGTGTGCAGGAAGCCTTGCGCCGCGCCTCGACTGTGGGTGGTCCGTTTTGTAATCTATTGGGTTTACTGGTGGCACGTATGGAAGTGGAGGACTTTACCAAAGCCATTGATGTCACACGCGCCCACCTGCCTGATCCGAAGGATGTGGAGGCAAATCTCTTCCTGCGCGACATCTATGACTTCTTCGCCAACAATCGTCCGGTCTTGTCCAGCGTGCAGGGTTTGCAGGAGTCGGTACATCGTTCCGTGGTGGAGTCCACTGAAGAACGCGCGGCTTTGGTGCGCCAGCGCGCCGGCTTGTTTGGTGTGATGGCAGTGCTGGGTTTGGTGTTGGCGATCATCGCGCCGTTTATGGGTTCGGGATTGATGTAATGCCAGGTTCACGAACTCCGAATATGTATCATCCCTTCTGGCGTTCGCTTGCCTATTGGATCTTCGTCACAGCGGCTATGCTCGCTGCGTTTTTCATCGTCCGCAAACTGACTCTCTGTTGGACCCTGACTGCCCTGCCTGGTGTACCACCTGCAGAGTGCGCCTTCCAAAACCAGTCATCTTCCGATCTGCCGGCGCTGCCCGATCCTGCTACTGCAAACAATCTTCCAGTCGAATTATCCGCACCGGAAATGGAATTGCTCAAATGGGACGGCGCCAGCCGGATCAACATCGCTTTCTTTGGTTTGCGTGGCGACGATGGACAAGGGGAAGGCTGCCCGACCTGCACCGATACGATCATGGTTTTGACCGTGGACCCCGTCACAAAAACTGCCGGCATGTTGTCCATCCCACGTGATATGTGGGTCAACATTCCCGGCGCAGGATACAGCCGCATCAACACCGCTTGGGCAATTGGCGAGAATGCCAAACTTCCAGGCGGTGGACCACAACTTGCAATGCAGACCGTCTCGCAATTCATCGGCGTGCCAATTCATTACTATGTGCAGGTGGATTTTGGGACGTTTGTGTCGTTCATCAATCTGATCGGCGGCATCGATGTGTATGTCGAGGAACGTATGGTGCTCGATCCGCTCGGCGCGGGACAGGATCATTTTGTATTGAAGCCGGGAGATTATCGCCACCTGACCGGACCGCGCGCCCTGGCATATGCACGCTGCCGGCATGAATCACAGGGCTGTTCGGGCGGGGATGTGGGTCGTGCCAAACGCCAGCAACAGGTCATCCTTGCGATCCGTGACAAGGTACTGGAAGGGGAAACCTTTGCTACCTTGATTACCCAGGCACCGCAGTTGTATGCAGAATTTTCATCAGGCATCCACACCAACCTGTCACTGGAGGATGCAATCCAACTGGCAGTGTTGGCGAAAGACATTCGGGTGGATGACATCAAGAGAGGCGTGATCGATTCGACGATGGCGAACCCGGCGGATACAACCATCAACGGTGTGCAGGCAAACGTCCTGCGTCCAGTCCCGGATCTTATTCGCATCCTGAGGGATGAAATCTTTGTCCCAGGCGGTCCACTTAGCCCAATGGCGCAAGGTGATCCAGTGGCGCTGATGCAATCTGATCAGGCGAAGGTCAGGATTATCAATAACACCTATACTGCCGGTTTGGAGCAACGCACAGCCACCCTCCTGACCGCGCAAGGTATGCAGGTGGTGGAATATGGCGTGCCAACCGGCGCATCAAACACCACGAAAATAATTCTTTACTCTTCAAAGTTATATGCCCTGCGGTATTTGACGGAACTCCTTGGGGTGGGAAGTCAGCAGATCACCATCCAGCCTAATCCAGCGTCCACAGTGGATATGGAGATCCGACTTGGAGAGGATTGGGTAGGCAGAGTCCCGAGCGGGTATTAGCCCATCCACTGGTTCTAAAAACAAAAACGCCCCGTATCCGTCGGAGCGTTCGAAGGGAGAAATTCAAAGCCCATTTTTATTTGAGAAAATGCTTGACTTTTAATTATTCCTGTTCTAAAATACAATTTAGATTAGACTAAATTTATCGGCTTTATCTGTATTGGAGGCATGTATGAAAAACCAACTAAGTCGGCGGGATTTCCTGAAACTGGGGGCTTTTGGTGTGATCGGGGCTGGAGGCGCAACTGCCATCATGCAGTCCAAAGGTAAATCCCACTCACGCCATAACCTCCCTCCCATGCAAGACATGGATCATGGGGGCGGTGTCATTCCTGGTACGGGGGATGTGGACCATGAAAAAAACGGCTTTAATCCGGGAGACATACTCACTGACTTCGACTATGGAAAAGTATCCATTCTTCCCGATGGCAGAACCCTGCGTGAATATGAAATCACGGTCATCAACAAGAACATAGAAGTTGTGCCTGGCATCGAATACCCCGCCTGGACGTATAACGGGCGCATTCCGGGACCGACCATTCGTTGCACGGAAGGCGACTTGATCCGCATCACGATGACCAACGGAAGCAACCATCCTCATAGCATGCACTTTCACGGTTTCCACCCGGGCAACATGGATGGCGTGCCCGGTTCGGGACCAGGCGGATATGTCGAACCCGGCGACAGTTTTACCTACGAGTTTGATGCGGAGCCATTCGGTCTGCATCTCTATCATTGTCATGTCTTTCCGCTGGCGCGCCATATTGCCAAGGGTTTATATGGCACGTTCATTGTGGATCCCAAGGAAGGTCGCTCACCCGTGGATCGTGAAATGGTCATGGTCATGAGCGGCTTCGATGTGGATTTCGATGATGTCAACGATTTCTATGCCGTCAATGCCATTCCCTTTTACTATCAGAATCATCCGATCCAGATCAAAGTCGGCGAGAAGATCCGCATCTATCTTGTGAACATCCTGGAATTTGATCTGCTCAATTCCTTCCACCTGCATGCCAATTTCTTCCATTACTACCCAACAGGTACCAGCCTGACCCCCTCCGAGTTCACGGACACGATCATTCAAGGTCAAGCCCAACGCGGGATACTGGAGTTCTCATACAAATATCCCGGCATGTACATGTTTCATGCTCACGTAACCGAATTTGCCGAATTGGGCTGGAACGGCATGTTCGAAGTAACCGAATAGTTTAGAGGTATGTCATGACTCAAAGTCCATCCAATCGCTTCACCTTCCGGACCTTTATCCTGCTGCTCATCCCGATCATTCTTCTCGTCGGCGTGATCGTCCTCTTCCTTTCCACAGGGGGAGGATTGAATCTCGACTCTGCCGCGCCGGTTGAGAATCTGGATATCGAGCGGTATGTTCTCAAACAAGGCAGCATCGAATTGCAGGTGCGCAACACGAGTCCGGAGGAAATTACCATCGCCCAGGTCATTGTGAATGATGCGGTCATGCCATTCGAGGTGTATCCAGATGCAGTCGTCCCTCGATTGGAGCGTGCCACCATTACCATCGCTTATCCGTGGTCGTATGGTGAGGCATATGGCTTGATCATCTTTACCGGAAATGCCATTCCCTTCACAGTGGACATCCCGGTTGCGTTCGAAACGCCTCAACCGGACACCGCCACCTTCTGGGGATTCACACTCATCGGTTTGTATGTCGGCGTAATCCCGGTCTTTCTGGGAATCTTCTGGTTTCCGGCGTTGCGACAAATGGGACGCCGGACCATGACCTTCCTGATGGCGGCAACGGCGGGTCTGCTGGTCTTTCTTGGGCTGGACACGGTCGCAGAAGCGCTGGAGTTTGCCGGGAAGATCCCTTCCTCCTTTCAGGGGATCGGCTTGATCGGAATCGGTGGAGTGGCAACCTTCCTGTTGTTGGAGGCGATCTCGAAACGCCAGTCTGAAATCACCGGCAACGAAGCGGATAAGCGGCTGGCTATCGCCTTTGTGATCGCGGTCGGCATCGGCATTCACAACCTTGGAGAAGGGCTGGCAATAGGCGCTGCTTATAACGTCGGCGAAATTGCTCTGGGCACTTTCCTGGTGGTGGGTTTCATCATCCAGAACATTACTGAAGGATTGGGCATCATTGCGCCAGTCCTGCGTGATAGACCCGGGGTCGGCAGACTGGCGATCATGGGGTTGGTCGGTGGAGCGCCTGCCATTCTGGGAGCCTGGATCGGAGGATACACCCCCTCGCCCTTCCTGACGGTGCTGTTCCTGGCCATCGGCGCAGGCGCGATTTTCCAGGTGATCTACGAAATCGCCAAACTGATTCAAAAGGATACACAGCGTGAAGCCATGCCCATGATTGTCTTTAGCGGAGTCCTGACCGGTATGATGATGTTGTGGGTCACCGGGTTGTTGATCAAATAGGAGCCTTCCAATGGAATCGTCCCTGACCATATCCATTCAGGATTACCTGAAACATATTTACGAGTTGACGGAAGGCGGTGAGAATGCCAGCACGAATGCCCTTTCCGAACGGCTCAACGTCAAGCCGGCATCCGTGACGAACATGGTTCAAAAACTTGCCGCCGCGCAGCCCGCCCTGGTCGAATACCAAAAGCATCAGGGCGTCACGCTGACCAAAGAGGGCAGGAAAGCCGCCTTGGAGGTTATCCGGCATCATCGTCTCCTGGAAGCCTGGCTGGTGCAGACGTTGGGCTATTCGTGGGATGAAGTCCATGAGGAGGCAGAACGCCTTGAGCACGTCATTTCGGAGGATTTTGAACGGCGGATGGCAGCGGCAATGGGACATCCCCTGCGCGACCCGCACGGGGAGTTGATCCCCACCGCCGATCTGGTCATGCCATTGGAGGATTCGACCCCTCTCTCCGCCCTGCGCCCGAAACAAAAGGCGAAGATCCAATGTGTAAAGAATGCAGATGCGGAATTGCTCCGCCATCTTGAAGGTCTTGGACTCCTTCCCGGCGCACAGATCGTGATCGTTGACTATTCATCGTTCGATCACAATCTGACCGTGAAGTCCGGGACAAAGGTCAGCGTTCTTGGACTAAATATTACCGGCAAGATATTTGTTGACTATCTTGGTTAAGAGAGTTGTATGTTGAAGAAAAGTATTTTCCTTTTAATATTGGTTTTCCTGTCAGCCTGTCAGTCCGGCGGACCGTCCACCAAACTCACAGTGGAGTTGAGCGATTTTGCAATTACCCCCAATCAACTGTCCGTGCCAGCCGGTGCAGAAATCCAGATCAAGGTTGTCAACAACGGCACCGTGGAGCATAACTTTTATATCATGCAATATGGCGTGGATGTCGGTGATATGTTTGATGAAGAGGATATTGCCAATGCGTACTGGGAGGTGGATGCCCAACCAGACGAGAGCGTGGAACTAAGTTTCACAGCGCCCGACCAACCGGGTACCTACCAGATTGTCTGTGGGATGCCAGGGCATTTGCAGGCAGGCATGGTTGGAACCTTGGAAGTGGTCAAGTAGTTGAATTCGATGCCACTGATGAACTCTCACATCTCTTATGAATATTCATGCTTTATATAGTTATGGATGGCAGCCTGTAGCAGGGTGGATCTGATTCTTTTTGGTGGTTTGAATCATGGCGGTTGCGCTGCTCGTCCTGATCACTCCAACCGCGCCCAACTTCAGGAGATCTTGCCTGCTGTTTTTTTTCACAATGCCTCCTAAAGTAGACAATTCGGATCAATTCAACGTCCTTTAAATAGTATTTAGAGGGCGTTGAATTTAAGGTCAAGGCAAAAATGATAACAAACGTGTGAATTTACCTCTCAGCAGTTTGTGAAAAACGTAACTTTTTCTGTGCGCCGACGACTATGAAAATGGAAACATATACACACCGGAAAGGAAAAAATGACTAAAACTCTTCTCTCAATTTTGATCGCGCTGGCGTTCGTTTTTGGCGCGGCAGGCGTTACCGTGGCTGCGGCACAACAAAGCCAGCCAGGTGAACCACTCTATGCACTGCGAGCCTAGAGCGCGCAAATGCTCCACCCACAGAACAAAATGCAAATTTCGGGACGGATGGAACAAACGATCCAGACTCAATCGGGCATCCATGAGATAGAGATCACCCAGACGCCGCAGGGCCCCGCGCCGCTTGATGTTTGCGACCAGCCCGGGACGAACGGGCGGTGTGGATCCGGTCAGCATGTAGGAGCGGATCATGCCAACGATCATCCTCATGAGGAGGAGGCGAACGATGGAACCGAGCATCAGAACGGCGGAACCAACCATGAGAGCGACGGTTCCGACCATGAGCAAAACGACCATTAGATCAAGCAGTGTGGGGTGATATTCCAGGCGCAAATCTGTCAGTTTTACAGAACAATAGTGACCCTGGAGTTCGTGATCCAGGGTCGCTTCGACAATATTGACTGAAAATATCGAAGTAGAGGAACAGTTTCAGATCCCAGTTCGCGATAAGATCCACTACTTTGTCGCCTACAAATTTCTTCATAAAGCAACTTTCTTGCTGCTACAGTGTTTCTCGTTTCAAATGCAACCGAGGATTTAAAGTTATGCAGATTCTGATTGGCATTGCGGCCGTGGTAATAGGATATATCTTGGGATCCATCCCCTTTGGCCTGTTGATCGTCAAAATCAAAACGGGTAATGATGTTCGAGAAGTGGGAAGTGGACGCACCGGGGGGACGAATGTCGTGCGCGCTGCAGGGTTTTGGGCCGGTCTGCTGACCGCGATTCTGGATATCCTAAAAGGAGCGGCTTCCGTTTGGTTCGCCCAGTCCCTCAGCCCGGACAGTCATCTCATATCTATCCTGGCCCCAATCGGAGCAATTCTCGGCCATAACTATTCCATCTTTTTGATCAGGCGTGATGAAAACAGAAAATTGCGGTTCCACGGTGGCGCGGGCGGTGCACCGGCGCTCGGCGGCGCGATGGGCTTATGGCTTCCGATATTTCCCATTGTATTCACAGCAGGTGCGCTGGTCTGGTTTACAGTGGGTATTGCATCACTCACAACCATAACCATTGGATTGATTGTGATCATTGTATTTACAATTCTCGCCTGGGTTGGTCTGCATCAGTCCATTGATATTTGGTACGGTGTGCTGGCAGAGTTGCTCCTGATCTGGGCACTGCGACCGAATATAAAGAAGTTGCTGGCCGGCAATGAACGTGTCGTTAAATTCAGTTTGAACGGCTGGCTAAGGGCGAAGAAAGAGGCACGAGCTGCATCGAAAGAATAGTTCCCTCCTCTCAGAACATTCCATAGGCTTGGTCAAGTTGTTGAAATTGGCAAAAGAATTTTTGCGTAGATCCGACCCCGCAGCCGTCCAAATAAACGTCAATATAGCTAGAGAGAGCGCTCCTTCACTCGTCGCGAGAATCTGTTGCAACGCATTCGGCTGATGCGCCGCATGTACCTCCAGATGGTTATGCCTCGGCCACCTGTAACAGACACGAAGCCCGACGTGGCGATCAAAACAATTATTACCCACCTTAACGGCGCTGGCAATAGTCAGGAATTTCTTGGGAATCCAGGGGGGATTCGTGACACAATTTTTGGACGGTGTGAGTTAAAATCCGTACTCAATGTTCAGGCTATCGTTGCTCCTCAAGAACAATCGTTTCGGTATTATCAGTTGGACGATCACGTTGGCTCTCGTCGCAAGCATGGTGGGTGTCGCGCTGAAATGGAGGGAGTCCACCAGCGTCATCCCTGCCTTGGCGTTGGAACCGACTGCCGCACCGGATGAGAATCCACCCGAGATCAGCCTGCCAGCCTTGGGCGTCCCTGAGGCGCTCGCCTCCATCGAGCGGGAAATCCAGATCAAGACCACTATCCCTGCCGACGATCCACGCCATGAAGCCGAAGAATACCGAGTGGCGCGTGGGGATTCGGTCTTTGCCATTGCTGACATGTTTAAATTAAAGCCGGAAACCGTATACTGGGCAAACTATGAGGAGTTTGATGGCAGCCCCGCGAACATCCAACCGGGCCAGGAACTTGTGATCCCGCCTACAGACGGCGTATATTACAAGTGGAAGGAAGGCGACACCATTGAATCTATAGCCGAGAAATTCGAGGTTGAGCCAGATAAAATCATCAGCTGGCATGGAAATCGTCTCGATTTAGCGGACCCAATTGTCGAACCCGATACGTATGTTATGATCCCGGACGGGGTGGACGATGATCAACCCTTGTTCATCCAGGTCGTCACTCGCGAAAGCACCAGCGCAGGGAGCGCATGCGGTGGCGGTTTCCAGAGCCGGGGGTTTTTCAGCTGGCCCTCAGGGGCACGTTACCTTTCCGGCTATGACTTCGGCCAAGATGGTCATAACGGCATCGATATCTTTGCCCCGGAGGGCACAACGGTTTGGGCGGCAGATAATGGTGTGGTGACGATGGCACAGGGAGGCTGGAACTATGGGTATGGCAATGTCGTTCAGATCGATCACGGCAACGGGTTTGTAACGATCTACGCACACCTGAGTGCAATCTCTGTCGGGGAATGCCAGAGCATTTCAGCCGGCGCACCTATTGGAGCGTCTGGGAACACAGGCAATTCCCAAGGCGCACACTTGCACCTTGAGATCCGCCAGAACGGGTCTCCGATCAATCCCTGGTTGCTCTTACAATAATTTATAAGACTTTAATAGCTTTCCAAAAACATCTCGGGGCTTTGCTTTATGAATCAAAACGAGCGGTCGTTTGCTATTTGCTGGCTTCGATGGAAATACTTCCGTTCTCCGTCTCGACTGTCAGTTGGTTGCCGCCATTGTTCATTGTGCCTGTCTGCTGGCTTCCCTTCGTTGTGTCTGTAAGTGTGACTGTTATTGGGATTTCGGATTCGATTGAGCCAAATCCCGTTTTGAGGTCAACATTGAGCGCCGAATCCGCAGGGACGGTAATATGAATCTCGCCGAAGCTCGAATGAATATTATGAGGTCCATCGCCGAGCGAGCCTTCGAAATCCACCGAACCACTCTTGGTATCCAGGTCAACCGTAACATTCTCTGCATTCTTGATGATAATGGAACCAAAATCAGAGGTTGCCTTGAGTTTGCCCTGGGCGCCGTCCACTGTTACCGAGCCACTCCCGGCCTGTAGATCATAAGATGTTGCTTTTGCCTGTTCGAGTTCGATTTCCCCAAAGTTATTTTGTACTGTGAGTGCGCCGCGGAGATTGAGTTGACCAAGGCTGACTTTTCCGCCTTTTGTTTCAACGGTCAGTAAATTCGAGGAGCCGTTATTGAAGAAGATATCGCCAAAGTCAGTGGACATTTCAATATCCCCGGAAGCGCGTACATCGTTCATTTCCAATAAGCCGCTGTTTGAATAAAGTTTTATATCCTTGCCTGTGGCTTTTTCAAGGGAGACTTTTCCAAACCCGGAGGACAAGTCGATGCTCCCATCTCCCGCGTTGATCGAGGAGGCATCCACTCGACCTCCTTTGGTTTCGACATTAACTGTGCCTTCAATGTTTTCAACAATCACATCGCCAAAATCGTTGAAGATGATCACATTGCCATTCGTGCCTGAAACATTCACCTCACCCATTCCCGCATTCACATCGACAATCACTTCGTTTGGGACGGTAATGATGAAGTCAACCGTATCTACATCCCTGGTGTTGATTCTACTGAGATCATAAGTCAGTGTAACCACATTGCCATCCTGCTCGATCTGATATCGGATGTTCTTGAGATCTTCCGCTGCACGCGCTTGTGTGAGGGCATTACTCGTCTTTACAATTTTGACCTCAACCGTTTCACCTTCTCCACCGACAATGCTCACATTCCCTGCATCATCCTGCACCTTGAGAGTGACACGACCCTCCACATTCAAGGTCTTGCTTTCTTCAGCCGTGGCAGAGACTAGGCTTTGGTCGAAAACAAAGCCCCTGCCACCGCGATCGAAAGTAAAGAAGAGTACTGTGCCAATACCTGCAAGTACGAATACAAGTGCGACTATCAGGAGAGCGATTACGAGGGATCTCTTCATACTCGTTCCTTTTTTCTAAGGGAGGATTAAGGCTTCCACGCTTTAATTTTGTTCTTCTCACTTTGTTTGACAGGCAAACGAAGAAATAGTTTCAAACCTACCTCCTCTGGTACACTTTTCCGAATGTCAAAAAGAAACATACTATTCATTGGTGCCGGATTGCTCCTGCTCGCCATTTTGATTCTTCAAATCCCAGCGATCAACAGCCGCATCGCATGGCGATATGAAGTCGCAAAGACCTATGTAAGGAACGTGCTCAATCCCGTCGGTGAGGCGCCGACGGCGATTCCAAATACACCGGCGCCTACCAGCGTTGCAAGCCCAACCAGCCAGATTACGCCGACTAACGAAGTCATTGCAACACCCATCTCATCCACGCCGACTCTGGCGCCGCCTCCGCCACAAGCGTTTCTTAGCTCCCCTCCTTACGAAAAGCAAACCCCGAACAACTGTGGTCCCGCCGCACTTTCAATGATGCTGCACATGTTCGGTTGGACCGGTGACCAGAAGACCATTTCAGATGTCATCAAGCCCGTCAACGGCGACCGCAACGTGAATCCTGAAGAGATGGCTTATTGGGTACGCAATTACGCAGGTTGGCTCCGCATCGAATACCGCGTGGGCGGCGATATCGAAACGCTCAAACGCCTGATTGCCGCCGCGTATCCCGTGATGATTGAAGGGACTACATCCCTCAATCCCGATGACACAGGCTGGCCTGACGATGATCTCTGGGCGGCACACTATCTGCTTCTCACTGGATACGACGATGCAACCCAAACATTCACCGTGCAAGATGCATATCGCGGGCCTGATAAAAAGATTCCCGACGAACAACTGGAATCGGAATGGAAGCCGTTTAACTATCTGTATTTGGTAGTTTATCTCCCTGAACAAGAGGAGGGGGTCAAAACCCTGCTCGGCTCAAACTGGGACAGGGAACTGAATCGGCAAAACGCCTTAGCCATCGCGCAGGCCGCTACCGCTCAAGACCCATACGACGCGTTCGCGTTGTTCAACGTGGGCAGCAACCTCGTGTACTTTGAACGATACGATGAAGCCAACGCGGCCTATGACAGGGCACGCGAGATTGGCTTACCACAACGAATGTTCCGCTACCAGTTCGGTCCATTCATCGCGAATTTCCAGACGAACCGAATAGATGATTTATTGGCTCTGACAGAGTATGCCCTGCAACGCACGGAAATGTCCGAAGAGGCCTGGCTGTGGCACGGATGGGCGCTTTATCGCAAAGGCGATACCACTGGCGCAATCGAAGACTGGCGCAAAGCCCTATCCATCCGTCCGGGCTATGAGGATGCGTTGTATGCGCTCAACTTTGTAGGCGCGATGCCGTAGATTTGATGGCTGCCGGCATGGCTGAAGGTGAGATCAAAGACCGAATAAACAGCTCATTATGTCAATCACTGAGTGTATCGCTGCGTCGATCACGTGTTTGCTTATGAGGCAATCATTTGATTGGCAACCGATATCTAACCGAAGATGTTTTGCCCTCACGAATCAATTCACCGGATTCCACGAGTTTTCTGAATAACGCAATTGCCTGCCCGTATCCAATTCCAAGAAGCAAGCGGCACTGTCTGTTGGTAATAAAGCCGTTTTGTATTACGAACTTAATCACTTTTTGCCTGACGTCTTGCGTGACTTCAAAATTGGTTGTTGAGTTCATTCTACGGTTTTCCGTTAATTTTCTTTGCTTTGTTCAATGAATTGTCATGCGATCAAAAGGCGAAGCTCTTGGTTCATTTTTTATGGAGTAATTACAACTTGTGTTCCGTACCCGGGAGTGTAAATACGATCAGGCCCATGAACAGGGCGCACCCAGCGGAATAACCATTTGGCTTCCTCGGTACGCATGTTTATGCACCCGTGACTCATGGGTGTCCCAAAGTTATCGTGCCAATAGGTTCCGTGAAACGCATGGCCAGCTTCCGTAAAAAAACAAGTCCACGGAACGCCGGGTAATTCGTAATCATCCACTCCGGCAAATAGACTTCCGTTTCCCATATGCTTCGATGGGTACTTTGACATGATTCGGAACTCTCCAGTGGGTGTTTTGGTCGAAATTACGTTGGGACTTGGGCGACCGGCGGGGATTCCGGAGGAGATGGTTGTTTCAAAAGCAATGAGACTATGCTCATACGCAGTCAGGGTTTGGGTACTTAGGTTGACTTCAATTCGTTTATTTTCCAATGGTGCTGTGGGGTTTAGAGGTTCCCAGTCTGTGAATGGGATGTGCCTCAAGTGTATCGCTTTCACGTGATACGTAAAGCCAATTAATTCATCAAATATCCGGTACCACGGTTCGCCATCCGGGCCTTCCTCCACCGCTTCGATCCAATGAACCGATCCGTAATATAACCGCAGATTCGGCTGCCAGCCGTAGGTCTTGGTGTAACGCATGGCTTGTGTATAGGGAACGGTTATTTCAGCCACCTGCCGGGTCCCATCCACGATGTTGGTCAGAGGTTGGTTATAAAGGACCTTGACCTTTTGCAGCCGACTCCTGTGGACATATCCGCCCCACACACGATACCAGATTGGATTATAGGCCGGACTCCCTGAATTAACCTCTTTATATATGTGAATCAACTCATCCCGAAAAAACTGCCCCACAATCTGGCTATCATCATTAGGCTGGCTATATACGCTGACAGATTCTGTTGTCACACGGGCCAAGCTCGAGTCGTCAAACGAATCAAAATACGCCCCGAACGGTAGAAACGTCAGCCCACTCAAGGTGGTTGCGCTTACCTTTAGAAAATCACGTCGGGATAACCTTCTCATAATCCAAAACATTCATCCAAATGCAATAAGTCACCACAATCCACAAGCTCAATCATTATTTGCTGACACCCCATTCCTGAAGTTTGGTGATGCCTGGCTCGAAGTTCGGGTTGAGGCGCACCGCTTCCCGGAGATCTGCAATGGCGCTTTCTAAATCGCCAAGCGCATACTGCGCCAGTCCCCGCCAGTAGAGACTTTCCTCAAGTGTTGGATCAGCGATGGTCTCATTGAGAGTAGTATTTGCCAAATCAATCACATCCTGATATCGACCAGAATAGTAGTAGGCCCAATAAGGTCCTGTTTGATACCACATGATGCGATAGGGGCGGGTTTTCTCGTTCTGATCCAATCTGGCATAAACTGAGAATGCCAGATCATAGGCTTCTGCAGCCTCAAAATACTGTTGTAGAGAGACATGGCTGGTTCCTTCGTTAAACAAGGCAAAGAATCTCTCATTATCTGACAGGGTCTGAACCTCGGCGTTCGCGATCTCAAGTGCATGTTGATTTGCCCAGGTTGAATCGTTCCAGGGACCCAACAGATTCGAGACCTCGGCTTCGCGCTCAGGCGGAAAGACGACCAAGAACAGATAATTGAATCCGCGCCAGCCTTCGCGAAACACATCATATTGAATCGTCCGGTCCTTGCCACTTTCCCCTTTAGGCGGATAGGTCTCCTGATAGATGAACACACCCGCTTTTTCATCATATCCAGTTGTAAAGGCATAATGTCCCAACCAGCCCACCTTCCCTGTGTAATCCCTTTCGTAGTACCCTTTTTCAATGACCACCGGAAGACCCGCGGCAATCAGGCGCTTAACCAAATCAATCTCTCCCCCGTAACGAATGATCGCATCGAATTCTGTGTTATCCCGAACGTAGTCAGCCAGTTCGTAGGGCATAACGTTTTTATCCCATTTGCCGCGCTGAATAAAGTCAAGCCGCGGATCCTGAACACCGGGTTTCACAATTCTGGCAATATCATCACGGTTTCCCGTCCATCCCCAATAATTGAGGGCCATTGCAAGGGTTGCCGGGCCGCAATAATTCCAGCGTTCACTCTGGTCGACATAGGTAAAGTCGGTTAATGAAATTGACTCTGGCAATGTGCTTCCTGTCAGTGTTGGAGTAGGATTGGGCAAACGGGGATAGGGCGTTGGGGTCGAAGGGATAATGCCAGGGGTTTGCGGTAGCTCTGAAGCCTCAGTTGGGGTTTTAACCAGTTGCCCGGGCTGGAAGATGGCTTCGTCGGGCGGATTAAATATATACATGCTCTGGACGCGCAACTCATCGATGCGTCAAAGGAGGCGGTTATAGACAGGAGGCAGGTTGATGGTGATCAACAAGAGTATCAACAGCCCCAAAATAACAATTCGATGGCGCACCGTTTTTGACATATCTGGTTTTCCAATCAGACAACTTGTACTCTCGTGCCATCACCTGGCAGATGGACATAATCCACATCCGGCGGAACGGTGGGCTTGGTCCAGCGATAAATGAATTTTGCTGTTTCCGAGGGGAGATTAATGCAACCATGACTGCGTGGACGTCCGTAATCGTTGTGCCAGTACGTTCCGTGGAATGCCTCACCATTGCCCGTGAAGAAAGCACACCACGGCACACCGGGCAGGTTATAGATATTCTCGATTGCATCGCCCTGGTTGGTCATGTGGATGGATGGACCTTTATGATACGTCAGGAATTCGCCCCTTGGTGTTTCTGTTCCTTTTGCTCCGCTCGAACAGCGTGCTGACAACACCATTGTTTCGCCCTCAAAAGCCGTCACCAGTTGTGTGGCGAGGTCCACGTGGATGAATTTATCGGCGTCAGTCACATTCGGGGAAAGTAGAGACAGTTCATCGTCCGGAACGAGGCGCATGTTGTACGTCGAAACATAAAAGGTTTTTTTCAGGAAGTCGTCATAGATCTCATACCAGATGCTTTTTTCCTCCCGCGTAACAACAACCCTCTTTACCCAGTGGGTACTGCCGTAATACAACCGATGGCCCTTGGAGGCGAACACATACGGGGCAAGCCGCGTTTCGCTGACGGGAACAACAATCTCGCCCAACTGCCCCTTCGTGGGAACATCAAAGATCGTTTTCTGATAACGGGTTTCCACGGGCTGAATCCAGCCTGAATAGGTATAACCATTATCCACCTGATACCAGATATTGTTGTATGGGTTGCCATACCCATCATCGCCTTCCACTTGGGCAAGGATTTCCACCACCTGATCCACACCAAAGCGGTGGATTTCCCTGGCTGTAAATGCTGGAGCGTCGTACAGCGATACTCCGCTCCAGGTCACGCGCCCCTGCGAGGATGGTGGGGAAGCCAGGACATCGCCAAGACGCAGTTCTGAAAGGAAGAATCCGAGCGCACCAGATGCGGAGAGCTTGAGGAAATCCCGGCGGGTGAGTTGATTCAGGAGTTTCATTCTTAAATTATTTTGGGATCTCCCCGGCAAGTTCCATGTCGATCACTTGCTTAAATGCCGAAATTGGTTGAGCGCCAACGATTGCCAGTCCGTTGATGAAAAAGGTGGGGGTGGACTGCACGCCAAGGTTAAGGGCAAAATCCGAATCCTGCTGGACAAGGTCTTTGTATCTGCCTGTAGCCAGGCATTCTTCGAAGGAGTCGGTATCTAGGCTGAGGTCGGCGGCTATCTGCAAGTATAGGTCTCGCCCAAGTTTGTCCTGATTTTCAAAGAGTTTGTTGTGATATTGCGGGAAGGCATTCTGTTCGTTGGCGCACATCGAGGCTTCTGCCGCAGGGAATGCTTCAGGGTGGATGGAAGTCAGGGGCAGGTGGCGATAGACAAACCGGATCTTTCCGGGATAAGCATCCATCAGTTGCTGATAGGTCTCATCGTAGAATCGTTTGCAGAACGGACATTGAAAATCGCTGAACTCGACGATCACAATGGGCGCGTCTGCAGGTCCAATGCCTGGGAATCCGTCTGCTGGAATATCATAACGGGTGAATTGGGGCGCCTGGGTGACAGCGGGCGCTTGAACGACGGGCTGATCATTCGCCGCAACCTGGGTTTGAGGCGATGTACGTCCCCAAACGACATACCCGGTCAAGATTCCAACCGCGAAAGCCAAAACCACAAGTACCGAATAAAAGTGGGAACGCTTGAAAGTGATTGTGTCTTCAGAATTTGTAATAGTTTCCATGAGCTTCCTGTTCTGATCATTAGGATTTCTGTATTGTATGTCCGCTCAGATAGCCGAGATAGGCAGGCACTAGCGGAAGCACACATGGGGATATAAAGGAGAGCAACCCCGCGACAATGGCAGTGAGATAAGTGGGCGTGGCGGCATAACTGGAAAAAGACTCAATGTAATATCCATTCTTGAATGCCCAGATCGCGATCAGGCTCATGGTGTTTGTCAACAACAATATCCCAATTGCCATGATGAAGATGCCGCTGGCGATTTTGTAATATTTTTGATAAGGCCTCATGCGTTTGAGCCAATCCGTTGCGCGTTCCAATCCAATTGCCATCACCAGAAATGGAATGCCCAAGCCGAGCGAATATCCCGATGACAGCCACATGGCTTCCCCCACTTTTTGCTGGTTAAGTCCCATTGTGAGGATCGCTCCCAGGGTCGCGCCAATGCACGGGCTCCAGCCTGCCGCGAAGAAAATGCCCATTAATGCCGAGCCGCCATACGTTCCGCGTTGACCCGAGTATTGTGCACGTGTATCAGCATAAAACCACGGAATACGAATCACTTCCAGAGTCGCCAATCCGAACATGATGACGATCACACCACCGACCTGTGCAATCACCCGTTTATACGCGCCAAATAACTGACCCAGCGCTGTCACCGAGCCGCCCCAGCCGATCACGAAGACCAGCGAAAAGCCAAGCACAAAGAGCAGCGCATGGAGAAACACCCGCAAACGTTCATTGAGAACAGGTTGGGACATTCCAGGTGTAGAACTTGATATTTTTGTCATTAAAAATCCAATCTGGTTTGCATCGCCACGATCTTGTTGGAAAAACTTATTTTGTTTCAAACCTCAATTTGGGTTACGGATGCAATCGTGCCGTGATCGGGCCATGTCATGCGTTGTTCGCTTTGGGCGAGGGAAATATGGGGAGTTGTCCAGCGGAAAATCCACTTGGCATCTTCGGGTTTAACATTGATACAGCCGTGGGATCGGCGTTCACCAAAATCATTATGCCAGAAGGCGCCATGTATGGCGACGCCCTCGCCGCTGATCATATTCACCCAGGGCACAGCCGGGGTGGAATAGCCAGCTCCCGAACTGCCGCCGCTCATGTTGAGCGAAATGATCTTCCAATGGGTGCTCAAATCGCCTGTTGGAGTTTTCCACTTATCGACCCGTTCACCATAGGCGTTAAACTCCGCCCCGCTTGAAATACGACAAAAATAAACTTCCCTTAAACCTTCGAAACATCCCAGTGTTTGATAGGTCAGGTCCACACGGATAATTTTTTCGTTGGGATCCACATCCGGGCTGATTGGGGCAACCTCTTCCTCAGTCAATATTTTCAGCCCCGCGCCATCCGCCCAGAAGATATCGCCTGGACCATAACCATGTCCCGGCGACTCATTCCAACGGTAATACACCACCCCGCTTGGATCCACTCGAACCTGATCGATCCAAACGACCTGACCATAATACAAGCGCGGCGGAAAGTTATAACTGATCAGACTTTGAAGCCAGGAGGAGACAACGGGACCTTCCAGGGCGAGGTCGATATATGGAACGGTGACTTCCGCCCAAAACCCCGAAACACCAGCAGGCATCGCTGTGATCGGCACGTTGGGCAGGTTTCTCGTTGGTTGTACCAAAGAAGCCCAGACATACCCCTGCGGTGTTTCGAGGAATCTTTGGTTGGTCAGCCCAACCGCATTTCCCACCACTTCTCGTCCCCATTCAACAAGATTGTCATCGTACAACGTCCCCAGAGCAGAAGCCTGCAGCGGATCGTTGCTTGGACGATTCGTGACTTGCGTTGTGCCAAGAATGCGCCCGATAATTTCACTGTTCGGGAATTGCGGCAAAGGCTTGGGCGTGTAATATGACTCAAGGTTGAAGGGGCGAAAAGCCAGCGCACCCAAACCTACGCCGGCAAGTTTGAGAAAATCGCGGCGGGAAATTGATCGTCTCATGATGACCTTTTCAAGCAGGGCTGATCCATATCATCTGCCAGCCTCATCATTCTTTTTTGAGTGTCAACCCCGCTTCTTCCCAGGCAGTGGTTCCTCCATCAAGCATCCAAATATTGGTATATCCCAGGTCTACGAGGGATTCGACTGCCTTCTTCGCCATGCCCGATGTCAGGCAATACACCAGAATCTTCGCGTCCTTCTCCACCGGCAATTGATCCTGGTTTTCTGAGATCTGATCATACGCCAGGCGGGAATCCGTTTGTGGAATATCACCCTGCCAGGGTGTGTGAACATTGATCATCGTGAAATCCTTGTTCTCGAGCATACCTTGTAATTCCTGAACCGAGACAACACGGTAACTCCCGCCTTCGATACTTACTTCTTCACCAACACCACTCGCAGATATGGATTGACACGCGCTAAGCACAAGCGTTGTGGCAATCATAAATAGTAGAAAAAATTTGTTTCCTGCAAACATACTGACTCCTTCAAAATTCGAAAAGCCCTACGGCTCGGTTGGATAACCCGCTTCCATCCACGCATTGAACCCGCCTAAAACAGGCGAGACGTTTGTAAAACCATTGTCCAGCAGAGTACGCGCCGCACGGGCGCTTGATTCTTCGCTGGGTCAGGTACAGTAGGTGATGATCCATTGGTTCGGGTTAAGCTCGGTAAGCCGTGACTCCAATTCGGCAAGTGGGATGGATAACGATCCGGGTATATGGCTCATGTTGTACGCATCGACTCCACGTACATCCACAAATACAGCTGTTCCTGCATCCAACGCCGCTTTCGCATCCTCTAGTGAGACGCGCTCAATTTCAGGAAATGTTTCCTCCTCATGTTCGCTCGACACAGCGGGTTCGGAAGATGTTGCCGGAATGCTTCCGTTTTGCAAACCTAACATTACGGCAGCCACAATAAGCAGGAGCCCGCCTCCGGCAAGAAGCAAAACCGGGAATTTTCTTGCTTTTCTTTTCTTCATAAATTCTCCAAATAGGTACAATGATAACAATGATAACAATCCCGCTCGCGCGCAATTGGAGCGCAACAGCGGGAGAGCGCCAGTTCCATAACAGGCGCAAGAAAAATTGAATTAGTTGAGTGTGGGAGGGTGTGGAATCCGGGTGGCGTGTTTCTGCGGAACCTGGCTGGATGCGTAAATCAAACCAACCAGGTTGCTTTCCGGGAGAAGCGGCAAAATCACGGAAAGAATAATCCCTGTTTGCAGTTGGCATACCAGGCAAATGTCAAAACCTGCCGCGCGAGGCACATCGCCAGCCCGATCTGTGCAAACGCAGAGGGAGGTCGCAGGAATTGCATGCGCTGCCAAGCCAAGTAAGAGTGCACCGAGGATTAATGTCAGAAAAAGCAGTTGTTGTGTCTTCATACCATACGGTTGTCTTCCACAAATAGGATTATATCAGCAGGCTTGTATCCAGAGTTAATCTTGGATTAGGGTTTCTTCGGGGCGCGGAAATGGTGATGCCGCTGTCATGTTTTGCAGGGTACTGCCAAAATGCATGCGATGGATCGAAGTCAGGTTCATACAAATGCCTCTCTCTTGGGCTGTTAACTAGCCTGACTTCCATCGCCGGAATATCCTGATTTCCAGGCAGGAATGCCAGACCTATCGCGATTACCACTGCAATCAATATCCAAACCAGGCAAGTAAGACGGCGCCGTTCCTGCCAGCGGGTTGCGCTCTTATGCGAACCTTGGATTTTCGACACTGAGGGCTTTTGCCTGTCCGACATCATTATTTCTCCAAAATATCAGCCTCCTCAGGGCGATGGATTAAGAGGCGCAGGTGTTTGCAGTTCCTGAAAGTATTTTTCCAGTACGGTGGGATAGATGACAAAGTTGGCCTGTTTGAGGAGTGTCTCTTGAAGTTGGACCATTTGTTCATCATGTTTTTGCTGGGTAAGTATTTCTTCTATATATGGCTTGGCTTGCTCAAATGGCAACTGTTCGGGACCACTGCGTTCAATAACTTGGACAATGTACAAGCTGTCACCAAACTGGAAGGGTTGACTAATCTCATCTGGCTGTAATGCAAGAGCCACTTCGTGGAAGGGATGCAACTGAACCTCCGCCAGAATGTCGTCGCTTTCACCAATCCATTCAGAAAGCTCTCCACCTTGCGCGGCTGTTTCGGGATCTTCAGAGTATTCCTGGGCAATTCCAGCGAAGTCCGCGCCTTGTTGGAACAATCCGGGAACGAGTTTTTTGTAGGCTTCGTCAGCGCGAGCGCGGGCAGCTTTTTGTTCATCCTCTGTCTGTCCCAGGCCAATGCGGATGTAGCGGATACGAGCTTTGGGCGGAAGAGCCATCAAGTCAATGTTTTCGTCGTAGAATTTTTGCAGCTCTTCATCAGTGACCTGGATCTTGTCATCCACCTCCTCCTGGTGCATCATCTGTTTCAGTACTTGCAATCTTGACTCATCCGATAACGGCTTGTTCTGCACATCGAGCAATTGGTCGTATGTATCCTCAACAAGCAACAGGCGCTCGATCAACGCTTCAGCCAATTTCTGCATACCATCCGCGCCGGCATATTGAGACTGCGTCGAAATCGGCAGTTCCTGATATTCCTGGTAAAACTCACCCAGTGTATACCCTTTACCTTTGACCGTGAAAATGGTTTTGCTTGCATTGGCGGCGAACCATTCATCCGTTTTCTGTTGTTGCACAGCTGTCAACACCTCAGTACGAACTTCGTCCAGGGATTTTGTGCGAGCCGGCCGAAACTGGTTCAACCGCACAATATAAAATGAATCCCCAGCGCGAAACACGTCGCTCAATTCACCATCGGTCAGCTCAAAGACTGCGGCATCCCATTCCGGCTCACGAGTTCCTTCGGGTGCGGTTATGTCGCCTTGAAAGGACGCACCAACGATGGTCTGCGCGACCTCCTCAAATGTTGCACCCGAGCGGATCTTGAGCAGCGCGTCATCGGCGTTTTTTCGAGCCGCCGCTTCATCTCCTCCGATTGCGAATTGCAATTCATCCACAAGGACCTGGCGCGGCAGTTGGAATTGTTCCAGGTTGACGTCGTAATAACGGCGCAAATCATCTTCCGAAGGCGCTGGCACATTGAGCAAGTCGAAGTTACGGCTGATGGAGGCGTTATCCTTCAGCCGCTGAATGTATTGGTCAATATAGTCTTGCTCACGTTCAGAGACAAGTGTTTGGCGAATTTGCTCGCGCACCTGATCAAGCGTCAAATCCCCAAACTGAGCTTTGTTGGACTCGTAGTATGCCTGGATTTCACTTTCTGAGACTGGAATTTCATTTTCGTGCAATTGAAGGTCGAGCGACTCCAGGTTGAGACTTTCATTGATATGCTGCATGGTATGGCTGAACGTTTCATCCTGATCCGGCTGACGTGCAGCTGCCCAGCGTCTTGTCAATTCGTCCGTGACCATATCCTCGATTACAGCCAGCAGTGTTTCCGGTGACCCCGCCACGGATTGGTACTCCTCCGGCAGGAGCAACTTCAAGTGGGCGTCAACATCTGCGATCGTGATTTGCCCGCCATCGAAGGTTGCAACAACATCGGAGGCTGGCGGCTTTGGCGCAGTGAGACGCAGCCACCAGAAATAGACATCCGGCGCCCAGCGATAGCCGCCTGCAAACCAGAAGGCGGCCAGTAGAATAATCGCCATCAACAAATAAGATCCCCCCCTGTACAACCGACGCATCCAGACCTGACCCGGTGTCGGACTTGGCTCCAGAATAAGTTCGCCGGAGGGTTCCAACGCCTCTTTGGACTCCTCGATCAACGAACTGGCAATCGTTTCTTGATCATCTTCGATAGCCTGATCTTCGAAATTAGATTGCTGCGATTCAGACGGCTCCAGGGATGGCGCAGCTTCCCCTTTCGCTTCCGTGCCTCTCAGGGCGTTTCGTATGTCTTCCCAGATTTGCTTCCAGCCTTCAGCCATTATTCACCTTTAGGGTGCGGGGACAGGGGTCGATGCGGGATTCCCGAATAAACGGAGGTTCACCGTTCCATTCTCAGTGTCCACCGTATAGATCTGCACTCGTGGCAGGATTTTTTCAAGCACTTCAAGGTACAGCCGGTAGCGGGTCACATCCTCGCCATAGATTTTGGAATTGGTTTGATACTCGGCCAGCACAGCCTCGAACGCCTGCGCTGCGCCATTGGCTTGTCCAAGCACATTCGAGCGGTATGCCTCGGCGTCTGCCAGAATTTTTTCAGCCTGCCCGCGCGCTTCGGGAATGAGGCTATTGGCATAACCCGATGCCTCGTTGATGGCGCGGTTTTTGTCTTCCTTGGCGCTGTTCACGTCTGTGAAGGCGGCGGACACTTCGTCGGGCGGGAATGCCTTCTGCAAATTGATTCCGACTACAACAAGCCCGCTATTGTATTCGTCCAATCGTTTCTGTGTTTCGGCGCGAATATCGTCCTGCAAAGCCTGTCTTTCCGTGGTGAGGATGGCATCCACCGGCTGCTGACTCATAAGCGTGGTCACAGCCTGCCTCACGGCATCACGTACAAGTCTATACGGCGCGTATTGCACATTGAGCAGATACGCCTGTGGGTCACGCACCTGATATTGAACGACAATCTCCACATCAATTACGTTGGTATCGCCGGAAAGCACCTGGAGTTTGGACGGCGGCTCGGGATGTTCATGTCCTTCCTCGGGTTCAACAACACCCACGACTTCACGGCGTACATCACTGACATTGACAACATCCACCCGGTCGATTGGCCACGGCAGGCGGTAGTGCAGACCTGGCGCGGCGCGCGGTTCGATCACCGCTCCAAAGCGGCGCACTACGCCAAGCTCACCGGGCGCGACCACATAAATTCCTGTGGCGAAGTAACCGGCGAGGGCAAGTCCCAATATGCCCCAGACAATACGACGAGGGTTAAGGTGCCCGAAAGCAGCGCGCAGATCGTCCACGGGAGATTCGCCATCGCCAATGAGTATGCGTATAAAACGAGCAACTGCTTGAGTCACTCGGCGATATGCGCCGCGCCAATCGAACGAAGGTGGAGGTGTGGGAGGGTTGGTGGTCATCGAAGCCTCCTAAGGGACTACGGGCGGTGGAACGGTGACATTGCCCGGGTTGAGGTACTGCAAAAGTTCAGAGTCTGAGGGCAGGATGAGGGTGGTATTACCGTCAATGAACGCCTCATAGGATTGCAGGGTGCGGAGAAAGCGATAGAATTCCGGATCCTTCCCGAATGCGGCGGCGTAGATGGCGATGGCTTCCGCATCCGCCTGCCCGCGAATCTCCGCCGCCTGCTGGTTGGCATCCGCCAGAATTTTGGCTTTATCAGCATCCGCGCCGGCGCGAATTTTTGCGGCTTCCTCAGTGCCTTCCGAACGGAATTGGCGCGCAATTGCCTCCCGTTCGGCTTTCATTCGTTGAAAAACGCTGGTGAGGTTGGCTTGCGGGAAGGTGAGCAGTTTGAGGCGAACATCTGTTACAACGAAGCCATATTGCTGTGTGCGAGCAGCCGCCCCCTGGGTCACGGTCAGAAGCGTATCCCCCAATTTCAATTGCGCCGCATCCACAGTGACCAATTGGCTGAGTTCCACCTGCCCGAGAGCGGTGCCAAGTTCCGACGATACGATGTCTGCCAGGCGCGTCTCCGCACCCTGCGGATCGTTCACGGTCTTGAGGAAGGTCAGGGTATCGGTCACTTTCCAGGTGGCGTAGGCTTCAAGGACGATGTTCTTCTTGTCCGCGGTCAGAAACTCGGTCTGCGGCAGATTGTAGACACGTAGTTGGTTGTTGATGCGGGTCACACTCTGGAATGGGTCGGGCAGTTTGGCATAGAGTCCAGGACTGGTAATGACGTTCACGGGGTTGCCAAACTGAGTTACAACTGCATACTCAGTTGCGTCCACCTGGAAAAAGACCAGGTTGACTGCTAGAAAACCCAGAGCAACAATAATAAGGATGATCGTACGCAAAGATTTCATAGGTCACTCCATAGATCAAAGAATATGTGTTTGGCGGTGAAATTCGTTTCAAGGCTGGGGAGGAAAAGTCTGGGTGTTTCCGAGACCGGGGAACCACAAGTCGGTGGTCTGTAATTTCACAGCGGCATCCAGCACGAACTTGCGCGCGCCGGGGAGAACATTTTCGATGGCTTCAAGATACAGGCGCAAACGGGTAATATCGGGAGCTTGAGCGTATGCGCCTTGCTGACTGGCAAACTGCGATGCTTCACCTGTGGCTTGCGCTATTTTCTCGGAACGATAGGCGTTCGCCGCCTGGATGATTTTCTCCGCATCGCCGCGCGCCACCGGCAAGATCTCGTTTTGATATGCCAATGCTTCGTTGATAAAGGTGTTCTTATCCTCGCGGGCGCTGGCAACATCACGAAAAGCATCGGCAACTTCCGGAGGCGGACTGCTTTCCAGCAGTTGTACGCCCACCACCTGTAAACCGGAGTCGTAGTTGTTCAAGGACTCCTGTGCAAGCAGCGCCGCTTTTTGCTGGATGGAGGCTTTGTCCACGGTCAACAAGGCATCCACTGCCTCGTTCGCCACTACTTGTCGCATCGCGGATTCGGCGGCTTGCTGCACCAAGGCTTCGGGGTCAACCACATTCAGCAGAAACTTGGCGGGGTCGGTAACAGTGTAATGGACACTGAGACGAACATTGATCAGATTCTCGTCACCGGTCAGCATCAGACTGGAGGGAGCCTCAGCGCGACGGATGGCATTGAGTGCGATCACATCCACGCGACCCACCGGCCAGGGCAGGCGATAATGCAAGCCGGGTCCGACATTCCCGGCAATCACACTTCCGAAACGGCGCACTACTGCTGCCTCGCCCGGTCTCACGATGTAGAAGCCTGATAGCATATAAAGTGCGAGCAGCGTCAAGGCAGAAACGGGAATAAAAGCGCGCCATATCCCGGCCGGCTCGTGGACATGCGGTTGACCGCTCTCGCCTTCGATATCCAGCGCCTGGCGGTGACGCAGAGCGCTGATCGCCGAAGAAGCGATTTCATAGCCGGAAAAAAGGATGAAGACAACAACAACTGCCGCAGCCGCCCGGTCCAGATTGGGGAGCCCGAGAGCCGCGCCGCCGAGTCCCGCCACCACCACGATGGAGGCATAGATATCCATTTGAGAATGGTAGCCTCCGGCGATCAGCGCTGGCGAGTTGGTCTGCCTGCCCACGTAAAGTTTATAGCGCGCAATAAAGTAGGCAACTGCCACCGTGACAAGCGAAGCGAGGGTAATGGGACCCAGATTCTTAAGTTCGGGAGATTGACCACCGAGGACTTCGACCACAATGTCAAAGCCCACGTAGAAGATGGCGGCGGCTACCGCCAGAGCCACCCAATTTTCCACTGCGCTCACCTGTCCCTTGCGCCGGTTGCGCGCGTCATCCCAGCGGCTGATCCAAAGACCGATAAGGACAAAGCCGCCAATCGTTGCATCCGCGATGGAGTGCAGGGCACTGGCGCGTAATGCCAGACTGCCGGAAGCACCCGCCAGCCAGAACTTGAAAACAATGAGCAACGCGTTGATGATAATGGTAACAAGTACGGTACGTTCTTTTCGGTTCATGCGATCACAATCCTCCAGGTAGTAAGAATTTAAGCTCAGCCCATACGATTTTTCTTGCGGTCTTCAAAAGAGTTCCGCATAAGCCAATGGCGATACCCATTTCACCTGCTTTCTTCAAACGGAAAATCCATGTCAATATCAACTTTATATTTTTCAGGCTCTTCATCGAAGGCTATTGTGCATTCGAGAGAACAAAAATAGTAAGTACGCCCCAGATATTGGTACTTATATGTGACAGTGCCCGGGTTTAACTTTGTTCCACAAACCGGATCAACTACAGGGGTTTCCATATCTACGCATTTCCAGTATCGGTCAGGGAACGTTTGCTGGTGACTCTGCCCGAAGCGTATCCGGGCGCTTTTCCAGGAGAACGCTTATTTCCAGGGTTTCGCCATCCCGCAATACAGTCAGATTCACCTTCTGACCCGGACTGGTTTGCATTGCGATGTAGATTAATAAATCGTCAAAGGAGTTGATTGGTTGACCATCAATTGCTGTGACCACATCGCCTCCCACAGGAATCACGGACCCGTTAATTGTTTTCGATTCGTTTGCACCACGCACTCCAGCTTTTTCTGCAGGGCCGCGGGTTGTCACTTCCAGAATATACGCGCCACGCTCAACCGGCAGATTCATGGCGTCAACCAAAACAGGAACAAGGTTTCTACCGCGCACTCCAAGCCAGGGCCAGTCATAACCACCCTTCTCAATTAAAATCGGGACAACCCGTTCAACCACGTCTACCGGAATGGCAAAACCTACACCGCTATTACTACGACTCGTCCCATCCGTTTCGATCTGAGCATTCACGCCAATGACATGTCCGTGCAGGTCAAGAAGGGGTCCTCCAGAATTCCCCGGATTGATCGCTGCATCGGTTTGAATGGCATGCGGAATGGAAAAAGGCGTCAGGGCGGGGATCGTGCGCCCAAGTGCGCTGATAATTCCGCGTGTTAATGTTCCGTCCAATCCGAAAGGATTACCAATCGCAACGACGGTTTGTCCCACCGCCAGTTCTGCCATATTACCCATTGCAAGCGGACCGATACCAATGGGAAGTTGATCCACTTTAATTACAGCCAGGTCGCTGTTCAGGTCCTTCCCCACAATGTCTGCGTTAAGAGTGGTCCCGTCGAAAAAGACAACCTCCAGCTGTTCCGCACCATTGACAACATGGGCATTGGTGATGATATTACCGGTTGTGTCATAAACAAAACCAGAGCCCTGTCCAATGGGTACAATCTGCCCGCCATTCTGTCCATCAGTAATGGGATAAACTTGTCCATATACGAAGATGCCAACCACCGCCGGATTTGAACGAGCATATAAATTTACAAGCACCATCTCCTCTTCAGTCACATCGCTCGGTATGTCCAATTGAGTAGGAGTTGGCAGAGCCATGTTAATAACAGACTTCTCGATGGGTCCGGCAGCAGGTTGACGATTGATTGATGTCACGATGGAACAGCCTAGAACCAGGATTGGCAGCAGCAATAAAATCCAAATCCGGCTTTTGAAACCGATTTTTGCAGGTTGCGTCATGATTATCCTTAGCCTTGCGCTTAGGGGTTGCGACCAATAGTGTGCATGCAAAACCTACCAGACAACTGGTTCCCTGCGCCCTCTATGGCACACGGATTACCGTTAATACACCGCCAGAGTTGACGGCTGAAACATTTGTAAATCTTGCATGCACACATTTATATTAAGCCCCCTGACTAAGAAAGTTCTGTATTAATTCTGAATAAATGGTAAGAGACTAATCAGCGAGGGCTGGCAAAGTGAGAGCTACAGTCGTACCCTTGTTCGACTCACTTCGAATATTCACTTCGCCCCCATGCTCACGCACAATCCAGCGGACGATTGCCAATCCGAGGCCCGCACCTGGGATGCGCTTACCGATTGTAGGTGCACGAAAAAAAGGTTCGAAAATTAGTGGGATCAACTCTTCTGGAATGCCAGGACCATGATCGCGGACCGTGACATGTACACAGCAATCCCTGATGAAAAGACTGATAGTCACATCTCCACCAGGCAACGAATATTTCACCGCATTGTCAATCAAATTCATGAACACCTGTCGCAAGCGATTGGGATCGCCGCGTACAGAAACTGGATCGCAACGTTCAAGCTTCAAATTAACATTTCCAGCGGTCAACATTACCGACTCATATACATCGATGAGAAGGTCATCAAGCGCAATCGCTTCAAACGACGCCAGATGCAAGCCGGTCTCGGCTTGTGCGAGAAGCAGGAGGTCATCCAACAAGCGTGTTACGTGTCTTCCGGTGCGTTGGAGTGCGGCAATGGTCTCGCGCCTCCGCCTTACATCATCACCAAAAGAAACAAGCAAATCGACATTGCCAAGCATGGATGCCAGCGGAGTCCGCAATTCATGAGCAGCCTCAGCAAGAAATTGCCTCTGACCTTCGAACAATGCCTGCAAGCGATTCAACATCTCGTTAAACGTTGTTGCCAGTGCGCCAACCTCATCAGCCGGACCCGTGTACGGAACGCGGTGAGACAGATCTTCAGCCTTCACAATATCCTGGGCAGTCCGCGTAACTCGCGCTACAGGACGTAAGCCCAGCCGGGCAAGAGTCCACCCGCCTACCAGTCCAAAGAGCAACACGGAAACCGCGCCGATGGTATAGATAAGACGCAGACGGCTCAATGTGGATTGAAGTCCAACCAATGACTCACCCACCAGAATCGCCCCTGCTATTTCCCCGTCGCGTTGAATCGGTTGGAAATATAACTGCACAGGAGAACCTGAAATTTCCGCCGAGTCATAGAAACTCTCACCCTTCAACACGCGATTGAGATCCGAGGCGGGTGCATGGATTTGCTGAATTCCAAGGTTAAATGAGCGAGCCACAAGCGTGCCCTCCGCATTGAATATCTGCACGTAAACCCCAGGCGAACGAAACTCGTCGGTGGCTTCCTGTGACACTCCCTCAATTGGCCGGTTGGGGACGATGGCAACCGCATCTGCGACATGCCTGGCTCGTTCTGCCAGTGTATTGTTCACCTCCGCGCGCAGGGATTGTGACAAGGTCTGGTAGGAAATCAGAAGCAACCCTACCAGACCAAGAGCGGTCAGGCTCAAATGCCAGAGGGCCAGTTTCCACCTCAATGGGATCATACTGTCTCCTCCTTCAGTACATAGCCGATACCGTATATCGTGTGAATGAGCGGTGGTTCACCGATTTTTCGGCGCAGACGAGCGATGTATACATCCAAAATATTGGGTTGAATCCCGGCATCTTGTCCCCACACATTCAAAATGAGTTCTTCGCGTGTCAGCACTTGACGAGGATGTCTTAGAAAGTAGTTTAGCAGATCAAATTCTGTACGAGTTAGGGGAATGGGTTTTCCTGCACGGTGGGCTGCATGGAGGCCCATATCAAGTTCCATATCGGCAAAATTGATGGAAGATGTTGACGCCCCAGTGCGTCGCTGAAGTGTGCGTATGCGGGCCAGCAATTCTTCGAATGCAAACGGCTTGACGAGGTAATCATCCGCGCCAGAATCCAGACCCAGCACCCGGTCGGGAATCGCGTTGCGAGCGGTTAACATCAATATCGGACCCGTGAAACCTTTTTCCCGGATTCGACGACAGGCATCCATGCCGTTCATGCCGGGCAGCATCACGTCAAGAATGAGGAGGCGGTGTCGGTCCTGGTCGAATTTTTCCAACCCCTCTTCCGCACTGTGGGCAAGGCGTACTCTATATCCAGCATATGTCAGCCCGCGTTTGAGATAGTCGGCGAACTCCGCTTCGTCTTCAATGAGCAAAATATCTGCTTCCATAAACCACTCTTTAATCCGGGGGCAACCGCTCTTCGAATATATTAGACCATCCAGCCGATTACTCTTCTCTAACCGAGGCTTCTATCGTCAGACTACCTACTTCTTTGAAATTCAATACGAGTGTGATGGTGTCGCCAACCTTCAAATCCTGCGTCAAGCCAACGAGCATGACGTGCAAGCCGCCAGGTTTGAAAATGATCTCCTGTTGCGCAGGGATAGGCAAAGCCTCCTGCATTTGCATGGACATCACGCCATTGTCATCCATCATACTCATGTGAACCTCGGCAGCAGATGCAACGTCCGTGCTGACACTGAGCAATGTATCATCCGCGTCGGTCGCATTACTGATAATGAAATATACCGCGCCGTTATCGCCCGAAGCGGCAGGGCGAGCCCAGGCATCCATTACCTTGAATTCGCCCGACTTTGCACATCCACTGACCAACAATGTTGCCAGCAGGATTGCGGAAATCAAAAGTTTGTTTTTCATATGTGTCCTTCTTGAAAATAGAATTTGACTTTCATCGTCTACTTTGAACCTTTGGTTCGCAGCAAGACGCCTGGATAAACCAGTATTGTTCAGTCGTTTTTTTTGTCAATGACAACCTCATCAAGGCGACATACCCTCATGATTCGTTTCTGTCGGTTCGTCCGTTACAGGCGGAAACCCTTTACGAACCAGAAGGTCCTGCATGGCAGCAATTTCGCTTGTTTGTGCATTGACGATGGATTGTGCTAATGCCAACACTTCGGGGCTTTTGGCGCTCTCCAGCGCCGCCTCCCCCATGAGCACTCCACCACGGTGGTGGGCAATCATCAATTGCAGGAATAATCCATCGGCTTCCACACCCTGCAAATCGCGTAATTCATTCAACTGCGCCTGGGTGGCCATCCCAGGCATTCCACCATTGACAGGCATGTCCATCCACATCATAGCCGGGTCGGTGCTGGCGATTGGATATTGCCATACTGCCAGCCATCCCTGCATCTGACCAATCTGCGCTTGTTGTGTCAGCATAATGTCCAGGGCAAGCTGGCGCATTTCCGGGTCTTCTGTCCGGTCACGAAGCAGTGTAGCCATATCCACAGCTTGCGCGTGGTGCATCATCATGTCCCTGGCAAAGCCTACCTCAGGAGAGTTTTCGCCGGGCGCAGAGGACTGCCGTGTGCCCAGCCAGAAGGCAAGCACTGCCACAATCACCAGCAATACAGCGAATGATAAGAGCATGAGAGCATCAAACGTGCGCACCGCGCGGGGCAAGGATGTCTCAGGCGGTAATTGTTCGGTCATCATCATCGTGTCTCCTAGCCTGGCTGCCCCACTCCACCCGTGCAAGGCGCTCCCGGCTCAGGTCCTTGTGGGCTCAGTTCGTATTGTTCAATAAAGTCCTTTAACCTGGGATCATCAGCCTGCTCCACCTGAAGTTGATATCCCCAGGCAGAAATCACAATCGGGCTGGGCAGATCTGGGTATGGACTTAGCAAGCGAAAACCGCTTTGACGGGTAAGTGTCTGTAATGTCTGAACTTCCAAGTCAGGCAGGTCAGGTCGGTAGGTGATCCAGACCGCGCCATGTTCAAGGGAGTGAACTCCATTTTCATTCGCGATGGTCTCGGTATACACACCGCAATTCTGCCAGACAGGATTGTGAGATCCCCCGACAGGTGGAGTCTGGTCGTAACTTACGGTTTCACCGACATGGTCCCGGCTAAGAGCGGTATATTCCGTAACCCCATCGATCTGTTGTTTCACCTGCTCCCTGGCGTTGAACATGAGAAAAATTACGATAATGGCAGCTAAAACCAGAGTGCCGGAGATGATGCCATTACGCAACTTTTGGCGGCGGCGTTCCGCTTGGCGCACTGCCTTTTTTGTGGAAATGGATTTCTTGTTTTTAGGTTGCATTGGTATCCTCGTAATAATATAACTTTAAGATTGAATATCTGGATCGAAGATTGCTAATTTGACTCTTTCAAGATCTGGCGAATATCATCTGCAATCTCTGTGGCAGTCGTACCATACGGGAAGGTCATGAACAGACTGCCACTCTGATTCAGAACATACACACTTGCCGTGTGGCTTACCAGATAACCAGCTGCGCTACCTGATTCCTGCTTCTCAACAAAAACTCCCAACTCCTTCCAGATTGAAGCAAGCGCTGTCATATCGCCACTCAGTCCTATGAATTCAGGATTGAATCGCGCAGCATATTCGGCAACTTTATCAGGCGTATCACGGTCCGGGTCTGCGGTAATCATCACGAAACGAACCTTTTGCGCATCCTCCCCCAAGTTATCATTGACCTGTTTGAAGGTTGCCAGGGTGACGGGACAAACATCGGGACAACTGGTGTATCCAAAAAATAGCAATACAACTTTGCCTTTTTGTTCACTCAGACGAAACACTTCTTCGTTGGCAGTCTGGAGGGAAAAGTCTGTCACAGGCAATGGAGGGTCGATCACCGTGCCGTGAAAGGAATAAGGTTTTCTAAATACGACTTCAATCAGAACTCCCAAAGCTATCGCTGCTGTCAAGATAAACAGCACAAAATACGGATTCTTCTTAATCATGTTTCTCTCTTTTATCCATTAATTTTCTCGCGCCAAACATCCCAAGCCCAAGGGCTGGCACGGCAAGCAGGAACAAGATATATCCATGACCCTGCCACGCCAGTACGATGCCTGCGATAAGCATGAGCAGGCTAAGGGTGACCATTGAGATTGCCAGACCTCCCTCCACATGAACTGTATCAAACCCAAATATGGCGACGGAAAGCAGGCTGATCCCCGACAATATCATCACCACAACATCCACGGAGTGCGGCAAAATTCCTGGGATCGGAACGAGCACATACAGCCCAAACCCGACAAGCAAGACAATCCAATGCCACTTAATCAATGTTGGTACCCATTCGTGTTATCAATGTTTTTCTCCTTCGCTTTTAATTTCAAATGTGGCAGGAACCTTGGTACCCGTGCCGCGTAGACTTGCCACTCCGCGCCGAATCTCTCTTCCAGCGAACTCTCTTCGCGCCGTGCTCGACGAGAGAACGAAGGCACGGTCATTATCAACAACACCAACGGCGTCCATGTGAGATATGTCAACAGGATTCCGAACATCACCAGCCAGTAGCCGAGATACATGGGATGGCGGATGAAACCATATGGTCCGCGCTGGACGAGGCGATGCCTCTCCTGCAACGGTGCGGACGAACCTGTGCTCACACCATACATCGCGCCCAATGCCCGGCGAGCCCACAGGGTGAGACACAGCCCGACGAGAAAGATGATCCGCCCAAGGGGACGCGCGAGCGATATTACAGGTTCGGGCAATCGCAATGGAAGAGGAATCCACAGCAGAAATCCAAACCAGATAAAAAAGGCAATCGCCGCAAATCCGAAGACGACCTGCGCCCAGGCAGGAAAGGCAAACCACCCGCTCGAAATCAAACGTGGCGCATCCAGGTGATGGATACTGCCCAGCCAACTCATAACGACGGCAAGACCCAGGGCAATTGCGCCCATGACAATAATCAAGTTCGTAACGGCTTCGAGGTCCATTGGATGGTCGAATCAACTCAACAATTCAAGCAGGAAGACTGCCAGAAAGCCAACAAAAAAAGCGGAGGTCAACAGCGGATTTTCCGCCACCTCATGGGCTTCGGTGAGTAATTCCTCCGTTACTAGAAAGAGCAACGCCGCCGCTCCGAAAGCAATCACGCCCGCAAGCAAAGCTCCGCTTATGAGTGAAAGCGCCGCGCTGCCTGCCACAGCGCCAAAGATAAACAATCCCGATAAGGCAATGATGCTGGAAAGTATCCGACCGCGCGATATCCTGCCTTGTTTGAGTTCCAGTACAACCGCCAAACCAAGCGAGATTAATTCGAATGCCAGCGCGACGGTCAACAGAATACCCTGCTTTGCGCCCGCCGCAAAGCCGATGCCCAGCATCAAACCATCCACGACGATATCCACAGCAGTCGCGACGATCAAACTTCCCGAAGCTGTTTCGCTTTTTTCGAGATTCTTCTTCGCCCTTGTTTCGCTCCACAAGCGGACCCCGAGCATGGCGGCTGTCCCCAGGGTGAATCCAACCGCCGTTGCCAGAACAGAATGTTCGTGAACGAGATCGGGCAGGAACTCGACTGCGACAACGGCAAATACCACGCCCGCCGCGAAATGCATTAAGGCGCTGCGCAGGTTCTCGCCAGGCACGCGCAAAGTAGCCCATATTCCCGCGAGTGTCATCGTTGCGGCAGGGATCAAAGCATAACCGAGCAGTTGAAGAATGTTGTTCACACGATAACTCTGCTGTTATGTTCGTTAGTGACCGATTTCATTCGCAACAGCGCCACCGAGCACACGATCACCGTCAGTTCCGTGACTTTGGATAGGGTATCCAGCACGCCGATCTCTTCGATTTCACCTGCCATTGGACCAAGCGGGTTGCCGATGGTGCGCGCAACGATCCACATGGCGATGATGGCAGCGTTGCCGAGGATGCCTGCCCATAACACCGTGCGATGGATCGGACGGTCGGCAAGCACGACAAGCGCCCACAAGACCTGGCAGACGGTGGCAACCAAGAAGAAAATTCCGTAGCCCACCCACATTTCAAAGTGTTCGGGCATGTAGTAGGCATGGATGATGCCCGCTGTTGACGATGCGACCGCTGCTATGTAGAGCCAGCGGTTATACGTTGACGCGAAAGCCATTCGTATGTCCATGATTATCTCCTTTTACCGAATAAAAGATCGAGAGTTGCACCAGTATCTATTTATTATCTTTTATACTCAAATATGCGCATCCTTATACCCCAACAACCTCAACGCATTTGCCACAACGACCAACGTACTGCCTTCGTGGAAGATGATGGCAATTCCGATGCTAACGATGCCTGTTAGGGAGGTGATGATGAGCAGGGCGATCACACCTAGCGAGATGAAGAGGTTCTGAACGATAATTGCACGCGTGGCGCGACCCAATCCAACAGCAAATGGTAGCTTGGAGAGATCATCACCCATCAGGGCAACATCGGCGGTTTCAAGCGCAACGTCCGTGCCTGCGCCGCCCATCGCAATACCCACTGTCGCGTTTGCCAGCGCAGGCGCATCATTCACGCCGTCGCCAATCATTGCAACCTGACCATACTCCCTCACTAAATCTCGAATGACCGTCAGTTTATCTTCCGGCATGAGGTCGGCGCGATATTCGGTCAAACCGATTTCATGGGCAATGGCGGAGGCGGAACGCGTGTTGTCGCCTGTCAGCATGATGGTATGCGCCACGCCTGCGCCCTTGAGGGCTTTCATCGTCGGGGCAGCTTCGCGGCGCAACGTATCGGCGAGAGCAATCAAACCGATGGCAGTCTTCTCTTCGGCGATCCACATCAGGGTCTTGCCCGTTTGCTGTAATGCGTCAGCTTTTTGAAGCGCATCGGCGGGAATCGTCACCATTGCCTCATCCATTAATTTGCGATTGCCGATCCAGATCGTTTTGCCGTTCGTGACCGCGCGCAGACCGCGTCCCGTCAGCGCCTCGACTTCGTCCATAGTGGAAGCAGGCACACCCTGTGTCCGAGCCGAACGGACAATCGCTTGAGCAAGCGGATGTGCAGATCGAGATTCCGCGCCCGCCGCGATGGATAGAACATCCGCCTCTTTCCGTCCCGATTCCTGAATCGCCACCACATCCGTTACCTCAGGCTGACCATGAGTCACTGTGCCCGTCTTGTCGAAGGCGATGGCTTTGAGCCGACCGAGATTTTCGAGATGCGCTCCGCCCTTGACCAGCACGCCGTTACGCGCAGCTTGCGCCACACCTGCAAGGATCGTGGCAGGCGTGCCAAGCGCGAGGGCGCAGGGGGATGCCGCGACGAGGAGGGTCATGGCGCGAAGAAATGATTCGTGGAAAGGGAAGCCAAGCAACGGAGGCACGATAATGACCAACGCTGTAACGATCAACACGGCGGGAACAAAGACGCGCTCGAACTTTTCGACCGTTTGCTGGGTGGGTGATTTTTGCGCCTGCGCCTCTTCCACCATTTTCATGACACGCGCAAGCGTGGAGTCTTTGGCAAGCCGTGTCACTTTTACTTCCAACGCGCCTTCGCCGTTGACCGCGCTGGCAAATACTTGATCGCCCGGAACTTTATCCACCGGGAGAGATTCGCCTGTGACCGAGGCTTGATCCACGCCAGAGTTTCCTATCAGGATGACGCCATCCACAGGAATACGCACACCAGGGCGGACAATCACAACATCTTCCAATTGCAGGGATTCGACGGGAAGTTCCTGCTCTTTTCCATCACGGCGGACAAGAGCGGTCTTCGGTGCGAGGTCTGCCAACGCGCGTACAGCAGCGCGGGCGCGGTCGAGGGCGCGTTCCTCCAGCGCGTGACCGAGGCTAAAAAGAAAGAGAAGTAGCGCGCCTTCGGCAAACTCGCCGAGGAACGCCGCGCCGAGCGCCGCCATGACCATCAGCAAGTCGGTGTCGAAATGTTTCTCTTTGATCGCGTGCCAGGCGTGTTGCGAAATATCCCAACCGCCGAAGACATATCCGCCAATATAGAGCGTAGTTGCGATCCATGCGGGCAGACCGAAAAAGGTTTCCCCAAGCCAGCCGATTATTAGGAGCAATCCTGCTGTGAGACTGAATACAATTTCACGATTCTCTTTATACCAACTGCGGAATCCTTCTGCGGGAATTTCATAGCCCAGGGATTGAACGCGCTTTTCAATGGCAGGACGATCTACCTTATGCTTGTCATATTCCACGCGTAAACTTGCGGCGGCATAGTTGACATTTACTGCCAGTACGCCGTCCATGCGACCAAGACCATGTTCGATGACCGTCACGCAGTCCGAACAATCCATGCCCTCGATGGGCGTGAAAAGGTGATGGTAACGGTTGGCAATACCAGCTCCTGCACGCTGTGCCAATCGCTTCACCTGTTCGAGGGTCAGCAGGTTGGGATCGTAATGCAGGCACAGATCCACGGGCGTTTTCTCGCGCTCGAGATGGGCGCGCAGGATGCCCCTTTGATTCTGTAGAGAGACTTCGAGACGGTTGAGGCATTCATCCTGCTCATCCTTCACATTGGGCAAAAGCAGGGGTATTTCCAATTCGATTGTTTTTTCCATAAGGTATGTCCTTTTCAACTAGCAGGTACGGGAAATGGTTAATAGCCCTCGCCTTGAAAAGGCAGGGCAACAGACTGAAAGGTCAAAATTAAACTGTTGGTGGGTGGGAAATATTTTCGTGCAAACACCAGGGAATAATCTGATCCGGCGTTGGCATTACGGAGACATCAGGTTTGGTTTGTGATGACTTGGGCTGTTCTGGCAGGAGAATCCCGGCATGGATGACACAGACTGACTCACTGGAAGCGTGAGCCGTGATTTTGGCAGTGTTCACCCAATGCCCTGCCATCCCGATCAGGATCAGGAGGAGCAGGAGGGTTAGCACAACTCGTTGAATGGTGTTCTTCATAATTAACCATGCAGGACGTGATCAAGTCCGCGCTTGAACAGTTCGATCACATGATCGTCATCGAGACAAACGAATACATTACGTCCCTGTTTGCGGGTGCGAATAAGCCGCTTGTCACGCAGTCCACGCAACTGATGCGAGACCGCGGACTTGGTCAGCCCCAGGCGCTCCACAAGTTCACTGACGCCGACTTCCCCATCGAGCAAAGCGCTGATGATGAGAATGCGCGTCGGGTCGCTCAACGCATCGAACAGGTTGGCGAGATCGGAGGCGACTGCAGGGGTGACCTTATCCTTTGCCACGATTAGATCCAGCGGCGAACACTCATCTGGTACTTGCGGTAGTCCTCGCCATATTTCTCTGTGAGGAATGCTTCTTCCAGCCGCACTTGAACATGGATCAGGACAAAACCAAGTACGGTAACGGTCAGGGTGGCTGCAGTGGGCAATAACAATAGCAGCCCCACCAGCATAATCAGCATCCCCAGGAAGATGGGATTGCGCGAAATGCCGAACAAGCCATGCTGAACCAAAGTGGATTTGCTTTCTTCGTCAATGCCGATCCGCCACGAGTCGCCCATTTGGATTTGGGCGACCAACACCCAGATCAAAGCCAGTATGAGCAATGCGATCCCGATCACTGTCAACGGGGAGGAAATCATCCATGTGATGGGCGAAAACCATTCATAATAACCTTCCAGGAAGGAGAACACGAACACGATCAGCGCGGTGGCGATCAGGGTCAGGCGGAATAGTTTGCCAACGAAGTCATGAACGGTATCGCCATTGCCAAGTTTGTAGGGGTTGATGCCTGTTCGTTTCCAGGCAATATACGAGCGCCAGAACATGGCGAGTCCAAAGAACAGCAGGAAGTAAACGGGGAGAAAGATTTTCAAGAAGGTATCCATAGACATCTCTAAATAGTTGAATAGTTGCTCAACTATTTGCAATCATACCCCCTGCTTGAAGATTCGTCAAGATGGCAGTGTGAACCCAAACGTTGTTCCCTGCCCTGACTGACTTTCCGCCCGTACTTTCCCGCCGTGCGCCTCTACTAATTGTTTTACAATCGCCAGCCCAATCCCCGATCCGCCGCTGGCGCGTGAACGGGATTTGTCAGCGCGATAGAAGCGGTCAAAGACAAAGGGCAGATCATCAGGTGGAATGCCCTCACCTGTATCAGATACCGTGATGAGGAGGCTCTGGGTTTTATCGTTTCTGCATGTCACTGTAACCCGTCCCCCTGCAGGTGTGTGACGCAAAGCATTACTGAGCAGATTGCGAATTACCTGGGCGATACGGTCCGCGTCCACACTAATAGATGGCAAGTTGGGCGCAAGTTCCAATGCGAGTTCAATCTGGCTGGATTGTGCCTGCAAACGGAACGGCTCGACTGCCCGCATAATGAGTTCAGCGGGATCGATCTTCACGCGTTCCAGCTTCAATTGACCCGCTTCCGCCAGCGAAAGCAATCTTAAATCCGAAACGAGACGAGTCAATAATGCTGCTTCATCCCGCAGTGTAGCAATTTCTTGTGGACTGGCGGGCAGGACTCCATCCAACATGGCTTCCAGATTCCCCTGAATCACCGTAAGCGGAGTGCGCAGTTCATGGGCGACATCCGCGATCAGATTGCGGCGCAATTCTTCATGTTGTGCAAGCGAGTCCGCCATTTGATTGAACGCAGTTGCCAGCGTACCAATTTCATCCTGCGCTTGTGTCGGAATACGTTGATGCAAATCTCCCGCCGCGATTTTTTGAGCGGCGGAGGTTAGTCGTTGTATAGGCGCAACGATATGAAAGAAAAGCAATGAGCCAAGCAGCAACGCAACAACCGCGGCGATGATACCCGCCCACCATGTGGACCGATTGACCGATGAGACAAATTCCCCAGCGGGGCTGGTTGCATTTGGACTCGCATAAACAGGCAGAAGCGTTCCCACCTGCTGATTTCCTGCAATGACAGGCACACCTGCTGCTAAATCCGCTGATGAAAGACTCTTTCCAACATCCTGCGCGGCGCTATCGGCGATAATCGTCCCCTGCGCGTCGGCAAGCAGGAGACGCACTCCCATCATGTTCCAGGGATTGGAGGCAGAACCCATCATATCGCCGCCCATTTCCATTCCATTTCCTTCCTGCCACATGCCCCAGTTGTCCTCTCCCATCATCCCCATGCCATCATTCATCATGGATGTTCCCCAGGGATTATTGAGCAAGTTCTCCACACCCTGCCAATTCCCCTGACGACTGTAATACTGGGCAAGAGTGGGGGCAAGTTGCTGCGCAAACACCCGTCCATTTTGATCGATGTATTGGCTGAATTGTGTCTGCGTCGAACGGCTGACCAGGTAGGTGTCAATGCCGCCGCCGACCACAACCACCAATAAAAATGCACCCATTAGCTTGAGCCACAAACTACGCATCATGGCGAAACTCCGCAGAAAACCGATAACCCACACCGAACACTGTTTCAATGAAGCGCGGCGCGCGGGCGTCGTCACCCAGTTTGGCGCGCAAGTTTTTGATGTGCTGATCCATCACACGCTCATACCCTTCATAAGCCACGCCCTGTGCGGCTTCGACCAACTGTAATCGGGTGAATGCCTGCCCTGGATGACGCATGAACGCGGCAAGAATCTCGAATTCGGTTGGAGTCAGATCGAGGAGCTGGTCATCCTTGGTCGCGGTATGCGCTTCGAGGTCCAGAACGAGTGTATCGGCGCGCAGGATGGGCGGCGGCTGCACCTGTCCCCGGCTTCGGCGCAGAACGACGCGCACGCGCGCCGTCACTTCGCGCGGACTGAACGGCTTGGTGACGTAATCATCCGCGCCCAATTCCAGCCCGATCAGTTTATCGCTCTCCTCACTGCGGGCAGTAAGCATGATGATAGGTGTATCCGTTTCGCGGCGGATCTGGCGGCAGACCTCCCAGCCGTCCACGTGCGGAAGGTGCAAATCCAGGATGACAAGATCGGGCTTTTCATGCCGAAAGGCTGGCATTGCCTGTGCGCCATCAGAGATGATGACAACCTGGTAGCCAGCCTGTTCGAGATACAACCGCAAGGTGCGGGTGATTTGCGCTTCGTCTTCAACGACCAAGATTTTGTCTGCCAAAACCAATCTCCTGCTATTCGAGCATGCCTAGGAAGGGGAAGACTGCTTTTGCGTTAGTGTGCGTACCAGCCAAAAAATGCCTCCGACGATGAGCGCAAGCACGCCAAGTGGAATGAGCCACATGAACGCCATGCCGAGAAATCCAAAAGGCATTCCCCAACCGCCCATCATCATCGGCATGTACCCGCGATAACCCATCATGTTTCCGTAGCCGTTCCAGCCGTCACAGCCATAACCATAGGCGGAATTGTTCCATCCAAAGGGCATGAACATGCCACCAACCAAGCCAAGAGCAAACAGGGCGACTACGCCGATCACGATCCAGAGCGCGATATTTTTCATTGTATCATCTCCTTATTGTTGTTTATTTTTGAAATGGTTAGTTGTTTTGAGTGCCCGCTGCGATCCAATCCAAAATGGTTTGGATTTCTGCTGGAGTGAGGGGCGCGCTGCGGAAAGGCATGTAGCCGCTGTACACGTAGTAAGCAAGGCGGCTGTTGTAGACATCGCCAGGGATAATGACTGCGCCACTGGCGCCGCCTTTCAGTGCGTTCTCATATGTATCGAGATACAAGCCGTTCGTCCCGCCGTGACAGGCGACACATCGCGCTACAAAGATGGGCTGAACGTTATCTCTGAATGAAATGGATATTGAGGGAGTGGGAGAAGTCGGTGAACTGTTTGGCACAGTCGGCGTAAGGTTCCAGTTAGGGTTAGCCTGCCAGCCACTGCCATTTCCGTTCATCATGCCGCCATGCATACCACTCCAGTTATTGTCGTTCCAATCGTGCATCATGCCCCAGCCTTGTTGTCCCTGTTGTGAGTAGTTCGGATTCGTCATCCAACCATGCTCCCATTCTCCCTCTGGACTCATCATCCACCAGCCTGGTCTCCACTGTCCCTGCGGAGGAATGGCGGGCGGTGTCGCTTGTGGAATGGATGTTGCTTGGAATTGTTGCGGAACTATCGTCGGTTGAATCTGTTGTGGAACGAATGTCGGTTGGGCAAATTGTTGCACTGGGGCGCTGATGGCGCGCATCTGTGTGATGAAAGTTCCTGCCATGAACCCGCCCACCAGTACGGTTCCAGCCGCGACCAGTCCGAGAAGGATTTTTACGAATTTCATGGGGCATCTCCTGTTTGTGAAGTTACGCACAGGATAATCCCCAGATATATAGAAGTTGTGTAGAACAAGTGAAAAAGCCGTATAAATCCTTGACAGTTTCTCCTCTCGGGGTAAAATATCATTAAGTACTGATATAATGATATGAGGAACTATGATTATGATCTCTGCACCTTCCAAAACCGACCTCCAAGCCAAACTATTCCGCGGCTTCGGCGATCCGTCTCGTCTGGGAATTCTCGATGCGCTACGCAATGGCCCACTCACGGTGAGCGAAATCGTCGAGGCGACCGGCCTCTCGCAGCCTAATGTCTCGAACCATCTGGGCTGTTTGCGCGACTGCGGCCTTGTGGTCGCTGAGCAGGAGGGCCGCTATGTCACCTATCATTTGAGCGATGATCGAGTGGGTGAACTGTTGGCTCTGGCTGAATCGCTTCTGGCGGATGTCGCGCGCGGGGTCTATGAATGTACTCGTTACAACATCCCGCGGACAGAAAGTCGCAAGTAGATATGAAACTGCAACTTCGTTTTCTCATTGCACTACTTATTGCTCTTGCAGTTGATGGGCTGACCAAAACCTGGGCCGAAAGGACTCTGTCGCTTTATACCCCCATCCCTCTCATCGGACAATTCTTTCGTTTGACGTTGGGCTACAACACAGGTGTGGCATTTGGATTGTTCGCGAATGGCGGGATTGGACCACTGATACTCACGGGACTCATCATTATCGTCCTGGCAGTTTGGATGGTGCGCGCGCTGCGTGCGGGTGAGATTCCGCCTGTTGCAGCCTTTCCCATTGGGATGATTCTCGGTGGCGCAGTAGCCAACTTTGTAGATCGCCTACCCGATGGCCGCGTCACAGACTTTCTGGATATGGGCTGGAGCGCGGCTCGCTGGCCGACTTTCAACCTGGCAGATGGTTTTATCGTGCTCGGCGTCTCTCTCTTGATGCTGACAATTTCCAAACAAAGCCGCGATGATGCTCTTGTGGGTGAAGAATCTTTCACATGACGGGGTCGAGAATGAAAGTGGGCCAAGTCCCGCCGATTGTTTGTTGGTTATCAAAACAATTTTACGATTTTATCTGATAAGGAGAATAGAACATGAACGATGATCGCACCAACTATATTCCTGCCCTGCGATATGAATGGCTGACTGGTCTCTATGACACTGTGATGGACAAGTTAATGCATGAAACTGAGTTCAAGCAAGCTCTTGTTCGTCAGGCTCGGCTTGCTAAAAATCATCGCGTTCTGGATTTGGGTTGCGGAACAGCAACACTTACGCTCATCATCAAGCAATCTTTCCCCAATACGGAAGTGACTGGCTTGGATGGTGATCCCAAGGCCCTTGGAATCGCGAAAGAGAAGATTTCCAGATCTGGTCTAAACATTACTCTCGACGAAGGTATGGCATTTGATCTGCCATATCCCGACAACTCGTTTGATCGTGTGTTTTCTGGTTTGCTCTTCCATCACCTGACGCGTGAGGATAAGGAGCGCACTTTAAAAGAAGTATATCGAGTCCTGCGACCTGGCGGTGAATTACATGTAGCAGACTGGGGAAAGGCAAATAGTGTGAAAATGCGGCTGGCTTTCTTTCTGGTGCAATTTTTGGACGGTTTCAGTACAACTTCTGACAACGTGAATGGGCTGCTGCCGGTGTTTTTTAACAAAGCTGATTTTCAGGATGTCACGGAGACGGCTCGATATGCAACGATTTTCGGCACTATGTCGCTGTACAAATCCAGAAAGCCCGCTCATTCGTTCATGACTGCTACATGAAACGGACAGGACGTTTCTTGCCACGGAGATCAGCCCAATGACATTCTACATTGTCATCAGTCTACTTCTAGTGGTTTTAGTGTTGGCGAACCTGTGGTGGCGGTGGGTAAGCCGTCGCCACTCCATGCCCTGTCCGACTTTCTTTGCCGGGGCATTGGAAAGCCCATTAATGAACTGGCTGATAAGCACACAGACAACCCTGGATCGCATTGGGCTGCGACCGGGACAGCGCGTATTGGAAGTGGGCCCTGGCCCGGGCCGGCTGCTCATCCCTGCCGCCCGGCGAGTGCTGCCCGGCGGCGAAGTTATCGGCTTGGACATCCAGCCTGGAATGATTGAACGGCTCAAAGCGCGTGCAGCACAGGCTGGCGTGTCGAACCTGACGCCAATCCTGGGCGATGCAACGCAATCGCATTTTCCGCCAGATTATTTTGACGTGATTTATTTCTGCACCGTGTTGGGCGAAATCCCAGACCGGGCAGCAGCGCTGCATCAATGCCAAGCGGCGCTAAAACCCGGTGGTCTGCTTTCGATCACGGAAATCTTCCCCGACCCGCACTATCAATCGCGAACGACGGTGCAGCGGTTGGCAGAGTCGGTGGGCTTTCAACTGCAAGCCATACATGGATCATGGTACTTTTTCACGGCGAACTTTGTGAAAGCATATGTGTGATCGTTCTCCTCCGCATCCAGCGTGAAGAGCGCGCGATGATCGAAAAATTCGGCGACGCGTATCGCGAGTATATGAAGAGGACGGGGCGCTTCTTGCCGCGAGTGATACGTTGAAAGGCGGCCATGTTCAACGGCCAATGATGTCGAAAGTTAAAACTCAAATTGGAAACAAGTCAGGAGACATGACTTTGAGCGAGAATACTCTACAGTTGTTGCTCGACGTGCGCAAAGCCAGACAGCAAGGGCCGGCTACGATAAAGCAGCGGCAGCGCAAACGCCTTGCCGAGATGGTGGCCTATGCACGTGCCAACTCACCCTACTATCGCGAGCTTTACAAAGGCTTGCCTGAGCGGGTCGAGGATCCAACCTTGCTGCCGATCACCGACAAGAAGAAGCTGATGGCGCGTTTTGACGACTGGGTCACCGACCATGAGGTGACGCTTGAGAAGGCTCGTCACTTCGTTGAAAACCCCAATCTGTTCGGAAAGCAATTTTTGGGCAAGTACCTTGTAGTAACAACGTCTGGAACTACCGGGACTCACGGTATCTTTCTTGCAGACAGGCGATCCCTTTCCGTGGTCGGGCCACTCTTCTTAAACATGTTGCACGCCTGGCTCGGTGTCCGCAACATCCTCCGGATCATCACCGCCGGCGGACGCATCGGATTAGTTCTTGCAATGGGCACTCCAACCGCCACCGGCGTCGGCATTAGTTACTTCGGTGCGCGGCTCGGCAGAATGTTATGTCCCCTGTCGGTACGCGCTCCCCTATCTGATCTTGTGGCTGAACTCAACACATTTCAGCCCCTCATTCTCGTAAGTTATGGGACTGTAATGAAATTGCTTGCCAACGAACAAGAATCCGGCCGTCTGCACATCAAGCCGGTACTGATTATCGTGACAGCTGAAGGACTGGCTCTGAACGAATATGACCGCATTGCCAGTGTGTTCAACGCCAAAGTTGGTAATATGTATGCTTCCTCTGAGTGCCCTTTCATGAGTTATAGCTGCGAACACGGATGGCTGCACGTCAATAGCGACTGGGTGGTGCTCGAGCCGGTTGATGCTGACTACCAGCCTGTGCCGCCCGGTATACAATCGTACACGGTTCTCGTCAGCAACCTCGCCAACCGGGTGCAACCGATCCTGCGCTACGACCTCGGCGACAGCGTCCTGGAGCGCCCCGATCCTTGCCCGTGCGGGAACCCGCTGCCTGCGATCCGCGTGCAAGGTCGCGCCGCTGATATGCTTGTCTTTCCTACGGATCATGGTGAACGGATTACGGTTCCGCCGCTGCTGTTCGGCACCTCGATTTATCACATCCCAGGCATCGAGCAGTTCCAGGTCTTGCAGACCGCGCCGTTGAGCCTGCGCGTGCGCCTGCGCCTGGCACATGACTCCGAGCCGAATCGCGTGTGGGATGCGGTGCATACCGAGATCACATGCCTGCTCGCCAACCATAAGCTCAATCACGTTACACTCGAGCACGCCGATGAACCGCCGGAGCAAACGCCAGGCGGCAAGTACCGCGAGGTAATTTCGTTACGTTAAGTAGAGCACTTGTTGCTCCGTTAGATTTACACATTTACCTGCATAGGAGTAAACCAATGAACACCAAACAACTCGAACTTCGTGTCGCCAACCTTGATTGCGAACATGACGCCGCCGCCATTGAGCGCGGCCTGCAAGGCTTTCCCGGCATTGCCGAACTGAAAATCTATCCTAAGTCCGCCAAGGTAGCGATCACATATGATCCTGCCTCCACCAAGCCCGAAGCGGTGAAAGAAAAACTGGAATCACTCGGCTTCCCTCCGCAGAAGGGGATGGAGATGGCAGAACAACCAAAGCCCTGGCGTAACCCCAAGGTATTAACATCAGTTGCGTCAGGTGTGTTTCTGTTAATTGGCTGGTTACTTGGGCTGGCAGGTGTACCCGCAATTTTCTCAACCGTCGTCTACATCGCGGCGATTCTGATTGGCGGATACTATTTCGGACGTGAAGCGATTGAAGAACTGATCTTCGAGCGTGAAATTGGCATTGAGTTGCTAATGAGCACAGCGGCTGTCGTTGCTACGATCATGGGTCTGGCAGGCGAAGGCGCGATGCTGGTATTCCTCTATTCGATCAGCGAAGCTGCCGAAGGTTATACCGAAGAGAAAACGCGCGCTGCCATCAAGGCGTTGATGGATCTCGCACCAAAAGTTGCGCTTGTGCGCCGCGGTGGAGTCGAGCGCGAAATCCCTGTGCAAGAACTGGAAGTTGGTGATGTGTTCATCGTCAAGCCAGGAGAGGCGATGGCAACGGATGGCGAGATTCTTGTTGGTGCTTCCAGTGTTAATCAGGCGCCAGTCACCGGTGAAAGCGTGCCTGTGGAAAAACAGCCCGGCGATCCTGTGTTCGCCGGTAGCATCAACGGCGAGGGTGCGCTGGAAGTACGCGCCACCAAGACCTTTGCCGATAACACGATCAGCCGCATCATCCATATGGTTGAGGAAGCCCAGGAAAAGAAGGGCAAGAGCCAAAGGTTCATTGAAAGATTCGGCGCGCGCTACAGCCCCGCTGTGCTTGCGATTGGAATTCTAATTGCGATTGTGCCGCCGCTATTTTTCAGCGCGGATTGGGTCACTTGGATTACGCGCGCAACTGTATTCATAGTGGCAGCCGCTCCATGCGCGCTCGTCATTTCCATCCCCATCACTTTGGTGGCTTCCTTGGGTACTGGCGCGCGGCAGGGAGTGCTCATCAAAGGCGGCGTGTATGTCGAGGAACTGGCGAAAGTCAAGGTGGTCGCAATGGACAAGACCGGCACGCTGACGCGTGGCGAGCCGGAAGTGACCGATGTGCTCCTGCTGCGTCAAGACCCGGATCGCTTAGCCGCTTCGCAGCAGCAACTGCTGGCGTTGGCAGCGGGCATCGAGCGTCGCAGTGGACACCCGCTGGCGCAAGCTATCGTCCGGCATGCGGAGGCGCAGGGTATTCAGCCGTCTGAATTGGCCGAGTTCCGCTCCCTGACCGGTGCTGGAGCTTCGGCCAGGCTTGACGGACGCACGATCTATGTCGGCAGCCCAGACATGTTCCACTCAAAGTTGGGCGTTTCACTGGATGGGGTGTGGGGAGACATCAACCAGCTACAGGGCGAGGGAAAAACGGTGGTGGTGCTTGGGGATGAAGAGGCTCCCTGGGGTATGATCGCCATACGCGATAACATCCGCCTCAACGCAGCAAAGGCGATTGACGCTATCCACGCGGCAGGTGTGGAAAAAGTGGTGATGCTCACGGGTGACAACGAACGTACTGCGCAAGCCATTGCCCGTGAACTCGGCATTGATGAAATCTACGCGGACTTGAAACCGGAAGATAAAGTGACAAAGGTCCGCGAACTCGCGCAGCGCTACGGGCACGTGGCGATGGTTGGCGATGGTGTAAACGACGCGCCCGCGCTGGCGGAGGCAACCGTGGGTGTGGCGATGGGCGCAGCCGGAACGGATGTGGCGCTCGAAACCGCAGACGTCGCGCTCATGGCGGACGATCTCGAAAAATTGGCGTATGCGCTCAAGCTGGCAAAGCGCAACCAATCGGTGGTGAACCAGAACCTGGCGCTATCCGCCATCGTGATCGGCGCGCTGGTCATCGGCGCGGTTGCAGGCGCCTTTTCACTGCCGATTGCAGTGCTAGGACACGAGATCAGCGAATTTATCGTCATTGGAAGTGGGTTGCGGATGTTACGCGCTTGAGGAGTTAGAGCAATGGAGACAAGTACTTTAGAGGTCGTGAAACGTAAGAAATCTGGCGCAGTGATCGCCAATCGCATAGTTCATTGGTTGAGCCGCAACTGGTTATTGGCTTTTGCGGTAGCTTGGGGTTTTTTTATAGGTCTGCCCTGGCTCGCGCCAGTATTTATGAAATTTGGCTGGACAGGTGCAGCAAAGGTAATTTACCTGATTTATGCGCTTGAATGTCATCAACTTCCGGAGCGATCTTACTTTCTATTCGGGTCAAAGATGACCTATTCACTGTCTGAAATTCAAACGGCCTGGCAGCCGACCAACAATCCACTTGTCCTGCGCCAGTTTTTGGGTAACCAGCAGATGGGCTGGAAAGTGGCTTGGTGCGAACGGACTACGTGGTGGTACGGGAGTTTATGGATCTCCGCGCTGGCGTATGGCTTTGTCCGCAAAAAGCTATTTGCACTTTCCTTTCGAGCCTTGATGCTCTCGGCATTACCGATGGCAGTTGATGGCGGCACACATCTCATCAGTGACATTATTGACTTTGGCAACAGTTTCCGCGACAACAATGCCTGGCTTGCCACACTGACAAATCACATTTTCCCAGCGACATTCTATGCGGGCGATGCGGCTGGTTCTTTCAACCTCTGGATGCGATTGATCACTGGCGTGATATTCGGAATCGGCATCGTTTGGTTTGCGTTCCCCCAAGTGGAGGCAACCATGAATGATATGGCCCAAAGGATTGAACTCAAATTTCAGAAAGCAGGTCTGTCACTGTAATTGGCAGTTGGTTGCAAATGTTGAAATGATAATTGATGATAACGATAGAGGAGATTAAATGGCTAATCCACAAACCCTCGAAATTCCCATCTCAGGCATGGACTGTGCCGAATGCGCCCAACACGTCCAACACGCCATCGAAAAACTGCCTGGCGTACAATCCGTCAATGTGTTTCTTGGCACCGAAAAAGCGATTGTGCGACTCGATCCATCCAAAGTGGATTTGCCTGCCATTCGCACAGCGGTTCAGGGCGCTGGCTATGATGTCCCCGCCTCGGACTCACCCAAAGCTGATCCTGTTTCAATGGGCGATTTCAACCGCCGACTGACGATCCTGCTGGTCAGTGTGTTCGCCATTATCCTCAGTGTAGTGATCTTCGGCGAAGGCTTGGGCTTGTTCGATTTTCTCAACGACCTGGTCCCCTTTCCGTTGGGTGTCGTGTTGGTCATCGCAGGCGGTTACCGTGTCTTTCTGAACGTCATCCGCGCCACATTGAAACGTCAGATCATTTCGCACACCCTGATGACCATCGGTGTCATTGCCGCACTCGCGGTTGGACAATGGGTCACGGCGGCGCTTGTCGTTGTCTTCATGCGAGTCGGTGATTATGTCGAGAACTTCACCACAGAATCTGCCCGCCGCGCGGTAAAGGAACTAACCTCACTCGCCCCATTAACTGCTCGTGTGGAACGCGATGGAGCGGAAGTCGAAGTCCCAGTCACCGAGGTGAAAGTCGGTGAAACGATCATCGTCCGTCCAGGCGAAAAGATCGCTGTGGACGGCGAAGTCATCAGCGGTCAAGCCACGATTGATCAATCTGCCATTACAGGCGAATCCATGCCTGTTGAAGCCGCAAACGGAACCCATGTGTATGCGGCAACGATTGCCAAACTGGGTAGTCTGCGCATCCGCGCGGACCGAATTGGAACGGACACCACCTTCGGACGCGTGGTCAAAATGGTGGAAGAGGCTGAGGCGCATCGCGCTGACGTTCAACAGATCGCCGATAAATTCAGCGCCTGGTATCTGCCCGTGGTCGCTGTCATTGCGGGGTTGACCTTCTTATTTACCCGTAATCCATTATCCACTGCCGCTGTCCTGTTGGTCGCCTGCTCCTGTTCCTTCGCGCTGGCAACTCCGGTTGCCATGCTTGCCTCGGTGGGCGCAAGCGCAAAACGCGGATTGCTCATCAAAGGCGGCAAGTATCTCGAACTACTGGCGCGCGCCGATGTTCTGTTGGTGGATAAGACTGGCACGCTCACCCTCGGACAGCCGCAGATTACGGATGTAGTTTCGTTAAATGGGTTAGCACGTTCCGATTTACTGGGTCTTGCTGCCTCTGCCGAACGCTACTCCGAACATCCACTGGCGGAAGCCGTGCGTATGATGGCTCGTGAGGAAAAAGCCGTTTTGGTCGAACCTGAAAAATTTGAAGCCATCCCTGGACATGGAGTTCAGGCAATCATCAATGCCCAGGCTATTCGGATTGGCAATCGACGCATGATCCCTTCTGCTGCATCATTGCCCATTGCCAAAGACCTGGAAGCACAAGGCAAGACCCTCTTGTTCATGGAACGTGATCAGGAGTTGGTGGGCGTGTTCGCGGCAGCGGACACTTTACGTTCCGAAGTTCCTAATGCACTGGCTGAAGTTCGTTCGCTCGGGATTCGGCATATTGAACTACTCACGGGAGATAACGAAAGAACAGCTTCCGCGCTGGCAGAAAAATTGGGTGTCTCCTACCGTGCAAATCTGTTACCAGAACACAAGATCGATGTGGTCAAGGAATATCAGGCAAAGGGACACGTTGTCGTAATGATCGGCGACGGTGTGAACGATGCGCCCGCGCTTGCCCAGGCAAATGTCGGCATGGCAATGGGCGCGGCGGGCACGGATGTTGCCATCGAAGCGGCGCATATCGCCCTCATGCGCGAAGACTGGAATTTGGTGCCAGATGTATTAAAGATCGCCCACCGCACCATGCGGATCGTCAAGACGAATCTGGCGTTCACAACCATCTATAACCTTGTGGGATTATCTCTCGCCGCGCTGGGTATCCTCCCGCCTGTTCTCGCTGCCGCAGCGCAATCCCTGCCTGATATTGGCATTATGGGGAACTCGGCAAGGTTGCTGAAGTCAAAATAATGACATTGGGATTTTTCACTGGCATATAAAACAAACAACAAGCGACACGGACCAACCTCCCCACAACCTGAATCACTATGATGTCGGCTGGCAGTTCAACTGCCAGCCGATTTTCATTTCAAAAAGGAGATTCCATGTTCACTTTGTTCAAACGTTTCATCCGCGAAGAGGATGGTCAGGACTTTGCCGAATACGCCCTGATCCTGGGCGCCATCGGTGTGGTCGCGATTGCCGTGATCGCCCGTTATCGCAACGAACTGATCGCCGCCTTCGAAGCCGGCATCGAAGCCCTGCGCATGGCGCGAGGCGGATAAATGATTCGTCCGAAGGAAAAGGGTCAGGCAATGGCAGAGTTCGCGCTGATCATGCCGGTCCTGATCCTGTTGTTGTTCGGCATGACCTTTGCCGCGTTTTATGCCTTCCGTTCCGCCTCCACGGATTGGGGCGTGTTCATCACGGGTGTCGCTTCCGGTTCATACAACACACCCGCCACCGAAAACGCCCGTGACAATGTTTTATGGCCCGATCTCGCGGACCGGATCAATGCTGGGCAGACCGGTCCGCGTCAGGTGCGTTCGTTGATCAGTGTGGAGGACTCACGGGATTGGATCTTTGGCATCCGTCTGATCGAAGCGCAACGGGCCGAGACCAACTTTCGCCTTTGGCGCTTCTATCCCGGCCCGCCCTCTGCTGGAGGGTTCGAATGAAAACCCCGTACCGAAAAGGCGAACGCGGACAAGCCTTGGCAGAAACGGCTTTGTTCGCAATGCTGGCAGTCATTATGGCATTCGGTTTGCTGGCATGGATCCCAACGCATCGGGCTCGCACCGCGGCGACTGCAGCTGCCTATGCCTGTTCGCAATTCCTATCGCAATCGCCTGATCCCGCACGCGCCCGAAACAATGCCGTGAATGTCGCCTGGCAAACCCTGAATGCGGATTGGTCCGCCACGGCTGGTGTGAAGTATCGCGTGCGAGTCTCACCACCCAGTGGACCTGGTTTGCCTGGGCAATGTCTGGTCTCGTATCAAGCGCCAACCTTGTTTGATGGTCTGCTTGGTTTGAGTCAAAGCGGATGGAACAGCGAGTGGTTCATCTCGCGCTCCGAGACCTGGAAGGCGAAGTGGCGATGAAGTTCAAAGGAAATGAACGCGGACAATCCGTTTTGTTGTTCGCCATCCTGATGCCCATCATGTCCCTGTTTCTGTTGGGCATCCTCGACTACATGGTGACGAATGCGCGTGTGATGGAGACCGTGGCTGCCACCGACCTTGCGGCTCATGCTGGTGCGCAGGAGATCACGGTTTTGCCGGATGGGACGATCACTGCAACCACAGCAGGGAATGGAATTGCCGCAGCTTACTTCAATTCACAACGACCGGGTTCCGCGCACCTCACCTCGGTTTCCTGTGGACGACATCAGGGACGTCCCGCCTGCTATGTCACCGCTCAAGTTCAATCAGCGGGGTACTTATTCCCTGCCCGCTGGGTGACCGTGCGCGCCATTGGATATCTGGCGCATGGCGTGACCCGCGAAGATCAATAATTTTTTTGGAGAAGAATGAAATCCCTTTGGAAAACAATCCTGGATGGATTGACTTATAAAGACCTTGCCGGGAAACGGCAACCCCGTATCTATACCGTTGTGACCGGATTGATCCTGCTCTTGCTTTTTGTGGCTGGAGGGATGGCAGGCTTGAATCGCTATCTATTGATGAGCCGTGTACAAGCCACCCCGGAAGCAGTCACCCTCCCGACACAGACGGTGGAGCCGGTGGCAACGGAAATCATTGTGACCAGCCCATCGGGAGGTGTTGATTCGTTTGGCTGTCCAACCGATTCGTCGGAATGGTCCTTTACACCGACCATGATCAGCGAGAATTATCAGATTATCCAGCCTGCCTGTATCTATCAAAGTTTGGAGAAAACCATTGCCTGGGCGCTGGCAGTCCGTGAAGGATACAGCCGCGCCGAAGCCACTGAACTGCTTGGGTTCACAGAGATGCCCATGCGACAGATGGAAACCGTCACGCTTCCCAAAGATGCAAATGATCTTGTGGATGTGCCGGTCAGTTTCATCCCACCCAATCCCGATTTCAAGGAATGGCGACTGAAAGCAAATGGCAAAGCGGCAGTGACTTATGCCCTGCGCGGTTGTTTCGAGACATCCACGGTCAAAGGCAATCGTGTCGAGATCTGGGGCGGTGAGTATCCCGTGATCTGTCTGGTGGTGGAGGATGCCGAGAACACTCACATCGTCTACGCATTAAATGATCACATCTACACTGCGCCTGCCACGCCCATGCGCTCCTTCCTGCTCTTTGGGTATTTGGGTGATGGACAGTGGGTCTGGCTGGGAACACAGACGGAACCCAAATTGGAGATCACCGATGTAACGGAAAATGCCAGCGACCGTCTAACCGTGGCGACCTTATACGACTCCCAGCCCTGGGATGCCAAGTGGCTGAGTAACACTTGGCATCTTGACATGCAACCGCTGCCAGAAAACTGGCAGTCTTTCACAGATGAAAACGAGAAGCAGTACATTCTTTCCGTATTATCGGGGACCGCGCCATGAAACGCGCCAGTCTATTTCTTCTACTGATCGTCATGCTCGCCGTTCAACCTTTATCCGTCCTGGCACAGACTGCCCCATCCTGTTCCTTTCAACCGGATGGAAGCATCATTTGCACCACAGGTGGAGGAAATGAAGGAGGCGGAGAGGAAGGCGGTGGGAATGACAATAACAACAATGGCGGTGGCGCTTGTACACCTGGCAATCATCTAGCATTTCAGGTGGTTGAATATTACGCGGAAAGCAGTTCCTGCAAGGTCTTTCCCATCCGGGTGGATAACTGCACCGGGCAGGTCCTGCATATCATCGAGCAACCGGCGGTCATGCCTTGTGAGCTGCCCAATACCACACCGCCTCAACATCCCTGTACATCATTCTCTGTGACGGCTGGTGGGATCACCTGCACCAACAGCGGCTGGAAGATCACGGCACGTGTGACCTTTCCAGAGATCTATCTGGATGTGCGACCCTATCCGGCAACATTAGTGCGCTGGCCAACCATCCTAAGAAACGGAGGTATGCCGGAGTCTTCCGGGTCAGGCGGAGTGAATTATGTTCCCAATGGTGGTGGTTCCCCCGGTAATCCGCAGGTGGGCGACTGGCAAAACCTACGTTTGATCTTGACCCTGCGACCGGCAGGTCCCATGTTTGTGACTCTGCCGCACATCGGGGACCTTGTGTTGTCCAATGGCGCATCCCAATCCATTCAATGGGAAGTGCCATCCCATCCAGCTGTGGGAGCGATCACCCTTGCAGGCAGTGTCAGTGGATTGGACGAACTCCCCGGAGACATGCCTTTGTTTGTCGGCAATGGACGCGCTCCATACAAGTTGTTCTGGGAGTTGCGGTATCAGGAATATGAAGCCATCGAGGGTTGCATTGCCGGTCCGAACGGCAACGGAAATTACAACTGCGGCGGCGGAACAGGACATCGCGGCATCACTGGTTATGAATGGAAAACGCATTCCAGCGGAGGCGAGATTCCCCCGTCTGCTGTAGCAAACCTGCCTGCCGCAAGGATGGCGGATATCAACAACGATGGCACACCCGACGCCTATTGGGATACCAACCTGACCCTGCGGCGCATGGACGACGCCGGCAGTATCAGCAATCCTCAATATCAACGTTCCTGGAACTGGGGCGGGATCATTTATTGGGCAGTGCGCGAAGGGCAGGGGCAGATTGGCTGGCCGGGACAGTAACCATTCATAACAATCGTTCCGGCATAAGCAAAGGCTTGCACGGATCAATCACTGTTTGGATCGCACGATCCAAAAGCTTGTAATAACGCTTTGTATCCAACTTTCCGGAGTCCAATGCCTCATTCAGGTCCCAGGCGTGGACTCCGGAAGCATTACGGGCAAACACGAATTCCAACGATTGACCGGGAGAGAACTGCCTGCCATGCGCTTGCAACTGCAAGGCGGCATGCGCAGCTGGAGAGGGAGTCTTGTATGCTTCAACTGTTCGACTTAACCTTTGACGGATAACCAATTCATCCAATGGAACACGACCAATTCTGAGTTCACGTTTTGCATCTTCCATCAAATTCATAACATCTGGAACGCGGTTGGCAAATTCACGCGGAGTATTCGCACCTGCCAGAATTTCCAACGCCTTCAATTGAATCTTTCTCACCCACGGGGTCGTGTCCCTTCGACGCAATTCGATGCCGCGATATTTGAGCGTCCCATCCTGGAAGGTGCCAAAGTATTGGTTAGGCACGGGCACACGCGCGTCCCGTTTCGAAGCCAGGAAAGCCACCCATTTGAAGACTCCCTCCAATGCGATCGGGATGCCTGTTTTCTCTTCGATGGCATTCATAAGTGGCGTAAAGTCGGACGGTTTGTGAAAACCTTGCTGTTGAACAAAGAGACAATCCACATACATGTGCAGGACCGCAAAGCCCATGTCTTCTGCCACCTCCTTGGCTTGCAGCATCAGTTCGCGGCTCATGGCAGTCACAGCTTCATGCGACTCGATCTTTCCAAAACGGGCATTCTTGTATCCCAAATACCCAAAGCACACCACCAACAACCATTTGAGCGCTGATGCTCGCGCCTTGAGGATTTCCACTCTGCAATCCCGTGGATCGAGATCGGACAAAATGTTCTTAAGCATCATGCGCTTTTCCAACAGGGGACGCAGGGTTTTGGGAATCAGACCTTCGGGTGCATCTTCCAGACCAACTGTCTCCGGCGATATATTATGTTTGCCCATGATTGCAGGATACATGGAGGAGAAATCGATCTGCGCTACATTTCCGTGGAGTCCGATGATGGGTTGATAGATCAGCCCGCCATGATCGGCACGGATCAATTCCGCCAGAGTCTTCCTGCCCTCGACTTGTTGTTTTTGCACCGGAACCATGATGTTGTTGCGCATGGCAGTGAGCATCTGCATGGCAGTGATGCCTGCGCCGGGAGATTTACGTGCCATCTCCTGCACACCGATACCTGTGACGCGTGCCTGTTCCATCGCACCTTCCAATCCGTACTCGCCGAAAGACATGGCATTCTTGCGGTCGATGTGCCAGCGTCCAAAGAGATGCGCCTGTGACCCACGATAGGTTACCTGACCATAGGCAAAATAACTGTTTGCCTTTCGGGTCAGTACCGTTCTCTCCCGATCCCGATTTAGGTTCAATTCGATCCCGGTTTCCTCGGACCATTGGATCAACAGCGGAAACAACCAGGTATCGCCGTAATCCGTCAGGATCAGGTCGGGGTCGATGCGCTTCAGGTCGGCTCTCAAGCCAATCAGGAATGGCCTTGGAGATTCCAGCGAGAGGCTGTATTCCCGTTGGTTGTATTTCACATGTAATTGTCTGGGTTTCAGAACAGCAGGATTGCATTCCGGGGCAAAAGTCAGAATGCGCAAGGGAATGGGCGTGGGATCGATCTCCCAGGGCGAAGATAAAGGTTCGATGGTCTGTATCCATTCCCCTTCCAGGATGATGCGGCAACGTCCTAATAGATGTGTATTCGTCTGTGCGATGAAACGCAAGGTGATGGGAATGTCTACATCGTAATAATCGAGGGATGGGAATTGCCGTTGTAAGTCCCCGAACAGGTTTTGGACATGTGCTGGGTCAGAAGTAGCGACTGCCATTACATCCCGTTCGCCAAGGAATAGATCGCGGCGAACGGTTCGTTCCAACCTAACGTTCTTCTCCCTCAAATATTTCCACACTTGCCGCAGCAGGGAGAAATCCCCCGCCACGTAGAGCGTGATGTCAAAATCCATGCGTAAATGCAGACGCTCCCCATCCTCCGTCAATACCCATAGGGAAATGCCATCCTCTTCCGCATATACATCCAACAGCCAACCAATTGCCTCGGTCATGTTTCGGCACGCTCAACCCGAGTTCTTCTTGATCAGTTCTTCGACCTTTTGCTCAAGAACAGCGATTTCTTTTGACTGTTCCAGCAACATGGCAAGCAAAGCCGATTCAAATGGCAACAGCGACTCAGCCTGCCCGATGGCAGCGATATGCCGACGCGCGGCGGCAAAGAGACCATCGAAGACATACTGATCACTGCGGCGCAAGGTGCGCCGAAATGCCGACAGGTTGGCTTCGGTCTCGTTTAGTAATTGGGTGATGGTGACGAGAGTACGACCCATATCATTCAGAAGAGCGACGGTTGGGTGGGTTCGCAGGCGGGTGCTTCCTTGATCAGCACTTCATCTGCCTGTGCGCAGACCTGCTCAAGTAGAAAAGCACGTTCCTCCGCCAAAGGCGGTGCAAGAGTCAGGACGACGGGTCCGGCGAGTACAAGACGCTGGATTTGACCGAGACAGGATTTCAATAATCGATCCGCCTCATGAATTGATACATGATCGTCATAAAAAGTGTTCAATAGATCCAGAATCACACAAGGTTGATTACGAGACAAAGTGGAGCACAACAAGGTATTCATCTCATAGCAGGTAAAGGCGCGCCGACTGAATAGTCGATTGGCAGCGCTTGAAATATCCACCGTTTTTCTGCGCAGGAATGTGGCAACCTGATACGGTCGATAGCGATTGCCACCATCCAGGATAGTCACTCCGCCACGCAGACCAAGTTCGGCGATCAAGACCATGCTTTCGGTGCGTGCAGCATCCGATGTGTAGATCACAATTAGTTTGCCGGTTTTGAGAACGGGAAGGATTTCCATGCTGACAGAATACAACCTCCCCTTCATATGTAATAGCCCCCACCTGGGTGTCAGATGGGGGTGTTTTGGGGGTACTGGATTTGGGGGGAGGGTCGGAGTATGGGTCTATCTCTGCCGTTCCCACTCGTTGAAATCCCAATGGGAGAACAGAGCACGCAGATCATTGCGCTTGTTAATATTAAACTTGCGGAATACGGACGAGATGCGGTCCTTGACGGTATCCGGAGAAATGTTCAAACGGGCGGCGATCTCACGGTTGGTATACCCCAGGCATACGAGCGCAGTCACGTCCCGTTCACGGGGTGAGAGGGATTCCCACCTGTCCCACAACCTCTCATTGGCGGTGTATTGTGTTAGACCTGCGGCCAGGATATCGGGGATCAAATCATGTTCAGGACGGCCTTCGTCAGAGGATAGGGTGGAAAGCGTGACTTGCAGGCTTTCACTCGCATCAAAATGGTAGGTTCGAGGACCGGGCGTTGGACGCAAGCCTATCAGGTACAGAAGACGATCCCAGATAGACATACAACTGGGATAATATCAGAACAAATGTTCTTTCGTCAAGCATTAGGAGCTAAAAATGCAACGCCCAGGGTGAGGGGGGCACCCTAGACGTTGCAAAGATATTTTACCAAATATTTCATCGGGCATAAAACCTCTGTCGCCAACCCCGGATTTGAATCAAAGCGACACGTTCACCATACCCACCCATTCATTTATATATCATCAGCAACCAATGACCTGGTTGCTTTTTTATCTTCTGGCAGTAAGCCTGTACGATCTGCGTACCCGTCGCATCCCGAACTGGTCTACCTACCCATTGATCCTTGCGGGCATGATTGCGCACTTCCCCGGGCATATGGATTTGTGGCTGGCATGTTTTCTGCTGCTTTCCGCCTGGGCAAACGGATGGATGGGCGCCGGAGATGTAAAACTCTGGATGGCAGTTCTTTGGGCGTTACCCTATTCCAATATCCCATCCCTGATCCTGCTGGTCTTCCTTTCCTTTTTGGTCACCAGCATCCTCCAGTTCATCTGGAGACTCTTTCAGAAACTATCACTCACCGGGATGAAATCCCCCGCCGCCTGGCGTACGATTCCCTTTCTCTTGATGGTCTGGCATGTACACTGATCTCTTCCTTGCCATGCTCAATCCCAAAAATGCACGCGGGAATCCCATTCTCTCAGCCATGTTGTATTCCTTCTGCCCTGCGGCTGCACGTTGGTGGCTGACAGGTGCCGACCCAACCCCGCCCTTCGATCCCGTCTGGAAGTCTCTTGAAGATCTATCCACAGGCAAGACTTTGGCAGAATTCCTAATCCAATATGGTTTCGAAAACCTCCTCGATGAAATTCGCTCCAATATCCGCAAGATCGAGGAATATCGCAACCATCATAGTGATCTCCGGTCTCCGGAACTCATGCCGCTCTTTCGGGGCGGGGATATCCCCCTGAGTCGCCGATATGGTTCCCAGAATGCGATCAACAACCTCGGCGGCGACTGGCGTAACTTATTTATCTATGTTCGCACCTGGGCGTTCCTTTCCCATGACTGGCGCAAAGCCATGCTGATCGGACGCGACACTGGCTACAGCCTGAAGGCGGAAAAAGTCTGCCTGACCCTTCCGCCCGATGTACGCATGCCTGTCCAGTTCGATACATGGATATGGCAGGTACAGGTGGGACATGTGACTGAAACCAGGATTGGTTCACTCCTCTCTAATGGCGAACAGGATCAACTCCGCTTTTCCCTGCTTAACCGTTGCACAACCCTGGGAAACCAGCCCTGGTCCAACACACCAGCCATCTATTCTTTAAATCGGGAAACCGGTGAAGCAAAGCATTTCGATCAACTCCTCGCCAACCGGGATCTGGAAAAAACAGTGGCATCCCTGTCCAACCTTGCGAAGAAGGGACCACACCCACCCTTGAATGCCCTGCAGCAACCATCGATCTGTAAACAATGCGGTTATCAGCAGTTGTGTTTTACAAGGAACTATATCTCCCAACACGTCTTGAAGGGTTTATGAAAAAATCCCGATTTCTCATTATCTGCGTAATCTTCATTGCACTACTTGCCCTCGGTAATCTGGCGATGGCGTCCACACCGGTTCATGCCTCCAGTGCGAATCTACTTCTAACTCCCACACCCACGGTGACGGTCACAGTCACGCCGACTCCACCCACGGGAGGTGGCGGCAACACAACCACGACCACCATCTCACAGATCTTCAATCATCTGATCTTTCCCGCCGAAACCATCTCCGAAGCGCTGGCTGGCATCTTCGATAAAGCCGCCGACAAGGAAGTACGCGCCATGAGTGAAGAGGTCGCGCGCTGGACAAGTGTGATCGGCGAGATCGTACAAGCTCCCAGTCAGGGTGATTACAGCACAGTAGCGCAATCCAGTCTGCCGGTTGCGGCAGCATTGGCGCCCGCTTTGTTCCTATTGAGATTGGCTTTATATCATTGGGGCAGATTGCTCGGTGACGATGACAGCGGATTACGGGTGATCGGAGATTGGGTCACTGCCGGTGTGTTGGCAATTGCCTCCGGTCCATTCCTTGATCTCATCGTCCGACTCGGGTGGTGGATGGTTGGGAAAGTCATCGGTGAAACCGGCGCCCTGGCGGTCAGCTTTGTGGAGAACACCACTGCAACTTCGATATTACTGGGACTTGCCAACCAGACCTTCCTTGGCAGTTTGCTCAACATCGGTCTATCGATTGGTTCATTACTCGCCATCGGCGGAATGTTGTTTGCGTTTGCGTCCGCTAATGCCGTTCTATTTATTCTTGCCGTACTCGCTCCGCCTCTTGCAATTGCAAGTGTGTTACCCCAAGCAACCTGGCTGCGTTCCTTATGGATGAAGGCAGTTATCCTGATTGCTCTTCTGCCTATTGTGGCAGGTGGAGTCTTTAAAGCGAGCATGGCGGCCAGCACCTGGATGGGTCAGCAGGGATTATTGTCTGCCATCCTGCGTGTGGTCTGGTTATGGGGCGCGACCGGATTGTTGTTATCCCTAGCAGGCATTCTCGGCAAGATGACCATCTCCACCACAGCGGATGCCTTTGGTGGGATGATCAAATCGGCACAACAGATCGTCTCCATCGGTATGTTGGCTGCCAGCGGCGTGGGAGCGGCGGGAGCTGGTGCAGTAGGCGCGGCAGGAGCTACCTCCAGTGCAGGAGCAGGTGCAGCAGCTGCAACCACGAGTGGACTCACTGGCGCGGAAGCCGCGATGAGTCATCTCAATGCGGCGCAGCAATTGAATCAACAAGCCGGAAATTTGGAAGCGATGGGGTTACGTGCTCCAGCCGCCTACAACCGTTCGCTGGCACATGGACATGAACTTGCGGCACGACAGGCGGAGTTGGGTGAACGAATGCAACGCTTCAATGGCGCTCCATCCACAACGCCCTCTGATGATTTTGGTTTCTCGCCATCCGTGAATGCCTCGATTCAATCCAATTTCAATGGTTCGCCCCAGGAATTCCAGCAGGGCTTTCAAGCCATGTCCGCGGACATCACCCAACACGGCTTGGACCCAAATGTCTTCGCGGCGCAATACCCACAGGAAACAGCACAGATGACCAGAGCCTACCTGGATCATTCGGAAGAGATCATGACAGCACGCGATCCATTGATGCGCGCTTCAGAAATCGGAAACGCAACACGGGTGAAGGAGATACTCACATTCATGCCAAACTCCAGGGATGAAGAGGATCGTTCATGACCCTTGCAGAAACCTTTGCGCTGGTCTCCTTTTCCATATTCAGTTATGCCGACCTGCGCTATCGCCTGGTGCCAGGAATCGAAGTCTTTCTGTTTGGAACGATCCTGTTGACATTTCCCGCAACACCCATTCAGACCGGGATCGTACTGTTGGCATGTCTTTGGGGCATCTTCCGTAATCTATCCGGTTGGTTCGCCATACCCCTGTTGTTTTACCCGCCTGTCTGGCCGGTGTTGTTCACCGGATATGGGTATCGCAAGAGCATTATTGGCAGGGCAGATTTGCTTGCGATTAGCGGGCTTGCCTGTCTTTTTCCTTTACCTGCCGTATTGCTGTCTCTTCTGGGATTGGAACTCTGGCGCAGGCTTTGGGTACGTAGACAACATGGGGACATCCCTGCCCTGCCAGGTCTATTACTTGGATTGATTGTCTATCTTCTGTTGCGTTTATTCCTACCGACTCCATAGCGACACGATCAACCATCCCCCTTCCACAATTGAATAAGATGACCCTATGCCACGCTCCGGAACCTTGGGCAACCCACAGCCCTACACTCCCTTTGGTGTCTTTGCTGGCCTGTCCTTCTGGGGCGGCGGCTTGACTCTCCTCGCCGCAGCGCCAGGAATTGGCAAGACTTCCTGGCTGCTGCGGATGATCTTCGAGTCTGCCTGCCTGCATATTCCATCTGCCATTGGTTGTTATGAACACACCCCGGAGGAATTGCGCTTTCGCATGTTTCTGCAAACAGAGGCGATGACCGGTGGTCCTCATACGCAACCCTCACAACCCGTTGTGGAAGCCACTCTGGCGCGCGCCAGTGAAGCCGTTTTGCTCTCGCTCAATTCCCGCGAAGACACCGTTCGTGCCCTGGAGGACATGTTGATCCACGATTACGCCTTTCCTGTCAAAGGACCGGCACTGATCGCTGTGGATTATCTCAATCGTGTACCCGTAGTTGGTCTAACTGGAATGATGAACGAAGAAGGTCGCAGCGGCGAAGCGGCCGCTGCCTTGCGTGAGATGGCACGACATCACGGCTGGGCGATCATTGCAGCTGCTGCCTTGAAATCCGAACGCTTCAACGATGGCGACGATCTATCTGCCTTGTTAGGCGATGAACGTGTTCCCTATGAAGCAGATCGGGTATTGGTGGTCAACCGTACTGGTGATGTCCGTGACTGCGGCTGCGCTCCACTGGAAGTCCTGACCCTCAAAGACCGCACCGGGCCAGCCCGACGCTGGTCGATGCAGTTCTGGGGCGAGCGTTTCTATCCCGCCCTTGAAAATGAATTCCATAAACACGATCCAATGGTGTTTTCATGAGCGAAGTTACTTCCCTGTTACTAACCTTTCTGCGTGAAGCCTGGGTTGCCCTGGCGGGCGCATTCGTCGCTTTTGCGCTACTAGCGGGCATTGCCCAGATGTTGCGCGTGAGTTCCGCCTCTGTCCTTGGCGCAAATCTATGGGTATGGGAATCCATCTCCACCCTGATCTCCATCGTTGTGCTTGGCTTGTTTGCTTTTCTCGGCATCCCACAAATCGTGAGCGCCCTGCAATCGACCTTGCCTGGTGCTGGTGGCTGTGGACCGATCAGTGAGTTGGGCACGCTTGCCTCCGGGTTGATCGGCGGGCTGGCTGCTTTGCGCATGTTGAAGGCAGCCTTCATCACGATGTTCTCTGCCTCAATTGGTGGTGCATCCTCATTTGCCAATGCGCTGATCGAAAGCGGTGAAGCCCTCTTTGGCATGATTCTTGCCAGCGCCGCCATTCCCCTGGCAGCCTGGTTTCTCGGTACCTGTTGAAATTTCAAAGGAGAAGATATTTATGTTCGACCCCATCATGGAACAAATTCTGTCCATCGCCCGCGACGCCTGGGCGTTCATGGCAGGACTCTTGATCGTCGTGGCGCTGCTGGGCGGGCTGTATTACATCCTGCAAGGCACGGCGGGCATGGCGTTCGGTGGCAGCCGCATGACCTCGATGGCAATCATTGGGGTGGTCGGTTTGATCATCATCGTATTATTTGCTTTCCTCTTCCTGCCGCAACTGGGTGAGATGTTGAAGAGCTTCCAACCCAAGCCGCCATTCTAGGAGAGGTATGTTCAACAATCGCGATCTTGGTATTCTTGGCACTGGCGCTTTGCTGGCAGTGCTGTGTTTATTCCTTCCGCTATCCTTCACTGGAAAGGTGGTGATCGGTTTTCTGGTATTGGTCGGGTTTATGGCGCTGGCGCTTCTGCGCCTTGGACCCGACCGTGTCCCGCCCGAAGTCTGGTTGATGCGCCGTTTTCGATATTCGATGCAGACCCGGCAGTATGTCAACCAACAGGCAGCCTCCTGTAAAGCTGAGGGCAATCCACCTCCGCCCAAACAAAAGACTCAGCAACATACGATGGAGCCTGAACGTCCTGCTCCGTCTTATCAACCGCCGATGCAGCAAGCAACCATGCGACCTATTGATCTTGCATGGAACGAAGTCGGAGTCTATCCGTTGATGACCGTTCTTCTTGGAGTTGTAGGCATTTACTTCACTGTTTGGCTTGCCAATGGCGGCGCGCAGGAACTCTCATTTTGGTTCGTATGGAGATAGCATGATTACATTGATTTCAATCATTGGCGCATTGGCGCTGGCAGCCATCCCGATTGCCTTTGGTTGGCGACGCACCGTGGATGAAGCAGGTATGGCGCGTGCGATGGGCATTGCCCAACCGAAGAAGAAATTCGATCCGGAGAAGTTTGCGCGTCAGACTGGAACAGGATTGGCGTTCAACCAGATTGCCTATGGCTTTCTGGCTTGGGTTGGCGGTGGCTTGGCAGGCGGCATGTTCCTGGGATTCTTTCCCGCGATCCTGTTTGCGATTGCTGGTGGATTGCTCTATGCAGGCACACTTTCTGACAAACGCCAGGAATTCCGTTTGAAGCAGGCGAAAGATATTTTACGAGGCTTGGGAGTCGTGGAGACTCTGCTCACACAAGGCAAGCCATTGGGAGATGCCCTTGATGATGCGGCGCAAGCCGTGGGACCGGATGGCAGGATGGTGCTGGGTGATTTAGTTGTGCGCTTACGGACTGCACCCGCCGATGAAGCGGCATTAGCTGTCCGCGAATGGACAATCGCTTGGGACAATCCCGCCGTGGACATTGTCGCTACTTCATTATTAGCCTCCATCGAAGGACGTATCGAGATCGGACCCTTGGTGGCGTCCTTGAGAAAGACTCTTGGGACTGTAGTGGAAGTCTTATCCCGCGCGCGTGCCGCTGCCAAAGGTGTCGAATGGCAGGCACGTTTCCTAGCGCTCTTTCCACCGGCAGTGTTGGTATTGATCGCCATCACGACCCCGGAGGTTGGGAAGTTGTATTCGGGCAATCCCTTGTTCTTGTCACCGGTGATCATCGGCTCTGGAGTTTCCTACTGGCTCTCAATGCGCATGATCCGCAATGGCTTATCCATCGAAGCCTCGATGGGATTGCAAGCCGGGCAGCAGGGCGAGATCCGTCTGGATCGGCTGGGACGAGTCTTATAATGAAAGGCTTCTTCCGGTTTTCCATCGCCCTGATGACCGCCCCGTTATTATGCGGGGCGGCTTTGGTTGTGGGTTATGTCATGCTGGTGGTCCTGACCATTCCACAACTCCCGGCATGGGCGCAGCCCGGCGTGGAACAATGGTTGTTCGATATTCCCCAATATGCGGAGACCAGTGACAACGGCTCGTATGGCAATTCGCTACCATCCGGAATGAGCGCTGTTCCCTTCGATGGCTATGTTGGACCTGGATCGGATATCTATGGTTTGCCGCTGATCGGTCCCGTTCTACATTGGAGTGATTGGTATGACAAGCCTTTGCTTGGTTGTGTCTTTCAGGACCCACATTACCAGACTCATACAGGTGCAGACTTTCCAGTGAATGAAGGCACGCCCATTCATACAACCATTGCAGGCAAGGTTGTGTGGGCTGGTTCGAACGGTCCCTGGGGTAATCTGGTGGTGGTGGAAAACAGTGGCTATCAGGTGTGGCTGGCGCATCTGAGCAGCATTCAAGTGACAGAAGGACAAATTCTCAATTACGGTGATGTCGTTGGATTGAGCGGCAATACCGGCAACAGCACCGGGGCACATTTGCATTACGGCATCCGCCAGAAGACGGGCGAACAAAGCGCTATCTGGCTGAACCCTCAAAACTATTTTACGGTTGATGAGTACATCAACATTGGATGTTCGGATTAACCCATGACTGTTCAGCTTGGTGAAGTAACCTTCTCCGATTGGATCAGTCTGGAATATGAGGGTGGTTTTACCGATACCTTCATATTCGATATTGACGCCTTGAATGGACTGCCACCATTTGTTTTTCATCCCCTCCTGCAGCGTCTGGTTGCCGAGTTGGATAAAAAAAGACCTGGCGCGTCCCTTTGGATCCGTGTGACATCTCCCGGGGAATGGTATTTGATGGAGGTCAAACGCTCCATGACAGACGGGTTTTCCGTTCCATATGTTGTCACTTCAAAGAACAAGACTCCGGATTATCACAGTTTCTCTTTTGGTCCAAGATTATTTTCTCCTGCACTCCCTCGTCCTCCCAAGATGGATGATGAGTTCTCCCATTTCTCTCGCGAAGAGTTGAAGTGTCTCCAGGTTTTGACCCGAAACCGAAAAGGAAGCCTTGAGGAAATCGCTTCTCTGGTGGGTCTTCCTGAAACAATAACCCTTGATGTTTTACAAGGGCTTCAAAAGAAAAAAAAGGTGATATTCAAACTTGGCGAGGTGTTCCAAAAAGACAAGTCGAAGCCAAAGAAAATGGATCCGTACTGGATGTGGCATCCGACCCGCAAAGGAGTATCCGCTGCCTTGCGCAGTTGGGGAGCATCAAAGGGCGTGGATTTTAGCGGCGTGAAGGAACTGAATCAGCACTTAATCGGGACGCCACACAGGGCGAATTCCCGTAGATGGCTGGCATGGCTACGATCCGCCTATCCGCTCACCGAAATATGGACGGGTTGGACCGAAGTGCAACTTCCTGAAATATCTGTGCGCCCTGATGCACTTGCCTGGGGGCGAATTCAGGGTTTCGAGACTTTGTTCTGGTTGGAATTTGGGGATGAACATAAAAAGAAGGAGGAAATAGAAGGCATTACACGAAAGAGATGGACGGAAGCCCTAGCATTCTGTCGTGAAACTGGTGTGAGGCTTGTATATGCACAGGTAAGCCCCAACTGGGTCAGGAAGGCAGCTCGATGGGCATTTAAAAATTTACCCGATGATATTGCAGTAGTGACGGGGATTGGGCGAAAGTATGGAAAACTACCAGTCATCGAATGGGGAAAGTTTATTGATGTTGTATAATCTACAAAATGCAATTAAAAACCAAGCTGTAAGAGAGACCACACGGCATATAATTCGGTGAAGTGGGGTTTATTTCGACCACAATGAAATAATTCATTTGCACTATGGATAATAAAAACTTCGGTCGCAGGAGAGGAAAAGATGCCTACTAGAAATGATATGTTAATTGCACTTTACCGTGAGGTCATTGGACCAAGAAATGGTCCAAACGAAATCCTGCCGGAAGAACAAGATCCGCGAACTGAATATATTACCGGTGTTTTGGAGCCTGTCACTGCCTCCAGCACTGATGAAAGAATTGAAGATAACATTGATGAAATCATAGAAGAGACAAGCAGTGAAGAGGATCAAGACTCGCAAGGTTATGTGGCATCCCCTGGAGTATTTGCACCTGCATTGGATCCCAAGGCACTACCACGATCTATAGGTGTATCATTTACTCTGGAGGCTGAAGATGGCATTCCGCAAATTGAGGTTTGCGCGACTTGGGCAAGATACTATTTGGAACAGGACGGTTGGCATCGGAATCCATCAGGCTATTTGAGTGGCAGTCTGGATGTTTCACAAGCATCCATCGATCTAACCGCAGGGGCAGGGGCAAGACTGCATATTCGTTCCCGACAATTAATTCCTGGGGTTTGGAGAGTCTCCATTTTCCTGATAAATGTTACACAGATAGTTGGGGAACACCCAACCACAAGCGAATATCTTTTTCAACCGCAATTGCGTACTCATATACTTCATGGCACAAAATTAGTCCCTGTCAGACATCTTGACGAAAATCATACTCAACCCCATGAACAACCATCTGATAATCAACAAGAAGAATTATCACTTGCTTTGCTATACCGTCAACGCACAGCATTTGCACGCGGACATATGTGTGGCGCGATGTGGAAAGAAATTGATCCTGAACGTCCCTTTGAATTGACCAACCGCCCACAAGAGGCTCCTTTCGTATGGACAGATTCAGAAACCATTACTGAATCGGAGCGAGGAAAATATTCACCTGCTGATGTGCGCTCCGAATTAATACCAATCTATTTAATTCAAACGCCTGATATGGATTGGCAAAATGAATATGGACAACCACCTGAATTGAGGCCAGAAATATTAGCCGAAACATGGGATCCTGATCGAGTCAGAGCTGCCCTGCAACCATTAGTCGAGGGCTATCAGGCATGGTTGCAAGTACAACAAAGCGAACTTGATCGACTTGAGGATGTATATCAAGATGTTGCCAGAACTCATCTTCAGGAATGTGACCAAGTGGCATCACGTATCCAAGAAGCAATAGAAATTCTTTGTTCAGATGAAGATGCCAGATTGGCGTTTTGTTTTGCTAACAAAGCCATTGATATGCAAGCGAGATGGAAAAATCCCCAGAGATCCCTGGCTTGGAGACCTTTTCAACTTGCATTTATTTTGTTGAATATTCCATCACTTGCAAATCCATTCCATCCTGATAGAGACATATGTGATTTACTATGGTTTCCTACAGGCGGTGGTAAGACAGAAGCATACCTGGGTTTATCCGCATTCGTATTGGGACTTAGACGTTTGCGTGCCAAACATAACAGTCCAGGACAAGATCGAACGGGCGCTGGAGTTGGCGTATTATCACGTTACACACTACGGCTACTCACAATACAACAATTTCGAAGAGCATTAGGGGTGGTTACAGCATGTGAAACCCTCAGAATAATGGGAGCAGGGAGAGGCAGCACTATTGGCTGGCGTCCACATGGGTGTCAAAAAACAGACAACCTTATCTGGGGTGGAATCCGCTTTTCAGCCGGGTTATGGGTGGGGGGCGGAGTAACGCCAAACAGCATGATGAGCATTGGTCCAATGCCTGTGCCGGGGGGAACTGGGTTTATGATGATAGCTGGCGCATTGGATATTTTGCGCGGATTGCGTCCAGATTATGATGGGCCTGATGCAGAGCTTGCCAGGTATGTGCAACAGGTCAGAAGAAACTTACAGGTGGAAGGCGAACCAGCACAGGTAACAAACTGCCCCTGTTGCCAAGCACCGCTAGCCATCTCTGACGAAGGACTTGGAGCAGGGGAATTCACCTTACATTTTGTTTATCAAGGTGGGAACCCGACAATTCCGCCAATAAGCATGCTAACACCCCGCCGTCCCGTACCATCTCTGGTAATTAATTCAGTTAATATTTTTTCACACCAATCGCCAACATATCGCACCATATCCATTAACTTTACAATACCCGACGGGTCATTTCTTTCGTCTCTAAACGTTGATGATTGGTGGGAGCAATCCATCAAACCCGCATTGGGCAGTAATGCACAAATACAATCTGCCCGCCCATCGCGTCCGGGCTATTTTATTTTGAAGTATTCCACAAACCAGGGTAGTTACAAACAAAATGACTTTGATATTTTCTGCCCCAATCCGAATTGTGAACTAAATCAGTCGCTTTGGGCGGAACAGGTTCCGGAACCTCGGGAACGAGAGGGCTCCCGGACAAATGTCCGACGACAGGTATCCACTACTCCAAATCCCAATCGTATACCAGACCCGATAATTGACTTAACCGATGGCCTTTTGTGGCAGGATATTCCAGAACCATTCCGATTGGAACAAGGCAAAAAGTGGTCAACCCGGATTCCCATTCCTGCTTTTACCGTGGATGACCAGATTTACCACAGATGCCCTTCTCTTGTTATCTCAACCGTCGACAAATTTGCGCGTTTAGCTTTTGAACCAAAAGCGGCATCACTTTTTGGAAATGTAACACATTATCACAGCAGATGGGGATATTACCGGATATGGTGTCCCCCATCGGACGGCTCCCAACAAACCGGTCTTCGAGATCATCCTGCCGGCCGCGCCGTTGGAAATCCTTTACATCGAGGAGTTCCATCGTTTTCGCCACCCGAATTAATACTTCAAGATGAATTACATCTTATTGAAGGTCCCTTGGGTAGCATGGTTGGGTTATTTGAAACGGCAGTTGATATGCTTAGTCAAAGAATTATTGACGAAAGATTTGTGTTTCCCAAATATATCGCCTCCACAGCAACTGTCCGTCAGGCTGAGGCTCAGGTGAAATCGCTTTTCAATCGAAGACTAACTCAATTCCCGCCATCTGCAGTTTCCTCAGATGAGCGGTTCTTTGCCACTGGAACAGAAGCTCATCCTCTTGATGCAAGAAAACCTGGCAGGCTGTATGCAGCTGTTTGCGCACCGGGTAAAGGCGCGCAAACCCCAATTGTCCGTATTTGGTCATCACTGTTGCAGGGATCATTTGATCTATCACAAAGCACTTCTATTAATGAAATAGATCCTTTCTGGACACTTGTAGGATATTTCAATGCCACCCGTGAATTAGCCGGGGCGCTATCACTATACAGGCAGGACATCCCGGAAAGAATGGAGAGCCGTTCCGGCACTGGAGCACGGGTTCTTGATGAGTCACGAAGGCTGGAACTCTCCAGTCGAGCCAGTTCGATGAATCTTCCTGTCCTGTTGCAAAAACTTGAAATACCGATGCCAAATGCCCAAGATGCCGTTTTTGCGACATCCATGTTTGGAACCGGAGTGGATGTGGATCGTCTCAGCCTTATGGTCGTGCATGGTCAACCCAAAACCACATCATCCTATATTCAAGCCACCGGTCGTGTAGGTCGTAAAACAAGCGCACTGGTGGTCAGTTTTTTCCGTGCAAGCAGGCCGCGAGACCTTGACCACTATGAATTCTTTACTGGTTATCATCGTGCGCTATATCGATATGTCGAACCGGTTACAGTTGCTCCTTTTTCTCCAAGAGCGCGGGAACGGTCTTTGGGTCCATTAGCTGTCGTCCTTCTACGTCAAGCGAAGGCTCTAAATGGAATCCGTGTTCATGAGCAATGGCGGATTCAACAACGCATAGGAAGTACTTTTCATTCGCTGGCAAATCGAATGGCATCCGCACGGTTTGACCCTGAAGTGATGATAATTCCAGAGTTATTTGAACAAAGGTCAATCATACAACCTGTTGGGCGTAGACCGGTGCCGGGTATTACCAATAATGAAACGTCCTCAGAATTGGATAGATGGAGGGCAATTGCCGCCCTATATCCGAATCCAGATCAATTTGTCTATAATGAACCAGCAGTGCTGCGGCAACCTCAACGCCATGTAGTGTTGGGGGATGCCCAACATCGTGGTCGCCTAGAGGAGGCATTTGAAAATGCTCCACAATCACTCCGCGATGTGGAAGAGACAACAGGATTTAAGGTGTAACATATGGCGCAAAGTTTACGTCGTTCACAGTTTGTAACCACCTATGGACCTGGTTCAATCCTCGAAGGTCCCGAAGGTCCAAAAATAATTCCTTCACTTGATCGCTCCGGACTGTTTGGCGCACGGAGGCCCGAAGACTTCGAGATCACTGATCAACGGCTGTCGCAATCTTTACTTGGCGGCGCCGGCATTGTAAGGCTGCCATCCAATGCTGAATTAGGGGAAACTGAAAGCAAATATATATACAACACCAAACGGTTCCCATCCTGGTCATTGTGTGTAAGACATAGAATTTTATATCGAAAGACTCAAGGCAATAGTAGAGCTTGTCCACAATGTAATGAGCTGGCATCCTCAAGTGATGCCTGGTCGCAAGCCAATAGACAGGCCATTCGTTTTGTTATGGCTTGCCCGGAAGGACATCTGGATGATGTTGATTGGATTGGAGTAGTCCATCAAGGTAGTATTGGTTGCAACCCAACCTTTTTGATTTGGAGAGGAGGGGGAGGTGCGCTTCGTAATATTACCATCCAGTGCCCGGATTGCAATCGTTCAACAAACCTTGGAACTGCATACTCCCGAACATGGAGATGCTCAGGGAGATTTCCTGAAAGAGAGCCGGTTTCAGGCTCACAGCCCATAAGGCCCGGGTGCAATGCCGACGCGCGAATATTGCAACGCGGTGCGGCAAACCTCAAAATTTCTGAAATTCAGACAGCACTGACAATACCACCGCGCGCAACAAGTTTGCATCGCCTGTTGGAAATATCCGCCATTCAAGATGCCCTGGCTGTTGTTGATACTCCCGCCACAAAAAATGATTTCATGGTTGTTTTAAGAAATCTGGTTTCCAGAAATCGTCTACCTCAATCAGTGTTTGATGAGATTCAATTGTACGATCAACAAACTCTTTTGTCGGCAATCAATGATACGGTTACAGGGAGCCTGCCAGCCGATGTACACACCTTGAGACTTGAAGAATTCAATGCCTTGAAAGAGGCAGCAACAAATGGTCACCCACCTCAACCCTCATCCCAGCCAGGTAGACCACCTCAATTTGAAGTTGTTCAGAGTAACGTCCGGTCAGTTCAATATGATGGTGGGCGGCAACTCAGAATTACTCCAGTAAATCGTTTAAGAGTTGTGATGGTCCAAACGGGCTATCGCCGGGTCCCAGGCGGGGATCCTTTAAATTCCGCCGTTGTTAATACATCCTTCGCAAATGAAGGTCGAAACTGGTATCCTGGGGTTGAATTGTTTGGCGAGGGTATATTCATCGATTTGGATATTGAGAACCATCCTCAAAACAACCTGCAACTTTCGGGAGGTGCGTTTGAGATTTGGAGCGACGCTTGGAGAAATCCTGCCAGATTCACCAATCGAACACTGGTGGGGGAAGACCGCAACCAACTTCACCCTGTTTTTGTTTGGTGGCATACCTTTGCTCACAGGATAATCAACGCACTATCGGTGGATTCCGGTTATTCATCGGCTGCCATAAGAGAACGCGTTTTTATTGATGTAAATGAAACCAATGGAGCAGCGAATGGTGGGATCCTTTTATACACTGCCCAGCCCGGTGGCGATGGAACATTGGGTGGGTTGATTGCACTTGTGCCCGAGTTTGAAAGAGTGATACGTGGTGCATTAAGGAATATTGATGCCTGTTCAAATGACCCACTCTGCGGAGAGGAGCAGTTTGGATATGGAAAATATAATGGCGCCGCTTGTTATGCTTGCAGCCTGATTTCCGAAACATCATGCGAACATCGAAATATGCGCCTTGATCGGAACTTATTACTACAAAACCTGCCATGAAAAATCAAACCTCAGTTGTAGTAAGTGGTCTTGCCTGGATGGGTTCAGGCGTTGGTTCTATTGAAACATCAATGGAGAAACTTTTCCGGGAAGCCAAGAATGAAATCTTGATCACATCCTATGCAATTAGTGGAGCAGCAGACCACTTCCTGGATTGGCTTGAAACATCCCTTTCAAAGGGTATTCTAATTCGCATTGCTGTCAACAAGCTTGGTCAACAGCCAGGGGAAGTGGTGGCTCGATTGAGTAATCTAAATTCCATTTACCCTCATTTTCATTTGTATGATTTTCAAGGTAATGATGTCGAGGATTTACATGCAAAAGTAATAGTGGCGGATCGTCAATCTGCAATAGTCGGTTCATCAAACCTTTCGCGACGAGGGCTTTTGACCAATCATGAATTGGCTCTCGTAGTCAGTGGCCAAACTGCTGAAGAAATTGCAAACACATTAGATAAACTGTTCACCGGAGAATATCTGACCAGGATTGATAAATCATCCTAGTCTTTGACTGATAAACAGAATGACATTGTAATACTGCAAATAACATGACAACACCTATTCCTGTAATTGACATATTTGCCGGTCCCGGAGGTTTGGGGGAGGGCTTTTCATCTTTTAAAAATAAGGAAGGAAAGCCAATTTTTAAAATCAAACTTTCCATCGAAATGGATGAGTTCGCACATAAGACTCTGGAATTAAGGGCATTTTTCCGCCAATTTTCAAGTGATACCATCCCGCCAGAGTATTATGATTATTTGAAGAATAAAATTCGCAGGGAAGAATTATTTGGAAAATACAAACGCCAATCCCTGGCTGCAAAAAAAGAGGCTTGGAAGGCAACTTTAGGAGAAGAACCAGTAAAGGCGGTTAGAACTCGAATTTCAGAAGCCCTTAATGGGGCAACCAATTGGGTCTTAATCGGTGGACCGCCATGCCAGGCATATTCATTGGTTGGACGTTCTCGAATGCGTGGAGAAAATCCCTGGAAATATGCGCAAGATCACCGTCATCACCTTTATAAACAATACTTGCGAATTCTGGCGGATCATCAGCCCCCAGTATTTGTGATGGAAAATGTAAAAGGCTTACTATCTGCAACAAGAACAAAAACCAACAAGCAGAACACATTTGATTTAATAATCAAGGATTTAAAGCGACCACTCAGGGCGAAAAGGAAAGGGACAGAGGAACCTTTGTCTTACCATCTGTTTTCATGCTCTACAAAGAAGGCAGATAATAAGCTGGAAGCCAATGATTTTGTTGTTCGATCTGAGGAATATGGCATTCCTCAAGCCAGACATAGGGTCATTATTTTAGGGATTAGATCAGATTTATATTCTTCAGACCCGGATATTCTTGTTAAAGCTGGGAAAGTTTCAATTAATCAGGTAATAAGTGATCTTCCAAAACTGAGAAGCGGACTCTCAAAGGAAATCGACACCCCGGAAAAGTGGAGGACAGCAATACAATCCATTGTGCAAGCTGGACAATGGTTTAAAAAGCTTTCCCCAGAACTGAAGAAGGCTCTCAACGAAAACGCCTCGAAAATTAATCTCACCCTGACAACTGGCGGTCAATTTCTACCAGCAAACATGACATCAACCAAACTGTATCAATTTGATTGGTATATCGATAAATCTCTTGATGGAGTATGCAATCACGAATCAAGGACTCACATCAAAAAAGATTTACAACGATATTTTTTTGCCGCCGTTTTTGCAAAGATCAATAAACGTTCTCCGACTCTGGACGATTTTCCGAAAGCCTTGCTCCCAAAGCATAACAACATCAAGACCAAGGTTGGTGAAACCATTTTCAATGACCGCTTTAGAGTTCAGGTCAAAGGGAAGCCTTCCACAACTGTAGTTTCTCACATCAGCAAAGATGGACACTACTACATTCATTATGACCCTCTTCAATGTCGTTCCCTGACAGTTAGAGAAGCTGCACGCCTGCAAACATTCCCGGACAACTATTTTTTTGAGGGAACCAGAACCCAACAATACCACCAGGTTGGTAACGCCGTTCCCCCACTTCTGGCAAAGCAAATTGCAGGGATTGTTTACGATGCTCTGCAGAAAATGCGCAAGAAAAATCATGCCTGATGTTTTCACAAAGCAAAAACGCTCAGAGGTAATGTCCCGTATCAGAGGCAGGGGAAACAAGGATACAGAACTTGCTTTGATTCGCATCATGAAAAAACATCATATTTCGGGCTGGCGCAGAAACTATGATTTATTTGGAAAGCCGGACTTTGTGTTCCCAAAACAAAAGGTTGCCCTGTTTGTGGATGGCTGTTTTTGGCACATGTGTCCAAAACATTTCAATATGCCACAAAATAATAAGGCGTTTTGGGAGAAGAAACTTTTGGGCAACAAGGTGCGTGATGGTGTTGTCGTAAAAACGCTTAGACGGGAGCATTGGAAAGTTCTTCGTATTTGGGAACACGAGCTTGCCAGCCCTGAGCAGGTTGCGAAGAAGTTAGTAAAGTCTTTACAAACTTAATTGTTATCCAACACATCCCCAAGGGATTTATGATTTTCCGAAATTCCCTGGACAAACAGTACTCACCCTGGTATCCTGGGGAAAGGAGATTGCACAATGTATAAATCAAAATTCAGCATCGATGGCGACGAAGACCCGGAAAACATCGTTGAAGGATATACGGATGGTACTCTTTGGAATGGGTGGGCTAATGTCTGCTTCACGCGTGAGCAGGTTTCAGCATGGCTGGATGCCTCGCCATATGACTATAGGTTCCTTGAAGCAAATACAAAAATGAACAAAAGGGATTATCCTGTTTTGTTGATCTACTTTGATGATCGCGAGGAGATTATTGAATCAACACCCCTTCCAACAGATGACGGGGAAATCCTGGAGGGATATTTTATGGAGGGGTATTGTTTTGTAGATATAAACAAAGATTGATATCCCTTATTTTCAAGGGGGTATTTGTATAAGATTACATTCTTTTCAAGTAGCGGGATATTTTAAAATATTTTCCTCAAAAACCATTATTCCAGTTGCCAATTTACCTTTATACTTGCTTTCTGGAGACCAAACGAGGAACAAATGGACGAACCCAAAGATGATTTTGACGACTCTGAACAGGAACCCTTGGTGCTTCGCTTCCAGTGCTTTATCCCTGAAAACGAGTACGGAATTGAAGAGGGATACTACATCGGAAACGCCCTGGTTCAACTTCTAAGAGACAACAAAGACAAGCCCGATGTCATCCAATTCATAGCGGATATGCTTGAAGAATAGACCCTCTCGGCAAGGAAATGAAAAAAGCCTATATTCCTTCCCCTGATTACCTGACATCCATGTATGCCAAGCCTGAATTCAATGGCAGATGGGTTGTCATGCCCAAAGTCCCAATTGATAAAATCAAGGTTGACAAAGCCTTGTTCTCTAATCAAAACGAAATCAACTGGGCTGAAGTCAATTCCATCACTGAGGATTTTGAAATTGGCGCCTGGTTCCCTATTATGGTGAACCCCGACTTCTTTTTACTTGACGGTCAACACAGGCTGGCTGCCGCCCAAAAAATGAAATTAAAATATCTGGATGTAGTCGTAGACAACGGCGAACAACCCGCAACTCAAAAGGATAGATAACGGAATGCCCATTCTGCACTGGCTCAATGACGAAGAAGCACGCAAAACATCCAGCCGAGTACCTTACCGCCTCCTTGAAGCGGACGAAACGCTTTCCTACGGCGACCCCAACGCTGAAAACATGCTCATTCAAGGTGACAATCTTGAAGCCTTGAAAGCCTTATTGCCATATTATGCTGGTCAAGTGAGGTGTATCTATATTGATCCTCCTTACAATACGCGGAGTGCTTTTGAACACTATGATGATAATTTGGAGCACTCCACATGGTTAAGTACCATTTATCCTCGATTGGAGATTTTGCGCGATTTATTGTCACCTGAAGGAAGTATTTGGGTATCAATCGACGATACAGAAGGGCATTACTTGAAGGTGCTTTTAGATGAGATTTTTGGTAGAGATAACTTTGTTGCGCATATTGTTTGGCAAAAAAGTCATACCAGAGAAAACAGAACAGACGTATCAACGGTTCACGACACTGTCTTGCTCTTTGCAAAAGATAGAAGTATTTGGAAAAACATAAGAAATCCTCTTCCGTCCTCCGAAAGTCAGTTGGAAAGATACTCAAATCCAGATAATGATCCTCGTGGTTCTTGGGCTTCTCTCCCTGCACATGCGAAAGCGGAGAAGGGTAGACGGAAAGAACAATTTTTCACCATTACTACACCTTCGGGTCGGAAGATTGACCCTCCTGCAGGTAGATGTTGGCTTTATACAGAACCAAGATTTCTCGAAATGGTTCAGGATAATCGCATTTGGTTTGGCGCAAATGGAGATAACGCTCCGCGTGTAAAGAAGTTCTTGTCCGAAGTGCAAACAGGATTGGTGCCATCAAGTCTTTGGTTACACTCAGAAGTTGGAACTACTGGAAGCGCAAAGGCAGAAATAACAACTTTATTTCCAGGTGAAACTCCTTTTTCCACCCCCAAGCCAGAAAAATTAATTGAGCGTTTGATTCAAATTTCAACAAATCACAATGATATCGTTCTTGATTCTTTCTTAGGTTCAGGTACTACTGCCGCTGTCGCCCACAAAATGGGGAGACGATATATTGGAATTGAAATGGGAGATCATGCCATTACCCATTGCGTACCACGTTTGAAAAAAGTAGTGGATGGTGAACAAGGTGGCATAAGTGAAGGTGTCAATTGGCAAGGCGGGGGCGGGTTCCATTTCTACAAACTCGGTGAAACCATCTTTGACGAAGAGGGCAAGGTTAACCCATCTGTCAGATTCCGCACTTTGGCGGCGCATGTCTGGTTTACAGAAACCCATACACCGCTGGAGGTCCGAAGCAAAAAAGCATCGCCCCTGCTTGGCGTTCACAATGGTATCGCCTATTACCTGCTCTATAACGGTATCCTCGGCGATAAATCCAAAGACGGCGGAAACGTCCTCACGGGCAAAATCCTCGCCGGTCTTCCACCGTATCAAGGACAAAAAGTGATCTACGGCGAACTGACCACCTTCAGTTCGCAACGGCTGGCACGCGAAAACATCATCTTCAAGCAAGTCCCATACGACATAAAGGCGCGCTAACATGACCTTCCAACGCAAAGAATATCAGGAAACCGCTTTAGGAATTTTGAAGGACTACCTCGAAGTAGCCCGCGTTCACGGTGCAGCGGATGGCTTCGCCCGCATCACTCGTGACTTGGGGCTGACTCGCACGTACAAACCTTTGCCTCCTCTGCCAGAAACACCTTATCTCTGCCTACGCATCCCAACAGGTGGCGGCAAAACCTACATGGCAGCCCGCAGCGCTTCCATTGCCTCGAATGTCTACCTTGAGGATGAATACCCAGTAATCCTGTGGCTGGTTCCAACCAACGTTATCCGCCAACAGACGCTTGAAACCCTCCAAAAACCCAACCATCCCAACCGTGAAGCCCTGATGGATGCCTTCAAAGGGCAGGTCAAGGTGTTGGATATCAGCGAGTTTACCCAGATCCGTCCGCAGGATTTGCGTGACCGTGCCTGTGTTGTTGTTGGAACATTTGCCAGCCTTCGCGTCAAAGACACAGACGGTCGCAAAGTCTATGCCCATAACGAACACCTTGAACCGCACTTCGTTAACCTACCAGCCGGGATTGAAGGATTGGATACCATTGAGGAAGGCGCAGAAAAAGGAAAACCAAAATATTCCTTCCGCAATCTTCTGACGATTCATCGTCCACTGGTCATCATCGATGAGTCGCAGAACGCTGCGTCAAAACTCATGCACGAAGTGTTTGAGCGCATCCAGCCTGCCTGTGTTTTTGAGTTTACCGCCACACCAACACCAAACAGTAATATTCTATATAACGTATCTGCCTCTCAACTCAAACACGAGCAAATGATCAAACTGCCAATCGTGTTGACCGAGCATCAGACCTGGGGCGAAGCCATTCAGGATGCAATCCTCACCCGCAACAAACTTGCAGAAATCGCCGCCAAAGAGCCCGATTTTGTCCGCCCAATTGTCCTGATCCAGGCAGAGGAAAAAGGACGCGAAGTCACCGTGGATGTGGTGGAAAAATTCCTGATGGAAACCTGTCGTATTCCGCGCGAGCACATTGCCATCGCTACAGGTACACAGCGCGAGTTGGATGGCGTCAATCTCTTCGATCCCAACAACAAAATAGAAGCTGTCATCACCATTGAGGCTCTAAAAGAAGGCTGGGACTGTTCCTTTGCCTATGTATTTTGTTCGGTTGCCACCGTCCATTCCAAAAAGGATGTTGAGCAGTTGCTTGGACGAGTGCTGCGTATGCCGTACGCCCGTGAAAGAGTCCACACCGAATTAAACCGCGCCTATGCTCATGTCTCATCCACAAGTTGGACAAGAGCCGCTGAACAGATGGAAGACTGCCTGGTAGATATGGGCTTCGACAAACTGGAAGCTGAACAGTACACACAGGTTCAACTCCCAGTCAGCACCGAGCCTGTCACATTCAAACCACAGGAACCTGTTGTCTTCATCCTCACTGAAGAACCTGACCTCTCGAAGTTTGATTTAGTGGAACAATCACAACTCAAGATCGAAACAGGCAGCGATAACCGCCTGCTTCTTCGCGTATCAGGAAATGTCACTCCTGAACTGGAAAAGAAGATTATTGCATCTGTCCAGGAAGAAGACCGTCCCAAAGTCGCTCAAACCATTGCGCAATATCACCAGCTCCCCAAACGCCCTCTCTCACCAGCAGAACGTGGTGAACCATTCCTTGTTCCTCAATTGACTCTGTTTCAGGATGGCGAACCTGAACTGGCTGAATACGTTTTGGACGACCATCTTTGGAACATTCTCGACTATCCCGCCGAACTCACCGAAGACGATTTCAAGATCGAAGAAAAAGCCTCCACCTATGAATTTGACATCAAAGGTGAAAGACTGACCTACAAGTTTTTAGGCAAACAACTTCCGCTCGATTTCAGCGATACAGAAAGCGGTCTAACAGATTTGCAACTTACCCGTTGGCTTGAACCGCGATTGAGACAGCCAAACATCCGCCCCGAAAACCTTTTGGAATTTACCCGCAAAACCCTAAAACAATTGCTTGATAAGCGAAACATCCCGCTTGTCACGTTGGTGCGCGCTCGTTTCCAACTGCTCAAAGCAATGGCTGCCAAGATCAAGGAATACCAGGTCAAAGACAGCAGCTCCAACTATCAGGCGCTCCTGTTTGGTGACAACACCACCGCAGAAACCACCTACGATTACTACTTCAAGTTTGATCCAAACACCTATCCAGCCAGCGATTTCTATCATGGGCGATACCAATTTAATAAACACTATTATGGTAGCGTTATTGGCGCCTTCGATACCGATGAGGAATTGGAATGTGCCAAAGCAATTGACCAATGTAATGATATCAAATACTGGGTGCGAAACCTAGTTCATGACACTTGGGCTTTCCGCCTCCCACTCTCGAACGGAAAATTCTTCTACCCCGATTTTGTTGCATTGCTAAATGACGGGCGAGTAATGGTCGTCGAATATAAAGGTGAACATCTTATAGAAGCCTCCCAGGAAAAGAAAAATATCGGCGAGAAATGGGAAGACAAGAGCAACAAGATAGCGCTTTTCCTTATGACTGTGAAACGTGACGAAAAAGGCAGGGATGTTCACAAGCAAATTGAGGATAAGGTCAAGTAAAGATAATCTATTAGTAGCGAAAGTCCATAGCGAGTGGGCAGAAAACGCTAATAGTTGTAGTTCCAAATTTTTAGGTGGCAGAATGAAGGCAGAAAGTCACACTTATGAGTAATTATGATCAAATAAGCCCGATAAGCAATGTTGCCAGGGTTCGTGCCATCGAGGATAATGGCTGCCGACTTTATTTGGAATTTCCAAATGGTGTGGTCACTACGGTCAGTAATGATGAGCCATTTGAATTTAGAGTCGGCTCTGTCGTTTTAGTCCGTATTAACGAGAATTATATTGAGTCCGCTCCTGATGAATTGTGGCCCGAACCGCCATTTATCGGCGTAGTTCGATTAAAGCTCGCGGATACTACTATTGTCGATGTTGGTGGTCGTTGGATCATGCTTCCCACAAACGATATCGTCTATAGTGAAGGGAATACCGTTGAAGCAAAGAATTCTTCTGGGGTAATTCGTGTCCTGGCAAAAGACCCTATTAAGTACCTTGACCTGCCAGCTATTGATGATGCCACCATTTCGAGTTTTAAATTGGCAAAAGGGGCAATTAAAGACACCTTTGATGACTTCGGTGGTCTGCAGGATGTTGTCGAAAGAGCCAGAAAACTCATTGAAGTCCCTTTACAGCATAAAGATAATCTGGCAAAGATTGGAACGCGCCCAATCAAGGGTGTTCTGTTCACGGGACAGCCAGGTACGGGGAAAACAATGTTGGCAAGGATTATTGCAAATAGTACAAAGTCAACGTTTTACGAAATTAGCGGACCAGTGATATTTAGTAAATGGTATGGTCAAAGCGAAGAGTTACTCCGCAAGTTGTTTGCAGATGCGGCACAACAAGAACAGGCGATTATCTTTTTCGATGAAATTGACAGTGTGGCTGGTCAGCGTGCCGACGAATCTCATGAAGTCTCCCGTAGAGTTGTCGCCCAACTTCTTACTCTTATGGACGGCTTTACCAAAAACAACGTTGTTGTTATCGCAACATCTAACCGACCCCAAGATATTGATGCTGCTCTAAGGCGACCAGGTAGATTTGATTGGGAGATCAATTTTCCTCTCCCGAATCGGCAGGATCGTGAATTAATTCTTCAGACATCAGCAAAACACTTGGCTATTTCAGGCGATTTGCCACATGCATGGGTGGCACAAAATACTGAGAGATGGTCAGCGGCAGATTTAGCAGCGATATGGACCGAGGCAGGTCTACTGGCAGCCGCAGATGACAGGTCGGTCATTTTGACAGAAGACTATATTGGAGGCTTTGAATTGGTTAAGGACCAAAAGCGCCGAGCAGTGAAGTTGTCAATGAAAGGTGATGCAAAATGAGTTTTTTGACACGTTTCCAGGTATGGTTTCGCCAATGGCGTAGGAGACGGGCCGCCCGGAACAAAACAGGGACATTAAGGGAGTTTGTCTATCTTGATGAAGTAAGTGTTTATAGCCTTATAGCTTCAAGGCTTGGTCCAATAGCTACGGAATTTACAGATACTGAAACAACCTCCTTGCAAAGCGAGATCGGGAGTTCGATTGGAGCCGGGGCAGGGCTCGCTAAAGCTGACGTGAGTTCCCGGATATTGAACAACCAAACCAGTGGAACGCAGGTGCTCCGAAAATCGATTATCCAGACCGCATTTAAAGATCTTTATGAATACGAACTGGATTCATTAAGCATTAAGCCCGTGCCTGGTGTCCTGAAACCGCCTAAGATAAGCAACAGGAATGATCTCCTTGTTGCGACCCAGTCGTATGTAGATGGGTATTGGATAATTGATCCAGAAAAATTGTCACGGGGAGAGTTGTTCGAATTAGAAGTTCAACTTGAAGCCGATCCGATATTCCGTGTAAACGCAGTAGCTTCAACTATTCTTGAAATTCTTGAAAAAGATGCTGAAAGTCTTGGCTTGAATACGAATGATGAACTTGAACAGATGAAATCTGTTGGTCGCATTCTTGAGAAACTCCTTGCGGGGCTTGTTCCAATTCGCGGTAAAGCCATTGACTATTGCGGAGTTGAACTAGATGGAAAAGAATGGATTGTTAACCGCAAGCTCTTGCAGGATATCCAAACTGACGATGAATTACACACCTTTCCAGTTTTCGTAGTTGGTGTCGCCGAGCAGGTTCTTTTTTGGAAAGACCTTCGTCGCATATTGTTCTCGAATGCGTGCTATCGTGTTCTTTGCAGAATTGCGCAGACTGGCTTACAGGCGTCATGGACTCCAGTTAAACTAGCTCAGGTTTTCGAATCAGTGATTCCTGGCTTTTCCAACCAAATCAATTTGGCAGGATTGAATACCCTTGTGTCCATGACCGAGACAAACAATGCTGGAAAAAAGGCAATTTCAACACAACAACGTATGCACACTGCCTTGTTGAATTATGCCAAGTTGATTTCAAATCATTTTAAAATAAAGCTCACACCGCAAGATGAAGAACAAATCGATCTACTTGCAATCGAACATTCTGCATTATTTGGCACACAAGAAACAAGACTGGAAGCATTTGTATCCATCTCTACACACCTAGCCGAAAAATTTAAGACCAAGACAGAGCCACTTATATTTGCCGAGTATCGAGCGAGTGCGCTTGCAGGCGCCGGACTTGATTTCGCCGGTAAACCTATCCCGTTGGCTTCTGTCAAAACAGAAGTCTCCCAAACAGATACCCATGAACGCTTCATCAATTCTGAGGTTGTTGCAATTTACTGGTGAGACGTTTTGTGAAGGACTATCGCATTTCAAGCAGAAACATCATATAAGAGCAGTGCTCCCGTCAAGCCGCTTTCATTAGTGCATCTGATTTGGCCATCCAATCACTGACTGTAAGGTTAAAACAAAAAAGCCCCTGATTTTCAACCAATCAGGGGCTTGCTGTCTATATAAACCTGAACCTTATCAGATATTGTTGCAGCCTTTCATGCGAGATCACTCTTCCGCTGTAGTCTTCCCGCCACGACCCATCTTCCAGCGGTGTGTACACCAGCGGCTTTCTCGCTGGCAACACCAACCCGCATTGGAACGGCAATCGAGTCTCGAACAACCGTCGGCGTTCCTCTCTGCGTCTGCGGAACAACTCTCTCCTGCTAAGCCGCTTCTTTGGCAATTCACCCCTGAAAAGTGGTGCTTGCACCTGGACTAGCGACTTATCAGAATAAGCCGTGCGAGAACTCGGTTTGCTTCGGGTACGAACACTCTTCCCAGATGTTGATGTAATTCCCGCACACTTGGGACCCATCCCACGAGCAATGCTCATGGGAGACTTCAATCGCCGACCACATTTTTTGCATCTTGGTTGTTTTTCCATCGTGACCTCCATCATAGGATAGCGCAGTCCGGGCTACACACCCGGACTGCTGTCGTTTCCTGCTTCAATTGTGGAATACAGGGCTTTAGAAAAGGGATACTTGATTTTGTGTCACCTGTCTGGAACGTACTCGACTAGCCGACCTCCCGACCACACCTTTGTTGGTCATCCAGTCAGACCAGGAAACCGTCTTGGGCATTTCAGGAACTGGTAACGGCGCACTTGGAACTGTCGGGCACCCCATTGGCGAATTGGAAACCACTACTTCATCGGCAAACAGGGATTGCAGATCGGGCAAGTCTGCTGACTCCAAGGCTTCACGTGCCAACTTCATGAGGATGTCCCCTTCTTCCTCAGGAACAATGGCACCACCCACATTATCACCATACAACAACTGGGCTGCTTTCATTTTCGCACCGATGAGCGCGAGGGCTCGTGACTCCATTGTGTCGTTGTAGACCGAGAAGATTGCCTTGACCGGTTTCGTCTGCCCCAAGCGCCAAACCCGCCTGAGACTTTGCCAAAGCACATAAAGCGAGTACTCGATCTCAAGGAACACAACGGACGAGAAGGCGATCAGATCCAACCCGGTTGCCACGAGTTTGGGATTCACCACCAAAGCATCCAGTCCGATGACACGCCTTGCAATCCAATCCTCGCGCTTGCGAGGATTGACACCGCTGGATAAAACCTCGGCACGCACCCCGCCGTCCCGTAGGATTTTCAAGATACGATCCTGAATGTCCCGCGTTCCAGTCTGGCGCAGGTAGATCAAGACCTTGCGCCCCTGTTGGCGTTCCGCACGGCAGAAATCCACCAGCCAGGACTCCTTGGGCATGGTTCCGTCATCGACCACAGCCGGCAGTTCCATCAATTCCTTTCTTCGAATTACTTCTCCTTTCTGATTAACTTCATCCACCTCCACCACTTCATTTCGGAAGGCGGAATTTGGTCGCGCCAGAGTCCATTGCAGCCAGGTGGAAAGATAGCGCCTGTTCTTGATGGCCAAGTCGCGTAACTTCTTTGCCATCGAACGATACTGCCCACCCTGTTCGTCGGTCATTGTCAGCGTCACAACTTCTTCTGCATAGTGAGGCAGGGCAAGTCCCAAGTCTTTCAGGGAAAGGAATACAGTCGTATCGAGCAGGCGGTTCACAATGGCGGGTGAAATCCCAGGTTGTTCCTTTGCTTGATTCTGGTATCGCCGATTACCGGTGAAACCATCCTCATCCCCATCCTCCGTGGCGCGTTTGCTTTTACGGGTCATCTCCAAGACACCATACAACCTCGCCCAGCGTTTTTCATCGTTGAAGGCAAAGTCTTTTCGTACGCTGGTATTCAGGCGATGGAGCAGCCAAAAGATGGATGTGCTTCGACCGCCAAAGAAGGTTCCGGTCAGGGTCAGGGTGTATTTGGTTGAGGCAACCAATTGATGAAAAGCGATACCCCGATCCGATGCCTTGGCTGCGAGTTCGTGACATTCGTCCGCGATCAGCAGTTTGAAAGCGCCTCTAGCTTGTTTCGCAATGTATTCGGCGATTGCCCACCGACGACCAGTGAATTGGAACAAGGGTGTACCGCAAATCCGTTTTCCCCAAACCGGCTTCCTGTTTTCATCTTGTACAAGCCTGCCTTTATCGTCGAGTTCATATCCACTGATCTCTGCCTCACAAAATCGGCGTTTGTCACCAAGGTCATCCAGACTGGTAGCCACCTTGGTAAAACCACCCGGCAGATTGATCTGAATTGGCGATCCGCATGTTGGGCATGTCAGTGCTTCAAAAACCCGCCCATCTTCATCATCCACAAACTTTCTGCGCGTCACGGCATGTTCCCAACCTGCGCCATATTTTGCGGAGGTATGGGCAATCACAGCAACTGCCCTATGACCTAGTTCACCTGCTTTATAAAGATTCAGGAACCTGCTCACATCATTTACATCGCCCAGATCATCCGCATTGCGACCAATCCGCTTCAGTTCCATTGCTCTTGCGCCTGGGATGGTCTCTTCGATTTCCCTGATCCATTTGGGCACAAGATGGGGTGGACATACCACAATGGCGGGATAGGCATTCAGAAGTTCCATGACCGCTGAACCCACCGAGCTTTTACCCACGCCCATCTCGCCCTGCACGTTACCAACGCCGTGTTTCTTTATTGCCCTTGCAACGCCAGCCGCAATATGACGTTGTGTTGGTAACAGTCCCGGTTTTTCCTGTCCGGGCAATGGCTTTCGCTTCGTTCCTAATGTGTCCAGGATCGCGGTCTCTTCCTGAGTCGGATCGAAGTTATACAGAGGGCGGTACGTGGACAGGATATGTGCCCCGATCTGATCCCCATACTTGTGCATGAACTTGGAGAGTGGATCAACGGTATCAATGATCTCGATCCCGTTTTGGCGCAGGATGGCAACCGTGGAAACGAAACGGTCACGGAAGATTTCAGAGGTCACATTCCCTTTCTTGTCTGTGTTTTCCTCGATCTTCTCCGTGACTTTCACTACCCGACCTTTGACCAGCATCGGTTTACCGTCATCATCGGTCAGTCGCAGCGTTCCCATCATGCCGGATGCCATCAACATCGCGATGTGTCCCTTCTTTAAGGGCATGACCGGCTGCTTCAATTCACCCAACCCACGTGACGGGTTGAGCAGGTCCAACCACTCCTTGGAGGAATGCAATCCGCGTTTCTGAGTGGCATCCACGATCTCTTCCGGCTGCCAATCCAGGCGGGAGAAACGGATGGGTTGTCCTCCCGATCCTTTGTCTGATGCAGGAAGCAGTTCATACAAAGGTTCATCCACTTCCACCAAGATGGGCGGTTCCACATCTGCCCATGCCTGCACCTGATGGACTTCCTCATGAGATGGGATCTTGTACTTCACCCGCTTGGTCGCCATCACAATGACCTGATTGAATCCGGTTTCAGGATAACGGTAGATGCGAATGTTCTCGTAATACCCAGCCAGATGGGATGCAACATCCGGATCACGCAGCAAGGGATGCGGGACGATGTAGATCAAGACACCGCCACGAACTAGTTTGGGAGTGGTGGATTTCAGAAATTCCAGTTCCAAACGCTTCTGGTCGCCGAGGCGATCATGGCTATAGGGTGGGTTGAGGAACAACAGCGTGATGGACTCGCTGGTCAGATGACAGGAACCCCAGGGCGTGTTGAAGAGGCGGTCCATCTTTTCTGCCGCCAGTGCGGCACGGGCTGGGGAAAGTTCAGCGCCCCAACTCTGGCAGTTCAAGGCTTTTGCCAGAATGGATGCGGCGGTACCTTCACCGGCGCAGGGATCAAGCAGCCTGCCAGAGTCGGCAGGCTTGAAATAAGTTTTTAGTAGTGTAGCGACATAATCTGATGTGGCGTAGAAGCCCATTTTTTCGAGAGCGGGGGGACGCATGGTAATCTCCTTTTGGAAAATAAAATCCCCCACACCAATTGGCATGGGGGATCGGGTTTATTTTTTCTACTTACTTCACCTTACAAAACAACCGCCCGGCGATGTTCACAAAGCCGAGCGGTTCATTCTTGTCCAGGTTCACGAATTCCGGTGTGCCGCATGACCAGTCCGACTCTGAATGACGGAACTGGATCACCAGCGTGCGATGTTCCTTGCGGAGATCGGTCCACAACTGCCAGACCTCTCCACGTCCATCGCAGATGGTGAACTCGAAGCGCTGGAGGGCTGCTTCTGCCATATCTTGTTTCTTTGTCTTCACTGGAATTTTCACATCCACGAACCTCAGCAGATGCTGCCAGTCGGCTTTGCGCATTTGCGCCAGCCAGTATGCCAGGGGATCGTTCGAATTCAAGGCTTTGTTCATATCGAAGATCTCCTCTGTAGGAATGGAACGTAACATGGGTTGCCTCCTATATCTTCAAGACTTCCTGCTCCAGCAGGTTCTGCACCAGGTCCTGCCAGGGTTTGGACAGATCGAGCCTGACTCCACCACGGCAATCCCCACCCGTAACCAGCCGCTGAATGTATTCTGCATCCAGCGCATACTCCCAGAGCGTCTTTGCCCACGCGTCCAGGATGGGAAAGGCAAGCGTCTCCTGCAGGCGTTTCAGAGTCAGTGCCTGCAATTGTGCTTCAACATTCCCATCTTCAAAGACCAGGGCATAGGCGGCATCGTCCTTTGCCTCCCACTTGCCAGGCAATGCCTTGCGGCAGACGATCCCGGCGTGCAAGACGTTGAACTCCGGCAATGGTTGTGTCAGCATCTTCACTTCGCCGTCAGCGAGTACGGATGTGCCACGCATGGAACAACTGCCTTTGCCACGGATCAGTGACGCCCAGAGACTCTCGACGCTGGTCTTGTGGGCGGCGATGCCGACATACACCAGTGTGTGCTGATAAGGTCGATCCTGCAACACTGCAAAGCCGGTAACATCGGCGCGCGTATGGGCATTGGTCAGGGCAGGAATGCGTCCTTCCGGGTAGAGGTGCTGAACAGGAGAGGCATCCTCCGCCGGTTCGATGCGATAGACGTACACACCCGCATTGACCCGTACCAATTCCTGGTTGATGTCCCGCAGCAATTCATGCGCGTTCAAGCCCACATTGATGGCAGTGAAGGTGATCTCGATCTCCTCCACCTGAATGCGGACAGTACGAGCGTTCATATCCACGGTTGCGTTCCCCGACACCCAATCCTTGATGTTCTTCAAGACAGGCGGCAGATCAGCGCCGGGTAATGGGGTAAACCACAACGCCCCATGAAATGGGACATTGGGAACCGACTCAAATTTCCCATACGGCGCGGTATACCGATCCCTGCCCTGAAACTCGACATCGGGCAGGTCGTTCAATGCTGGCAGCCAGAACTGTTCATAGGAGGACACAAGTATCTTTCCATTTGTGGTTGCCTCTTTTTGAGCAGTCCTCAATTCTTCAATGCGTTCCTTGATGTATTCATCTTCATAGGTTTCTGTCCATGCGTACATTATTCCTCCGGGGTAGTGATGGTGAGATGGAAATCCAGCAGCCCGAAGACCTCCCCTTCCTCGGGGTCATCACCGGCTGTGACGGCTGGTTGGTATTCGGTCAAGTAACGCCAGTCCAGGATGTGACTGCTATCCGAGCAAATGCCGTTCTCGGATAGCAGTGCGGACATTTCATCAGCGACTGAGTCCGGGTCGGCATCGGCGGCGACCGCGATCTGGATGGTCAGGATGCGAACCTGCTGATTGGGTTTTACGGCGTGCATGTTTCCTCACTTTCCTCCACATGGATGCGGTCCTCCTCGCGGATGACCGACAGCCACGGCTCTACCTCCTCCGAATGGCGCGGCTCACAGCCGATCAGGATCGGCACGTTCGGCGTTTCGTCCGCCAAGGATTTGGCAAGTGCGAGTGCCTTCGGCAGATTGCCGTGAATGTGGTTTGGGAACAACCCGACCTGATGGGCGATCAGGTTCCCCTTGCGCCAGACCTTGAAGACACCTTGTACTTCCGGATAACGATCTTCAGGCAGGCGTTTCCAGTCCAGGTGATATTCTTGCAGGGCGACTCCCAGCGTGATCCAGGTGATCCCCAGTTCCGCGTCGTGTCCTTCAAAGAGATCCTTCAAGACTGCGACTGCGTCGTCCTTTGTGATCGGGATGCCCGCGTTCAGGGCAGTTTCCAGCAGGTCATCGATCTGCCAGACGGGGGCAATCTTGTCCTGCCAGTAGCGATGTAGGATGCACAGCACGTCCTCGTTTGGGATGTGCAGTTCGGTTGAAATGGCGTCGGCCATTTCTTCAATGACATAATCGTTCATGGTTTATTCCTTTACAGATGCAGATGGGAATAGGTCATGCCATCGTCACCAAGCAGCGAGTAGTGAATGGCATAGGCTTTGCGGATGTGGCGGCGTGCGCCGCGTTCGAAGCGGAAGAGGGGTTCGTTTTCGTACAAATACTTCCTGGATGTACGGCGAAAGATCGTCCAGCCGATGGCATCCGGCGCGCCAGGTTGACTGCGTTCGATCTGAACACGTACACCGCTCCGCAACAAGGATAGGGTCCGCTCCAGAGTCAGCGGAAGCGCTGCCTCCGGCAGGGTTGCCTTGAAGGGCAGGATGACCAGGTCCGGTTTGGTCGGCATCATGGTGTCCCGTCCCCTTGTGTATCGAGCCAGCGCTTTAGCTCCTGCCTTTCCTTTTCGATCTGCTGAATGAGATCATCACGCACCTGCTTCTCATCCCAGCCGGAGCGATGCGCCTGGTCCAGTTCCTTTAGGAATTGCACGATGTCGCGCTTTTCCTCAGGGACAGGATCAAAGGTGGGATCGGTAGTCGCCTCCACGGAGACATACTCATGCCAGGGATGATCGTCTTCGCTCACGAGATCGAAGAAGCGTTCCTCAAGTTGCACCTGTTGGGCGATGAAGAACAATCCATCGGAGAGAACGGAACGTATTTGTGTATCAACTTCCTCAACGCTCCGTTGTGTTTCATTCGGGAGAATGACTTCGCCATGCTGCTTGTAATTGCTGGCATCGCGGTACATGTAGACAAAGCGGATGTTAGTCATCGGACACCCTGCCTCCCTCCGCCCATCCTTGTGCCTTGATATTGCGCGCCCACATGCTCAGGAAGGAGGAGACATCCTTGTGGAAGCGGGTGTCCACATAGGTCTTTCCATCGCGCTCGATGAACTTCGAGCGATACCCGAAGAAGGCTTGGGTGATGCCGGTTGGCACCCAGGAGGGATAATGCAATTCCACATCCGGGTCGGCGATCAGGTCGCCGTTTTGTTCGAAGTAATGTGCGACGGAGATCATCTCGCCGTGACGTTCGATCACCAGCGGTTGATAACCCTGCTTCTCAAAACGCACATGGAAGGAGTCTTTGTTCTGGAATTCCTCCAACAGGTTGTGGGACTTCAACAGATGTTCGATGGTTTCTTGAAAGAGTGTGGTCATTTTGGTTTCTCCATAAAAAGTTTGGAGGGCGACATGGTCGCCCTCCAAATGTCTATTGATCTATTCGTCCCAGCCGCTGATGCTGTCTTCCATTGCGGCTTCCAGCCAACCGTCATCACCGAGACGGGAGGCATTTTCGTATTGTTCAACCAGTGGACCTTCATCCGGTTCGATATCCGCCTCCTGGTACTCGTGATCGGGACGCAGGATGACATCTGCCGGGAAATCACCTGCCTTCCAGATCGGGAGCGTGCGCGCGACTTCATAGCCGGGCTTGCAGAAATCCTGTGGGTCGAGTTCCGGTGAAACGATCACCACGTATTCATCGGAGTCGGAGGTGTAGTGCACCAACATGTACGGTCCGATTTCGGAGAGCGCCGCCTGTTTGTATTCAAAAGGCGGTAAGGACACACCGGCTTCGCCAAACAGCCAGGTGATCTTTTCCTTGAGCCACTCGATGTCGGCATCGCGGTTGAAGATCGTGCGGCGTTGGAAATCACGGGGGATGTCGGTCAGGTTGCAGAACTCGTCCGGCTTCTGGTCTGCCAGGGCGTAGGCGGAGGTCTCGATCTCCAGACCGACAATGATGTCTTCCTCCCATTTCCAATGCACACTGCCGACATACTCACAGGGCTTCGAAAACGCGCCGGGATTCATCACGATGCCATCCCAGCCTTTGGGATGATCCTGTGGAATACACCAGACTTGAAAGCCGCCACTGCCCGCTTCGAAAATCGCGGCAGGATGAGGATTGGCGGCGATGTCCAGTTTGCGCGCCAGGTCGAGCACAGGTTTCATTTTTTGATGTTCAGAATGGTGAGACATGATTTGCTCCTTGTAGTTGTGATTTGGATCTATCCGCCGCGCGGACCGTCGTATTCGTATTGATGATGAAATTCCTCGATCCCCTCAGACCAGCGGGCATGTCCGCTGAAGCCCATGCCGCCTTCGAAGTATTTCAACTCGAAGGTGTGGTCGGGGAACATGGAGGCAAGTTTCTCGATCACGGGGATGGGTGGACTCCAGGCGGTATCGAATTCCAGGAAAGCCTGGATGGGTTCCGCATCCGGCAGGGGACTGCCGCACTGCTGGCAGGTCAGGACAACCATCATTTCAGTCTTATGAACCGTCTGGCAGTAGGCGCACTTGGATGTCTTGCGGAGAGGCTTGGATGAGTCGGCGCGTGTGGTGAGATGAACATGACAGGCGTTCCATTTTGTCTGCCAAAATTCACAGCACCACTCATAGCCGCCTGAGTTGAAGCCATCCTTGATCCACGGCGTGCCGGGTTCCACACCATATTCCGCGCCGAGCGCTTCGAGTTTTTGTTTGCGTTCCGGGTCATCGTTTGCGATGGCGTTCAGTTTTTCCCGATACTCTTCCGCGCGTTTATCCATATCGCGATACATCTGCGGATAGGGGATGATCGTGTTGAAGTCCAGGATGCGAACATCTTCATCCTCCCCGGATTGGGAACGGATGGTTTCGAGAATCTTGTTTACATCGGGACCGGTAATGGTCAGTTCGTTTTCAGCCCAATTAGGCATGGGATTGCTCCTTGTTTTTTAAAAATTTCCTGCCGGCTTGTGACCGGCAGGGTGGGACTTGGCGAATATTCAGCTTGATCCTGCGCATCGCATTCCAACGCAATGGAGAGTGCCTCAGGCGTCATGTTTTCCTCGACGATGAGCTGTTCCATGCGTGGGTCGGCGCGTGCCAGGCGTTCGGCATCGGCGGCTGTGCGGATGTTTGGATTGTTACTTCCATAACGTGCGAAGTAACCTGCGCCGACGCGACTTACGAAGGGTCCGATCACAGCCTTGTACAAATGTCCGTGAGTTTGCTTGTTGGGAATGGCAGTAGAGTGAAACAGGATCAAATCATCCTCTCCACGCTTGCCGAGATAGAAAGGCATGTTCCCTCCTAAAAATCCTGGATCAGTCCCAGCAGGATCAATTGCTCCTTTTCCTCGACATGCAAGCGCAAACTGGTTTCGATAAAACTACCACTGAGCTTGTCGTCGCGCAGGAAGTCGAACGTGAAGGAAAAGGAGGGACGCTGGTCAAGAACCAGATGGTGATGCGCCATCCAGAGAGCATCATAGAGTTGCTGATCGTGGTCGTCCTCGTCATCGGCATGAATGGGCATCAAGGCATCGCTCAACGCTTGGCTGATCTCCACCTTTTTGGTGAAACCCAGGCAGGCGGTTGCCCAACCCGCATTCAACCAGGTGGTGTTCTTGAAGATGCTTTTTACAGCGGGTGCAACAGCAAAGGTGAGATTGAGAGTCAGTTGTTTCATCTCGCCTCCTAGTTGAAGCCTAACCCGCGTTCTTTGAGGCTGACCCACTTGCCCTGCCCGATCACGAGATGATCCAGCAGGTCGATGTCAAGCAGTTTGCCGGCCTGCACAATGGCACGTGTGACCGCCACATCATCCGGCGAAGGCGTGGGGTCACCGGAAGGATGGTTATGAATCAAAATCAGGGCGGAGGCATGGCGGCTGATTGCGGCTTGAAAGACCTCGCCCACCCGCACCTGGGAGGAATTAACCGATCCCTGATACACCTCCACGATCTCCAGCACGCGGTTGCGGCGGTCCAGCAGGATCGTTCTCAAATGTTCCTTTTCGAGCAATGACATTTCAGCCTGCACCAGTGCAGCAGCATCGGCTGGTGAGTTGATCGCCGTGCGTTCATCGCTTGGCATACTCAAACGCAACCCCAGATTGAGCGCCGCCTTGATGCGGATGGCGGTTGCCTGATGGATGCCTTTTACTTTGGCGAGTTCGGAGGGATGCGCCTGGTACAGGCGACGGATGTCGCCATCGAAACGCGCCAGCAGCGCCTGCGAGAGTTCGATCTGTTTGGCCCCGCCGATCACTGCGGCCATGAGTTCGGTGATGTTGCAGGCAGTGGGATCCTGGGTGATGCGATAAGCAGGTTGTTCGCGCAGGGGCATGGTCTTGAGGATGGGTTGTTCATAGGTGGACGGGGATTGGAGCAACAGGGAATTGTTGTCGTTCATGGGACTCCTTGGGAAATGAAAGACGGCATGGAGCCAATGACTCCATGCCGTCTTTGTGAATATGGTTTACTGGTTATGCCATTGCCATTTCGGGCAGAGAGATGGCGATGGCTTCATCCTCCGGGAAGGGATCGCGGCTGCCCTCCACCATCATCGGCATGATGACCGCTGTGAAACTCCCGGCTTCGATCAGGATCGGCTTTGTGTTATTCGTGATGCGCATGACCAATTCGCCCTTGCAGGCCTCCGCCGCGCGTTTCAGGAAGGTCGCGGATAACCAGGCTTGGGCATTCTCACCGCTGGCAGTCCCTTCCAGGATGTTGCGACCCTGGCCGGTTTCGGTTTCTGCTGACGCGATCTTTGCAACGCCATTCACGGCTTTGAGGAAGGTGCTTTGTGTGCCCATCGCATTCACCATGCGGATGGATTGCATCAGGCTGGCTTGCTGGATTTGAAGGATGGCGATGGCGTTCTGCCGCGCCTCCTCGATCAGGGTCTTGATCTGCGCCGATGGGAAGTTGCCATCTGCCGTGACAGTCGCCAGGGTCAGGTCTTTGGAGTAATCCGGGTTGGTGATCTGAAAGATGTAACGGTTCTCACCTGCTGTGCCCATGCGCACGGTGTCCCGGTCCTCAACCAGTGTGGACAGCAGTCGTGCGCTGCTCAACGGGAGCGATACGGAGGTTGGTTCAGTGGGACCCTCGATGCTCTCCAGCACGAGCCCGGCAGAATATCCATCAGCGGTCTGCGCCATCACCGTGTCGGAGTCGAGGATTAGGTGAACAACCTGCAGGACGGCGCGCGAGTCATCCGTGGAGGCAAAGGGCAGGGCGCGCATCAAACTGCGAAAGATGGTTCCGGAGAACGTGGCAACCGTTTGAATGCTTTCCTCGCCGATCACCGGAAGAGGTTCATCCACAATGCGCAGGCTGGTGCGGTTGGAGGTTCCCTGCTCGATGACCAGCGACGACCCATCCACATGCAGACGGAGTTGACCTGCCAGAGTCTCCACCACGGCTTTCAAGGTGGCGGCATCCACACAGACGGAAAGGTCTTCACTGCAATCGACATTCACAGTGGAACGCGCAGCAGTCTCGCCGTTGAAGCAGGACAGGCGCAGGATGCCATCTGGTTGCACATCCAGACGCACGAGGGCAAAGGCGGCCATCAAGGTGCTTTTCGTGCTGGCGCGGGTGACGGCATTCAATGCCGAGTGTAATAAATCTTGTTGAATGGTGATCATTTGTTAGCTCCTGAAAAAACAGGTGGAAGTCCTGTGGACCTCCACCTGTGATTCAAATTGGGTTAATACTGAATGTCGTCTTCAGCCGTATCTGCTTGCGCGACAGCCGGCTCATTGTTCTTGTTATCCAGGAAATGGATCTCCAAGACTTTGAGTTCGTAATCCGCCGCAGCCGTGCCGTCTTGACGAATCCAGATGCGTGGACGGCCCGTGGCTTTGTCCGGTGTCAGCCGGCCTTCGATCAACACCTTGCTGCCTTTTTTCAGATACTGGTTGCAGACCTCACCGAGTTTGCTCCACGCTGTACAGCGGAACCAGGTGGTGACCTTGACCGTCTCGCCCTTCTCGTTGTTGTACTGGTCATTGGTGGCAACGTTGAACGTCGTCACGGCTGTGCCTGTCGGGGTGTAGCGCATTTCTGGTTCACCACCGAGGTGACCGACGAACACTGATTTGTTGTATTGCTTGGACATAGAGACTCCTTGTTTTGATGTTGTTTTTTGAAATTACTTGCAGATGTCGTGCAGGTGCTGATCCACCTCGTACACAGAGAGTGAGAGAAGACATTTTTTATTCTCCTTGGAGAATAAAAGACGGCGCACAAGCAGTCCGCCGTCTTCGTATTCATTTTCTTTGTGCGTTTTGTTTTTTACTACGAGGAATGTGATCGTGATGACTTCATCATCGAGGAAGGGATCCTTGCTGCCGTTCTCCGAAACCTATTCAATACTATCCAGGATAGTTTGATGTTCGGTTCCTGCTTCAACGAGCGTTGCCTGGAAACCAGGTCTTACATGCTCTCCACAGGCATATCATTCCGCGGAACTCGCGGTAGCCATGCTTTAGGCCATATATATCAATTGCTCAAGATTTATGGCTGCATTCAAGTCACGATCAATCTCAAAACCACAGATATCGCAGTGATATATGCGCTCACCCAAGGAGATACTTACTTTCACCTGCCCACATCGCGAACAACGCTTTGTGGAAGGAAAATATGGATCAGCCATACGTACGTCACAGCCATACCATATACCTTTGTAAGTCAACTGGCGCTGAAACTCATGCCAGCTCACATCGGAAATGGCTTGTGCCAGGCGATGATTTTTCATCAACCCCATGACGTTTAGTTTTTCGACCATGATGATTGACTTGGATTTAGCTAGCCAGGTTGTAGCCTGGTGGATGGAGGCTTTTCGAATGTTTGCCACATGCGCATGTGCTTTCGCAAGTTTTCGTACAGCCTTCTGGCGATTGGCACTTCCTTTCTTCCGACGAGATACCGTGCGCTGTAAGTGTTTGATCTTTCTAAGAGCCTGTCCCAAACTATGTGGGTTTTCGAAATACAGGCCATCGCTCACTTGTGCCATGCGATGAATTCCAAGATCCACACCGGCGACCGGCTTGTTGGAATTTTCCGGATCAGGTATTTCCATTTTTACCTTTAGTGAAACGTACCAACGATCAGCTTTTTCACTGATCGTGGCACTCAGAATATGAATATTGTGGGTGGGTAAATATCCGTGTTCTTTCATTCGCAGGAGACCCAGACGTGGTAATTGGATCCTTTTTTCAAAAACATGTATCTTGCCGGTCAGACGAAAACGAGCCGGGCTGCGATTTTTCGTTTTGAATTGTGGAAAACCCACCTTGATATTTTTGCCCGCTCTCTTCTGCTTCACCCTTTGAAAAAAGCGTCGAAAGGCATTGTCCAGATCACGCAGGGCTTCCTGGGGTGCACACTTTGAAACTTCATACATCCAGTTAAATTGAGTTTTCTTGAGGGCGATGAGCTCCTTGTGCAGGTCGATGGCGGTGGGTGTCTTTTGTCCAAGTCGATACGCCTCCATCTTACGGGATAAACCCCAGTTGTAAGCGAAGCGCGCCGCACCAGCATTCCGGCTACAAGCCGTTATTTGGGCTTTGGTTAGGTCCAACTCAGTTTTGTAGGCACGATAGATTTCCATAAATCGGTAAACCTAATGGGATGCCATTGAGTTGGCAAGCCAGAATTCATGGGCACCTGCGTAGCAGCCAATAACTACCCTTGCTCTTTGTTGCTTTGACATGAGAGTCTCCTTGTTTTAGGTTTGAAATTACTTGCAGATGTCGCGCAGGCGCTGGTCCATTTCATACTCGCCGGAACCAACGTATTGGATGAACCGCACGATGAACCAGACCGCCCAGATCAGGATCAGGGCGGCGATGATGGAAGCGAAGAGAGTGAGAGCAGACATTTTGTTTTCTCCTTGGAAAATGGAAATCGGGGAGCGATGCAAGATCGCTCCCCGATTCAGGGAATGGGTTGGATTTGAATTTATAGAATGGACGGCCACCATCCACTCAGGATGGCTTCGTCCGGATCGAGTTGGTCGGGAGGTCGCAGGGTGCGCACTTTCGCGCCACCGTGTCGGATGGATGCCGACACACTTTGTGCCCATTCGACGCCGGCTTTGTCCGGGTCGCGCAATAGCAGGTACTCATACTGCGGATGTTCGCGCAACCACTGGTGCATTTTTGCGGAGGGACTGGCGCCGTTGGTGTAGACCGCGACCGTGTCAGCTTCGCGTCCCAGTTGGTGGATCTTCTGGGCGGTGATGAGCATGTCGAACAATCCTTCCAGCACGATCAACGTGCGCGTGGTGGGAGTGATGCGCCAGCTTCCGAGCGGTTGTACGCGATTGCCCCAGGTCTTGTGATTCTTGAGCGGTGTGAAATTGCGCGTGCCTTTTGGCAGTTGCTCCTCCGGGATGTAACGCACGTTCATCACAGCCGGGTGTGTCGGCGGGTCGGCATACACCACACCGCCCGCCCACAGCCAGATGCCGTCACGCCGCACCATCATGGATTGCCGTGCAGCATCGATGATCTCACGATGGACTCGTGGAACGGGAATGCCATAGCCAAGTCCGTAGACCAGTGCGGTATAGGGTGTCACGCCGCGCCCAGCCAGATAGTCCCAGGCAGGGGAACGCTGTACAACCGAGCGCGCTTCCGACACGGCTTCATCGAGCAGTTGCACCTGTGTCGGCGGACGTTTGGGGCGTGTCGGTGTAGTCGCCGATACACTTGGCTTCCAATCTTGACCCAGCTTTTTTTGTAATGACTTCAGCGAACCACCACTGGCGCCACAGCGCAGGCACTTCCAGTATCCGCTCTGCAGGTTGACGCCGAAGTTGGGTTGCCCACCCTCCCCTTCCCGACTCGCGTCGTTATGGAAGGGACACCAGAAGATGGCCCAATTGCGATGATCCTCCACTCGAACCGCCGTTCCCAAAATTTCTTCGGCGGCGGACAGGATGTTTTCCATGTGCTTTTCTGCGACCTCCTTTACGTCTGGTTATCTGCCGATACAGCGTGCGATGGCAGCCATGAGGACCGTGAGCCAGTGATGAGGCTGGCTGGCGGCGATGGCGACCAGGATGAGAAGCATTGCGAAGGTTCTCATGATCTATCTCCTTGTTTGGATGGATTAAAAAGTCCCAGGGAGAAGGCATGATCACGCATCCGCGCAGTCCAGCATTTCGGCTCATTCCACCTCCACACTCGCCCAGCTGGGCGCGGTGGTATACACGGCTGCATCTTCGTGCAGCAGTGTAACGTCGGCGGTATACAGGTAGTCCCCTTGCTGTCGTCCGGCGGAGGCGGCGATGTTGATCGCCTTGCCATTTACGATCACCATGCGTTCATTGGCTGGGAGCGGAAAAGGCGCGTAAATCTTGACGGTTTTTACGGTTGTGATATGATCGGGCTTGTACATTTTCAGTACCTCGAAACCGTCCAGCCACTAACTGGGCGGTTTCACTTTTTATCTGCCGGGCCTCTCACCCCGGCGAGTCCTCGCTGTGAATCAAAAACGGGCGTTTGCATGGGAAGTCCATGCACAACGCCCGTTTGTGTTGAGGGGAGTATTCAGTTTTGGGGTTGGTTCGATCAGCCTCCTATGAGGGTTTCCAGGGAATATTTTTCACCGACACACCCATGAAAATCATGCAGTGTGTCGGTTCCGACATTGGGCTTGTTGGGGAAGGTTGAACCTGTTCTGATGGGTTCCCATTTTCCAAGCGTTTGTTATTTCTTTCAGTGAGTTCATGCAAATTTCCAAACAAGCCTGTTTCGTACATGGGGAAAGTGGATGATACGGATGAATTGATTTGGGGATGGTGAACTTGGGCTCCTTTCGTTGAATGGATGGTGGGGATTGAATACAACAGCAGAAGCCCGGCGGTTTGCCAGGCTTCTTGAAGAGAGGGATGGATTGTGGAAAATAGGAACAGTGCGGATTATATGGAGTTTGAGAAAACTGTCAAAGTACGTAGGCGGCAGATATTCCTCTTGCATATCATTATGCGACCTGTAAAAACGCCCCTATTCCCTACGGGTGAACTTGTGTGTGGGGACCGGGAAATGCAGCCACAGGATGCCATCGGACACATCAATAATCCCCTTTCCGGGGGTTATTCAGAGGCGACACGTTCCTCATACCCCCTGACAGCCTTTCGTATCATCGCGCAAAAAACGAATAAGGATACGAAATGGACATCAAACAAGAATGGAAAAAAAGCTTTACATGGATCGTGCTTCTGGTTTTGACGCCGGCAGTTTTATTCGCTGGACTTAACTTTCAGCAGTTGGTTTCCGCCTGGATGGTTTCGAATGAGACCCGGCAACTGGAACGACGAGCCGCCTTTGCGCCGGAGGGTCTGCAAAATCCTGCGTCGCTGACAGATGATTTCGAAGCTGGACTTTCCACGGCATTTTGGGATTTCACGATCATCAACGGCGCCGGACAGGCATCGAACGAAACCGCCTGGCACGCGGCGGAATTGGAGATCGATCATCAACTCACCCTCCGACATGTCCAGGACTCGGAATTCGAGACGGAAAGCGCGGACTGGCACGAACCCTCCAGCGAGCAATACAACAACGTCACGTTGATCGGCGGCAGTGGCTTCCAGCCCACATCATCGAGCGACGTGATCGTGGAATTCAAAAGCCGGGTGGATGAGAATTTTTATGGAACGGCGGGAGTTGTCCTGCAGCCACAAGGCACACTACAGGCAGATGGTCTCTTTGCCAAGCCGTTCGATATGTTTGGATTTTCAGTGATCGGTAATGAGTCCTCCTTCAATGGCGCCAATGGTTCGGTTTGTTATCTGGCGCTCAATTGGGCGCCTGTTCAGGTCGAAGCCATGAACGTGGACCCGGAAGTGTGGCACACCTATCAAATCCGCCTGCACCAAGTCAGCAGGATCGAATGGATGGGAACCGTGTCGGTGGATGGGTCGGAACTGTGTCGGATGACGATGCCGGCATTTGGACCAGTGGAAATCCAGGTCTGGAGCGATAATTATCTGGTGAGCACCCAGCCGCAGCGATGGTGGCAGATTGCACCGGTTCTTGAGTTGGGTTTCCAGGATGGCGGGAACAAGGAGTTTCATCTCGATGACATTCGGATCTTTGAGGAGGTTCGGGAATAAACAGGCAATATCAATACGCCCGGTCGTGAACCGGGCGTATTTTTTTGGGTGCGGTAAGCGACACATGCAACCCACCTTGTCCTCCTGGACAGTATAGTCACGTCCATGAGTGAGTCGTACCAGTCCAAACAGGAACGCCGGCAACGGTTGTTGGAGTCAATGCCCGAGGGACTTCGTCCGCACGTCTCCGTGCGCAACATCGAAGCCGTGGCAGCGCTTTCTCCACAGGCACAGACCCGTTTGCTGGAAGCCGTTCAGGCCGGGCTCAAGCGATTGCCACGTGCCATTGAACAATTACGCTCCGACCCGCAGACTTCCGTTGCCGAGCTGCTCGATCCTCCTGCACAACCTGAAACAGAACTGCCTGCTCCGACCGACTCTTCATCCATTGGACAGGATGTGGCGGATCTGATCCAGGAATGCTTTCCAGATATGCCGCGTGTTTCGGCGGAAGCACTGGCAGATGCGGATGTTATGCAGGTCGTTCGATCCGTTGCAGAGACCCATCAGCAGGTATTCAAATCGGATCACATCAAAACGGATTTCGTCATGCTGACTTTGTATGGATTGATGCGACAGACACTCGAACAGCTTGAAGAGATTATTGAAGAAACCCCTGCCCTGCGGCAGGCTTTTGAAAAAAACAACGAATGGAGAAAAGAAGAAACATGTTGAAACGTATTGCCTCAACCGGCGTGAACCTGGTGGTGCTGGGCGTGTCAGTTGGAATTTTTTTGGTGGCGTTCATCGCCCTCAATGCCCTCGGTGCGGCGCAGAAGCCGCCTACCATTTCTGTGTTATCCGCCACGCGTGACTTGAATATTGGCGACGTCATTATGGCAAATGACCTGGCGGTCAAGACCGTCTTTCAGGATGACAACGCCAGTCTGTATATCCCCGGTGAGGAAGTGACTGGTGTGGTCGGTGGCATTGTCGCCCAACCCATTGGAAGCGGACAGCCGGTCTTTCGCAACGCCATCGTAGCGCCAGCAGCAGAAGGCACGCGCCTGTCGGCTGTGCTGGCTCAATTCCCTGGACACAGTTTATTCCCGCTTCCCTTGGATGCCATGAATTTGGTATCACCGGATGCGGAAGCCTTCCTGCCCGGAGACCTGATCGGCGTGACTGTGGTGATCAGCACCCGACCGCAGCAGATGAGCACACCGACCCCGATGCCGGAACTCGTCATCGATCCCGGATATGTGGAACCAACCGCTCAACCTTCGACGCTTGAATTGGAACAGGCGGATGCCATCAACCGTTCCTTCCCGCCGCTTGCCAAGGATCTGTTCCCGATGGGAGTGCGCGTGATCGCGGTACAAGGACTGCCACAACCAACGGAGTCCTCTGAAGACAGTAGCTCCTTCAACCTGGACACCCAGCCGAAGATGTTGATCCTGCTCGTTCCCAATCAAAGCCGCGAAGTATTGTCGCTTGCCCTGCAGCAGGGAGATCGTTTGGTGGTGTCCTTGATGGCGCGCGGCGATGAGACGCCTTCCGCTGGCTTTACCTATTGGGACTTCGAAGATTTGTTCAAGCAGGATCGCGAAGAAGTGTTGGGAGGAGGACAATAATGCAGGTTTTGTTGCTCGGTGCGGGAACCGTGACATCCCGTTTGAACATGCAACTCGCGGAACAAGGTCATTCCGTCATCGCCCAGATTGCAGCCTTTACTCCACAACACATTGACCTATTCGATTTCCGGGCATTGGTGGTGGTATCGCCAGAGTCTTCTGTATCACCAGAAAGTCTGGTCAAGGCTGCCGAACGCGGCAAGCTGATCTTCGTGGTCGCTGGGGTCGGCGATGGCATGGCGTCCTGGGCGAATGGTGTTGGCGTTCCTTCCATTGCCTATCCTCCTTCGGATGTGGACATCAATAAACTCTATGAAGAGATGCGTCGTGCAGATGCTGGTAATCTGGCGGCAGATGATCAGTATCGCCGTGCGGTGCTGGGCAGCGACATGTCGGCGCACATTCAATCCGGCATGGCGGTGCGCAAGATCGCGATTACATCGCCGAAAGGCGGTACGGGTAAGACAACGGTAGCGGTGAACCTGGCAGTGGCATTGGCTCTTAGTGGTATCACCACCTATCTTGTGGATGCCGATGGCAACGCCGGCGCTTTGCAATATCACATGCGCATGGAACGGGTCAATACGACCATGATCGGTCTCTTGCGCCGTGAGATCGCCAAAGCCAACAAAGGCGTGATGGGCGACGTGGCATCGGGAGCAGCGTATCTCAATGCCTTCACTCCGTTGGAAAATCTACCGACCTTGAGAGTCCTACCAGGTCTCATCACTGATGATCTTGGAGATGAAGTTCTGCAACAGGAAGGTAAAGTCGCAGAGGTAATTCAAGGGTTGTATGAGGCAGGAGTTGCCGCGGGTGGTGTGGTCATCATGGATGTCGGTATCAACCCGGCGCATGTCGTGCATCGTGCCGCCTTGAAAGCCGCCGAAGGCATTGCCATTGTGATCAAGCCGGAAATTCCCGATCTTGCAGAAACGCGCCGCTGGATCGCACGCATGATCAACTCTCTGGCAAGTGTGGTCGGCAAGGGCAGTGCCCATGAATTCGTTGGGAGTCGCGTCAAGCTCTGCTACAACCAGGTCGTGGGCGATGGTTTCAAGGCGGCACACAAGATGTTGCAACAAGCTTTGAGTGAGGACAAGATCGAACTCGCCTTGATCCCAAATGGCATCATTCCCATTGTCGATCCACGCCTCGCTGCCCAAGCTGTGAACTCGGATCGGCGTGAGGATGTTTTGATCTGGCGCTACAAGAAGGAGAAGTTGGAGGAACTCGGACCGTTCGCCGATTCATTATTGGGTTTTGCTTCCCACTTTGTGCCCGCTGTGCGTGAAGGCGCATCCCGCATTGGGCTATTGCCGAACGCTCCGAAAAAACGTAGTTGGTTTGGGAAAGGGTAGACATGTTCGATATTGCAGGCAAAACAATGAAGCCCGTCTCGGAGGTACGATCCTCGGATGAGATGGAGCGCTGGTGGAATGTTCTTGCTGAGGAAGGACGTGCAAAGAAGGCGATTGAGTCGTTGCAGAAGAGTCTGACCTCCACAGAGATCGAAGTGCTGGCTCGTCAGGTCTTCGAGGAAGTGAGTCTTCGTGCCGTCGATGCGGGCGTCTCTTTACCCAAGGAATACATCCTGCGGCTGATCGGGGAACTATCCGGCATGGGTCCTTTGCTGGAACTGATCGCCCGTTCTGATATTGAAGACATCGCCATCAACTTGGGGCATATCTATGTATACACAACCAGCAACGGATGGGAACATGCCGGTCCCGCGCCGGATGGGATCGGCGATGCATTGCGAGTCATGATCGACCGCGCCGGGCAGCGCGCTCCGACACCCGATTACCCGGTTGCCGATGCCATGTTGCAAGTCATGGTTCCGCTTGTCGATGGAAGTGTGCGAAGAAAAGGTGTGCGTATCAATTACGTTATGCCACCCGCATCACCCTATGGAGACACGATCACCTTGCGTGTTTCTAACTATCGAACAGCATCTGATCTGACTCAAGGCAGTCTGGCATTGTTGTGTCAGAACCGACTCCCCCCTGTCCCACGTCCAAAGTTCGATCCGAAGGATTTCCCGCGTGGCAACGGCATCCTCACACCCGAAGCTGCGAACTATTTATTGAGTGTCATGGTGCATGGGGGGACGCTCGTCATCGCTGGCACAACGGGTTCGGGCAAGACCTTTGTGGGGCAAAGAATTCTGCAGGAGATGCTGGATTATTACCCGCGTGGCGCGATCCGTTTGTTTATCGTGGAAGACAGTAATGAAATTATCCTCAATGGTTGGAACGGCGATGGCAAAACTGATACGGGCAACATTATCTATACTGTGACCCGCCCTGAAATTCGTGGTGGACCACCTCCGGTCACCATGTATGACCTGATCCGTTCTGCTTTGCGTTCCCGTCCGCATGGGGTCGTGATCGGCGAAGCGCGTGGAGCCGAAGCATGGGAATTGGTCCGTGCCGCCGCGACCGGGCATGGACATTCTGCTTTCACCATCCACGCCACCAGCGCCGAGCATGTCTGGCCGCGCTTTTTGCAGGTGGTGCAGGCGCATCCGGATGCAGCGCGCATGTCCGAGATCCAGATCGCGCAGTCCTTTGCGGAAGCGGTAACGGCAGCCGTGTACATAGAGCGCAATCCACAACATGGACAGATCGTGCGTGAGATCGTGGAGGTCTCCACCATCGTAGAACGGACTGCTGCACGTCCCTCGTTTTCCCCGTTGTTCAAGTATGAAGCCGGCAAGGGACTCGTTCCCACCGGCAATCGTCCCATGCGTCCTGGCTTTCGTGCCACGGACATGAATATTTCTGAAGCCATATTCAAACCATAGGAGACCCATATGGCAAAAAGATCGAAACGACTGCCTCAAATGATTGCAAGAGGCTTTGAGATCATGTTGAAGTCCATTCCTGCAGACGCCCTGGTCAACCAAACCGGGGCGGAAGAGGCTATTCAACGCTATCGTGTTCGCCCGGATAATCATCTTACAAGTGCGTTTTCCGATCTGTTACAGGAGATAAATCCTTGTATCGATTCGGAAAAACTGCAGGAAGCAGACGTTGATATCGCCCTCCTGCAAGTGAAGGCGGACCTTAAGTCATGGAGTTTCCAATGAATCATGTGGGAACCACCCATGCCTTTGTGTTGAGTAAAGGGTTTGCGCAGGTCGGCAATCACTCAGCATTGATCGGCGAGGATGACACCCGGCGCCTGTTTGCCGAAGTGTATGCCGACCCGGATCGTCCCGATGTGCGACCTCAGGAGGCATACAAGTCCATTCTCTCCTCGATCCAACCTGGCTGGACATTACGTTTACTCCAATTGTTCTGGCCCGACCCGGAACCGAGGTTGGAATTCCAGAATCAGGTTCAACGATGGAACACTCCTGGTACAGAGGGCTTGGATATTTTGCATCAGGGCTTATCCCTTGCCGTGCAGGAATATCCACTTCCCTTTGTACGGCGAACTGTATTGGAGTTTGTATTGCCAGGTGATGAAGGCAAAGCCCTGAGTGGAAGCGAATGGGTCGCCTGGTGGGAAGGGCTCGCGGGATTGTGTGCCGGCTTTGGATTACGGATTAGGTATCTTGATCGGAATGCAATTGAAGGCTTGACCCGCTGGGTGCTCAACCCCAATTTGGAATACAGGACATAGTTTGAGTAATATGTTCCAAGGATTGTCGATTTAATTCAGAAGGATGTTGACAGCAACAGCACCATTTTGAAGAAAATGGGTGTATTTGGTTTAGATCGCTTCTCGTGATTACCCGGAGAGTTTCTTCCTTGGCTATGAGATAATTCTGATCTGTCGCTTTGGTACAAATTTTGGCAGGAGTGGCATATAATTTATTCTATCCGTACAAAGTATGCTAAACCGAACTGTTCGGCATAATACCCCCAGGGGGCAAAAATCCGAATGGTTCGGTTAAAGTGTACTTGGGTGCTGACGTCGTATCCATAAAAGGGATAAGCATTGTCTTTATGGGTTGTATGAGAGAAAAAGGAATCTAACAATGCAAAACAAGATGTCAATTGAAGATTTATATAAAAATATGAATTTCGACATTGGAAATTTATTTAGCGGAATTGACCTTGAACATATTGCTAAACGTAGGAATACCTTTCGAACTACATGGGAGAAATTTCGAGAAAACCCTTCTGATCTAACAGCAGTATTGCGGCTTATCCATGCTGTGTTTAGGGTTGAACAACAAGAAGCGATAAAAGATGTTTTGATTAATCCAATCGTAATTGATTTTGCGCCATTATTGTTGTCTTTGGAATTGGAAGAAAAAGACGAAGCCTTTTATACTCTAAATAAAGAAATAGACTTCGATACTATAAATAAAGAAAAAGCATCTGATACTCTAATTAAATGGAAGCAATTTCTTTTTGGTGAACAAAAAGCAAATGAAGGTATTCAAATTCTTGAAAACGCTCTCAAAACAGGTTTAGATTTGCCTTCTATCAAGTCTGAGTTATATCATTCGCATTATGCTTGGGCACAATACGAAGACCCCATAACTAAAGCCAAAACAAAACCATCTGTACGCATAGAACACTTGCGCCGTGTTATAGAACTTGGGGGTACACATGATTATATTTATAAATTTATGGCGGAAGCGTATCACGAGAATGGAGATGACGAGCAGGCTCGCATACATTTAAGTCATGCTTACAAGCTTAATCCAGAATTGGCTGGGGCAGTGAGAATTTCGAAAGCGTTAGGCTTTCCGCAAAGGTCAAAGTTTCAGGGTCAATCCAGCACTCCTAAATCATCCGAGTACAAATACTCGAAACCGGCGCAAATTCCATCTCACGCACAAATTAATGAATGGAAGCAAAAAGGTCAATGGAGCAATATCCTTGAATACGCAAATCCGTATGACTATTTTCCCAAAATACTACCCAAAGCCCGTGAACCTCTTTGCCAAATAGCAGATTCGCTCGGCAGTTATGCAGATTCAAAATCTATAGACGCGCTTATTGTTTTGCTAAATTTTGGTTATTACTGGGATGTCAGTTTTGCTGCGATGACCTCGTTGTCGAAAGTTGGGGACGAAAAAGTCCTTGCTGTATTAGAGAAATTTGAAGCAAGAACAATTGGCGGACGTGCAATTTTGGATGAAAGTATTTCTTACCTCAAAAAACGAATTAGTTATCAGACATCTTCGAGTAATGCCGTCACGCCAAAGGAATTACTTGACCAATCTAAAAAAGCATTTTTCAAAGACGAAAACTATCAACAGGCGCGGATTCTTTTGGAGAGTTTATTACCTCGAATTGATAAATCGGACTCTAAATATTTAGATGTTGTGATTCTTCTTGCTCGCTCATGCGCAGAAACCAGAGACTACGGCAGGGCTTTCGAGTTAATTAAGTCCATCTTCTCTATATTGCCTGAAAAATATCAAAAGCCTCTCTCGCAAGAAATGGCTTCTTGGTTCTGGTCAGATTTGGGATTTCGAGAATACTCGCCAGCCAGCGATAGCGATTATTGCTTTGCACTTCAGGCTGATATTGAGGCAGTGTTAGCAGAAGAAGACGCAGGCGAAGCACTTTATAAATTGAAATCACTAACAAGAAATTTAGAGCAGTTAGGCGCTGGTAACACCATTGAATTAATTAGAACATTAATTAAAACTGAAGCCCCAGGATCTGAGTATGTAGATCATGATCGGAAAAATTACATACGCAAAACTAATTTAAGCCCTATCATGAAAGATTTTTTTGCCAAATTAGATGAGGTTATAAAGACAAGTGTTACTGAGAAAATACAGAAAATGCTCGAAGGAATAGAACTTTCGGATGGTTTTGTTGCGGCTACTATCACTGTTGAGTTCGATGATGATGACGTTGACGACGATAGTGATGACGAAGAAGGTAGCAACAATGAATTTCTTCTAGAATCCGATTAAAAGGGAAGGGATTTTATGGAAATTATGTGGCGCAGATTCAGAGAAAGTTTCGAGAAATTTATCGTTCAAGATTTGAAGAAGGCATTAAATGCAGAAGTTGAAGTAGGAGTAATCATTTTAACTGTTGTCGGTATCGAGTCGTTGAGCGGCTATTATGCAGGAAGGAAAAGTGATGATGAAACTTTCAAGGCTTTTATTGACGCGTTTATGCCAGAGTATTCTACCCATGCTGTGACACTTTACAAATGTATTCGCAATGGGCTTGCCCATGATTACATCATTAAAGAGTACGAAGGTAAAAGTTTCTTATTTACCCGTAATGCTGGCGAAAAACACTTAACGCCTGTTTCGCAAAGAAATGGATGGTTCTACCTTAATCGTCGTCAATTTTCTCTTGATTTCCTAAAAGCACAAGAATATTTTTTTGAAGAATTAGAAGTTAATAATGAATTACAAGAAAAAGCATTAAGTCGCTTGAACAAGAAAGGCTTTTTAGATGTTTTTTCTTTTCATGTAGAAAGCATTTTTGTAGATTCGGGTAACAATGAAGACGAGTACAATAGCGCAACAGGAACATTTTCAAAAAGATATTAATTCTGTAAAACACCCCTAACAAAGTGTAAAGAAAGCTACTACCTGACGATGGGGATTGTACATAGCGCTTATGCACATCCTAAGCAGTTTTCTATGCCTTGGACTTTTTTTCTGGGTGAACATCTTCACCATTCCCGATCCAATACGGTTACCCACTATGCGGGCGATGATGTAGCCTTCAAATATATTTCAATCAACCCAGCGGGTCTTATGATTAGAAACAAACCATATATCAAATTAGGGAATGGAAGCTACTTTTTCTGCCCGTAAATAAGGTTCTCCACCTTCTTTGTCTATCTCCATCACCCCTGTGATCAACAGAGGTGGATTTGAATCCAGAAAGGATTTTGCGATTCGATACACGTCCGGGAATAGAATCACATCTAAAGTCCCTTGTAAGTCTTCGATAGTCAGGAAGAGCATCAAGTCCCCTTTCGCAGTCCGACTGCGGCGCGAGGTCTGACGCACCCCGGCAACAGTCACACGCCGACCGATCTTACCCACGGCATCAATTGTGGAAAGGGTTCCCGCGATCTGCTCCTGCACCAGTTCAAGAGGATGGGCTTCGAGGCTGGCACCGAGAATTTCCAATTGAGCATCCACTTTTTGTTGCAGGGTCCAATCCTCTTCACTGGCATCCGACCAGGCAAAGAGACTCATCTGATCCCTCTGCCAGCCGCCGGTTTGTAGTCGCTTCAATATCGCGGGGATATTTCCAAAACCATCCAATGCCCCGATCTTCGCGAGATGTTCCGCTTCCTGCATGCGTGGATCGACGCGCGAAAGGAAATCATCGAGGGAATAGAATGGAGCATGTTGGATAATTCTTCCAATCGTACGTTGGGTCAATTCCTTAACCTGACCCAGCCCCATAAAAAGCGCACGCTCCTCCGAGTCGATCATCTTTTGCGCCGAGAATTGATGCCGTGAATAATTCACATGCGGAGGGCGGACCTTCAAGCCCAGTCGTCTGGCTTCGCTCAAATAAACCCGCTGACTGTAATACCCACCCCAATTGGCAAGCACCGCTGCCATGAACTCTGCCGGAAAATATTCCTTGCACCAAGCAGAACGCCAGCCGATCCGGGCATACGAGGCGGCATGGGCTTTGGGGAAGCCATAGCCGGCGAAGGCTGCCATCATCTCCCAGATGCGTTCGCCAGTCTCGATGGGAATCCCACTTCGCGCCTGTACTTCTGATACGAACTTTCTTTCCAACTCCTGCATCTTCTTCCCTGGGTCAAAATGACTCATCGCCCGCCGCAGCAAGTCGGCTTCTGCCAGACTAAAACCTGCCAGTTCATTGGCGATGCGCAAGACCTGTTCCTGATACAGGATGACTCCAAAAGTTTCATCCAACAAAGGTGCAAGCGCTGGATGAAGATGGCGGACGGGTTCCTCGCCCTTAAAGCGCCTCACAAAGGCATCCTTGAGTCCACCGGTCAGTGGACCAGGACGATACAGCGCCAGAGCTGCCATGATGTCATCTTCGGTGCGGGCATGGATCTCGCGCAGGGTCGCGCGCATCCCCGGACTTTCGATCTGGAAGCAGCCAATGGTCTCACCCTTTTCAATGCGAATGGAGGTGGCTTCATCGGTGGAGGGCGTAGAGTCCAGGACTGCTAGTGGTGTTGCGTATTGTTCGGGTTTCCTTTGTTGCACGAACTCCGCCACGTCGCCAACAACAGTGAGACCTCGAATACCCAAGAGATCGATCTTCACCAATCCCAAAGCTTCCACGGAGTCTAAATCGAGTTGGGTGATGACAACACCTTTGCCGCCCGAGTTCATGACTGGAACAAGATCAGTAAGCAATCCAGGTGCAACGATCACACCTCCGGGATGCATGGAAAGATGACGGGGTAGTTTCAATATGGCTTCGGCGTCATCGAAGATGGATTGGTGGTTGGGATGGGTGGTTCGCAGCTCTGCAAAGGGAGAAGGCGCATCTTCTCCATCTTCAGAGTCTTCGAAGCGTGCCCACCAGGCATGCGGCAATTGATTGGCTAGTTCACGCACCTTGGCAGGTTCGAGACCATATGCCTTGGCTACATCCGCGAGCGCAGAGCGTGGACGATAGCGATTGATCGTCCCCACCATCGCCACCTTGTCAGTGCCATAGGTATCGAAGACATGCCGGATGACCGAGTCACGTCTGCGGGAACACAAATCGGTATCAATGTCTGGAGGGGTAACACGTGCGGGGTTGAGAAAGCGTTCAAAATACAAATTGAGGCGTAAGGGATCAGGACTGGTAATGCCGAGACAATGAGCAACAAGAGATGAGGCTGCCGACCCACGAGAGGAATAGGGTACGCCTGTTGCTCGCGCAAAGTTCAGGATGTCCTCGACGATCAAGAAGATCGGCTCGAAGCCCATATGTGAGATTACTTCGAGTTCATGATCGAGGCGCGTTTGGATCTGTGGTGTGATCTCGCCATAGAGTTCTATGGCTCCAGCTGTGGCTTTGTCACGTAAATGTTGCGTGGCGGTTAGACCTTCCGGTAATGGAACAATGGGCATTTGGGATTTGCCAAGCGGCAGATCGAAACGGCAACGCTCCGCAATTTCTGTTGTAGCGTGTAATGCTTCAGGAAATTCCTTGAAGCGTTCTTCGATGAGTTGGGGTGGCATGAACCAGGCATCTGCCGGGATAAGGGCATGTTGAGGAATGGTAGTGACCGTTTGATTGAGCCGGATGGCAGCCAGCGTTTTTTGTAATCGGGCTTGCTCGGGGGTCTGGTAATAGACCGGATGCGCGACCACGGTCGGCAATCCCAGTTTGCGTGCCTGCGTGGATAATGTGCCGGCGCTGGACACATTTCGTAAGGGGACATACAAACGATCTTCAAATCCATCCTGTAATCCCTGCGGGTTTTCACATAAGGCGATCAGGTCTTTGGAATATTGAAAAAGCGTTTCCAACAAACAGGGTGCATCGGGATTGTCACGCAGAGCCAGCACGCTGCTCAGCCGGCAAAGATTGGACCAGCCTTCGGTGCTGGTTGCCAGTAATTGAAGAGGCCCCTGTTCCAGATCAATCTCCAACCCGATCACTGGTTGAATGCCGGCATCCTTGCAGGCTTTGACGAATTCAATGGTGCCTGTCAGTAGATGGTGATCAGTCAGACCCAAAGCTGACATGCCACAGGCTTTTGCCGCCTGTACCAAATCAGTGGGAGTCATCAAGCCTTCCTGCAAAGAGAAGGCGGAGTGGGTCGTGAGATGAACGTACATCAGGGCAATTGTAAACGTTCCCGCCATTGATTAGCGACATGAGCAGTACTCCCCCATGCCCGGCCCGCTATCATCCCGCGCATGTCATTCGATCATCCCATCCAAATCCCCTTTATCCTGCGCGGTCAGGAAGTCACCGCACAGGATCTGCTGTACAGAAGCCGGGACGGAACAAATCAGTTCCATTACCCCGACCCGCGTCCCCTACTTGACCGGATCGTGCTCTCCGATCCCGTTCAACTCCAGCGCGACTTTGCCTCTGTACGTGTCAGTGAGATCATCGACTTTCTTGCCGAAGCCGGCAAAGCCATGACGCTCAAGCATGCCCGCATGGAGCAGGCTTGTCGTTTCAGCGTTCCGTTCAGCGCCCTGCCGGAGACCATCGTGCGCGGCAGCTATGACCTGATCCCGGTTGTGTTCTCGAAGCTGGCCTTGCGCACAATGGTCGAGAACGAGATCGGCTCAAAGTATCTGGACGGCTGGGTCGAGATGCCCTATGCGGACAAGGTCGCCAAGCGACGTGCCTATGGCGCGCGCACCCTGCATTTCATCTCCGGCAATGTCCCGGTCGTGGCGGCCCTGAGCATCGCCCGTGCCGCGCTGATCAAATCGGACAACATCATCAAGGTCACGCCCAATGATCCGCTGACCGCTTCTGCCATCGTCGGCGCGATGATGGATGTCGATCCGAATCATCCGGTCACAAAACATTTCTCGGTCGTGTATTGGTCAAAGGAACTGCACGACTTCGAGCACGAACTGATCCAGCCGCGCTATCTGGAAAAGATCATCTCGTGGGGCGGCGCGCTGGGTGGCATCAACTCAACCCTCAACCACGGCAATCTGCAAGCCTCCGGCATCGATGTCATTGCTCTTGGTCCAAAGTTCAGCATTTCCATTTTGGGACGTGAAGCCTTCCAATCCAATGCGGAAATCGAAAAGGTCGCCAGGCTTACCGCCAAAGATGCAGGTTCCTTCAACATGGAGTCCTGCGGCTCATCGCGTTTCCATTTTGTGCAGGCGTCTCCGGATCAGGCGATGGAATATGCCCGGCGCTTGTACGATCACATGCAGCAGCAGGACTCATCCTTGAGCGCCATGCCGAAGCATTTTCCGGCAGACCTGCGCGATGAGATCAATGCCGCCCGCGCCCAGGATGATTTCTATTACGTGGTCGGCGGGGACAGGAACGAAGGCGCTGTGGTGGTAAGTCTGACCGGTGAACTGCCCGACTTCTTCCCCATGCACAAAGTTGTGGTGGTCATCCCATTCGATGATCCCATTCAGCTCGTGGATCGCATCCATCCTTCCACACAGACGGTTGGCATCTACCCCGAAACTCTCAAGCAGCCATTACGCGACCTCCTGGTCGCACGTGGCGTGTGCCGTTTCATTTCCATCGGACATACCGTGGAGTATTCCATCGGCGGTCCCTTCAATTCAACCGAGATCATGCGGCGCGCCTGCCGCTGGATCCTGGATGAGTCCTACCCATCCAAATGGGAACTGCCCGTCTTCTATCTGCGCAAAGCCTGGCAGATCTTCAAACACCACATTTTTTAGGAGATTTACTTCATGACTGACCCCATTCTTTCGGGCACGCCCGAATCCTGGACACGCCTGCCGGTCCAGACCTTGTTCTCGCTATCCAAACTGGAATTGGATGATTTGCAATTGCATTGGGCGCAAACCCGCTTTCAGCAATTGCAGGAGCGCATTCCCGCCCTGGATGCTCTGGCGGAAAAGCAGGGCGTGAAGATCATCGCCGACTTCGAGACTCTTGCAACCATCCTCTTCACCCATCAGGTTTACAAGAACTATCCCTTTGCCTTCATTGAACGGAAGTTGTTCACCGAGTTGACGCGCTGGCTGAACAAGTTGACTGCGCATGACCTCAGTGGCTTGGACATGCGCGGCGTGAACACCATCGATGAATGGCTAACCCTTCTGGATGAAGCCGGCATGTTCGTCTTTCACTCGACCGGCACGAGCGGCAAGTTGAGTTTCTTCCCGCGCAGCCAGACCGAGAAGGAAGCCTGGGTCGAAGGCACATACACCTTCCTGGAAGCCTTCATGCCGGGCATCCGCGATCTGCACCTGCCGGTCTTCTGGCCCGCCTATCGCAGCGGGCGGCAGGCTTCCATGCGCCTGATCACGCACTTCGGTCCGGCGCTGGCGGGGAGTGAGGCGGAGTATCACAGCCTGTTCAACGCACCCATGTCGGCGGATTTCATGTCGCTGGCCATGCGCATGAAACATGCCCAGGAACACGGCGACCTGACGGCGATGGATACGATCAAAGCCATCTTCAAGACCAAAGGCGAGATCGTTACGCTCAAAACACGCAAGGCGGGACTCACTAAAAGTTTCTTCGACAAGATGGTGCGCGAGTATCGCGGTCGGCGGGTCTTCCTGATGGCTTCCGCCACGGATTTGCTGGATGTGGCGGTAGAGGGCCTGGCTGCCGGACAGGAGAAAGTCTTTGCGTCCGACTCCGTTCTTTTGACGGGCGGTGGCTTCAAGGGACGCCAGACCATTTCGGATTGGAAGGACATCCTCAAAAAGTTCTACGGTGTCGATCAGGTCTTCATGTCCTATGGCATGACCGAACTCAACACCTATAACATCGCCTGTTCCAAGGGTGTTTATCACGTCTTCCCCTGGAATATCCCGATGGTATTGAATCAAAACGGCACGCCTTTACCCCGTACTGGGGTGCAGACCGGTCGCGCTGGCTATTTCGATCTGCTCGCCCAGACCTATTGGGGCGGCATCCTGACCGGCGACCGCATCACGGTTCACTATGACGAGGATTGCAACTGCGGCTGGAAGGGTCCGTGGATCGAGGACAACGTGCAGCGTTTCAGCGAACTGACGGGCGGCGAGGACATCATTTCCTGCGCCGGGGTACAGTCTGCCTACAGTGACTTCATGGAATACATCGCCGCCGATGTGCCGGAAGGAGAATAGGCAAATGGATATCGCCGCTCTGACCATGTTGGTCTTTGGCATGGTGATCGTGGGGTCCGGTCTGACCGGGTTACTCGCACCGCAACTTCTTCTTACTGTGTTGGGTATCACGGACACCGGTTCTGCCACTCTACTATTTCTGATGGCGACCTCCCAGGCGTCACTTGCGATGGGACTGTATTACATCCTGGCATCCGTCAACGGAACCCGCGTCTTCTTTCAGTGGAGCGTGCCTTTGCGGATCATCAACTTCATGGTGTTTGCCGCCATGATCCCACTGGGCATCGCGCCGATGCAATGGCTGCTGGTGGCTGGACTCGAACTGGCAGGCGCATCGGCAACCGCGATTGCGATGGCTTCGAAGAGTCATTACACCCTGGATCATTTTCATGTGTTACGGATCGCCAGCCTGACTCTGGCATTGATTGGAGGCATCCTCGCGTTCAAGCCATTTGGCATCTATGGCAGCGCCTCCGCCTTTCTGCTGATCTCCAGCGTTGGCATGATGTATGCTTATCGCAGGTTCAACCCGGTACAGACAGGGGAGCAGTGATGCGGCATCCTTCCTTTGAGTTTCATTGCATTCCAGTCGGGATTGACAACTGTTATCTGTTGCGCGGGAGAACCACCATCCTGATCGATGCCGGCGCACCGGGGCATGTGAAAGAGTTTATGCGCGGCATGGATCGCCTCGGCATTTCGCTGCGGGAGATCGAACTCATCCTGTTGACCCACGGACATGCCGATCATATTGGCTGTTTGCATCAAATCCAAACCCTCTCGGAGGCGGAGATTGCCATGCATGAGGCGGAGTGTGCCTGGGTTGAAAGCGGTGAACCGGATCTGTCGCCTGGCGTCACTCTATGGGGGCGCATGTTGGCTGGCTTGGGGCAGGTTTTATACAAACCCCGTCTGTATCCCCGTGCGGTGGATTATTCCATCACCACCACCCTATCCTCCCTGATGAAGCTGGGCTATGGCGTCCCAGGACAGGTGGTTCACACGCCAGGTCATTCGCCCGGTTCAATCAGTGTTCTGCTTGAATCAGGCGAGGTCTTTGTGGGTGATCTGGCCATGAATGCCTGGTACTTGCGTTCGACACCGGGGCTGCCGATCCTGGCACAGGATATGGATCTGGTGGTGCAAAGTTGGAAGCGGCTGATCGGGATGGGCGCCAGACAGGTCTACCCGGCACATGGAGCTGACTTCCCGATTGAGATCATCCAAAAGGAAATCCAGGCATGGGAGCGCAGGTCCGGAACTCCGTAATAAATAGAGCAACATCCTTAGCGACACGGACGGAGCACCCGTCCGTGTCTTTTTGTATCATGCCGTTCATGCCTGAACCTCAAGACCAATTCGTTACCTCCATTGCTTCAGAAGCCGTGGAAGTGCTGGAAGATCATCTGCTCTTTCCGGGTGGATATCTATTGCCTCTTTCCGCCCGTGGCACGGGTGTGCCCGGCATGACCGACCGCCCCTGGTCACGTTTATCAGCGGATGTCTTCTATCCCAATCTGCCGGTGATGTATTCCCTATCCATGCACCGTGAACCGCCGGATGTTTTGCGCGGTTCCCTGCGCGCACGCCGCACGCTCTTCGAAGGCTTCATGATGGCACTGGCGGAGAAGACCGGTCGGCGTCCTTCGATGGCGGAACGTTCCGCCGATCACGCAATGGATGCTGCCGAGTCGGAACTGACCTTTGGTAAACCCGCCTTCAAGATCGCCCTAATGAGTTCGCTCTTTGTCGAGCGTAATCGCTTTGAAGAAGCGGAAGCCGCACGCAGAGTGATCGAGTCCAATCTTCGCGCGCGTGGGCTCACAGCCCAAAGACTCTTCTATATTGCCGAACGTGCCTTGCATCACTTCCAACCCGGAGGAAAGTTATTTCCAGGATTGGATGAGCCGACGCTGTTCCTGGAAGAAACACTTCCATTATTGCCTGCCCCTTCCCGGCAGGTCATGCCGGTCGAGGATTCGGTTTGGATCGGGACTCACGCTCGCGATGGACGCGACATCCACTTCTCCTTCACCAAAGGACTCGATCCTGCCGTTCCACCTCCACCCCATGCCACCACACTGATCCTCGGTGAACCCGGTGCGGGCAAGACCAGCCTGTTGCGCTGGATCATGTTGCAACGTTTATTACAAGGCAGGACGGTCATCTCCATCGATCCCGAAGGCGAGAACAACAAACTGTGTGAAGCCGTGGGCGGGAGAATCGTGCCGGCTGGCATTCCCGAAGACACAGAAACCTGCCTCATTCATCCCCTGCAAGGCGAGAACCCGGCGGAGTTATTACTGGCTGTTCGTTTCCTAATCGCATCCCTTGCCGGTGAGTCGGTCTTATCCCCCGGTGTGCAAGCTGCCTTGCATGAAGCGGTAAAGAGACGTTGGGATCGCAGACCCGGCGCGATGTCCATTGCGGAATTCGTGGAAACATTGGGAACCATCAATGTCCCGGAAGCCGCCATGCCCTTGGCATTACTCAGACCTTTTATGCGCGGCGGACTCTTCGAAGGGTTCTTCGACAGACCCAAAGCTCTATTATCTCCGCACTTCCCCGCCGGTCAGTGGTGGAATTTCGATCTGTCCTCCCTGCGTGAAGAAAACCGTGCCATTGTGCATTCGGTGTTGGCATGGTTTTTGTATCATGCCGTCACAGTCGGTAAACAACCGATGGACATCTTCATCGATGAGGGCTGGCGCTTGTTGCGCAGTGGTCCATTCACCGACTTGCTGGATGAGCTTGGCAGACGCGCCCGCAAACGTGGGGTCGGCGTGACGCTCATCACGCATCTGCCCGCCGACCTGATGAAAAACCCCACCTCCTTGAGTCTGGCATCCACAGCTTTCATCGGTCGGCTCGGACCGGAGGAAGCCTTTACCTTCTATCGTTCACTGGGCGTGCCTGAAAGCGAAGCCAGGAAGAATGCTGAGACCACCTCACGTTTACCGCCGCGAGTCTTTCTGGCAGCTCCTTCTGCGGGACGTGGTGCTTTGTTCCCTGTCCTTGTCTCCATTCCACCGACATGGATCCATTTCTGGAAACAGCTTGGGGCATTGGGAGTTCAGCGATGATCTGTATCAATTGCGGTTATGAACACGCCACCGCTCCAGATCACTGTCCCTTGTGCAAAGGGGAGTGGCAGGGATGGGAGCTACTCTTTGCGCCGCACGCCTTGGAGGATCTGCGTGCGCAGGTCATGGGCTGGATCGCGCAACTGCCGTTTCCCACTCTCATGGAATGGATCGCATCACCAAAAGGATTGCGTGTCAGGTTGTATCTGCCGCCGCATGTGGCAGAAGGTGTGATGAATTCCTGGTCTGCCATGACCGGGCAGCATTCCAGATGGCGCAGTTTGGGAGTGGCAAAGATTCAATTCGATGGATATGCCCTACACACATCGAACCGTTTGCCGTCGCTGATCGCCTCTGCCAAAGATAGCGACCCCCTGCTTGCCATTGGCAGCCGGCTGATCAGTGCCGCAAGAGAAGGAAAGGATGCCACTCTGCGCCTATGGCTGCTTGGGAATGAAGATCAACTTCAGGAAAAATTGCGTAGCTTGTCTTCCTACTCGTATGGCACCGAAGGTGGCGTCGGCAATGACACGCCGAATTCCTGGGGCATGCAACTGGACTTCCTGCGGGCAGGCTTATTTTTCGGGATGATTATGGCGGGCATCAGCGGCGGGATTTTGTTCGCAGATTGGTTCAATCCCTTTGCGGTCTCCATGTTCGTGATCGCCGGCATCACGATCTGCCTTGCTTCGGCACTTGGTATTCGGGACTGGCTCGCCTGGAGATCGATCCCCAAGGAAGTTGTGGAGAGACGGATACAGGAGCCGTTGTTGAAGGTAGCCTTTTCCATCTCTGAACCGATCCAACTTCCGTTATTGGCTGGTGAACAATTTTGGCATCCCATTGAATCAGTCTGGCCTGCAATCCAGAAACACACCTTCCCCTTGCCTGTCGGCGAACTTGCCGGACTGATTGCTCCGCTACAACTGGGTGAAGGTTCGGGCTTGTTGGATCGCGCCGTCTGGCAGGAAGTGCCGGCGCCGCCGCCGTCCCAACCGTTGCTCGAAGCTGGTTTCAAGATCGGGCAGAGCGTGGCTACTGGCGCGCTGGTCGGCGTCGATCCGGATGGACATGGTCTGGCGACAGGCGGCAGCCGTTCGGGTAAATCTTCCTTTGTGTATTCCATGCTGGAGCAGTTGATCGCCAAAGGCGATGATGCACCGGGAATATTTTTAGTGGACCCGCATGTTTCATTGGCAGATGCCTTCCTGGATGCAATTGCACAATTACCGGAAGAGCAGAAGCAAAAAGCAATCAAGCGATTGAGAGTCATTACCCCGGATCAACCGCAGGTCATTCCCTTGAATCTACTGGCCGTTCCGGATTTCACCTGGGCAGGTAATGCCATCGTGCAGGTCGGTCGGCGTATCTGGGATGACTACTGGGGTCCGCGTATGCAGGCGGCGCTATTGGGATTGTTCCGTCTCGCACATGTCTGGAACCAGCACCATCCAGAAGCCGGGCTGGGACTCTTGCATATCGTTTTCATGGCCTTCAATAAGAGATGGCGGCACACGGCAATGGCGTTGCTGCCGCCCGGCGAACGTATGGGTGCCCTGGCGCTTGATGCCTTGTTGGGTCAGATCGGGGAGGAGGATAAAAAGAGTCAGAGCTGGATCACGGAGGTGATCAGCCCGGTGCTCTCCAAGGTCATGGCATTGGAACTCTCGCCGTGGTTGTTCTCCGCCATGCACCAGGAAAGTTTTGTGGACCTCAATCAATGGATCGACGAACGCGCCTGGATCGTATTACGTCTGCCTTCCGGTGAAATGGGACGTGAAGGGGCAAGGTTGACCGCCTCCGTGCTCTACAACGTCTTCGAGGCTGCTTATCGCAAGGCGACATTGGAGAAACCTGTCCCCTTTTACTTCATCGTCGATGAGGCGCAGGAGATCGGTTCGGGCATGCGCTTGGAGTCAATGCTGGCAGAAGGCGCGAAGTTCGGCGCGCGCATGTTCGTGCTGGCGCAGTCGCTTTCGATGATGCGCAAGGTGGAAGGCATGGAGCCGGTCGTACAGGCAATGCTTGCCAATACCTCCACGCAGATGTTCTTTTCCCCCGACCCGGAGGATGCCGACCTGATCCGCGCCACCTTGAGTTCCACGGTGCGTTACGGGAACATGACCCTTGACCTGCCTTCGTTGCAGTGCTGGCTGCGGGCGCGTATTGGTGGGCGCTGGCAGCCGCCGACCCTGACACAGATCAAACCTCTGCCGCGTGCGGATACCGCAAGAGTCCGGGCATTGATCGAGGAAGTGATCGCTGTCCATCCCCGTGATTATCTGCCAGCGAACGGCTGGCAGGAGAAGGCATCACGTGCGCTGAAGGACATGCTCCCCAAGGCTCTGGCGCCCCTCCTGGGTGAATTTTTAGCGGCGTGGATCGAGGAGCAAAACAATACCCAAATACAGCAGCCAGCGCCACAGGAAGATGAAAGGCGGTTGGGTTTCTGATGACGGCGATGACCTTGCGTTTTCTGTTGGTGACGTGTGGCGGTTCGCTTGCCTGCGTATTGACGTGTATTGGCGTTATTTATTCCGCCTGGAGAATGTCCCGGCGAGACAATGGATGGGATCGATGAGTGAGTTAAATGTGTTGATCGACCAAATGGTTTTGGATATCGGGACGCATGTCTTTCAGCTCGATGATCCACGTTTGCGAATGTTCCTGAATTGGCTGGCGGCTCATAGCGGCAGCATGAAGGTCCTCGCAGGCAATGTCCTCGATATGGACATCGCCGTGCTTCGAGGGACAGACTTGCAGGAAGGATTCAAGTCAGCTCTGAAGACCTGGCTGGAGTCCCTGCCGGCGCAGGGCATGCTTTGGGAATACCGCACCATTTCCTTTGAAATTGCCTGGTGGCGCAACCTGGACCCTGTGCGGTTGAAGATGATCGTGGAATCGGAAACTGGGCAGTGAGATGATGCGCTTCCTTGCCGGCCTGGGTGTCGGCATCTTTAGTGGGTATCTGCTGGGACTTGTGATTCCGCTCCAGGTGTTCATGATCGCCTGTCTTGTGCTTCTGGCGTTGGTGATTTTGTTGTTCTTCCTGTTCCATCTCGGCATCCGGGATTTCCAGGAATATTAGGAGTTAGTTATGAAGCGTTATCAATGGATTGGGATAATCCTCTTCCTTCCCATTCTCTTTTTGTGGACATCCGCGTCCACCCATGCAGCGCCTCTGGCGGCGTATTCATTGCCGGAGGGACGCACTTATGACCAGGCTCACAATACTGGCTACATCGACTGGAGTGGTTCTGCCCAGTACGTGTACATTACTCATCGCGATGGATCCTCACTTCCACCCGAGGAAGGTGGCACATTTTGTGGTTCCAATTGTTCCGAGTGGGTCACGCGGCTGGGCAATGGTAGCGTTGCCAGCGGCTCCTTTGACCGCGATGTTTCATACTTCGAGATCATGGTCGGCTTTACGCCTGACTCAAGTGTGGGCAATGCCGTGTTGCGGGCATGTTCCTCTGTGGATACATGGTACTTGCAAACAGGCTCTGGACTCCCAGGGTTTGTGAGTATGGCGATTGCTGTTCCAGCTGGCTGTCGTTCCTGGTCTTTAACCGCATCAGGTGGATATGTGGATTTTCGTTCCATCGACGTGGAATACATCGGTCCACCGTCCACTGCCACACCCACCCCGTCGCGGACACCCACGTTCACACCGACCATAACTCGCACACCGACAGCAACCTTTACACCCAGTCTGACGCCGACGTTGACCTTCACGCCGACCATGACGTACACGCCCACGGCGACCTTCACCAATACGCCGTCGCCCACACCCACTCCGTTGCCGCCTCAAATTACAGGCGTGGTAGTTTGTGATCTATGGGGCGATGCTGGTTGGTGCAGGGGGGATGAAACATTGGAACTCACCGCCAGTGATCCACAGGGATTTGATGTGACGATCACTGGTGATTTGAACGGTCAACCGTTTACCTGTGGCGCTTCCTGTGACTTGCCTTTGCCAGAAGGAACTGGTACAGCCAACTACACTGTGACATCCACCAGTGGGCGAGCTGCGAGTGGTTCGTCCACCTGGCAGCGGGATTGGACGCCACCTGATCTTGAAGTCAGCCTTCCGCCTGTTGATGGCAGGAATGGTTGGTATGTTTCGGAAGTGGACTTGTCTGCTACGGCAACAGATGTGATCTCTGGACTTTCATCCCTGCTGGCAAGCGCTGATGGTGGAGCAAGTTGGATCACTCCACCGATGCACTTCACAGATGGGTCACATGCTGTCCTGATATATGCCAGGGATGTGGCTGGAAATGAAGTGACAGCATCCAGGGTAATCCGCATAGACACGGTTCCTCCGGTCGCTCAAATCACATCCCATTCCAATGGAGAGGTTGTGCAGGGTGATGTACGCTTCGCTGGAAGTTTGGTGGATGGCATGTCCGGTCCGGATGGAGGTGAAGTCTCGGTTGACGGAGGAAATACCTGGCAGGCAGTCTCGATGAGCGCAGGAGATGGCTGGTCTTATATCTGGCATTCCGGTGAAGTGCCCAATGGCGAGTACACCATCCAGATGCGTGGCAGGGATCGCGCCGGCAATGTTGGCGATTTGGTTTCGATTGCGTTGACTGTGGACAATGCCCCGCCCGCCGTGTCCATCACAGAACGGTGGTGGATTTGGGAAAACGGAACTCTGAAGGTTTCCCCCAATCACTTTCCGATTGCCAGCATCCAGGTGACCATCCGTGATCCGCGAAAGCGTTGGAAGGAGTTGGTGTTGGACTTTGATCCCGGCAGGAATTCCTATGTAGTGAAATGGGATCGGCGCTTTGGGGATGGAACGTTGGCGCCAGTTGGGGAATACCCAGTTCTGGCAGAAGCTTGTGATGTAAATGGGTTATGCGGACAGGATGCGGGCAGGATCGTGATCCCAGAGGTGGCAACATTGACTGCCACTCTGACTCCATCTCCAACAGCGACCAGCACTTTGATGCCTTCGATAACGCCGGTGGCAACACAAATACCGCCAACAACGACCTTGGTATTGAGCACACCTGTACCAGAGGAGATAACTGAACCTGCTCAGTCCTCCCTGCCACTTTGGCAGATCATTGGCTTGTTGGGATTGTTTATGGTGATCGCGTCTGCCAGTGTAGTTGACCCTCGCCCCAAAGCGCTGGAAAGATTGGGTGAAACGTTCAGGAACATGTCTGAAAGCTCAAAAGACGAATCTATTAATAACAAATAACGAAAAGGAAAAGGAAAAGAAAAATGGAAATACTTCTTGCTATTGTGGTGGCATCCGCCGTGATCTTCTTTGGCGCATTGATCAGTATGGGAAACGAACGCCAAAGACGGGCATTAGACAACTTGCGCGAACAGGTCTTTTTATGGGCTGTAAATGATTTGCAGATCAAGAGAGAGAAATTGGCGCGTGATGTCAAGGTTGAACATCCGTTGGGCTGGTTCAAAAATGTGATTTCAAAAACATGTAACCTTGAAGGAGATTTTCAGTTAGTTGAAGTCTTTGAAAGTCCTGCAGTGATGGTATGCACCTATTCCGAATCAGGAAAAAATATTATCCTGACACCATTATCTCCTGATGCAATACGCAGGCTGGCGTATAAGAATCATAGTCGGATAACCAAATTTGCCGATGGAAATCCATTATTGACCCTTCCGCGCAACGTCGCGGTGAAGGAAGTATCTGTGTTGAATGGCGGTTTTCTTTTTGATCTGGAATTACCACTTGCATGGAAGGGGCTGACTGGACGGGATGTACTACATATGGATCGTTTATGGGTGTATGCGTTGCCCTAGTTACTGCACCTGGGTTAGCTTCCTGCCGACCGCTCGAATAACCTTTACCATATCTTTATAGTCGCTTTACACCCTTTTCAACCACCAATCCTATACTGGTGTCATAAAACAACACACAACCGTGTGAAACATCAAAATAGGAGATTATCCATGAACAAAACTTTAAGTATGACCCTGACCGTTATTGCAGTCATTGCGCTGGCTGCAGTCGTCTTCTTCGCGGGGAGCATGTATGCCCGCGCGAACGCCTTTGGACCGTCCATGATGAGCGGTTACGGTTGGAACAATAACAATGCCTACGGACCTTCCATGATGAATGGTGGCGGACCCAATATGATGGGTGGCAACGGTGGAATGATGAATGGCAGTACTGGAATGGGACCCAACATGATGGGCGGATACGGCTACAATCCCACCAACGTTACTCCTCTCACCATTGACCAGACGAAAGCCGCCGCTGAGAAATATATGGCGAATCTGGATAATTCCGATCTGGAGGTTGCCGAGATCATGATCTTCGATAACAACGGCTATGTGATCGTCAAGGAAATCAGCACGGGGATCGGCGCCTTCGAGTTGCTTGTAGACCCCACTTCGCAGATTGTCTACCCTGAGCATGGTCCAAACATGATGTGGAACCTGAAATACAGCGGACTCAATCACCAATACATGATGGGCGTCAACGGTGGAATGATGGGCATGATGGGCGGCAATAATGGAATGATGAATGGTTGGAACAGCGCCACCCCACTAGATGTCACTGCTGAACTGACAGTCACTCCCGAACAGGCTGTTCAATACGCCCAGCAATATCTTGATACAAATTATGCGGGTGCAACCGCCGCGACTGATCCTGCACAGTTCTATGGTTATTACACTCTTGATTTCGAGAAGGATGGCAAGATCATTGGCATGTTGAGTGTCAATGGCTACAGTGGACAAATCTTCCTGCACACCTGGCATGGGACCTTCATCGAGGAAACCGAGTAAGACTCGGACTCAAACTATAAGATGCGCCGAGATAAGCCATTCGGCGCATCTTAATTTATGCAGGTGAAGTTACAATACTGGCAAACTCCTCAACCAATTATCCAACTATAAGAGTAGCACATGACAAAAATCCTGGTCATCGACGACGAGCCTTCCATCGTCAATCTTGTTACCGCCTATCTCAAGCCCGAAGGCTATGAGATTTACACAGCGACGGATGGTCCGTCGGGTCTTAAGTCTGCCCGTGCTTTCAAGCCCGAACTCATCATCCTGGATATCATGCTTCCTGGCATGGATGGAATTGAACTGCTCTCACGCTTGCGCCGCGAATCAGAAGTGTATGTAATTCTGTTGACCGCGAAAACCGAAGAGACCGACAAGGTTGTTGGTCTTTCCGTTGGCGCAGACGATTATGTGACCAAACCTTTCAGCCCGCGCGAATTGGTGGCACGAGTCAAAGCCGCGATCATGCGCATTCAAACGGGATCAGGTTCAGGGTTCGAAACGAGCGTGCTGTCCTTTCGTCATTTACATATGGATGTTGGCGCACGCATCGTTAAGGTCGATGATCAAGAGATTGAATTGACCGCCATTGAATTCGATTTGTTGAAAACGCTGGCTGAAAACCGCGGCAGGGTACTCACACGCGAGCAGTTGCTGGAGAAAGTATGGGGCGGCGAATACTTTGGCGAAATGCGCGTCGTGGATGTGCATCTCGGACATGTCCGTCAGAAGTTGGGACATGAAGATTTAATCGCGACGGTGCGCGGCGTCGGTTATAGATTTGAAGATGAACCGTTGTAAGTGAGGAATGATGATTGATTATTTCCGACGTCGCTTGGGCGCAAGGCTGTTACTGTCCTATCTTGTAATTATCGTGGTCGGGGTGTTGGTATTGGTGATCGCTAGTCAATTCATCCTGCCAACATCCTTTAACCGCCACATGAATGGAATGATGGATGGCGGCATGGGAATGGGGATGGGTATGAACAATTCGATGGGACAACTGTATGTGGATTTCCGCGCCAGTTTCAACGAAGCCCTGACGTATGCAACGCTGGCAGCCATGCTCGCCGCATCCATTCTCAGCTTATTCTTCAGTCGCAGTGTGATCGCTCCCGTCCATGCCATGTCGCTTGCCACACAACGAATTGCCGACGGGCAATATGACGAGCGCGTGCAAGTCAATGGCAATGACGAACTCGCACAACTTGCAGTATATTTCAATCAGATGGCTGAAAAGCTAAATGAGGTTGAAACCATGCGTCGCCAACTGATCGGTGATGTCAGCCACGAATTGCGCACGCCGCTCACCGCCATCAAAGGTTCGATGGAAGGATTGATGGACGGTGTCCTGCCCGCGACAGACGAGACCTATCAACAGGTCCATGCAGAAGCAGAGCGGCTTAATCACCTCGTAAACGATCTGCAGGAACTCAGCCGCGTTGAAGCCCGCGCCTATCAACTGGATATTCGCCCATTGGATGCTTCCACGCTGGTACGAACGGTGACCAAGCGCCTTTTCCCTCACGCGGAATCAAAACGCATCACACTCGACTTTGAACTGTCTCCTGACCTTCCACATGTTCTGGCTGATGAAGATCGCGCCGTGCAAGTGTTGACCAACCTAACAGGCAATGCTTTGCAATACACGCCAGACGGTGGTAGAGTCACCATTTCCGCAAAGAGGATCAGTAATGCGATCCAATTTTCCGTTCGTGACACGGGGATTGGAATACCGCCCGAACATCTTTCGCACATCTTCGACCGCTTCTATCGCGTGGACAAATCCCGTTCACGTCAGACAGGTGGTGGAAGCGGCATCGGCTTGACGATCGCGCGCGCCCTCATCGAAGCGCACGGCGGACGTATCTGGGTAGAGTCGGCAGGTGAAGAGCTGGGAAGCGTATTCAACTTCACAATACCCATCGCAAAATCAAAATAGCGGCAGGATTGTGCAATCTCGCCGCTATTTTGACTCTTGTGGATTTTATGGAATCCAATTAGACAATACGTTCACGATCATATCTGGATTTTCAGGGTCATTCGTCTTAAGATGAACCGCAAAGTTATGCGGACCGTCCATGCCTGCGTGCATCATAAACACGCTAGACTCGATGATCGTGCTTTCGCCAGGTTTAAGTACCATCGAACCGATGGTCAGTTGAGGAGGTCAGCACCCCTCCACGACTTCAACATATGGGTCTTCCTTGAAACGCAGTGTGCCATCACCCGTATTGGTGACTTTGATGGCGAAAGTCTTCTCGACGTTGAACTTCACATCGCCGTAATCGATCAGTTGCTGATCCACCGCAATGGATGGCGTCCCTCCTCCATTGCCACCGCCTTGGTTGGCAAAGAAAAACGCCGCCGCTGCCAGAAGAATCCCACCGAGTGCGACAAACAACCAGGGGAAATTCTTCTTTCTCTGCTTTTGATACTTCTTATTTTTTTTGCTCATTGAGCCTCCTTACTTTTGATATTCAAACTGGAACGAATAGATGTACGCAATCAGGTCCCAGATTTGTTCTTCAGTAAAAATTACGCCCCACATGGGCATGCCTGTTCCCATGCCACCGCGCAAGATTTTCCCTTGCAATAATGCTGGGCTCGCGCCAAGTATTCGACTTGGATCGGTGAAATCAACAGGGGTTTGCATGACCATATCCGTTGCGCCTTCCATTGTTTGCATGGAGGCTTCGCCCGCTTCGGCAAGGTCGTCGGCAAAGACGCCGTCGCCCGCGCCGTTTTCGCCGTGACACGCCGCACAGTTTTGGGCGTAGAGTTCTTTTCCGTTGGCAAGCGATTCAGGTGTGGTATTGGATTGCCAAAGATAGGCAACTGCATCCCACTTTTGGGATTCGGTTAAGGATGTGTCCGATAAGTCGGTGAAGACCTGGTAGGGGGAGTGAGAAAGATAGTAATCGAGTGATTGGTCGATTGGTAAATTAGCTCCAAGTAATTGACCATTCATTGCTGATGGCTTTTCATTTGGAATAACAGGCGAGTCGTGCGGAGCGTCAATGTCCAGGTCGAGAGAAACGTAGAGGGGAACAGAAGCAGGCTCGGATGAGCCCCCTGCGGTGATGATATCCGAACCGCCTGTTACTTCTATCGTGCCGCGCATGCGCCAGTGATTGAGTCCACACCAACGGGTGCAGAAGAAGGTATAGATCCCAGGCTTGTCGAAGGTCAACGTGATCTCGGTGACTTTGCCGGGGAGGATGTCCACACTTTGCATGTCCATCTGACCGACTGCAAAGCCATGCACAACATCATCGGAGGTGAGTTTCAAATGAAGGGGCTTGCCCGTTTCTGCTTGAATCACATCGGGGTTCCAGCCGCCATCCTCCGCCATGCGGGCGTGGATCAAAGGCGTGCGCGCCCAAAGAAACAATGGAGCACCAACGGCAAGGAGTATCCCTGTGATAATCAGGATGCGTGAGATGAGTTCGGGACGTTTCATAGCAATAACCATAGCATGATGGATGTGGCGACGAAGCAGTAGACGATGACAGGGATTGTGGACGTCCCCGCTTCATTCACCTTTTGGGCTGTTCGCGCCGACCAGACCAATCCTACGACCAGAGCGAGTGTCTGCGCGGGCGCAAGGATCGTGGTGAGCATGGGCTGCCATGCGGCATTTGCGGTGCCAAACAAATTCCAGCCAAGCGCCAGCGGATCGGACAATGCGGCGAGAATGTAAGAAGCATTTGTTAGAACGAAGGATAGACTGAAAGCAACCCAGAACATGAGTCCCAGTGGGATGAGAGCAGTGGAAAGAGACATGAAGCGTTGTTTGAGAGATTGCCTGCCTTTGGTTGTCATAATCCCCAAAGTGAAAAGCCCAGGCAGGACGATAAAGATGATCGCAAGAAAAATTACTGCATACATGAACCATGCGCCTGTACCGACGTTGTATGCCGCGTCTTTGAGTGTGCCCCACGGACCAAGCAACACGCCCGCGTAGATCATGGCGGCGCCAAACATAATGAAGGCTTTGAAGGCTTCGTCGAGTCGCGCTGTCGGTTTGGCAAGGTCAGCAGAGAAAGGGCGTAGGTTGACCGCGATATTGTCGTGCGGGCAGGTGCGGATACATTCCATACAAAGTCCGCAATAGGTGTTCTTGGTCATGCCGCCGGGGAAGACATCCCACGGACAGCCGTAGCCCGCGTCCGAGCCGTTGTAGCAGGGCTTGCCCACACACTTCACGCAAACTTGTTTATCTTTGATGCGTAGTTCGATGGGCGCGGTTTGTGAATACAAGCCGATGAATCCACCCACGGGACAGAGATAACGGCAGAAGGCGCGGCGCTCGAAGATGGCGCTCAGTCCGATTGCGACAAAGAGCATGGCAGCCAGGACAATGCCAGTGATGTTTGGGGTAGTGAGCAGGGCACTGCTAAAGAGAGCCAGAAGGAGAAACGAAATGTTCTGCATCCAGATATTGCGGAACATTTTTGGCACACGGAGATTCAACCATTTCGGTCGTTTATCTGGCGGGGCAAGGATCGCGCCGCGTTGCAGCCATTCCCCTGGAAGCGGGATCGGACAGACCGCGCACCAGCCGCGTCCGAAGAAGGGGACCGCGACGAGAATGAGGATCGCCCACCACGCGATCCAAACAAAGACAATGCTGAAGTTGTGACTGCCGACAGGCGTTCCGATGAGTCCCGCAAGGATGGCAAAGATGTAACCGACCAGCATGACGATAAAGACTGCCAATTGCGGGTAACGGCTTTTGAGAGTGTTCTTTATAAAAGGGATACGGGTAAGTTCGATGCGGTTCATGTTAGGAAGCAATATTTCTTTCATCTTTCTTCTTACTTTGATTCAGGAAAGACGAAAGAGGAAAGAAGCCAATGACTGCAAGAGACGCCAACCCTATTGAGCGATAAAGCCAATCGTTTGTGCCAACGGTTATTTTCCCGATCATGAAGGGATGCATGGCTCCGCAAGTGACGTTACAGCGGAAACGGAAGGAACCGGGTTTGTCGGCAACGAAGGTTAACCTGGCGCTTTGTCCGGGGTCAGCTTCGACGGAAATGTCGTAACCATCCACATATAGCCCATGAACAACATCTGTGCTGACCAGTTTGATGGTCACGGTGTCGCCAGCGTTGACCTTCAGTTCGGAGGGGGAATAGGCATATTGGCGCGCGTCCACCTCAAAGGTCCGCTCCTGAGGCGCAACGGCTGGAACTGGCAGAGGCGCGAACGCGACCACCAGTCCAGCCATCACGAGAAGGAGAAGAGAGAAATGAAGGCGCATGAGATTAGGGGATGTTGGAGGGTCCGTACTTGGAATACGTTGCGTCGATGTAAACCCTGGCATCCTGCGGACTTTTGCCATCCCGCAACATGCGCATCACATCCTGGGTGATGTCCACGCAGATGGAACAGCCGAGGGCATGGTTGTCGAAGGTGATGTTGTTTTTGTCATCGATGTTCGAGACGTAGCAATCGTAATTGGAAGTGTGACCGATGTCGCCGCATCCGCAATAGCAGGGAATGTCCTGCATGATGTCTGGGTTGGCGGTATTGAACTGGTAGGCTTCCTGCACTGCCACAGGCGCGGACTGAACTTCCATTGGCATTTGGTCGAGCGGCATCATGGCAAGATGCGCGTCATCAGGGTTGGAAGTGGAGCAGGCAGAAACCGCAGTAGCGGTCAGCGCCAAAATAACGAGAAGGAAAAGGAACTTTCGGGTCTTTGAAAACATATTGGGTCCTCCGTGTTCGGATGACCCAATAGTAGTCTGACCATTAAGTTATCTCCAGCGCAGTACGGCGGGTGGGGATATACGCCAAATGGCTTATGATGAATGTCATCTGACGAAAGGTCATTTACGATGCTATCACTTGCGCTTGATAATTGTGACGTCCATCGTTCCCTGCTCCAATTACCGCCTGGATCAGCATCTCGGCAGAGACCATATTCTCATCGAAGTAAACTTCCGCCATGCGCATGTTCAACATCACATCAGCGTCATGGACGCCATCCAGTAACAGAAGTCCATTACGTACCCTTGTGGCACAGTTGGGACAGCCCATCCCTGAAACGGACAGCAGGATTCGGTTGGCAGACTGGATGACATGATCCAGCGCGGACTTTTGGATCGGTTCAACGTGACAATTGTCGCTCATAATGGTTTCCTTTTAATTGTGTTGTTTTACGGGATAGTGCTGGACTTTCCTTGCCTTCTCTCCCAATTCGGGCTTGGCAAAGGTTTTTGGGGAACGTTCAAACTGAGCCTGGCATTGCGGACAGCACAGAAAATAGTTCACACCTTCGAACTCGATGGTGATATGGGCTTTGCCGCGATTGACGCGTTTTCCACAGACGGGATCTTTGAATGACATATCGAAACTCCTTGGTTGTGATCTGACGGTTGGATTGTAGAGTCGCTACTGGAATTATTGAAGCGCAGAATGGCTTGATGTAGGAATAAGCAATTCTGCGTATCGCCCTTCTAAAAAAAACAGGCTCCGATTTTTGGAGCCTGTTCCTACTCAACCTTTGATCCTGTAGTTTCGCATCATGCCCGCATCCTCATGTTCGAGATTGTGGCAGTGATAAAGATATATCCCTGTGTAATTCTCGAAGCGCACAAGCACCCGAACGGTTTCGCCTGGCATCACCAGCACGGTATCCTTCCAACCCTCGTCCACAAAGCCGCCGCTCAATTCTTGATACGCGGATTCAAATCCGCGCGCGATCTGCCTCTCAAGCACTTGGAATTGCACGCCGTGGATGTGCATGGGATGCGGCATTTCCATATTCATCATGCCCATTCCCATGCCACCCCCGCTGCCTTCGAGATTGACAAACTCCCAAACTTCCAGGTCGTTCAGCCGCACGATCTCATCCTGCGCCACTGCGTCCATCTCGAACAGGCGGTTGTTGATGGTGTGAACCATGCCCTGCATTGCCAGCCTGAACGAGCGCGGATTGTTTCCATTGACTGCATCGTTCACAGCATGTCGTTCAATCGTGGAGAGTTGCGAGGGCAACGGGTTCACGTCCGCTCCTTTCTCGCCGATCATCAAACGCAGGATGTCGAACGGCGTACCATTTGGCAATCCAGAACTGCCCATCATCCCGCCGCCCATCATGCCGCCTCCACCGCTGAAATCGGTATATGGCAGGCTGACCAATTTCATTTCACTGCCTGCATTTCTTCCGCTGAAATCCGCCCACAACTCCACGCGTTCGCCAGGTCCCATCGTGATGTAGTCGCGGGTCACGGGTGTTTCCAGTAAGCCGCCGTCGGTGGCGATCACGGTCAGGGGTGTGCCATCCTGCCAGGCGAATTTATAGATGCGCGAGTTTGAGCCGTTCAGCAGGCGCAAGCGGTATGCGCTGGCTTTGACATCCAGTGTTGCATTGGGTGAACCATTGACTAAAATCGTGTCGCCCAGAAATCCGATCATCGAATCCATCATGCCGTTTGCCAGATAGACCATTTGGTTTTGCGAATCAAAAATACGATCCTGAATCACCAGCGGCAGATCATACTCGCCCGCAGGCAAACCCAGCGCGGCTTCCTCTTCGTCACTGACGATGAACAAGCCCGCCAGCCCGTAATAGACTTGGGGTCCTGTCAACTGGTGCGGATGAGGATGGAACCAATACATGCCCGCGCGGTTGATCACCTGAAAATCATAGTCAAAACTTTTCCCAGGCGCGACAGCATAGCGCGGATGCCCATCCATCTCTTCTGGAATTTTCAACCCATGCCAGTGGATGATGGTCGGGTCGGGTAATTCGTTGTTCAACCGAACCTGGACTCGTTGTCCCTGTTTCACCCTGAAAATTGGACCCAAATACGAGCCGCTCAACGTTTGGATGAAATCCCCGCCTCCCTCCTTAACCGAAGCCTGATACCGCCAAACGGGCGTTTCCTTCCCCGAAAAAATGGGGAGCGTGCCGCGCCCAGCCGTCAGTTCCGCAGACAGAATCGGAAGATCAGGCAAAGGGGTAAGCGGAGTCGGGAAGACAGGAGCCGCTGTCGGGTTGGTTGAGGCGGACGGGAGAAGTCCGCAGGCGCTGAGGAACGCCCCTCCCGCGCCAAGTCCCATCAGTTTAAGAACGTCTCTCCGCGAAATTTGAGTCGAGTTGGTCATTGTTTTTGCTCCATAATGTATATTCAGGTCGGCAGTATAGTTTGTGCCTATAAAGATAGTGTGAAGAATTCAAAAAGAGAATATCAAGAACGACACCCGAAGTCACCTTCGGATGTCGCTTGAGAAGGAGAGATGCGCCGAACGAAGAATTACTTTTTTTGGAAGATCAATCCAGGTTGCCAGGGTGTGCCAACCTGAACCAGAAGCCAGCGGTCGAGTCCGATCCAGCCTGAGGTTTTCCAGGCAAGGATGAGCAGGATCGAGAGGATCAGGAAGACAGGATTGACAGAAGCCGAGCCCGCCATCATAAAATTCCAATTCATAAAACCGCCAATAAAAGCGGAGAACCAGATGAAGATGCCCAGGATCAGCGCCGCGCCCACCAGCAATTCGCCCACCGCCACGAGTTTGGCGAACCAGACGTAATTGCCGCTGTCCAGCATAAACTGGATGAAATTGCGATACCAGTCGAAGGCGATCAATGGGCGGGCAGGTGCATCGGGAATAACGATGGCGCGCTCCCAGAAGCCCTTCAATGCTTCGCCGCCCTGCATCCAGGCGGGGTTGGTGATCTTGCCCCAACCCGATTCGATCCATTGGTATCCCAGATACAGACGGATGGCAAGCCAGAGCCAGGCAAACGCCTTGCCTTCGAACAGGGTTTTCGTAAAGGGAACATCAGCGAGTTGATATTCCCGGGATAAGGTTTGAGTAGTCATTTTTTCTCCTTTGAGGATGAATTTTGTCTTGCTTTGAACTCATCTTACAACTCCCATGAAATAATCAACAGCGCATTTCGACCTGTTTCGAAATGCGCTGATTTGCTTATGATATTTATCAGGAATGATTTCCTGATTGTCATATTGAATTAATCAAGAGGGTGTTCGATTTCACCAGCCATAAAAGGGTCGGGATTCAAAAGAAATACATCCAAACATGCCTGCGTACAGAAATATATCCTCTCGCCGTGATACTCTGCGCTGGGATATTTGGATGGATCCTTGATTTTTCCTCCACAAGCCGTTATATATTCCGGTTGTGGAGGGGCAGGGAGGATTTCGTTTTGGTCCAACGTCATTGTTTTCCCTTTCCATGATGTTGATTTTCATTCCTGAGCCAGAAGATAGTCACAGCGGTCGCGGTTCCAATCATGCCAGCCAGAACCATCAGACCGGATGCCGAGCCGAATAACATCCTCCATAATACGGCGAAAAAGATCACGCCAATGACAAATGCCGCAATGTAGGAAAGGTTTGGCATATGGATTTTTTCGTGTTTCATTTTTACATGTTCCTTTCGTCATTATTCCACGATCAACTTGCCACGTAACATTCCCATCTGGCATTGGAAGCCATATTCGCCAGATTGTTCGGGGGTGAATTCCAGTGTCACTTGTTCGCCCTCTGGCAGCAAAGCATTCTGATTGAAGTCAGGGAACAACACTTTCTCAGAACACGCTGAACTTTCCTGGCGTGTGAACGTCAACCGCACAGGGCGTCCTTTTTGCACCACGATCACATCGGGTGTGTATCCGCCCTTGACCGTGACTGCCACCTCCTGTGCGCCAGATGCAGATACCGCAACACGCGTCTGCGCCTTGGGGGCAAACCAGAAATACCAGGCGATCAATACGGTCAACGCGATTCCCGAAAGAATCACAAAGATTTGGATTTGAGTCATATCAAGTTCCTTTCATTGCTTGGATGATGGATAACGGACCGAACACCGTGACGAAGTTCTCCGCTTCTTTTATAGACCCGAAGCCTGCCTCTGCCACGAAGCGCGGGATCAAACCGTCGAAGTTATCGGCGGTTTCCTCGAGACGACGCATGTAGGTCGTCATGAAACGTGTCGTTGAAGAATGCGGTGCGCCAAAGTCAAGCACATACAATTCTCCATCTGGTTTGAGCACACGATGGATTTCCTTGAATGCGAGTCGTTTATCGTCCGTGATGAGGTGGTGAATGACCAGGCTGGTGACTACTCTGTCGAAGGTGGAATCAGGATAGGGCAGGGAGGAGGCGAGTCCTTCATCCCATTGAATATCCGAACCGCGAGATTTATCTAGCGCAATTTTCAATACATCAGGGTCGCCATCCACGCCTGTAACCTGCGCGTTCGGATGGATTTTTTTGAGCATGATGGTGAGCGTACCTGTGCCGCAGCCGAGATCGAGAACCTTCATGCCTGGACGAATGTTCGCGTGTTGGATCAACCTTTGTTTAAAAGTTTCCTCGCGCATGACCCATTTGAGCAGAGGATCATACAATGGCGTGAGCCAGCGAAAGCTCAAGGCAGGGATATAACGTTTTTTACCAGATGCTTGCCTCATTTGGTTCGATCCTTTCCCATTGTCTCAACAAGACAATGCAAATAATAAGAACAAGCAACCCCATCACTTGCGCGGCGCGATAACCATCCAGCCAGAGTACACTGTCGCCGCGGAAGGCTTCGAGAAAGACTCGCGCCAGCGCGGAAAGAGAGACGAACTGCGCAAAGCGAATTCCTGGCGCGTGGGCTGGAAGAACTTTTGGAAGCACGAGTGTAAAGATCGCCAGCGCAAGAAAGATTTCATAAAGTTGCGTTGGGTGACGATAATCAGACCACACGTACATTGCCCAGGGGACACGAGACGGCGAGCCGTAGGCATTTCCGCTGAGCAGGTGGGAGACACCAATTGAGATCATGAAGAATGCCAACCCAGGCGTGAGCGCATCCAATGATCGGCGAAACGGAAGTTTCTGACGATATCCATATATCAAGGCTGTGGACATACCGATTAGAAAACCCCCGATGGGAGAAAGCGTGCTTGTGCTCAGCGAGAACAAGCCCAATGGATTTGCCACATAAACTGAGGCGTATTGCGCAGCATAGACAAGCCTTGCTCCGAGAATCCCGCCGAGCAATCCGTACCCAATCAGGTTATTGATTTTCTCCTTGTTTAAACCAAGGCGGGCGGCTTCACGCTCGGTGAATGTTGAGCCGATCCAAAAACCAATGAACAACATCAACAATGGCATTTGAAGCAGGAAGGGTCCAAGTCGAAGGTAAGGGAACATTACTCGCCCTCCCGTAATAGCTCTTCCACCTTGGATTGAATCAATGCCTCGCTCATGGGTCCGCCGACCACAACGGAACGAATTACTCCCTTGCGATCAATGAAGTACGAAGTCGGCAGGGCAGTGATGCGATACAGGTTCCCAGTCGCATTATCGCGGTCGAGCGCGATGGGAAAAGTCAAACCGATTTCTTTTGCAAAATCAGCCGCGGCTTGTTCTGAATCCTGGGCGGTGAGGTTCAAGCCGATCACCACAAAGCCAATGTCCTTGTAACTTCGATACGCTTTTTCGATGGCTGGCATTTCCAGACGGCAGGGTGGGCACCACGATGTCCAGAAGTTGACCAGCACCACCTTGCCGCGTAAATCGGAAAGCGCAACTGTGCTGCCGTCCAACAGGTCGAGGGCGAAGTTGGGCGCAGTGAAGCCTTCTTTGGCAACTGCATCCTGCTGCGCTTTAGGCCGGTCGGGCGAGACGCGCGAGAAAACAGTCCAGAACATTCCGAGAATCAAAGCCCAGGTCATCCACGTGATAAAGCGGGAGTTTTTCATTATGGTGTTCCAGACAGTGATTGCAGTTTTTCCCGCAGCATATGGACAGTGGGAAATCCCTTGACGCCTTCAGGCGTGGAATAGACGCGGCAACTCATCGAATACGTTTCGCGTTCCTCATGCCATAAATCCATACCATCAACACGAAAATGAGGGGAACCGAGGAATTTCAAACGCTCCGCATCTTCATCGGTCTCTACTTTCACCATTTCCACAGAGGCGGAGATTCCCTCCTCTTGTAAAGCAGTCCGAAGACTTTCCAAACCAGCTTCCCAGGAGGGACAACCATCGAAATAGAGAAGTTCAATTTTCATAACAGCTCACTTTACACTAAACTTCGGTCTGAAGCCTCGCAGGCGGTTGGCATTGCCAACTACGGTCACGGATGAGAATGCCATTGCTGCCCCCGCGATCAATGGGCTGAGCAACAATCCAAAGAACGGGAACAATACTCCCATAGCAACAGGGATACCCAACACGTTGTATATAAAGGCGCCAAATAGGTTTTGGTAGATGTTGGTCATGGTAGCGCGGCTGACTTCGATGGCAGTCACCACACCTTTGAGACTGCCCTTGATCAGCGTGATGTCCGAGGCTTCGATGGCGACATCCGTGCCTGTTCCGATGGCGAGACCGACATCCGCTTGTGCGAGCGCGGGGGCATCATTGATGCCATCGCCAACCATCGCGACTTTTTTGTTTTCCGCTTGCAACAGGTGAACGTTGTTTGCCTTATCTTCGGGCAATACTTCCGCCAGCACGCGCGTGACCCCAACCTTGCGAGCAATCGCTTCAGCGGTGCGGCGATTATCGCCGGTGATCATCACAACTTCAATGCCCATACCTTGCAGAGCTTTGATCGCTTCGGCAGAATCTTCCTTGACCGTGTCTGCCACGGCAACAATACCAGCGGCTTTGCCGTCAATTGCGACGAACATTGGGGTCTTGCCATCGTCGGCGAGCGATTTGGATCTATTCTCCAACTCGCCCAGCGCGATGTTCTCTCGGTTCATCAACTTGAGATTGCCAATCAGGATATTTCGTCCTTCAACCTTCGCGGAAACGCCATGTCCAGGGATGGCTTCAAAATCCTGCACATCGGTCAATTCCAGTTTTCGCGCCTGTGCTCCGTCCACAATGGCTTGCGCCAGGGGATGTTCACTGACCTTCTCAACGGATGCCACCAGGCGCAACAACTGATGGCTGTTACCATTCATGGAATTGGTAAGGATGACATCCGTTAACTCAGGCTTTCCCTTTGTAATCGTGCCCGTCTTATCCAACACCACGGTTTGAATGGCTCGCGCAGTTTGCAGGGCTTCGCCAGAGCGGATGAGAATCCCATGTTCCGCACCTTTGCCAATGCCGACCATCAAGCTCATGGGCGTGGCAAGACCCAAAGCGCAGGGGCAGGCAATGATGAGCACGGTTACACTGGTAACGAGTGCATATACCAATTGCGGTTGAGGTCCAATCACGAACCAAATGACGAACGTCCACACGGCGAGAATCATCACGATGGGTACGAAATAACCAGAGATGGTATCGGCAAGACGGGCAATTGGTGCTTTGGAATTTTGCGCGTCCTGCACCATCTTCACGATCTGCGCGAGAGCCGTATCCTTGCCGACCTTCGTGGCGCGGAATTTGAACGCGCCTGTCTTGTTCAAGGTCGCTCCGATCACCTCATCTCCCTGTTTCTTGGAAACTGGCAACGACTCACCCGTCAGCATCGACTCATCCACGGCAGAACTGCCTTCGACGATAACGCCATCCACGGGTATTTTCTCACCGGGACGGACCTGGATCACATCGCCGACCAACACTTCTTCTACAGGCAGATCAAGTTCTTTTCCATTGCGAATCACGCGGGCAGTCTTCGCTTGTAGACCCAACAATTTCTTGATCGCCGCGCTGGATTGTCCCTTGGCGCGTAGTTCAAGTGCCTGCCCCAACACAACCAATGCAATGACAACTGCAACTACATCGTAAAACGGCTCGGATGTCCCTTCAGGAAACACGGACGGAAATGCAATGGCAAACGTTGAATACAACCATGCCGCGCCGGTACCGAGCGCGATCAAGGTGTTCATGTTGGCTGAGCGATGTTTGAAGGCCGCCCACGCACCTGTGAAAAAGTCATACCCGGAATAGAACAACACAGGTAGTGTTGCAACGGCGGAAAGAACCCATGACCATCGGATGGTCTCCATTGACAAATCCCGGATGCCGGGAACGTATTGCGGGTATGCGAATAACAACACCGGAATGGAAACAATTGCCGAGAACCAGAACATTCTCATCAGCCGGATGTATTCACGGGCATGTGCCTCTTCTTGTTTGTCTATTGGCGCGCCAGTCAGCGCAGGACGTGGCTTGTATCCCCAAGCCTCAATGGCTGCATTCAATTGTACAAGGGTTGCCTTTTGGGGGAGATAATCCACGCTCGCTTCCTGTGTGGCAATGTTGACCGTTGCGCTTAATACGCCATCTGTGGACTTCAGTTCATCCTCGATGAACTTCACACAGGAGGCACAACGCAGGTTCTCGATTCCGATTTTGAGATTCGACCCGCCAGGTTGAAACCCCGCCAAGCGGATGACTGCCGCCATTTGCGGAATGTTCACCTTTTTGGAATCATATTCCACCTGCAACACACCCGCACCTGCATTGGTGGTTACTTGATGAACGCCCTCCAGGGCGCGCAAACCAGATTCCAGGGCGGTGACAGGTTTGTAAAACGGCAGATCGGCGACGGGTAGTTCGATGCGGGTGAGCGTCCGTTCGGGATTAAAACCCGTTGTTGCCGAAGTCATCACATAATGGTGCGGGTCGATATCGAACTGTTCCACGCAGGATTGTGAGCAAAAATACAACGTCTGCCCCATGTGTTCGCGCTCGGCGAAGGCACTTTGGGGTTCAATTTCCATTCCACATACAGGGTCACGGACAGTCATGGTTGCCTACCTTTTATAAAGATGCCAATAGTGTATATCCAATAGACGATGGCAGGGAGCGGATTTCAGCCTAGTGGTATATAAGCAAAATAGCCTATCTTCCGACAGGCTACTTTGAGAACGCGAGGTTACTTTACTTCAAGGAATTGCCGCAGTAGGGGCAAGTCTGCCAATCGGCTTGGGTGCCCTTTCCGCAGTTGGAGCAGGGCGTCAGGGATGAGGCTTGGGGAGGATTTCCTGTATTTCGCACCAGGGATGCGACACCAAACCCAATGAGCACGAGGATGCCGATGGGGATGAGCCACATGAAGATCATGCCCAATCCCATTCCGAACCAGCCGAAGGGAGAGTAGCCCCAGTTACCCATCATGCCATAACCGCCCATCATGCCATATCCACGGTTGCCCCATATCATGCCGCCTCCGAAAAGGAACAGAGCAGCAAGAACAGCTACGATGCCAACGATCCACCAGTTACCTTTTTTCATTTTGACTTCCTTTCATAAAGTTTGTCCGCAGTGCGGGCAGTTTTTCCAGTCGTTTTGCGCAGCCTGTCCACATTTGTGGCAGGTACGGCTTGCAACGGGCTTGAGCGCATTGACCAGATTATTGCCAGAAACGCTGTAGACGATCAAACCGACAAGTACTAAAGGGACGATCCACATGAGAAACATACTGTACTCCTTTCGATGATCCAAGAATACCCGGCATGATTAAAGAATGTGTAAAGGCACGGCAAAGAGTGATTGAAGATTTTGTTTCGGCAAATTGTCTAAAATAAAATAACCTGCCCAGTGGGCAGGTTACCTGAGGAGAAGAGGATGGAATTAATGATGATGCGCGTGTTCATGAGTCTTGCTGAGATACTTCTCGGGATCGGCATCAAACGCCTTCTTGCAGCCAAGCGAGCAAAAATAATACGTTTGCCCCTTGTATTCGGATGTGCCGGCAGCAGTAGCGGGGTCGATATCCATGTGGCAAACGGGGTCATGTACAGTGGTTGTCATAAGCTGGTCTCCTTTCCTTTGTATTATGCAATTAATAGACAGCCTCAACGAGAGCCATATTACTGAGGCTCTTATAGGCAATTCTGCCTATTCTATTTCTCGATTTCGCGTCCTGTCTGTTCCCATGCCACCATGCCGTCTTCGAGATTCCAGATATTGGTATACCCGAGCGAAACAAGTTCCTCTGCCGCAATTGCGCTCATGCGACCACTGCGGCAATACAGAACGATCCTTGCATTTTTATCCGCTGGCAACTGCGCCAGATTTTCCGGCGCACTGATCTGGTCGTAGGGAATGGACAGGTCTGTATCGGCAATGTTCCCTGCGAAAGGAGTATGCACATTGACAAGGATAAGATCCGTGTTCTTCAACATCGTGTCCAAATCGACAGGAGTGATGTTTTTATAGGAACCGTCAACGGTTGTAACCTCTTTGCCCGTAATCTCTTCGACGCTGCTCTGGCAGGCGGTCAGTGTCACAAGCAGAAACAAGGATATGAGGAGTATCTGTTTCATGGAATTTTTCCAGCCAACTCAAGATCGATGATCTGTTTGAACGCTTCAAGAGGTTGCGCGCCAACGATTGCCAGCCCGTTGATGAAAAATGTTGGGGTGGATTGAACGCCAAGGTTGAGCGCAAAATCCATATCCTGTTGGATGGCGTCCTTATATTTACCTGAATTGAGACACTCCTCGAAAGTGACTGCATCCAAATTGAGGTCAGCGGCGATCTGCAGGTACAACTCACGCCCAAGTTTGTCCTGATTCTCAAAAATCCTGTCATGGTAATCCCAGAAGGCCCCCTGTTCGTTGGCGCACATCGAGGCTTCCGCCGATGGAAGGGCTTCGGGATGAATGGATGTCAGGGGAAGATGACGATAGACAAAACGGATTTGACCGGGATACGCCGCCAGCAATTGTGCAGCCGTCTCATCCTGGAAGCGTTTGCAGAACGGGCACTGAAAGTCGCTGAACTCGACAATTACGATGGGTGCATCCACCGGTCCCTGGCTGGGAAAGCCTTCGAATGGGATTTCATAACGGGTGAATTGCGGTGCCTGTGTCGCTGCCGGGGCTTCGACAATGGGTCCCTGGGCAACAGATGGATTATTGACAATCGCTTGTTGTGAACGGGGGGCAAGCCCCCAGACAACATAACCCGTCAATATGCCGATGGCAAAAGCCAGTATCACCAGGACCGAATAAAAATGGGTTCGTTTAAAGGTGATGGTATCTTCCGAATTAATGGGGGAATCCATAAGGGTATCTTCTCTAAAAATATTATGATCTTTGTATCGTGTGCCCGCTCAGATAACCAAGATAGGCAGGCACGAGCGGCAGGACGCAAGGTGAAAGAAATGACAATAGACCGGCAAGGATGGCGGTGAAGTATGTCGGCGCGGCAGAGAACAGGGTAAACTTTTCGATATATAGACCATTCTTGAATGCCCAGATCGCTATCAGACTCATTGTGTTCGTAAGAAGCAGAACACCAATGGCAATGATGAAAACACCGCTGGCAATTTTGAAATACTTTTGATAGGGTCGCATGCGTTTGATCCAGCCTGAAGCGCGCTCCAAACCAAGCGCCATCGCCAGGAAGGGAAGCCCCAAACCAAGCGAGTACCCTGAAGATAGCCACATCGCCTGTCCGACCGTTTGCTGGCTGAGCCCCATTGTTAGGATTGCGCCCAGTGTGGCACCAATGCATGGGCTCCAACCTGCTGCAAAGAAAATGCCCATTAACGCCGAGCCACCATAGGTTCCGCGCTGACCTGTGTATTCCGTCCGGGTATCATAATAAAACCAGGGAAGGCGAATTACATCCAGAGTCGCCAGTCCGAACATGATCACGATCACGCCGCCTAATTGCGCGATAACCCGTTTGTATGCGCCGAACAATTGACCCAGCGCCGTCACCGAGCCGCCCCAGCCGATTACAAACACCAATGAGAAGCCGAGGACGAAGAGCAGCGCATGTAAAAATATTTTCAAACGTTCTGTTTGGGATGGAAAGGGGGGAATCGCAGTATCAGAGGTCATGAGTCTTCCTTTTCAATAAGGATATAACATCATGATACGCAAATCCCCGCCCCTGCATGAGCGCAGGATGGCGGGGAAATCGGTAGGCAAAATGGCTTATGACCTTTATCGCTTTACAAGCGAATTTCGATCCTGGTTCCCTGTCCTTGGGTGGACTCAATTCCCAGCCGTGCCCCGATCAGGTCCGCACGTTCATGAATACCGAGCAGTCCAAAATGCCCGTTGGGAGCAAATTCCGTCGGGCTGGCAGGAGCGACAAAGCCGTGGCCATTATCAGAGATCATCAGTGTTATTTCCGAATCAGAATAACGGATGGACAAGTCGGCACGAGTCGCCCCGGAATGTTTAGCCACATTATTGAGCGCTTCCTGCGCAATGCGATATAGCGACAATTCCACCTCGCGCGAGAGACGACGTTCGTTACCGGTTTTTTGAAAATCAACGATCAGAGAATTAACCTGGCTGATCTCCCGCGCCAGCATTTCCAACGCAGTGACCAGTCCCAGATCTTCGAGATAAATGGGACGCAGCGCCCGCGTCAGGCGGCGCAGATTTTCGATGGTCTGCTCCGCCAGATTTTCGAGTTCCTTAAGGGATTGTTTTCCATTTTGATCCTTGACCGATCTCTGCGCCAGTTGCACCCGTTGTTTCAATGCAATGACCGCCTGAATGGTGTCGTCATGCAGTTCCCGCGCCAGTCTGGCACGTTCCTCTTCCTGTGCCGAAGTGATCGCGCCGATGTAATCGTGCAATCCCTCCTGAGCCGCCTGCACTTTACGCGACATTTCGGTCAATTCCATTTGCAGGTGTTGGACCTCAGATATGCCGCCAACTGACTCCTTTATGGCTTCGAAATCCCCCCATGCCAGCGCCGCCGCCTTGGACTCAAGTTTTTGCAGGGGCTGGACGATCTGTTTGGCGCCGAACCAGATGGCAATCAATGCCAGGATGAAGGCAGGCACCATTACCAGCGGAGCCATCTGGGTCAATTGCAGGGAGGGGCTGATCACCATTTCCCATTCCTCCTCCGTGATCAATGCCCAGCCTGCAGTTTCAATGGGGCTATAGGCGACTACATGTTCCGTCGCTTCCTTTTTCACATACAGAACGCCACTCCTGCCTGCCAGAGCTTCCGCCACTCCAGGATGGTCCGCATCCAGGCTTTCGCGTTCGAGCGCACCGCTGACGAACAAAATACGGCGGGAATTATCCAATAGATAGATGGTCACGTGACTGCCCGCCGGGTAGGTGGGTGTCAGGGTTTCGGACGCGAGTGTCTCGGGTGAAAACGCGCCGGCGACAATCACATCGCGGGAGTCAGAATAGGCTGAGATGATGACAAAGAGTTGGTTGGAGTTTGGATCCAGGGTCGGGTCGGAGAAAACAAATTGAGGGCTGGATGAAGAAGCGAGTTTGACCGACCTGGAGTTTTGAGATACCCATCCCCAAAATCTGTCATTCCCCGTTTTCTCGATTAAGTGTCCATCCGTATTTAGAAAGGCAATCCCCCCGTTGAAATCCTTTGCCAGGTCGGTGGTGGTGGCAAATATATCCTTGAAGGAAATATCCTCGGATGCCAGCACCGCCATGCTCGAAACAGTCGCCATGCGATGATGAAGTTCGGATTGCAGCGCTGCGGCGGCGGACTGCACGGCGCGTTCGTCACGTTCCCCGACCAGGGTGCGCATGTCCTGCTGGTGCATGTTGACCCCGCCGAACGCAATGAACAATAACAAAAGCGTCAGCGGCAGAACCGTGACGGCAAAGAGTTGCGTCAGACCGCGCCAGCCTGGCAGGATTCGTTTCATTCTTCTGGAATATTGCCCGAGCTTTGTGAGATCAACCCCAGCGCCACCCCGCGCATGACAGCCTCGGTGCGGCTGTTGGATTGCAGTTTGGCGAAGATGTGCGCAAGATGTCCCTGCACGGTGCGGTCGCTGATATTCAGTTGCACACCGATGGATTTGTTGGTGAACCCCTTCGCCGCGAGTCGCAGCACATCCAGTTCACGGTCAGTTAATGGTTCGACGATCTTTTTTTCCGGTCCTTTGAAGATGGTGGACATCAACTTGCTGGTGATGGATGGATCGAGTGCAGACTTACCTTCATAGACATCACGCACCGCCTGGATCAGCTCATCCGCCTGCCCAGTTTTGAGGACATAGCCATTTGCACCTGCCTGCAAAACCGCCATCACGTAGGGATCATCGTTATAAGCGGTCAGGATTAACACGCCCACTTCGGGCAGATGGGCACGCACCCAGCGTGTGACTTCAATACCGCTGGCTTTGGGCATCTGAATATCAAGCACGGCAACATCCGGCTTGTGTTTTTGGATTAAGACCTGCGCCTCCTCCCCGTCTCCTGCCTCGGCAATGACCTGGAGGTCGGTCGCACTCTCAAGCAGTTGTCGCACCCCTGCACGGACGATATGGTGGTCATCCGCCAGGAGAATGCGTATTTTGGTTTTTGATTTGCTCGATGACTTTGGCATGGCTTAATGTATCCAATTGCTGATTATAAACTTGTGATTGATTAATGAACGGGAAGGCAAGCCAGACAAGACCCAGCCCCGCCAAAAGCCCGGTAAGGAAGCGCATGAGCGAGTTGAACGATCCCAGCGCATCACCGGCGTAAAACGTTGCAGGAAAGGTGTTGTTTGTCAACACTGCCAGCCATGCATTTGTATCACGAAATCCATTTCCGATACCGGCAAAATCGCTGACCATGTGTGTTCCACCATCCAGCGCCATCGGCAGCAGGAGCAGAACAAATCCCCACCAACTCAAAGTCTTTATCGTGTGTCGGAAGGGATACCACAATGCCGCAAAAAGCCAGACGCTGGTATAGAACGAGATCATGCGATCCGACCACGCCACCTTCCAGCCCATCGGTTCGTTGCCGATGAATTGGCGCAGGATCATGGGATTGGATGTGTTCTGCCAGACCGCCTGGATTTCGCCCAGGGAATACATGGTCTTTTCGCCGAACCAAAAGAGGGAGCGTTCCGGGAGTTGGTGGCAGAAGAACGAGTAAATGAAGTAGACCGCCCTGCCTGCACCCGTCCAGCCGATCTGCATGAAAACCGGCGCAAGGAAGGGAACAAATACCCAAACACCATAGATGGTCAGAAAAACGGCAAACCAATGAGTGCCTATCCACTGAAAGGCATTCGTTATTTTAGGGGCATTCAAGGTGGTTGTTGACATTTTATTCCCTCATGGGGCGTTTGGTTCAGGGGCGCGATTGAGGTTGGCGCGGTAAAAAGCTTTGGCTAAATCCATGTCGAAGATCTCGAACCTTTGAATCCGCCCCCAGGAGGTTAATGCGACCGGAACATCAATGGAATTCCAGGGATAGGCAATCAGCTTCACTCCACCCAGGTCGTTAATGACCGTGCGGATCTGTGATTTCAACTCCGCGCATCCCGTCTCATTCAGCAGGTCGCAGTTGTACCAGATGATCACATACCCGTGCTCCAGGTTATGGACAAGATAAGCAGCAGGATATGTATAAATATTCTCTTCATAAAACCCCGCCTGGGCTTCGGTTGCATAATGCAATCCGGATGTTGGCGGGTCGGAATTATATTGTCCCGGGTCAGAGTCGGTGGGGAGATGCGGATCGCTCTTCATAATGGCAACTGCCTCCCCTGCGGCTGGTTTAATCCCCTGCCAGACCATGACTCCAAGGATCACCAATACGGCGAGTCCGGTTCCGCCCCAGATGATGCCTGCAAGCAGTTTTTGTTTTCTATTTCTTTGTTGAATGTGTTGTCGTCTTTGTTTGTTGTTCATGAATTCACTCTGCCGGCTGGAAAGCAGGCGTCACATCGGGTAACGCCTGCCTTCGACGGCTGATTATTGCACTTTGAACTCGATATCTTCCTTGTAATCCAGACCATCCTTGCGGACATACACGGTAATCTTCCAATTGCCGCTCATGCTGAAGTTGGCATTGATGGAATAGCGCCCTTCACCCTGCTCAGTGGCGAGACCGCTCATCCCCATGCCGGTCATGTCCGTGTGGTCGGCAGAAACATCCACAGTCGCACCCTCGATGGGCTTGCCATCTCCATCCGTGATCGTCAGGATCAATTCCATGTTGCCCATCATGGCAGGATTGGGATTGGTCTCAATCTGGATATTTACCGGACTCGACGATCCTGACTCGACCGGGGCGGCAGGCTGTGCGGAGCTGCCGCAAGCCGCCAATACACCTGCCAGTAAAACCAACATACTGATAAAGAACATCTTTCGCATTTTTACTCTCTCCTTGAGTATTTTATTCAACGACTTCGATCATCAACATCAAACCACCTGGTTCAACATTGTCGTTGGTGGTGTGGTGCAGGATGTGACAGTGCAACATCCATTGTCCGGTCTCTGTGGCGACGAACTCAATGTCGTAGCGTTCTCCCGGTGCGACACTGACCGTGTCCTTGGTCAACTGTGCCACCTCGGGGACAGGATGCCCATCCGTCGCCACGATCCTGAAGGGTACACCATGCAGATGCATCGGATGAATGAATTGACCAATGGCAATGAAGCGCAGCCGAACCAGATCGCCTTTCTTGACAGTGATGGTTTCGGTGGCAGGGAAGGACTTGCCGTTGATCGTGAAGTAATTGGGCTCCATCCCACTCATGGGCATGGCGGCATACGTTTGCCCATCCGTCATACGCCATTCCGAGATCATCAGGGTTTTATCCACAACGGGTGGATTGGCATCCGGTTCCTTTGGGTCAATGATGAAGGGCGCATAAAGCCCGGCGCCAACCTGCACATCGCCCTCATAATGCGAGTGATACATGAACGTCCCAGCCGGCTTGGCGGTGAACTCGTAAGTAAACGTCTCACCCGGCTGGATCGGATCCTGGGTAACGCCCGGAACGCCGTCCATTGCATTTGGGACTTCGACTCCATGCCAGTGGATCGTAGTTGGATCGGGTAATTCGTTCTTTACGATCACCCGAACCTGATCACCTTCCGTAACGCGGATCATCGGTCCGGGAACGGTTCCGTTATATGTGAATGCGGTGACGGTCACTCCATCCAGGATTTCCCATTGAACAGCCTTGGTGGTTAACTCAAAGACCTTGACGCCATCTTCCAGGCGGTATTCCAAGGGCTGTCCGCCATCAGCTTCGGTGGCAGGCTGGACGTTGGGAGCAGTGATCGGCTCCATCATATGAGCCGCTTCGGGGTTTTCCATCATCATGCTGCCCGGGGTGGGCGTCCCATCCGCCATACCTGAATTGTCATTATTCATGGGCATGTCCCCATTGGAGGCTGTGGCTGGCGCGCAAGCCGATAATATCAAAGCGAGACTCGTTATTGTAAAAAATAAAATCTTCTTCATTATGGTTCCTCTGCAAAGTTGGAATAGTGCTTGAATATAAGGATTTCCCCTTGATCCATCCAGCGCAATTTGACGCGGGAATCCATAGGCAATATTGCCTATGTGAATATCAGACAGAAACTGCCGCCCTGATATCCAATGCCTCTTTGATGGAGGCGACCAACTTTTTATCTATCCGTTGGGATGGGTCATCGGCAATGGAGAAGCGCGTTTGTCCGTCACTTCCGTGCAGGATCAGTGGGACAGGTTCAGCAGACTCCCCATAAACCATTAGAACAACCATCTGGCAATCACAGTCCGCTGTGCCATGATGCGGGCAGGGACAATCCTGCTGGGTATGTCGCGCGGTATGCAGGTCAAAGGTTTGCAAAGCCCGCAAACCACCTTGCAATAATTTTTTCTTCGCTGCCTGCAAAGCCATGTCGCAGGGCAGATCAACAATCAGGAAGGAAGATGTGGTCATGGAACACCTCTATCATTTGGATGTTCTCCATTGTAGGTATGTTTCCAATCGAATAGGAGAGCCGCGTGGCGTATTCGGGCTTAGGCAATATTGCCTATAAGAAATCCCCTGTCATTGTACCGACAGGGGATTTCTTGGGCTGCAAACTTCAGATTCTCACGGCATGGGCATATTCATGCCACCCTCCGGGATTTCAAGTTGAATTTCCGCAGGGGCATTCCCCGGCGCGGGAAGCGGCAAGAAGCTAATGCCATTGGGCGCCATGCCCGTTGGGACGGTGGCGACAACCGCCATTTTTTCCAAGTCAATGACCGATACCGTGTCTTCATAGATATTCGATATGTAGGCGTATTGGCTCGATGGATCAATCACGACTCCGTGTGCGCCCTGCCCTGTTTCAATGGTTGCAATCACCTGGAAAGTCGCGACATCCACAACCGACACAGTGGTGCTTGGGGTATCCTTTGTCCCCTGATTGGCGGTCAGAACAAACTTGTTGTTGGGGGTCACAAAAACCTGGATCGGACCTCCGCCCACATCCACCTTGCCGACCAGTTCCTGCGCAGCAACGTCCACCTTGCCAAGCGCGTTTTCGCCGTTGAGGGAGAAGTAAACAAACTCCCCGTCGGGCGAAAAGCCCACTTGAACAGGATGCTCGCCAACTTCTATATCGGCGACCTTTACATCCTGCGCGGTGTCAATCACGCTCAGGGTGGTGGATTTGGCATTGGCAACGTAAACCCACATCCCGTCGGGGCTGACGCGCAAACCGTGCGGATACTCGCCGACCGGGATCGTGGCAATGGCAGACATCGCTTCCACATCAATCACAGTGACCGTATTATCCCCGCCGTTCGTGGCATACGCTTTTTTGCCATCGGGTGTCAGCACGATATGTGCGGGCATCATCCCAGTTGGCACGACACCATGAACCTCAAAAGTGACGGCATCGATCTTAATCGCCAGTGAGTCGTGCCCGCTCACCGCCCAGACGGTTTTGCCATCCGGGGCAACCTGTAGGTTGTGGGCGCCCTCGACTCCGGTAAGCGTGGTCAGGACTTGATTCGTTGCCGCATTGATCACGGTAATGCTGTTGCCCTCCTCGTCTGCCACCCAAACTGTTCCATCCAATCCTGCAACGGGTTGATCCGGTTGGGTCTGGGCGGGTTGTTCGGTCATTTCAGGTTTCGCCGGCGCGCCACATGCACTCAAGACAACCGTGGCGATGATCAGCGCGGGCATAATCTTCCAAATCAAAAACTTATTCATATGGTTCAACTCCTTCTGGTTGGATCGAATATCGTCCGCACTTATACAGCACCCACCCTCAAGTTGAACATACGCATTTTTGCCTAATACGTCATGCTTTATCCAAATTACTCACAAATTCGATTTCAAACTTTATCTTCTTCAATTCGAACATATTGATCGGGAACACGTTCAAAAAGATGTTTGCAGACCTCGGAGCAAAAGTAATAAGTCCTCCCTTTGTGAACAACCTGAAAGGGCGGGTTCTTTGGATCGACTTTCATTTCACACACAGGATCGATTTCAAACTCCTGCCCGGTCGGATAAAATTTCCGCATATTAAAACTATTCATGATACTTCTAGTCTCCTATTGGCTCACCGCATGAAGAACAAAAGCGAGCGTTCGATTCGTTTTGAGTTCCCCTCGATCACACATGGAAACTACTTAACGGCTGAAAATCCTACCCGATGAATGTAAAAAACACATGAAGAATTATCGAAGATCAACATAGGCAGTTTTGCCTACGCTTTGTTCAGCCACTTGGCGCAAGACGCCGCCCACTGCAAGGGCTATGATGACACAAAAGGAATATTTTCGATGAAACGATTCTTCATTCCATTTGTGGCATTCCTGCTCGGCTCGGCGCTGATCGCCTCGTTCTACATCGGCATCCTCACCTGGGCGCAGGGCTGGGACTACGCCTCATCTCAATTCATCCGTGACCGTTGGTATGTCATCCCGATCATCCTCGGCTTTGGTATCCAAGCCGCGCTCTATTCCATCCTGCGATTCCGCCTGTTCATTCCAGTTACATCCACAGGACATGCCGGCTCAATGATAGGCGCGAGCGGAGGCACATCCGCCACTGCGATGGTCGCGTGTTGCATTCATCATGTCACCGATGTTTTACCCATTCTTGGTTTGAGTGCGGCGGCAAGTTTTCTCACCCGTTATCAACGCCCCTTCATGCTTATCGGACTCGCCATGAACCTCATCGGAATTGGCGTCATGCTCTTCGTGCTTTATCGTGAACGACAAAAACTTCAACCTGTACTTCTGGAGACAAAATGAAACGACTCTTACTTCCCGCCCTTATTATTTTGACTTTTGTTATCACAGCCTGTTCAGCGACTTTATCCCCGCTTCCAACCCAGCCGCCATCTGATCCTGTTTCGACGGTATCAGCCTCCCCCGAATTTGACTCTGCCACCCGCATGGACGACCAGGGAGCGATTATCTTTGAAGTCACCCCACTTAACTTGGACTCAGCGACTACCGAATCTGTTGAGTTCAATATTGTCCTGACCACCCATTCGATTGACCTGAGCATGGATCTAGCCGCAACTGCAACGCTCTTAACCGATACAGGAGTCAGCGTGAATTCAACCCTCTGGGATGCGCCGCGCGGTGGTCATCATGTGGAAGGAAAATTGATTTTTCCAGCGGCGCAGGATGGTAAATCCATTCTGGATGGAGCGACAAAGCTCACCCTCACCATTACCAACGTGGATGCCCCCACCCGCATCTTTGAATGGGAGTTGAAATAGCAAGAGGAAGAAATGGCGCACAAAACAGATATCAGCCGTCGTGACTTCATCAAATCGGTTGCCGGGTTCGTCGGAATGCTCATCGGCATTGGGATCGGTCTTCCCTCCATTTTGTATCTTCTTTCGCCATCGCTTGAAAAAACGCAAGACGATTTAATCATCGATCTTGGCTCGCTTGAAAGATATCCGATTGGCATTCCAACCCGGTTTGAATTTACCCGCACCAGGGTCAACGGATGGGAACGGACGGCAACCAACTATGGCTTGTTCGTTCTGCGTAAGAGTGAAAGTGAAGTAAGGGTATTCTCTAACATTTGCACCCACCTTGGCTGTCGTGTTACCTGGCATCCTGACCAGGGACATTACATCAGTCCCTGCCATGACGGTCATTTTGATATGGTTGGTAATGTGGTCAGCGGTCCGCCGCCGCGTCCTCTGGATGAATTCACTGCTGAAATAAAAAATGGCAATCTCATTGTTTCCCTTCCGCCTGTAAAGCGGAAAGGGTAAAGGAAGGTTCACATGAATAAACGTCATATCTGGATCATGCTGCTTGGCTGCTTGCTTCCCATTCTGGGTCTGGCAGCTGTCCTGCTCCTGAAAGTCCCCATCAATACAGTCGTCTATGTGGGGCTGGCATTGCTTTGCCCGCTGGCTCATTTTTTCATGATGGGCAACATGCACAATCACAACAGCCAGCCGGACCAGCATCACGATCATTCCGTCCATGACAAGACATCCACTCACTCGCCGTGATTTTCTAAAGATCGCCGCATTGGGCGCCGGCGCACTTGCCTTTCGACCATTTACCTGGCAGGGGATTTCAGAATTACAACAGTCGGAACTGTTGGGGCGTATCACGGTTGGCAAGGTGGATGTATATGCGCGCCCAGATGGGAATGAACAGATCGTGGGCGCTCTGTATGAGGATCAGGTTATCCCCTGGATTCGGGAAGTGGTTGGAACCATGCCCGGCAGGATCAATCAACGCTGGGTCGAGACTCCCTATGGTTATGTGTGGGGCGGAAACCTGCAACCCGTGCGCAACCTGCCAAATTCGCCAGTGTCCACTCTGCCAAGTACGAGTCTGGGACCTGGCATGTGGGTTGAAGTCACCGTTCCTTATGTAGACTTGATTCTCGATAATCCGCCATCGCGCGCACCGTGGCTCCAATACCGCGAATCGATTGGGCTGCCGGCGCGGTTCGTCTATAGTCAGGTGGTCTGGGTGGATCAGATTCGCGCCGAAGCGGATGGAAGAGTCTGGTATCGGTTGAATGAACGCTTTGGATCCGGCGACCTGTTCTGGGGTCCGGCTGAGGCGTTTCGTCCACTGACTGCGGATGAAATCGCTCCCGTTAACCCGGAAGCGGAAGAAAAAAGGATCGTGGTCAATATTGATTATCAAACCTTATCGTGCTATGAGGGAAAGAATGAGGTGTATTTCGCGCGTATTTCCAGTGGTGCACTGTACGATGCATGGGGCAATCCTGTGGATGCATGGGCGACCCCGGTAGGCGAATTCCCGATCTGGCGGAAGGCGATCTCCTTGCCATTAAGCGGTGGAAGTGCATCAGCAGGCTGGAGTCTGCCGGCTGTTGGGTGGGTCAGTTTATTCGTTGGCTCCGGTGTGGCAATCCATTCCACCTATTGGCACAACAATTATGGTGAACCCTCCTCACGAGGATGCGTCAACGCCAGCCCGGAGGATGCAAAATGGATCTTTCGCTGGTCTCAACCACTTGTATCTTACGACCCTGGGGATGTTACCGTGGAGATGCCAGGTGGAACCCGGGTGAGCGTTGAAAAGAAAGAGTTTTAGCCTATAGCATGAAGGGATAAGTAGGAGCGTTCATGCTGAATTAATTTGACTCGGTAATCTGAGATTACTTCCAGGCATCTTCATAATCTGTTACATATTGCCTGAATGTGATCGGGCTAATCCCAGTTAATCGCTCGACTTCATCTGTGATCGGTTCCGCCATTCCGAAACGTGTGGATGTGTACAAACCCGTCATCACCAGGGCAAACATGAAAGGCGTACCCCTGCGTATCGTCTCGATCAGGAAATAAAGCGGGTTCGGGTTGCGGTAGGTGATTCTTCGTCCCAATACCTCGCTCATGATCCTGGCTGCTTCCCAATAATCCAAGCGTTCACTGCCAGTCAGGTCGTAGTTCCTGCCGGCATGTCCATCCTCCAGCAAAGCCACCGCCGCCACCGCCCCGATGTCGCGCGCATCGACAAAGGCGGTTTTTGCCTTTCCCACCGGCACAAAAATCTCATTCCTTTCCTTGATCTCACGGCGATGGGTGGTATTCAGATTCTGCATAAAGAAACTACAGCGTAAAAAGGTTGTTTGCATGTTGATTGCCTTCAAATAGGTCTCCACCTTGTAGTGGGGGACATATTTTGTGTTCTCGATCCCGATCAGGGAGAGAAACACGGCATGGGTTACACCCGCGCGTTTGGCGGCATCCATCGAAGGAGCCATATCCCGCTGGATGTTCGTGATATGCGGTGGACGCATGTAGAACATCTTCTGTACGCCCTTGAATGTTGCCTCGTAGGTGGTTGGGTCGGTAAAGTCAAAGCGAACCGCCTCGACTGAATCGCCAAGGCGCTCCCTGAGTTTGTTCACATCCATAACCGCCGCGCGCACATTCCCACCTCTGGCGAGTATTTGCCGTACGACTTCCGTGCCGACATTGCCCAGCGCGCCGATTACCAATATGGGGGCTGACATTCATTTGCTCCTGGCTTGACTGTATATAGACCAGTCGTTATAATAATCCAGCAGTCGTCTTTTGGAAAGATGACAAAAGACATCTTTTGGACGGAGATAGACATGAGCAATGCCCGCGAACAAATCCTGCAAACCACCTGCGCCCTGCTGGAAAAACAGGGCTATCACGGCACCGGATTGAACGAGATCATCAAGGAAAGCGGTTCCCCCAAAGGCTCGTTGTACTATTATTTTCCAGAGGGCAAGGAACAGATCACGGCAGAGGCGGTGCTTCAATCTGGAAACCAAACTGCCGAACGGATTCGCCAGGGATTAACAGAAAGTTCCAACGCCGCCAAGGCAGTTTCTGACTTCATTCTGAATATTGCGGAACATGTCGAACGATCTGGTTTTGCGGCGGGCAGTCCGTTGACGGCTGTGGCGATGGAGACTGCGACCACCTCGCCGCGGATTAATGCAGCCTGCCACGAAGCGTATCAAATGTTGAAATCCGCCTTCCATGACAAGTTAATTGAATGTGGGTATTCGAAAACAAAGGCTGATGAACTGGCGACTTTCATTGTTTCTGCCATCGAAGGCGGGATCATCCTGAGTCGCACATCGCATACTACCGACCCGCTGCGCCTGGTGGCAAAACAGTTGAAGGTCCTATTGGCTTTGTAGTTAAGGATAATTTCAAAAAGGAACTCAAAGGAGTGTATATGAAGATCGTAGTATTTGGTGCATCGCGTGGGGTTGGCTTGGAAGTGGTCAAGCAGGCTTTGGAAGCAGGTCACTTGGTGACTGCGTTCGTGCGATCCCCGGAAAAATTTACTGTCACCCATACCAACCTAACCGTCGTCAAGGGCGACTCGATGGACGCCGAAGCTGTCGAGAAGGCGATTGCCGGGCAGGATGCCGTCATCAGCGCCCTGGGACCGACCCGTCCACCCGTTCCCCACATGATGGAGATTTCGGCAAAAAACATAGTAGCCGGGATGAAGAAGCATGGTGTGCGCCGGCTGGTATCCACGACTGGTGCTGGAGTGCGCCAGCCGGAAGATCAACCCAAATTTATTGATCACCTCATCGGATTTCTGCTCAATCTATTGGCAAAAGATGTGGTGCTGGACTCTGCCGCAAATGTGAAGGTGATTCGGGAGTCTGATTTGAATTGGACGGTAGTGAGGTTCCCGCGCCTGGTGGATGGCGAACATAAAGGCAGATATCAGATTGGGTATGTAAGCAAGAGTTCGGGTACGCAACTTTCCCGCGCAGATGGTGCGGACTTTGTATTGAAGGAACTGACCGAAATGAAATGGTTGAAGAAATTACCAGTGACGAGTTATTGACTTAAATTGGTCGGATTTGACTTATCCTAGTTGAAAAGAATAGCGCCTAATGACAAGGCGCTGTTCTTTTTTTATCCAATTCTAAGTCCATAATTAGGCAAAACCGGGCTTGTGGTCACCATATACGGTTCCTTTATGACAACATAGTGAATACTAAATTGGGTAACCAAACCTGTCCTACTATTTCTAAGACAGCTATCACTGCTTGGTTTAAAACGACTTCCTTGCCGACAGGGTAGCAACACCTAGGCATCAAACTTATTAAAATTGGACCGTTGAAGCCAATACTGCGATTTTCCGCCTCACAACCGCAATCTGATCTGTCCGGCGGGGTACATATCTGGTATACGGGTATAAGTTTCGACCCACATTGAACCACATTTAATACATACCACACCCTGTTCCTATAAAAAAATCATGCCGCACTTCCCAGTCACCTAGGTTGGGAAGTGCGTATTTAATGTCAAAAACGACTTGACAATCTCGCAAAAGTGAACGGATTGTCAAGTCTTTATCTTTTTTATTCGAAGTTGCTCATTAAAGACGAACTACAATTTCTCCAGCATTCGGAAAATCCAGCAGTTGTTGACGCACTGCCAGATCCATGATTTTGGCGCGAAACTCCACCTGTATGTCTCGCTTGCCATCAATCAATGCTTCGGCTACAAGTTCATCCACCAGCTGCTTTTTCAACAAATAAATACGATGTTGCTCTTCAGGTGTCTTGGGAATGGCGTTGTTCAATTCTTGGATTCCTGTCTGAAGGTTCGCTACATAATCCTTGAACTTTTCTTCCCAATCCAACTTGGCATAGGTGTCTAGCTCTTGTTCCAGGGCTGTCAGCCTGCGTTTTAAGCGCTCTTCTACTTTATAAAGTTCACGCATCCGCGCATCAAATTCAGGATCCGCCCTTATTTTTATGCGGGCTTCCGTGATCACTTGTTGGCGCTTAGCGGACTCCTTATCCAGTTCTTCAAGAATCTGCCTCCGATCTTTTTGTAGATGTTCGTACCTTTGTTGGATTTGTTTGACCAGGTCTTTGGCTTGCGCATGCAGGAATTCCGGGTTCATAGCGAACTCATACAATTTCTTCCAGACCTGAGTTTCTGCTCGTTTAGCACTCACGGATTTCGGGCATTCTATTGTTCTGAGTTCCTGATGAGGCTGTGGACAGAAGTAGGTACTGATCGGGGTTTTGCGCTCCACCCACTCTCTTTTACGACTACGGCGATGAGCTGCCGTGCGTGCCCGCCAGGTCAGGTTGCAGGCACATTTTAGATGCCCGGATAGCAGGTAATCATTTTGCCGGCGGTGTTTGGGGTAAGTTTTGTTTTCTTCTCGCATCTTCAAAAATAATTCATAGGTGGAAATATTGATGATGGGTACCACAGGGATATGGAAGGTCTGCCCTGCACGGGAATAGCTTTTGAAGCCATAGGCATATTCTTTGGCAGATTTGAGTATAGCCTGAATGCTGGACCGGGACCATCGGATGTGTCGGGGAATACTGCTCCCCTTTTGGGGAGCATCCGCAGCGATCAGGCGTTTTCGAATTTGCATGAGGGGTGTTTTTTGAAGGTACCATTTGAAGATGTTCCGAACCCACTTCGCTTCTTGTTTTTGGATGCGAATATTTTCGCCTATGCGAATATAGCCATAGCGATCTTGACCGGTGTTTGCTTGCCGGCTTTGAGTCGTGCGATCACTCCCATAGTCATCCGTTCTTTCATCCCATCTAATTCCATTTGGGCTACCCAGGCGCGGACAGGAGCAATCTTGGGATCGAAATTTTCTTTTGCCAGGAGGATTTCGATCTTATAGTTCTGGATGGTTTCCAAGACGGTCAACATCGCTCGTATTCCACGATACAGTCTGTCCTCTCGCCAGGCGAGAATGACATCGAAGTCATCTCTGGTGGCGTCTTTGAGCATGGCAAGCAGACCCGGGCGGTCTGAACGGCTGCCCGAAGGTTCGACCAGCTTGTTGCCGACCCAATATTTCTCCACGTCCCGATACACTTGAACTACTTCCAATCCTTTTTCTACTGCCAAACGCCGACAATCTGCTTCCTGCTCAACTGGACTGGATTTTTCAGCCTGCGTTTCGGAAGATGTGCGGATGTAGATTGCTGCTCTACGAGACATCTTAATACCCTTTGTAAAAATGAACTTGTTATTTAACTATACCGAAAATACTGAATGGTGGAATCGAAGTGCCAATAACCAATCTTGTATTATCACATCGCTTCATCATTAGGGCTCTAGGCAAGGCGTAATAAGTGCCATTCGGCGCTGATTTTTTAGCAATATGTGCATATTCTTTTATGTGATAAATCCTTATAATCCCATTGCGTGAACAAGAAGACACCTCTCTCTAAAGCCTCATCCAATACCAAAGCAGGACAACAGTTCAATTTGTTGGATCTGATCTTCGAACGTCTGCCAATGGGCATTGCAATTTTGGATCGCGAGTACCACATTCAACGATACAACCCTACCTGGGGTGGCTTTGCCGTGCGCTATGCCCCACTGACGGGAAAGCCGCTCGAACCCGGAGTTGGTTATTTCGAACACCTCCCGGGTGCAGAGGAGATGGTTCTGCCCATGTTCCAGCAAGTGCTGGCGGGTGAAACGATTGGGGCAAACAGTGTCCGCCTCGAGTCTGGCGGCGTTGTTTCTTTTTGGGATATATTCCTGGCACCGTTGATCGAAAACGATGAGATCATCGGCATTTTGAATGTGGCAGCCGATGTTACTGAAAAGGTGATGCTTCAACATAATCTTGAACAACACGTTGGGGAACGGACACGGGAATTGCAGATGCTACTGGATGTTTCTGCCGCTGCAAACAGTTCCTTGAATTTGGATGAAGCGCTCGAGCGGACCCTTGACCTGATCGTTGACCTCGTGAATGCATCTCGCGCCGGAGTGGTCCTTCTCAACGAACAGACCGGTGAATTGATCCCCCACACGCTGCGCCCGCCTCAGGAAATTGAGCAAGACGACCTCTCCAAAGTGGTTTCGGCTTGCCGGTTGGTCCTGGGGAAAGGCAGCACCATGAACATTGTCCCGGACCCAGCCCAGGGGTTGTTGGAGCCGGGGGTTTTTCTTCCGCTTCAACTTCGCGAGCAAAAACTTGGGGTGCTGGTCATCATCGGCGCGCAAGGCACATCCTTTTCAGCGGCACAGTTGGCATTGTTCCAATCCATCGCAGACCAGTTGAGCATTGCCGTTCAAAACGCACGTCTCTTTGAGAGAAATGAGCAGGCAGCCATCGCAGCCGAACGCAATCGCCTGGCACGCGACCTGCACGATGCAGTCACCCAAACACTTTTTTCTGCAAGCATGATCGCAGATGTGCTGCCCAAAATCTGGGAGCGCAACCCTGATGAAGGTCACCGCAGGCTGGAGGAATTGCGCCAGTTAACCCGCGGCGCGCTATCAGAGATGCGGACACTGCTGGTGGAGTTACGCCCCGCCGCATTGGCGGATACCGACCTGGGTGACTTGATAGGGCATCAGGTTAATGCTTTTACGGCACGCACACGCCTGCTGGTGGAATATCAGCGCCACTGTACATTTAACCCGCCGCCCGAGATCAAGGATGCCTTTTATCGCATTGCGCAGGAAGTGTTCAATAATATCGCCAAACACGCCGAAGCATCACAGGTTCATGTGGAGTTGAGATGTGAACCAGAGCAGGTGCGGCTGACAATACAAGATGATGGAATTGGTTTTGACCCTGAAGCCTCTGAACATGAAGGGCTGGGATTAAAGATCATGGATGAACGCGCCCGCAACGCCAGGGTTAAGCTGGAAATTGAAAGCAAGATCCATGCAGGGTCATGTTTGCAGGTTTCTTGGGATCCGATGGAAGATACCAGGCAGCAGGAGAATCACAATGCATGAAAAACGAATTCGAATTGTCTTGGTGGACGATCATGCCGTCGTCCGTAGCGGATTAAGCGCGTTCATGCTGGCGCATGATGACCTGGAATTGGTGGGCGAAGCCTCCAATGGCGAACGCGCTATTGCTATCTGTCAGCATACCCAACCGGATGTGGTGCTGATGGATTTGATGATGCCCGGCATGGACGGCGCAATGGCGACCCGTCACATTCGCGAAACATGCCCGGGCACTCAGGTGCTCGCACTGACCAGTTTCAAAGAAAAGGAACTTGTGGAAGGGGCTTTACAAGCGGGGGCGATCGGGTATTTGCTTAAAGATATTTCTGCCGATGAACTCGCGAATGCCATCCGTTCTGCAGCGGCAGGCAAGCCGACCCTTGCTCATGAAGCCCAGCAGGTATTGATCGAAGGAACCCGCACACCAGCCAATAAACCCGGCATTGACCTGACGGAACGGGAGCGCGAAGTTCTTGCGTTGATGACAGAAGGCTTGAACAACAATCAGATCGCCAAAAGGCTGGTGGTCAGTCCATCCACAGCCAAATTTCATGTCAGTAGTATCCTCTCCAAATTGAATGCAGCCACCCGCGCAGAAGCGGTATCTATTGCGCTGAAAAACCACCTGGTCACTTGACCAGGTAAAAACTCTTCGCACGGATAGCCTCCAAACTCTCCTCCCTGCGGATGCGACAGGAGAGTTTGTCTTTTAAACTGCAAGTATGAATGAAACGAAGGCATCCATAAAGACGGTGTTCCTGGCAGAGGGCGAGAAACATGTCCTGGAAGCCCTGCGGCTGGTATTGGAACAACAAGCGGGGTTTGAAATCATAGGAGAAGCCCGTTCGGCCGAAAGTTTACTGGCGCATGTTTGTAAATTATCTCCAGACGTCATTTTGTTGGATTGGAGCCTGCCCGGCTTTCACCCGCAGCGCCTGCTCCCCACCCTGCGTGAATGCTGCCCGTCCACGAAGTTGACCGCCGTCAGCATTAATCCAGAACACGAAAAGCCTGCACATGAGTTTGGTGCGGACGGCTTTATTTCCATGCAGCTTTCACCCGAAGTATTCCTATCCTCTCTGAATGCCATTCTTGCCCCACTGAATAGCCAAAAAGAAAAAAACACAAACGAAGTTCATTCCCTCAGACAAGGAGAAAACATATGAAACCATCCACAACCACCATTCTGGTCAAAACGACCCTCACCCACACCGTCACCTACTTCCTGATGGGACTGGCGGCGCTTTTCCTGCTGGGGTACACCGATAAATATGCCGACCCTGCCATTTCGATTTTGATGCGACAGACCACCGATCCATTGGTGGCTGCGGGTCCGCTCTTCCAGGTGATTCGCGGCATGTTGTTCGGACTCGTTGTCTTTTTGATGCGCGACCTGGTACTGGAGCGCAAGCGCGGCTGGCTGACCCTGTGGGCGGTGCTGGTGATTGTGGGCGTGATTTCGCCCTTTGGCGCGGCTCCCTCTTCCATCGAAGGGATGATCTATACCACCCTGCCGCTCTGGTTCCACATCAACGGTCTGCCCGAAGTCCTGCTCCAATCCCTTTTGCTGGCAGGGATCGCTACCTGGTGGATCGATCATGCGCAGAACAAATGGCTGGGCTGGCTGATGGGTGTCATCTTTATTGTCATAATCTTGCTCGGCACGGCAGGCGTGCTAGCCGGGCTGGGGATTTTGCAAGCGTAAATTTGAGAGAGGATAAATCATGATTGCCATTGAAACTCACGCATTAAGCAAGAAATTCAAGGAACGCACGGCCGTTCACCCGTTGAATCTCTCCATCAAGCAGGGTCAGGTTTTTGGCTTGTTGGGGCTGAACGGAGCGGGAAAAACGACCACCATCCGCATGTTGACCTGTCTGGCAAAGCCCACCAGCGGCGACGCCACTGTGCTCGGGAAAAGTATCCTGACCGAAGCCCAGGCGGTTAAGGAAAATATCAACCTGTCGCCTCAGGAAACTGCTGTGGCTCCCAACCTGAGCGTGAGGGAAAACTTGGAGTTGATGGCTGGTGTTTATGGGAACAGCCGCCAATCATCTAAAGACAGAACCGAACAAGTTATGGAAAAACTGGGTTTGTCTGACAGGCAAAATGACAAAGCAAAAGTCCTTTCGGGTGGTTGGCAGCGCCGCCTGAGCATTGCCATGGCGCTCATCTCCGAGCCGAAAATCCTGTTTCTCGACGAGCCAACCCTGGGACTCGATGTGATTGCCAGGCGTGAGTTGTGGTCGGTGATTGAAAACCTGAAAGGCGAAATGACCATTATTCTCACCACACACTATCTCGAGGAAGCCCAGTCGCTTTCAGATGAAATTGGCATTATGGCAAACGGCAGGTTGAAAGCGCTTGGAAGCGCGGAATCCATGATGACTGACACAGGCGCGCGAAATTTTGAAGATGCATTTATCGCATTGGCGACAGGTTCAAAGGAGATGAAATGAGAATGCAAATTTTTGCTTCACGCAATAGCAAGGAAATTCTCAGGGAGCCTGCGACCCTCGCTTTTGGAATTGGTTTTCCATTGATTGTGTTACTGCTGCTTTCAGCGATTCAATCCAATATCCCAATCAGCCTGTTCGAAATTGAAAGTCTCTCGCCCGGCATAGCTGTTTTCGGGCTGTCTTTCCTGTCTTTGTTCGCAGGCATGTTGATCGCCAAAGACTGAACCACATCCTTCCTGATGCGTCTGTTTGCTTCACCACTAACGCCAACCGATTTTATTCTTGGCTACATCATTCCGCTCTTGCCGATGGCGGTTGCCCAATCCATTGTTTGCTTCATCGCGGCTTTTTTCCTGGGGCTGACGGTGAGCGTCAATGTGCTGGTGGCGATCGTGACGTTAATCCCAACCGCCGCGCTCTTTATTGGCATTGGACTATTGGCAGGCAGTGTAATGTCTGAAAAAGCGGTGGGCGGTATCTGCGGCGCGCTTTTGACCAATGTCAGCGCCTGGTTGAGCGGCACCTGGTTTGATTTGAACCTGGTGGGCAGCGGGTTTAAGTCGGTGGCTTATGCGTTGCCCTTCGCGCGCGCGGTTAACTCGACCCGGGCTGCGCTGGCTGGGGATTACCCTGCCAGCATGCCAGACTTGGTGTGGGTCATTGGATATGCTGTACTGATCCTGATCGTTGCGATAGCCGTATTCAGCGCCCGGATGAAAAGCGACAATTCATAGTTTGCCTGCCAAACACACATAGGAGTAATTTCCAATGATTAATTCCATCGTAAAGGTCATCTTTATATTGATTGTGGTCTTTCACGGCCTAATTCACCTGCTCGGCTTCCTGAAAGCGTTTGACCTGGCACAAATCAATGAGCTGACCCAACCCATCAGCCGCCCGCTCGGACTCCTGTGGCTGGTTGCGGCGCTGATCTTGATCGTTACAGCCGTCGCCTTTGGCTTCACAAGCCAGTGGTGGTGGGCGGTCGCCATCGTGGGCGCGCTGCTCTCGCAAATCCTTATCTTCACTGCCTGGCAGGATGCCCGGGTTGGCTCCATCCCCAACCTGATTATCCTGGTCGTGGCACTCCTGGCCCTGAGCAGTATCCGCTTCGAGGACGGCTACCGGCAGGATGTCCGCAACGGACAGGAACGCGTGCGCGCCCTGACGGCGGAAACCCTGACCGAAGCCGACTTGCAAGCCCTGCCCCAGCCGGTACAGCGTTACCTGCGCTATGTCGGCGTGGTGGGAAAGCCAAAGGTCGTCAGCATGTACGCCGAGCTGACTGGCGAGATGCGCCAGCAGGGGGGCGCGTATTTCCCCTTGACCGCCGAGCAGTACAACTTCTTCGACCAGCCAACCCGTCTGTTCTTTATGAAAGGGCGGATGTTCGGACTGACCGTGCCGGGCTACCACCGCTATCAGGAACAGAGCGCGGCAACGAATGTCCGGCTCTTTGGGTTGCTGCCGTTGGTCAAGGTGGGCGGGGAAGTGATGTTCGAGGCGGATACCGTCACCCAGTTCAACGATATGTGCCTGATGGCGCCCGCCACCCTGATTGACCCGCGCATTACCTGGGAGACCATTGACGACCTGACCGTCAAGGGGACATTCACCAATCAGGGCGTCACCATCAGCGCCATGCTCCACTTCAACGCCGAAGGCCAGTTGGTCAACTTCGTCTCCCATGACCGCTGGGATGTCTCTTCCATGAAGCAATACCCGTTCTCGACGCCGGTATCCCAATATCGCAATCTCAACGGCTACAACCTGCCGACCTACGGCGAGGCGATCTGGCACTACCCGGATGGCGATTTCGTCTATGGCAAATTGGAAATCAACAACGTTGTCTATAACGATCTTCCGTCAAAATAACCCCAAATGAAGTGACAAGGAAATTTGGAAATCATGAACCTGAAAACTTTTTTCAAACCCGGCTGGCGCTTCGTGCTCATGGCAGTCTGTGGGCTGGCTGTTCTGGCATTTGTTTCCATGAAAGCCCAGGCCGCCCCGGTCAAGACCACCGATTTTCAAGAACTGGATACCGCCATCGCCGCTCAAATGCAAAAACACGGCCTGCCCGGTGTCGCGGTAGCCGTTATCGAAGGTGATCAAATCGTCTATTTGCAAGGCTATGGCACAGCCGGGCCGGGCCGCGCCATGACCGCTCAAACCCGCATGGTCATTGGCTCGCAGAGTAAATCCTTTACCGCCCTCGCGATTGCCCAACTGGCGGAAGCCGGGAAACTGGAACTTGACGCGCCGGTGCAAACCTACATCCCCTGGTTCCGGGTTGCGGATGAACAGGCTTCGGCTCAAATCACCATCCGGAATTTGCTCCAGCACACCAGCGGCTTGTCTGGCTCCGGCTATCCGATCATCCTGCCCGATGATGCTTCGCTGGAAGAAGCCGTGCGCTCGCTGGAACAGGCCAGCCTGACCGCGCCGGTGGGGACGCGCTTCCAGTATTTCAATCTGGGTTACGACGTACTAGGCTACCTGATCGAGTTGCGTAGCGGCGCGACCTATGCCGATTATCTCCAGGCGAACATCTTTGCCCCATTGGGCATGGACAGCAGCACTGCACGTCCGCAGGATGTGACTGATTTAGCTCAGGGCTATACCCGCCTGTTTGGCTTCAACGTCCCGATGGCAGTGACCATTCCCGAATATGAGATTCCCTCCGGTTATATCGTCTCTACCGCTGAAGATATGGCTCGCTATGCCCTGGCGATGAAAAACGACGGCGCGGGGCTGGTTTCGCCGCGCAGGGCGCGCAGCATGTTATCGGGGTTGGTGATGAGGGCTTTTTGCCGCCGCGTTCGAGGAAGTTGAGCACGGTTTTGACCTTGGGTTCCATGCGTAATCTGCGACACATATGACAAAAATACCCTGATTTTTGATGTTTGGTCAATTGCGAAACGGAGGAAGAGGGGCTAAAATGATTGAGATATATTTCACAAATAAAGGTTCATTGTCATAGACAAGTAAAGCGGTGATTCTTCTCTTCTTCTACGGTTTGGCGTTCGAAGGTTTGGGGCTGGCTGCTTATTTGCAATTTAGGAGGGAGGGAGACTTTCCTTTGAAGAAGGAACTGCCCTGGCTGGCTTCTTTCGGCATTGTGGGAGGTGCGGCTGGCTGGACGGAAATGTTCCTTGTCAGCGGGTCGCTTGGCGATCTGGCATATGGTTTGAGCATTTTGCGGGTCTGTCTCCACCTGCTGACGGGTTTGCTTATTTTGCGCTTCGGCTGGGGGATGTTCAACAACCTCGACCCCCTGCCCCCATGGAGCATATTCGTCCCGGGGATTCTCATCGTACCAATTGCATTCGTTATGACCTATGCGGCGACAACATTCATTACGCCGTCTCCCCTGGAAATTCCAATAGAAATCTGGACACGCTACCTGCTTTACCTGCCGGGCAGTTTTCTTGCAGGGGTCGGTTTCCTGCGCCAATGGTATTCCCAGAGAAAAAGCGGATTTTACGAGGTTTCGAACTTGATGCTTGGGGCTGGCTTGGCGTTTCTTTTCGAGGCAATCATGATGGGCCTAATCGTTCCAGCCGCCCCCTACGGACCCGCCTCCTACTATAACTATGACAGGGTGATCCACAATGCTTTTAGCGGGGAGATCTTGGAGGTAAGCCAGCCATACGGGTTATCCACCTGGCTGGATTATCAAAGTATATTGAGCACCACGGGCATGCCAATCGAGATCTGGCGCATGCTTTCCGCCGTGATCGTCACCTACTTTGTGGCGAGAGCATTGGATGTTTTTGAGGCAATACGAAAAAGACAGATCGTAGCCCTTCAAGAAGAAAGAGACCGCGCCCAGCAGGAAGCGTTCGATTCTCAAATCCTGGCGCGAAGAAACGCCGAGAAGTGGACGGATGCACTGGTGAACATCAGCCGCCGCATTGCCGAGCTCGAGCATGTGGACGATATCCTCGTTTACATCGTGGAGAATGTGCGCGGTCTGTTACGCGCAGATTTCGTCGGCCTGGCAATATCGAATCAGTGGAACGAATTTCTTGAGTTGAAGTGCCGCTCCCAGGGCGGTGAGAGCCGACTCGTCAATGAATCACCGGTTATCGTGACGAATCCGCTCATCAAATACGTTGTAAAAAGCTCGACTCCGTTCTCCTCGAAATGCGCTGAAGATATCGAACCCCTGGAGGGAATTTGTTTCTTCACCGATGAAACAGCGAAGTCGGCGGTGATTGTGCCGCTCAAACTTGAGAACACGACCATCGGCGCATTATGGAGCGCGCGCTTCGAGGACGATCCCTTCTCCGATACCGACATGATCTGGTTGGAAAGCATGGCAGACCAGGTGGCGATTGCCATCCAGCACGGTTTGATGACGTCACAATTACAGTCACTGTCCATTGTTCAGGAGCGCAGCCGCATCGCACGCGAAATGCACGATGGATTGGCGCAGGTCCTTGGGTATTTGAACCTCCAAACACAAACGTTGGGGTCGTTCCTGAGTCAGGGCAAAATCGATAAATTACAGGAGGAATTATCGAAGATGCGGCAGGCGATTCAGACCGCCCATGCGGATGTGCGCGAAAATATCTTGAGCCTGCGCACCACACTCGCCCAGGAGAAGGGGCTCGAAACTGCGGCAGAGGAATACCTGACGGAGTTCGGCATTCAAATGGGCGTCGACACCCACTTCGATTATCGCGTGGACGGCGAGTTGAACCTTTCATCGATTGCGGAGGTGCAACTGGTTTGTATATTACAGGAGGCACTGACGAACGTTCGCAAGCATGCGCAAGCCGGACGTGTGGATGTTGCCATCTGGAAGGAAAAGAAGGAGGAGGGCGAATACATCCACATGCATGTCGACGATGACGGCGTTGGTTTTCAAACGGTGGGCTCAAAGCGAAGTTTCGGATTGCAGACGATGCGGGAACGCGCCGAGGGCTCGGGCGGCAGCTTGAACATTCAATCGGTGGTCGGGCGTGGAACGCATATCGAATGCCGCCTGCCCTGCCTGCAAAGGGAAAGACTTCAAAAACAAAGCGTGGTGATCCAATGAACGTCCGCGAATGGGCATTACCGGTTTACACGATCCTGATGCAACTGGCGGTCGGGGCTTTCTTCATCATTTGGTTGATTAGGCATCTGGCAGGTTCGAAGTTCAGTCCGCAGGAGATCGACCGCATCATTTTCAATCCGATCCTTGTGATCGCCTTTACGATCGTCGTCGCCATGGGCGGTGCACATTTCCATTTGAGCAAGCCGTTTCATTCCTTTCTTGCCGTGCTGAATTTCAAAACATCCTGGCTTAGCAGGGAAATCATCTTCACGGTCTTGTTCTTTCTGACAACAATGATCGTGTTGTATCTCGTATATTTCCAGCCCCACCGGCGCTCTCTTGTCAGTGGGCTGGGTTGGTTGGCGATTGTTTTTGGGTTCGTTTTGATCTATTGCATGGCGCTCATCTACCTCATCCCCACCCAGGTGGCATGGAATTCCACAACGGTGATCCTTTCATTTTTTATCACAGCGCTGATGCTTGGTGGCATGGCAATCGCCTGTCTGATGATGCTGGATTTGAAGTTCGCGGAGATCCAAAAAGCCGATGATGTGGACCTGCGCGCCCAGGTCATCCGTTATTCCTCCGGCGGATTGACCGTTTTGACGGTTGTCCTTGCTGTGTTCAGCCTGGGAATTCTTTTCACACAAATCCGCCTCCTTTCTCAGGGAGATCCAATCGCCCGCACAAGCTTGAGGCTACTCGTTGAGCTTTATATGCCACTCCTGCTTTTGCGGCTGGCATGCCTGACCTATGCCCCCCTCGCGCTTGCCTTGGCTGTAGTCAAGATGTACAGAAAACAATCCGCGCCGCAAAATTTAATGAACCCGGTCTATCTTTCCTGCCTGATGATACTGGTGGGAGAGATCATCGGGCGGTTCCTATTTTATGCCACGCACATCCGCGTGGGAGTATAGAAAGAAATGGTGAAAGGATGACGATCAAAGTTTTGATAGCAGACGACCACAAACTGTTCCGCCAGGGGTTGATCGGCTTGATGAAAACCCGCGAAGACCTGGTCGAGGTCATCGGCGAGGCTGAAACGGGTGAGGAAGCCATTCAGTTGGCTGAAAGACTTAACCCGGATGTGATCCTCCTCGATATTTACATGCCGCAGACCGATGGACTTCAGGCGGCAAAGGAGATTCGACAACGTTTCCCGCATATTGCCGTGGTGATGCTTACATCCTCCGAACGGGACGGACACTTATATGAAGCGGCTCAGCTCGGTGTGGCTGGATATTTATTGAAAAGCCTCGATGCGAACGAATTGTTCGACCTCCTGCACGGCGTAACTCATGGAGAGCCAGCCATGACTCGCGCCATGGCGTCGAAATTGCTCAAAAGCGTGGCGAACCGGATGGCAAATGAAGACAAGGGCGAGCAATCCCTTACCGAGCGGGAGTTATTCGTCCTGCGGCTGGTGGCAAGCGGCGCCAGCAACCAGGAGATCGCCGACAAACTGACGATCTCCGTCAATACGGTCAAGAGTCATATCAAGAATATTCTCGAGAAATTACATTTGGAAAACCGCACCCAGGCTGCCACCTATGCTTTGAAGCATGGGTTGGTCTCGCCGCGCGACAGTTAACATCGATACAAATGAAGAAATATCTGCCAATTTACTTGAACCTGGTGTTCATTGTGTCCTGTTGGAACGTTCAGCCAATTCCAACGCCCAGCCCAACCGATACACCTCGACCCACTCCAACGTCCACTCCGCAGATCCCTGCGCGGCAATATGAAATCACCGATATCTGGGAGAAAAGCCCTCACGCTTTAGCGGCGGACCCTGTTGGTTGCGAGGATTGCCATTCGGTGGAGAATGGAATCGTGATGAATGAGCTTCAACACGGCAAACCGCAAACAGGCCGGAACGAGGCGGGCTTGGGGGAAGATCCCATTTGCGGTCGGTGCCACCAGGTTCCATCCGTTGGAAGCGCCCATCCCGATTTTTCCTGCGGCGATTGTCACGATCCCCATGTCGTCAAAGTTTCCTGCACGGATTCAGGCTGTCATTCGAACATCCCCACTGTATTTTACGAATTGCCCGCCACTCCTACTAACGGTCACCCTACGAACGGTTCATCCTTTTGCGGCGGCGGGAATTGTCATTCGATGGCAACAGCGGTGGCACAAACCACCCGTTCGATCCATGGACCTGCCCACGCGTTTGTAGCTTGCGAAGCCTGTCATGGCGGCAGCCCGGTGAAAGCGGGTCCCTCTTTGGAAAACGGCCGCTGGGTTCTCTTGCACGAAGATGGCAGCGAACTGCCTTTTTCGCACGACCTGCAAAGCGGGGTCGATTGTTCCCGCTGTCATTTCGAAAACAATCCCTGGGGGTTGAGCCAGGTCAGCGGGCTTGAATTCGATCAATTACCGAATCACCCTTAAGGGTGAGTAAAGAGCGCTCCAAGGTGGGATGATGATAAAAAACCCGGATGGTATCCTGATGATGGATGAAGACGCAAATCCGGCATTCGACGCCATATATCCCATCATCAGGAGTGTGCATATTGAAAAATTCAATTTCCCTTGCGCCCATATTTCGGGCGTGTCCCATTTCCAACCCATATCGACCTTTCAATCTGTAACGGAGGAAAGCAATGACACAAAATAATTTCCTCACCAAAGCCCTGAACGACACTGTGATGACCCGGCGCAGTTTCCTTAAATGGAGCGCCGCCATCGGCGGGACAGCCGCGCTTGCGGGTGGTGTCGATTACGGCCTCAAAGCCATTGAGGGCGCCGCGGCGGCGGGCGAGGAACAAACCCTGACAGTAGGGTGCTATCACAACTGCGGCGGCCGTTGTATTCTGGCCACCAAGGTCAAGGATGGCACACTCCTACGCATCGTCCCGGACCCCACGCCGGTCGAGGAAGAGACACCCGAATCTCCACGCGCCATCCCCTGCTTGCGCGGGCGCGCGCAGATCAGGCGCGTGTACGCCCCTGATCGACTCAAATACCCCCTGAAGAGAGTCGGCAAACGAGGTGAAGGCAAATTCGAACGCATCAGTTGGGAAGAAGCCCTGGATACCATTGCCAGCGAAATGAAACGCATCAAGGATACCTACGGTAATGAGGCCTTCTACTTCAATTATGCGTGGGGTGTCACCTGGAATGGTCCCGATGGATCTTCCATCATCCAGCGAATGTTAAGCATGTTCGGCGGTTACGTCGGCTACTATGGAACCTACAGCGAAGCCGCTTACGGTGTTGCCATGCCTTATATCACAGGGGGTTACGTTGGAAATTCAGCCGACGACATCGTCAACTCAAAACTGGTACTACTACTTGGTGACAACTCGCTTGTTACCCGCGCTGGCGGTGATAACGGCGGGTACTGGTATATGAAAGCAGCCGAACAGGGTACTAAATTCATTGTCGTAGACCCGATCATGACGGAAACAGTCGCTGCGACACAGGCGGAATGGATCCCGATCAACCCTGGAACCGATGTGGCTCTCATCGCCGCGATGGCGTATGTAATGGTCAAGGAAAACCTGTACGACAAGGAATTCATGGCCACCCACACTGCCGGTTTCGATGAAAACACCCTGCCTGAAGGCGCGCCGCGCAACTCGTCCTATATGGCTTACATCATGGGCAAAGGCTACGACAAGGTTGAAAAGACCCCCGAATGGGCAGCTGCCATTACCGGCATACCTGCTGAACGCATCGCGAATCTGGCGCGGGAAATCGCGTCCATCAAACCTTGCGCGATCATCCAGTGCTGGGGTCCGCAAAGGCGCGCCTACGGCGAACAATTCGTCCGCGCTGTTCCGATCCTCGCCGCAATGACCGGCAACTTCGGCATCCCCGGCGGCAATACGGGACAACTCCCCGGCGGCGGATACTGCCCGATGGGCGGGATTCCGGTTCCCCCGAACCCGGTTCAGGTCTCCATCCCGTGCTTTATGTGGCCCGATTTCGTCACGCGCGGCACGGAAATGACCGTTGAGAAGGACTACATCCGCGGAGCCAGCACTGGTTGGAGCGCGACCGCCGGTGACACGACAACCGCGCAGGAAAATAAAAATCTGCGCCTGAAATCCAACATGAAGTTCATGTGGAATCACGGTGGCAACTGCATCATCAATCAGCATGCAGACGTTAACTACACCCGCAAGGTGCTCGAGGACGACTCCAAACTGGAAATGATCGTCACGGTGGAAGTAGGCATGACACCAAGTACCATGTACTCGGATATCATCCTGCCCGGCACCACCGGTTTCGAAGTGGATAACATCATCACCGGCGAAGGCCACGGCATCAAGGGCAATCATGCCTGGGCGATGTACAACCACAAGGTAATCGAGCCGATGTTCGAAGCCAAAGACGATGTCTGGATTGCAGAACAACTTGCGGACCGGCTGGGATTTGGGGAGGATTTCCGTGATGGGCACCTGACCCGTGATGATTGGATGAGGGACATGGTAGCCGGCGCGCAAAGCAGCCTGCCTGATTTCCCATCGTTGGAAGAGTTCAAGGAAAAAGGGATCTATAAAACCAAAGGCGGCAAACCATTCGTTGGCTTTGAAGCATTCCGGGCAGATCCAGTGGCAAATCCCCTCGGCACTGCAACAGGCAAGATCGAAATCTACTCCCCTGTTCTGGCAAACCTGAAGAACGAGGAAATCCCGCCCATCCCGTCCTACATCCCCGAATGGGAGGGTGTCAGCGATCCTTTGCGTGAAAAGTACCCGCTGATGTTGATGACGACTCACTGGGTTGCGCGTTCACATTCGACCTTCGAAAATGTGGACGTCCTGCGCGAGGCACATCCGCAATGCATCTGGATCAACACGCTCGATGCGGAGGCACGCGGCGTCAAGAACGGCGACATGGTCAAGGTCTACAACGACCGCGGCGTCGTTCACATCCCCGCCTACGTGACAAACCGCATCCGGCCGGGTACGACCAATATTCCTCAAGGCGCTCATTACACGCCGAACGCCGATGGTGTGGATACACGCGGGTGTGGCAACACGCTCACGAACTACCGCCCGACCCCGATGGCAAAGGGTTTCACGGCGCACACCAACCTGGTTCAGGTCGAGAAGTTATAAGGAGAATGAACCATGGCTAAACAACTTGCTTTTTACGTCGATATAAACAAGTGTTCCGGCTGCAAAGCCTGCCAGATCGCCTGTAAAGACAGGAGCAACCTGCCCGTGGGAGTCCGCTGGCGCAAGGTGTTCCAATATGAAGGCGGCGAGTGGGTCGATCAGAACGGACAAATGATCCCCAGCAGCGTATACACCTATTCCGTGTCTTCGGCATGCATGCACTGCAAAAAGCCGATCTGCATGGACGTCTGCCCGACGAGCGCAATCTCGAAACGGGATGACGGCATCGTCCTCATCAACGCCGATATGTGCATCGGCTGCCGCTACTGCTCATGGGCCTGCCCCTACGGCGCCCCGCAATTCAACGAAGAACTGAACGTGATGACCAAGTGCGACATGTGCCAAGACCTCGTGGACAAGGGCGAACGCCCTGCCTGCGTGGAATCCTGCCCCTACCGCGCCATGGACTTTGGTCCATTGGACGAGATCAGGGAAAAATACGGCACGTTTGCAGACCCGGCACCCCTGCCCGACCCAGCCATTACCGAGCCCGCCGTGGTCTACAAACCGAACAAGGTCACCAAGTCGTCCCGCTCCGGCGATGGGCGCCTGATGAATCTGGAGGAGCTCTAAAATGGATACTCGCGAATGGGCTTTGCTAGCCTTCACAATTCTCGGACAGACCGCTGCCGGTTTGATGATCGTGTTGATGATCGTGCGCGCTTATCTTGCGAAAGCGGGAGGCGAACTCGCAGACCGCCTGACAAATCGGCCGCTCTTTCTCGTCGTTCCGCTCATGGCGCTGGCTTTGCTTGCCTCGCTCTTCCATCTCGGCAGTCCGTTGAACATCGCCCGCGCAGTGCCAAACATCGGTTATTCCTGGCTAAGCCGTGAAGTGGTCATTGCCGTGGCATTCGTGATCTTTGCCGCGCTATACACCTACATGCAATGGCGCAAGGCTGGCAGTGAAAGCCTGCGCACCGCCATCGGCTGGATTACCGCCCTGCTCGCCTTCGCCTACATCTACGCCATGAGCATGGTTTATATGATCGTTACCCAGCCAGCATGGAACACGCTTGCCACGCCCGTAACCTTCATCGTTGGCAGTTTGCTGATCGGTTCGCTCGGAATGGCCGCCGCGCTCGTCATGGGACATGCCGGGCTCAAGAAAACGGAAACGCCTGTCGTCAACAACGTCCTTCAGGGACTCGCCATCAGCGCCATCGTGCTGCTGGGCATCGAGTTTGTCGTCCTTCCGCTCTATCTTGCATATCTTGCCACACAAGGTGGCGCGGCACTGCAATCCCTGAACATGATGATCGGCCCCTATGGTTTCGTGTTCTTCCTGCGCCTGTTGACTCTATTTGTTGGCGCCGGTGTGCTGGCGGCGTACCTCTACCGCAACGCAGCCGTCGCTGATAAGGAGCAAACCCTGGCGACCCTCGCCTACAGCGCCTTCGCTCTTGCGCTGATCGGCGAAGCGATGGGACGTTTCATCTTCTATGCCACGCACTATCGCATCGGTCTCTGAACCGGCATAGGAACGCCTCTTTTTGGGGGTGGGCGAAAGCTCACCCCCAATTTATTCAATACATGAAATCAAAAAACAACCCGCTGCTTCTTATCTTATTGTTCTCCGCCATCCTTCTGACGGCTTTCACCCCCGCCTCCGCGCAGACCGGGAACCTGGTTCGAGTTCTGGAGCTTTCTCCCAGCGGATACGAACGAGCCCACACCCTCGCATTTTCATCCGACGGGAAACATCTTGCAGTTGGGGGGACTTCCGGAATCTATCTCTTCGATACAGCGCAATTTTCACAGCCGGAATTTATTCAAACCGGCGTTTGGGCGCGCAGCCTGCTCTTCCTGCCCCAAACGAACCTGCTTGCGGCAGGGCTATTCGATAACACAATAAAGTTCTGGGACATTTCAACGCTTCGAAATTCAGACTCGTTTACAGAGCCAACCGGCTGGGTACGGAGCCTCTCCCTCTCGCGCGATGGCTCCCTGCTATCTGCCGCCTCCGACGACGACACGATCCGCATTTGGAATGTCAACACCGGCGAATTGACGCTCGCCATCAACGAAGCAACGGGTATCCGTATAACGGCGCTCTCCCCCGATGGTTCTCTGGTTGCAGGCGGGCTTTCAGATAACAGCATCCGCGTGTGGAAGGTCTCGAACGGCGAATTGCTCTACACGCTCACCGGGCATACAGACTGGCCCCGTTGCCTCGCCTTCTCACCTGACGGAGGAATCCTCGCCTCTTGTGGCTTCGACAGGACCATCCACTTGTGGAAGGTCTCGAACGGGAGTCTGTCTCGTGTGTTGGAGGGGCACAAGTCCAGCATTCTCGGCATCGCATTCTCGCCAGACGGTGAGACCATCGCAACTGGTTCGGTTGACCAGACAGTGCGGTTGTGGAACCTCCGCGAAGGGAGCGAATTGAAAGTCCTACAAGGGCATAAAGATTTTGTTTACGCAGTTGCATTTTCACCGGATGGAAAGACCCTCGCTTCAGGTGGAGGGGACAATACCGTACGCTTGTGGGATTTGAACGACCTGACAGTTTTCCCCGATTCACCCGTCCCCGACGTACAATCGGATTGCCGCCAATGCCATCACCGGCGCGGACAGAACGAACCGGCTCGCGTTATCGACTTGAGTTGCGAAGCCTGTCATGCAGGCGGGATCGGGCTCTCATGGTGTACGGCTTTTCCGCGGTCTTCGCTTGTGAAAAGCACGCCGATCACATACAACGCGGTATATGATGTCTCAGGCGTGCCCATCAATAACGACGACATAGCCATCGTGCTTGCCTCGCCCGGTAACGGAGAAACATTCTACGTGATAGGCTACTCGCTGGCGCCAGAGATCATCAGCGGCAGGGTGTATTCCAAAGACCCGGCAGGAATCACAAATGTCAAAGTCCGGCTCGATATTATTTCGAACGGTGAAGTCACTCAATCCCTCGAAACCAGCCCAACGGCGAACGGCGATTTTACATTCAACGTCGCCATTAATATCGACGCTCCCCCGGCGTATTCATCCAAACCTGCCACCCGACAATGCACGCAATGCCACGATGATTCTCTTGCGCAGGCGGGCATACCCATCGGAACGGTGAATTTCGTTGTCACCGCCACATCGCCAGGCGGACAAACCGCCACAGATTCGCGCTGGGCGCGCGTGGATGCCAGCCAACATGTGGAAATTCCTGTGCAGGTGCTGGACGATACAACGAACGAACCTCTGGCTGGACTGACGGTCGAAGCCTCGACCATCCTTTACGAATGGCGTGATCGATTCAGCAGCGGCGTATCGAGCACGGATGGGATTGCGATCCTGGAGCTGGAACAACTCTCGCAAGCGCCTACAGTCTATGACCTGACCCTCCCGCCGCAGATTCTGAATGGAGTTTTATACGTCGGCTCAGAACCAACCCGTGTGACCCTCGACCCGTATACGGGACAAGCGCCCGCCGTCACTTTAACCGCCCATGCCGTCAAAGGACGGATCGAAGGCGGGATCGAATCGACCGATGTAATGAAGCTTTGGGCATTGCAACTACCCGCGGGTCCGCTGTACCAGGTTTCATCGACACAGGGCAAATTTACATTCGGCGATGTTCCGGTTGGGCAATACCTGCTGACCGCAGACGTCTTCGCTCTAGCGGATCATAACCTATCTTCGCCTTCTGAATACGTCGATCTATTTGAGAATCCAAAAGCAAATGTCGAGTTCTCACCAACCGAATCCAAACCTTTATCAGGCACGATTACAACTGAACAGAACGATTTCCTGCCGTTCGCGTGGGTGGATGTGGGCGAAGCGGAATTCATTCAAGCCGCGGACCCGTCTTCCGGCGAATTTCTGATTTCAAACCTCCCATCTGGAGCCGGTTACGTCACTGCCTTTGCCCCAGGGTATTACGCCATACCTAAAAGCATCTCCGACGACCCTTCGTTGCTGGATTTTCAACTCAAACCCCGCCCCGAGACACAGTTCATTGATTGGAACGACGGCTGGATCATCCTGCCGCCCGAGACGAATGCCACGTTTGCAGAACTCAAAATCGATATGGATAACGGATGGTTGTGGGGGAAAAGCAAGACATCCATCGACATGTTGAATATTCATCTACCTAATGTGGATATCGAGATTACTGGTGGCAGTTTTGCATTGGAGGTTCCCGTTGCAGGGAGGGGTTGGTTGTATATCAGCGAAGGGGAAGCAAAGGTCACAGGTTTTGCCGATCAGGCTCAGGTCCAAGTAAGAGCCGGGGAGATGATCGCTCTCACAGGTGACGCAAATCCCATCTCAGTGGAGGCTTCAGTCATCCATGCGCTTCATCCTGCGCTTGCAAACCCGCCTGTTGCTGAAATCATCGAGCCGACCCTCACGGCCAAGGTCCGCGCCTGGATCACAAAAGCGGGAATTGGCGCTCTGCAAGTGATTACATTCATCACCTATGTTCTCTCACTTGCGACCCTGTTCATAATTGTCATTCGCAGTTTATTCTTAAATAGAAGACGGTCACCCGTCAAGGAGAAACCCCATGCAGGCAATCGCGATGAATGAGTTGAAAACCACCCTCTTTGGAGAATCACTGCTATTCGGGCTGCTGGGGAAGATCATTTACACCGAGCCGGATAAAGCCTGGCTCGAGTCGCTCATCCGCGATGATGTGTTCATCGAAGTCCCCTTTGCGGCGGAACAAAACGAAACGATGCACGGCGTCGAACTGCTGCTACGCTGGACAAAAGAAAACAAAGAGGGGTTGGACCCCGCCCAATTCAAAGCGGTAAAAGACGATCACTTGAATCTATTCATCGGGCTGAACAAGGTTCCCGCGCCAATGTGGGAGTCTGTTTACACCAGTGAAAAAAGATTGCTTTTTCAGGAACAGACCCTGAAGATCCGCGAGTGGTATGCCCGCTTCGGCTTACAGGCAGAGCGGATCAACAACGAGCCGGACGATCATATCGGGCTGGAACTTTCTTTCGTCGCCCACCTTGCCTCGCTTGCATTCCAGGCGGCTGAACAGGGTGATGAAATGGAATTGAACGAACTCCTGCAAGCCCAACGCGATTTTCTTTTCAATCACCTTTTATGCTGGGGACCCGCCTGGGCGAAACTTGTCAAGAAACACGCCGCCACCGATTTTTACCGTGGCATTGCCCACCTCACCCACGGCGCATTGTTCGCCGCCGCCGAAGCATTGCAGATCAAAATGCCAAAGGAAGTTTCATTGTGAGTCTGATGAACGCCGCCGAACGGTTCGCTGCAATCGACCGCTCGGAGATCACCCTCGAATCGAGACGCTGCCTGCACACGCAGGATCGGCATTCGGATTGCGCGGCGTGTTTCGACATATGTCCCGTTCAGGCGATCACAACCGGCAAACCCCCCACACTCAATTCTAAAATTTGCGAATCCTGCATGGCATGCCTGCCCGTCTGCCCCGTGGGCGGCTTCCACGCAGACGATGATGTGGCAGACCTGTTGACCTGCGCTGCGCATGTCGAAGATCAACCTGTCGAATTGCTTTGCGGACTCCATCCGCACCCTGAAACTGGAACCAATCCCGAGGCCATTGGGATTCAAATTCACGGATGCCTTGCGGGTTTGGGGACCGGCGCATTGCTGACCCTTTCGAACTTTGGGATCAAACGCCTCACCCTACGCGCCGAAACCTGTGTGGATTGTAAGTGGCACTCGCTTCACTCTGAGTTTCACTCCCAAGCCGGGCGTGCCGCCCGCTTCACCTCCGCATGGCAGGGCAATTCTTCAGTCGAATGCGTGGATGAGGTTCAGTCGCCGATGGAACGCATTCTTTGGAATGCAAAGAACCCGCCGCTCTCCCGCCGCGACCTCTTCCGCATGATGGCGAAGCAAGGGCAGATCGCCCTCGCGCGCGCCATGGAAAAGGGAGTTGTCGCTTCGGGACGCCAGCCAGGTCGTGATCGATTGCGGATGAACTCCGCATTATCAAATCGAATCGAAAGTTCATCAACCGTCAACCTCACTGGATTCGGCTTCGCCACTCTCACAATCTCAGAAGCATGTACTGCATGCGGCGCATGCGGGCGTGCCTGCCCCACCGGCGCATTAAGGTTCGAAAAGAACAATGAAAATGCGACATTCTCCCTCACTTTCTCGCCGAAGAATTGCATCGGGTGCGATCTTTGCGATCACGTCTGCCAGCCGGGCGCGATCACGCTCGATCATGAGCCCGCTTTTCAACAAGTCTTCGGTGAAGAAGAGTCACGGGTCGTTGCATCCGGGTCCCTGGTCCAGTGTGAGCGATGCAAGTCATGGATGGCAGCGCGGGAGGGCGTGAAGTTATGCCCGCTGTGCGAATATCGACGCACGCATCCGTTTGGGTCTTTGATGCCGAAGAAAATCGTAAAGGGATTGCGCCAATGATCATCGATGTGACCCAGGCTACCCTTCCTCGGATCCAAAACCCCGCACTACGCGATTATGCAAACATCTACGTACAGATCTATCAGGATTTCATGGACCAGGTGCGTGCGATGGGTCTGGAAGTGGACGTTGAAGACACGTCGGAACCGGTCGCTCAAAAATTCGAGACCCTCAGAAAAAAAGGTGCGACCATCCGCAACAACGATAAAAGCATCTACACCAACCGCATCTCGCCTTCCTGCGTCGCCTGCCAGACCGGCACAGGCAGCGCGACTTTCTTCGTCTCTTTGAAGTGCCACCGCGATTGTTTTTACTGCTTCAACCCCAACCAGGAAGATTACGAATACTTCCGCGAGCACACCCGCGATGTGGTGAAGGAACTTGAGGAGACTCGGGCGGGCAAATCTGCGCTTGGTCATATCGCGTTGACGGGCGGCGAGCCCCTCCTGCACAAGGAAGAGGCGTACAGTTTCTTCGAACAAGCCCGCAGACTTTACCCGAATTCGCATACCCGCCTCTACACGAGCGGAGATCACATCGACCGCGCCGTTCTCGAATCCCTGCAGCAATCCGGGTTGACTGAGATTCGTTTCAGCATTCGCATGCACGATCTCGCCAAAGGTCACACTCATACCTACGACCGCATCGCCCTTTCGCGCGAGTACATCCCGAATGTGATGGTCGAAATGCCCGTCCTGCCGGATACGCTGGAAGAAATGAAGGATGTTCTCTTGCAGCTCGAAGAACTGGGGATCTTCGGCATCAACTTGTTGGAATTCTGTTTCCCTCTCAATAACGTGGAAGCCTACCGCGAAAAGGGATACAAGGTCAAAGCCAGGCCTTTCAAAGTGCTCTACGATTATTGGTACGCGGGCGGGCTCCCCATTGCTGGAAGCGAACTGGTCTGCCTCGAACTGCTCGACTTTGCGATCGAAAAAGGGTTGAAGCTCGGCGTGCATTATTGTTCGCTGGAGAACAAGCACACGGGTCAGCTCTACAAACAAAATAGCGGAAAACGCCTGCCCTCGCGCATCCATTTTTCACAGCGCGATTACTTCCTCAAGACCGCCAAGGTCTTCGGTGCAGACATTCCGTCCGTTCGTCGGGTATTCGACAAATCGGGTTACCGTGAATACTTATTCAATGAAGACCAAAACAGCCTGGAGTTCCACGTCGATAAGATCACCAGCTTGAAGAAGTTGAACGTGGACGTGGGCATTGCCAGTCACGTAATCGAAACCCGCGATAATGAACAGGTCCTGCGGGAACTCAAGGTGGATGTCACCACACCGCAGGCATTTCGGCTATCGAAGGATATATAAAGGAGAAAAGAAGATGTTTCATTTAGGCACCCCCGAATTGATCATCCTACTGGTCATCCTCCTCCTGCTTTTCGGAGTGGGGCGTATTAGTAAAATTGCCGGTGAGATCGGCAAGGGCGTCACCAGTTTCCGCAAGGGCTTGAAAGGCGACGAGGAACAGGCGGAAACCGGCGATAAGAACGGATAATGCCGCACGTGAACGCACAGGTAAACACACTGAAAAAGGAAAAACGCAACTGGCGCGGCGTTTTTCGCGCGCTCGGACGCGCCCACAAAAAAGCCAGTGTCCAGATGGAGAGCTCGGCGCCTCTCCTTGCCCATCTCAACGAATTGCGCTCCCGCATCTTCAAGGCGTTCCTTGCGTTAATCGTCGCCACCGGCATCAGCTTCGCTTTTTCCGGGCAGATCATCTCTTATCTCGCGGCGCCCATCGGCGGCATATCGAATCTCGTCTCCATCGAGTTGACCGAAAATATCGCGATCTTCATGAAGGTCTCGCTCCTGGGCGGCTTTGTGCTTGCAATGCCTTTCATCGTCTACCAGGTGATGGCGTTCATCCTGCCCGGCTTGAAGGGTCGGGAACGCCTCTGGCTGCTTATCATGGTCCCACTTGCCACCCTGCTCTTTGCAGGCGGAGTCGCGTTCACCTGGTTCATTATGCTCCCGGCTGCCATTCCCTTCCTGACCGGCTTTATGGGCATCACCACCCAGGTGCGGCCTGAGAATTATTTCGAATTCATCACCCGGCTGATGTTCTGGATCGGCGTTTGCTTCGAAATGCCCTTGATCGTCATGTTCCTGGCAAAGATGAAATTCGTCACCGCAAAACAACTCGCAAGCGGCTGGCGCTATGCCATCGTAGGCATGGCTTTCATCGCCGCGGCGGTCACGCCCACGGTGGATCCGGTCAACATGGGGCTGGTGATGGCTCCATTGATGGGACTTTACCTGATTAGCATCCTTTTAGCCGCCATCGTCGGCAGAGGTTGATATGGATATTTTCGGAATTGGCGGCAATGAACTGATCGTCATCATCCTGCTGGCAGCCATCGTCCTCGGACCGGAACGGCTGGCGCGTTCGGCGCGCGAGATCGGCAAATTCGTCCGCAATTTGAGGTCCTACTTCTCGTCGCTTTCCAGCGAGCTGAAAGCCGAACTGGATGTGCTCGACGAGATTCAGAAGACCACCAAAGACCTGACAAAATGATTTTCGTCATCACCCGTTGGAGTGACGGCGAAAATACCCCGGATTGATGATGCAGGAAGAGGGGAAATCCACTATGATACTAAAGAATGAATTGGTGAAATTCATTCCATTAACAACGCTCCGATCTGTTCGGTCTAAAACGAATGTCATGACGGAACGGGCAGGCGCCCCCGAGGTGCAAAGGTTGAACCGGAAACGGAACAGCCTCCCCGAAATCCCATTAATGCAAATGGGGTTGACTTGGAAAGGAGAACGCGTGATAAAGCCGTGCCGTCTCCTTTCGCGAGACGGTGTTTTTTTACCAGCCCGCATGACATTCCATAACAAACAGGTACGAGGAAGACCATGGATATTCAACTCCTGCTTGAAAAATCTTCGAAACTTCATTCCCATCTCTGTCCGCGCCAGATCCTCGGCGTTCGCATCGGACTCAGGGGACTCGGCTCATTGCAACTCGGTCCGAACCTGCGCTCGAAACGGATTCTGACCATCGCCGAAACCGACGGTTGCTTTGTCGACGGGCTTTCGGCTGCAACAGATTGCACCGTCGGCCATCGCACCCTGCGGATCGAAGACTATGGCAAAGCCGCCGCAACATTCATCGATACAGAAACGCATCGCGCCTTCCGTGTAGCCCCCGCATTGGACATCCGCGAGAAAGCCCGCAAATATGCCGTGGATGAATCCCGTCATTACTTCGCTCAAATGCAAACCTACCAGATCATGCCAGACGACGAAATGCTTACCGTGACGGAAGTCCAGCTCAAAGCGACAATCGAGTCCATCGTGTCGAGGCCCGGCATCCGGGTCCGGTGTGAGGCGTGCGGCGAAGAGATCATGAACGAACGCGAGATCATCCACGAAGGGATTATCCTCTGTCGCCCCTGCGCCGGATATTCCTATTATCGGATCCCGGTCTCAATTCCCATCCTCGAGAACTCACAGCCGTGACAGACATTCTGATCTCGTTTCTTGTTTTCGCGATCGCCTTATTGTATTCCAGCGCGGGTTTTGGCGGCGCGTCGGGGTACCTGGTTGCCATGAGCTTTTTTGGCATTCCGGTGGCGGTCATGGCGAGCACAGCCCTGGTATTGAACATCTTTGTTTCGTCCATATCATTTGTGAATTACATGCGCGCCGGTCATTTTCGCCTGCGGTTGCTGCTTCCGTTCCTTGTGGCTTCGATCCCGGCGGCATTTCTGGGCGCCACAATAAAGCTCACCGATAGGACATATACAACTTTATTGTATGTGATGTTGACTTATCTTGCATTGCGCATGGTTCTAGCCCCCGTGATCAGCGAAGCACCGGATTGGAAACATCGTCCGGTCCCGTTATGGCTCGCATTGATCAGTGGAGCCGCCATTGGCCTGCTCTCGGGAATGATAGGCATCGGCGGCGGTATCTTTCTCTCACCGCTTATCATTCTCATGCAATGGGGGAATGCCAAGGAAGCTGCCGCATCTGCGGGAGGATTCATCGCCGTCAATTCGTTGAGCGGGTTGTTCGGCCGCGTCGCAACCGGAACCCTGGATTTTGGCGAGTTCGGCGTTTCGCTTCTGATCTTCGGTCTGGCTGGCGCGTTGATCGGCAGTCGGTTGGGCGCGATCCGGTTCTCGATCTCAGGTGTCCGCCGCGCATTGGGCACCATCCTGTCGATTGCAGTCGGCACCTATTGGTTAACCACCCTATTCGCATGAAAGACTTCATCGATCCATTCGGGCGTTCGATCACATACCTGCGTATCTCTCTCACAGATCGCTGCAATCTCCGATGCGTTTATTGCATGCCGAAGGACGGTTTGCAATGGCAGCCGAGGGAGGAACAACTTTCAGCGGATGAAATTCTGCGGGTCGTCGAAACAGCTTCAAGGTGGGGAGTGAGACGCGTGAGATTGACAGGCGGCGAACCGTTGATGCATCCACTCATCGTTGAGATCGTGCGCCGCATCGCCTCCATCCCAAATATCGAAGAAGTAAGCCTAACAACCAATGCAATGCTGCTCGGACGGCTGGCGCAGCCGCTCGCCGATGCGCGCTTGAGCCGTGTCAATATCAGTCTGGATACGCTCGACCGCAAGAAGTTCACACGCATCACCCGCGGCGGAGACATTGACCAGGTGTGGGAGGGGATTGCCGCCGCCGAACGGGCGCATCTCACGCCCATCAAGTTGAATACCGTGATCGTGCGCGGACTCAACGACGACGAATTGCCCGCCCTCGCCAGGTTGACCATTGTACATGACTGGCACGTACGTTTTATCGAGCTGATGCCGGTCGGGAATATACAAGATTGGGGAGATGGTTTTCCAACCCCCTCCGAGCGATATGTTTCTGTACAAGAGATGCGCGCGCAGCTTTCAGCGTTCGACATACAACCGGTACAAGCCGTCATCGGTAACGGTCCGGCAAGGACGTTTCGTATTCCGGGTGCTTTGGGCACGGTGGGATTTATTTCACCGCTTGGCGAACATTTTTGTGATACCTGCAACCGCCTTCGCCTTACAGCGGACGGGAAATTACGACCGTGCCTCGATAACTCCAATGAAATCTCGTTACGCGAGGCTGTACGCTCAGGGCAACCCCTGGACGATCATTATCGCCAAGCCATTCTCAATAAACCACAGCATCACAAGATGCTCACAACTGTGCCCGCCGGTTCACAACGCGGCATGAGTCAGATCGGCGGGTGATATAAATAAATCATACAAAGTAAATGATATGGGTATTAATTTAGGACTGCTGTAACAGCATAATCGTTGATTAGTTCAACGCCCTGTCAAAATAGACAGGGCGTTAATTCTTGTAACAACAATTCTTTACTTCCCGTACTTCTTCCTCAACGCCTCCGCCGCCGCATTCAAGTCTGCGGCATTCCTTTGTATCTTCTTGATCGCCTCCACGGCATCATCCACGCCTTTCGATCCTGCGCGGAAAACCGCTTCATCCAGCCATACCGCTTCATGCTCACAAGCGCGGGTGGCTTCGGGCAGGTTCATTTTTTTGAAATCAAAATATTGTGGAAAGGCATTCGGTACCGCCAGTTTCGATTTCTGCGGCTGGAACAATTCATAGTTGTGCATGGCTTCATAGCCCACCCAGCAATCGATTCCCTCTGCATCCAGCGCGGCGCATAGAATATCGTGCTCCACGCCAAATTCTTTTGGATCAATCGCAAAAATGTAGCGGTAGAACGAGCGGGTGGTATGACGCGGGTCACGTTTCAACACGCGCACACCGGGAAGCTCGCTCAAGGCTTCGTCCATGTATGCCGCCATCTCTTCGCGCTGCTTTGCCTGCTGGGGAAAACGTTCAATGCCAACCAACGCCAGCGCGGCCTGCATTTCACTCAAGCGGAAGTTTCCGCCTTGAATAGCCAGACCATGCGCATCTTCTCCCCCGCCGCCCAGGGCATGTTTACGTCCGCAGTCAATGATCGACGCGGCAAGCGCGGCATGTTCGGCAGATTTGCAAAGCAAGATTCCGCCTTCGCCCGAGGTGAGCGTCTTCGACGATTGCAGCGAGAACGAGCCGAAGTGGCCGATTGTCCCTGCACCCTGACCGTTCCATTTTGCACCGTGGGCGTGTGCGCAATCTTCAATCACGATCAAGTTGTGTTTCTCAGCCAGCGCCATGATCGCGTCCATGTCTGCCATGTTCGAGCCGAGATGCACAGGGATGATCGCCTTCGTTTTCGGCGTGATGGCTTTCTCCGCCGCTTTCGGGTCGAGACAATATGTTTTCGGGTCCACATCCACAAGGACCGGAATCGCACCCGCTCCCATCGGTGCGGAGGCGGTCGCCTGAAACGTATAAGCAGGCACAATGACTTCATCGCCCCAGCCAATTCCTGCGGCACGCAACGCCACTTCCATTGTGATCGTCCCATTCGTCATCGGCACAGCATAGCCGCCGCCCTGCAATTCAGCAAACTTTTTCGCCAACTCCGATGTCTTCGGACCAGGGTACGGATACCCACCCCAACGCCCCGATTTAACGACTTCGATCACTGCTTCGATATCGCGTTGATCCCACACAGGCCATTCTGGATAAGACTCTGTGCGGGTTTTGCTTCCACCTAAAATCGCTAATTCAGACATTTGATACTCCTTCGATTTGATTTACAACAGATTTCTAATACCATCCATCACCTTCGGCGCGATATCCTTCCCAATGGAATTCGTTTCTTCGTAGTGTTTCCCTGGCTTGAACGGGTTCCACGGATATTTGAAATCTTCGACAGGCAGGATGTAGCCCAACTCATCGTTCGCCAGCCCAATCACGCCTGTCACCTGTGCACCCGCCTCTTTCATCCACGCCTTGAGTTGTAAACCCAACTTGGGCAGTAACTCCCCCGGTACCGTTGCCAACCACAACCCGCCGATCTTGATGAGATTGACCTCTGTGGTGATGTAACCTTCTTTATCACGCACATCCGGCAGGAGTTTTCGTCCAAAGGCGAGTTTGTATAGGATGTTGGTGAGTTTAGCTTTAATTTCCTTTTTTGCCATACTGATCACTGGCGATTGGTCGCTGCCTCTCACTGCACTCAACGCCTTCAACCCCTCCCTTGCCAGCCTCCTCCCCATAATCTCGGCTTCTTCAAACGAGTGGTCTTTAACATCAGGGGTCATCATGCCGCCCAATGCGCCAGATAAGAAAATGCACGGAGCGCCGGTCTGCTTTTCGACCTCCTCGCGAAGACAATGAACATAATCAGACGTGATGTGTGGATTGTGCTCCGATAACACTTCGGGGTGGCAGGGGAAGTTGAAAAGAGTGACCAGTGAACGGTAATCAGTACCCAGAAATTGGAGCAGTGTTAGTTCATTGTCAAGTATCTCAGGGTTGCGCGCGTTCTTGACCAAGCCTGGGACGTGGACAGAAGCCCATTTAGCAGAAGCAGGTTTGAGCGCGGAAAGAGAGGCGTGAGTTACATCCACGATCTTTTGTTTGGTATCGCGCATGTAATCCGCATCCACACCGCGGGTCTTTTGGTCGCGCCCCCATAGCCCCATCGTGTCGGGTCCGTGATGGGTGTGAGTGGATGCGATGACGATCTGCGCATCCGGGCGATTCACTTTCCCGATCACTTCGTACACGTCAGGGCGGAAGAAACCGATCAGGTCGAGCGCCACCAATACCAATGTGGTTTGCCCGGCTTGAAGAGCAAGCGCGCGGACGTAAAGATCATCGTGGATGGTTTCTGCGCGGCGGCCGTTGCCGAAGCCCGCGAGATAAACGGGTTTATCCAGCGAAGGCGTGATGACCGTGTGTGCGTAGCCGATCTTCATATGACCAGTTCCTTTGCAGTTCGGACGATCCTGCCACGAACAGAATACCCATCGAAGTCAGCATGCTCCATGCTAAGAACGACCGCGCCCACCACTGGTGGACAGTCGAGGCGAATCAACCTTGCCTTGGGAACGTGATTCAGGATGACGCCCTGCATGGGCTGGATGAGAATATCGCCGGCATTGAACACGCTGCCCGATTGAACGATCTCGACCACCTCATTTTCCATTTCGATCTGCCGCGCCACCGACACCGCCAGCCAACCCAATTCTTCACCCGATCGCCGCATGACTTCGACTGCCGCATGATCGCCCTTCTCTGCCGCATCGGCAATCTCAACGGCAAGATGCGGAAATGGATGGTAATAATTGTTGGAAAGCCCTTCCATCAAATCCATTTCATCTCGCGCGCCTGTGGCTTCGAGGAAAATGTTTGTGAGCTGCGTGGGCGGTATTCGTTTGATCCAAGCATAGTTTACTTGCTGCTGAGCATGCAGAACGATATCCATCGCGCCACCGAATTCGCCGAACTCCACGCCATTGCCGACGATCCTGCCCTCCTGTCCGTTTCTGCCACGCCCGCGGCAATTGACTCCGGACCCAGCGGTGACGTTGACGCCTATCCCGCGGGTCGCGCCAGCGTACAGACCGTTCCAGCCATCATTGACGACCTCCACCGGGCACGACAAACCCAATTTGGATATCGCCTGCAAGTGCGGTTCCCGGTCGGATGGGAAATCGCATCCTGCCACGCCGAAACCTGCTCCCGCAAGTTGAGCCCTGTCCAACCCAGACATTTTCAATGCGCCCTCGAACGACACATTCAACACTCGCTCAAGCCCTTCATATCCAACACCTTGATGATTCCCTCCACCGGATGCGCCAAACCCTACACATTGACCGGTCTCATCTGCGATCAGGGCGTGGGTTTTTGATGAACCAACGTCTATACCGAGAAAATAACGCATTTAGGCTTCGCCTCTTTTCTTTATTAACGTCTCTTTGATTTCCTGCAAATATTTGCCGTGCAGCGGATACAACCACAACAGAAAGATGGCGAGCAGAAAGCCAATGGAGGTCGGAACGGTCAGGAATATGCGGAAGCCCAAATCAACTGAGGCAGGTTGAACGTCAAGGAGCGTGTCGTAGCCAAAGGCAGGCATGACGAGACCGAAGACAGACGAGACAAGCAAGCCGCTGAGAGTGATCAGGAATCCGCTCATGCCGAAGTACATGCCCGCGCGCTGATGACCCGTCTTTACTTCGTCTTCGTCAATGACTTCGGTCATGATGACATCGCCGATGAGCACAAGTCCGCCGAGACCGATGCCAAGAACGACTGCGGCGGCATAAGTGAAGTTGATGTCGGGCGAGAAACCCATCGGCACTATACCCAGGATCATAACCGCATTGGCGAGCATGAGCGTACGGCGCGAGTCGAGTTTGTTCGCCACCCAATTGCGCCACGGGTAGAGCGAGAACATGGCGATGAGAAACGCAATGCCAAGAATGGTTGTGGCGTTGCTTTCATCCACTTTGAGGCTGTATTTGAGGTAAAACAAAATACCCGTTTGCAATGAACCTGTGGCAAAGAACCTCATCATCTGCGAGCCTGCGGCGGTGAGGTAACTGCGGTTGTAGAAGGTGGCTTTGAGCGCCGCGTTGAACGGGAAGGATGTATCGGTTTTGAGGTCGGCACGCTCAAAGAGGAAGGGATATCCCACATAAATGGCAATGACAGAAATAACCGAAAGCAGAATCGCCATGCCCGACCAACCCAGCATGTCCGCAAGCAGCGGAGGCAGAGCCGCGCCCAACACAAGCGCGATGGTTTGGAAGATGTTCATCTTGGCGGCAACGTCCGTTCGTTCGCGGTACGAGCCGAACATTTCAGGCAGGAGCCCGTAATAACCCGTGGCAATCGCGGTATAGAGTCCCTCCCAAACGACGATCATAATTCCAAAGTAGATCAACAATCCAACGGGATCATCCCTGCCGTCGAAAGGCGCTGTGAAGATGAGCGCAAAAGCGACCGCGTAGGGCAACCCGCCAAAAAGTACGTACGGAATGCGCCGTCCCCAGCGCGTTCGTGTGCGGTCGGATATGTAACCGAGCGCGGGATTGTTCAGTGCGTTGTAGATGGTGTAGAAAAACCAGAAAGTCGAATACCAGGTGACGGGCAGGTTTTTTACATCCACAATGTAGAAGGCGATGATGCCAGCGATGGCTTCGGCTAGCGTCGCCACGCCGAGGCTGGTCAATGAATACATGATCCTTGTCTTCGTGCTGGTTTGAAATTCCTGTGCCATGACAGCTCCTTTGATATGAATGCTGGTCAAAGTCCACAATGCAAGGCGCGCGGATGCAACACCTTGAACGGCTCGCCAAGTTTGAAATCCTTATCTGTGCAAATCTGCTGTGACTTGAGTTGCAGCGCCATGACGATTTGATCCGCTTCGTTAGATGGGATTTGCGTTTCGTAGCAGCGTATTGCAGCGACTTTCGCCTCCCACGTCGAAGCGATGTCTACGATGAGATTTGGTTCGCGCGAGTAGTAAAACCCCACCCCCTGGATGAAATGGTCCTTATAGGCTGCGTCCACAGCTGGATCGTACGAAGGGATTTTCATCAGGCTGGAGAATAAGACCGCTTCCGCGACGGCATGTCCCGTTTGGAGGTGATCGCGGTGCGCTTCGTAAGTCAGCCATGGGTCGCAGGTGAAAACGAAATCGGGCTTCAACTCCCGGATGTATTTCAGAATGTCGCGGCGCAGGGCAAAATAATCATACTCGCCCGCGTCGGGATAATTCAGGAGAATTTGTTCCTTCACCCCGATAATCTTCCCCGCCGCAAGTTGATCACGCGCAAGAGACTCGGTCGCGGCTTGCGCCGAAAGTGACGTATCCACAACGCCAGCCAGATCATCGGTGACGGTGAGGTAGATCACATCCGCGCCTTTCATTGCGAGTTGCGCGAATGTTCCGCCTGCGCCGATGTCATTATCGTCATAATGCGGTTGAATGCACAATACGCGCCGCGCGTCGAACAAATCGGGCATGGGGAGAATGGATTCAAATGTCATCGTAATTTCCTTGTGCTTATTTGTAGAACTGCGGCAGCCACTGCTTATTCGTTTCAAGCATATCGTCCATCACAGCCTGCACCTTGTCCGCGCTTGGACCAAGCGGATTGGTAAGCAATGCCTGATACATCGCATTCCTATCGCCATGCACGGCGGCTTCGACGGTCAGGATTTCGTACATCTTCACCTGAGAGATCAGCCCGAAGCACGAAGCAGGCAGCGGGTCGGCAGGAAGCGGATGAATCCCTTTGGCGTCCACTTTGGCGGGCAGTTCCAAGACCCAATCCGCAGGGTAATCTTTTACGGCTCCATTGTTCCGCGTATTAACCACATGCACTTCGCCCAAATCGTTGTAATGCGAGTTGATGAGCTGCGTCGCCAGCGTGGAATAATATGCGCCGCCGCGTTTCATCAAGTCTGCGGGCGGTTCGGTGAGGGTCGGGTCGGCGTAATCGCGCAGAAGGTCTTTTTCGATTTCCATCACCTGCTCGGCACGTGAGGGAGGCCACTTCTTTTGCTCATTGAATTTCTTTTCGGTGTAGTAAAAATATTGCAAGTAATAATTGGGAATCATGCCCAGCGTTTCAAGCGTACGGATATTCCACTCGGGTTCGGCTTCTTTTTTGACCTCTTCAAGATATGCAGGGAAAATAGTTTGCCACATCTCTTCGCCATCCACGGTGAAGCCGCGATGCCAGGTGAGATGATTCAGACCCAGCGTGTTCAACACGGCGCGATGGTCTTCGATCTTGTTACCCGTCACCTTCTCCAAACCTTCGAGGATTTCCATCTTGGTGGTGATGCCCACATTGCACACCCCCACCGCGGGCACATCGGGCGCATAGTGATTCAACGCTTCGGTCACCAAGCCCGCCGGGTTGGTGAAATTCGCCAGCAAGGCGCCAGACGCCGTTTCACGGATATCGTTCGCGATACTAAGAATCACAGGGATGGTTCGCAGCGCTTTCGCCATACCGCCCACCCCCGTAGTCTCCTGCCCGATCAACCCATGACGCAGACCGAGGTATTCATCTCCACGACGAGCAGGCATCATGCCGACTCGCAACTGCGTAGTGACATAGGATGCGCCCGCAATCGCCTCTTTCTGGACTGTAGATAGGATCACCTTAAAAGGCTCTCCCTTCGCCCTGACCATTCTCTGCGAAAATCCACCGACGATGTCCAGCCGTTCTTTGTCAATATCCATTAACCAAAGTTCTTTGATTGGTAACGATTCGATCCGCACAAGAAATCCATTCACGAGTTCGGGCGTGTATGTGGAACCGCCGCCAATGACTGTGATCTTCATAAGTCTCCTTATTGATACAACTTTCTATATCTTGCAATAATCTCATCTTCCCAGGTCAGTTCATCTGAATTTGGAATGCGTCCTTCACGTTCCATCACTTCGAACACCTGGGTCATACCCTGCTCCAGCGAAATCTTCGGCTGAAACTCAGGCACATCGCGGAACAGTTTTTCAGAGGAGTAATAATCGTTGAAAGCGAATTCATCTTCCAGAATACCCATGTCTGGCACATTGAGCCGCTTTAGGTCTTCAAAGGGAATGCCGATCAATTCAACGTCTTTACCGAGAACCTTATTCGCCAGTTTGTGATAATCGAGCCAGGTGTAATATCCACGGCTGACGGCGTTGTATGCCTGCCCGATGGTATGTTCTTTGCCAATAACGCCGACGAAGGCCTGGGCAATATCATCTACGTGCAGATGTTGATGAATGGCAAACCCATCACCGCAGATGATGACAGGTTTGCTTTTTTTGACTCGGTCGATCCATGAGAAGTCCCAGCAAATCTGGCGCAGCATCCCCTGCACAGGTCCGTAGGTAGTAGAAGGTTTTATGATAATTGCAGGGAATTTCTCGCGATGATACGCTTCAAGATAGACATGATCCGCCGCCACCTTGTTACGTCCGTATTCGGTGTTAGGGCGTAAGGGATGGGTCTCATCCACGGGCAGATAATCGTATTGAATGCCATACGTGCAAGTGGTGGATGTTTGCACGAACCAGCCGATTCCACGAAAGGCACGCACGCTGGATGCGGCATCTTCAGCAGTAAAGCAGATCATGTCGATCGCCGCGTCAAATCTTTCGGCTTGCATCTTACGCTCGAAGTCTTCGCGGTTGTAACAGTCGCCTGTGATGACGCGTACGCCTTTGGGCACTTGTGCCGTCTGCCCGCGGTTGAAAAGGGTGACGTCATGTCCCTTTTCGAGCAAAAGTTTGACGATGGGTTGGCTGATGTTGCCCGTTCCGCCGACGATGCAGATTTTCATACATTTTCCTTTTGACTACAAATTACCCGCGATCATCTCACGTCGCTCCTGCATTTGAGAGTGCAGGCGTTCCGCATCTTTGGGATAGACGAAATAATAAAGAGGTGTGACGCAAAAAGCAATCGCCCAAAATCCGCTTGTTAAGATAAGTAGGGTGCGGGAGAGTCCAAACTGGTCGGCGTAGGTTCCAAACAAGATGATGACCACCGAGGCGAACGCGCCGTTGACGAATTCGGTCAATGCCATGGCGGTGGCGCGCAATTCGGGGCGGACGGCGTTCTGCACCATTGGCTGCATGGCGCCGCGACGCGTCCAGTCGAGGAAGAAGCCTGAGATGATCGAGAAGACAAGGATGGAGGTTGTATCTTTGGCATACGAGAATAGGTACCACATTGCTGGTAGAGATACGCCGATGGAAATCTGCGACACAACAGCGCGTCCATATTTGGGATAGCGGTGATATGCCCAATCGCCAACCGAACCGCCCACAAAGTTGCCTAACGCCAACGAAATAACCACACCGCCAAAGAATAATGGGGCGTCCGCTTCCGAGAAGCCACGGTCGTCCACCAGCCAGGTGACGTAGAAGGTTGCCAGGGCGTTGATGGTGGTGAGCATGAAGATGCCTTGCAGAAAGTTCACCCACACGGTTTTGACACTAAGCAGTTCCCGCACCCCTTTCATGTCGAAGCGGAATTGAGCGGCAGACTCTTCAGTAATGACGCTTTCCAATTCTGGTTCAGATGCGCCGCGCACAGGTTCCTTGACGAGTAATGCGATGACCAAGCCGGACAAGGCGCTGGTCACACCCAGACCGATAAAGCCGATCCGCCAGCCATCTTCAGAGATGCCGATGATCTCGCCAAACGCCAGCGCCCCCGCCACAATGCCGAACATGCCGATGGCGCTGATGGTGCCCATTGCGCGTCCGCGTTGTTTGGGTCCGAACGAATCAGCCAGAAGGGAGAAAGCGGCCGGGTACAAGCAACCAAGCCCAATGCAGGCAATGATGCGTACGATGAGCAGTTGCCAGTAGTCGGTGGCGAATCCGCAGACTGAGGTCCATAATCCCCATACACCTGTCCCAATGACCAGGATCCATTTGCGGTTGTAGCGGTCAGCGAGCATTCCCCAAAACGGACCGCTGAAAGTTTGGAATATGACACGGATACTGTCAATGTAACCCAACTGGGCATAGCTCAAGCCGAGGGCGGTGCGCACGGCGGGCCAGAGCATGGGCAGGGCTACGTCTTCGGCGGAGTCGATGAAGAAGCCAAATCCGAGGGCGGTGAGCAGGCGGGCGCGAGTTCCTTTTGGAGCGGTTTGCATGGCATTCTCCTTTTACATCATTTTATTTTGTGATGCCGTATTTTTCACGCAGGGCGGCGAAGGATTTCTGACAAACGCCCAAAGCATAGAATTCGCATTTGCCGGGACCGCCAGGACCGCAGAACTCCTCCAGTTTTTCATAGGAGACTTTTTCTGCCAGCAGTTTTTGCAAGTCTTCCAGGCGCGTCTGGCTGCCGGGTTTGAGACCAAGATGTTCGAGCACGGCATAATCTTTGGCGAGTTTGTTCTTCCAGCCTGAAGTACAGCGCCCTTCGTCCTGTGAGAAGTAACCGCAGTGATAACAGAATTGACCATACCCATAGACGGTTTCGATGATCAAATCGGGGTTGGGGTCAATGTGATCCACCAGCGAGGCATAACCGATTCGGAAGATGGGCATCTTGAGCAGTTCATCGAACGCGCCTGCGCACAAGTGGTGATGCCCCATGATGCGGATGCGTTCTTTAATATCCAGAGGTATGATGTGCGCCTGTTCGGTTTCATTTGTCGGTTCTTCCTGCGGATGATCCAAGTCGGCGCGGACGGGTGCGGGTTCAGATTCATCCAGCGGTTCCGCCATCATCTGAAACAACTCCTCCAACCCGCCGAAACGTTCCAGGCGGAAGGATTCGGCAAGTTGCAATTCAGTATCCCAGCCCGCCGCTTCAGCCAATCCCTTTGCCTGCTCCTGAAGGAACAACCCGATCAACGGTTTCATATCGCCGTCTTTGGATTGTTGCAGCCACGCCACTTGTTTACCCCAGGTCTTCATCTGCAATTGATATTGATTAATGGTGTTCTTCATCATCTCGCGGTGGGCGCAGACGGCGTCGATCTTCCGCTCGATGGTCGCGGCGACTTCTTCATAGTGGGTTACATTCGGAAGTTGACGGGCAAAATACCAGCGCTCGCATACGGAGAACGGTTCAAGTCCTTCCACAAAATGTTCGGGGTAGTGTTTGTCGAAACAGGCGACCCAGTAGGCTTCATCCACTGCCTGCGCAATGCGGACGTGATCCTGGTTATTTTCGTACAATCCAAACGGGTCGAACGAGAAGACGGCATAGGGTTTGTACTTTCGGAACAGATACACCATCCGTTCCCGCAGTTTCCCCAGTGGGACGTCTGCCAGCATATCGGTCTCGAAGCCCAGTTCGACGATCTCCTTCACGCCCAGGATTTTCGCGGCGTTGTGCAGTTCTTCCGTGTTTTTGGCAATCGTCTCCTCGATGGTCAAGCCCACCGAATCTTTACGGTCATCAGTGACACGCACCAGAACGATATTCCAGCCGTCATCGGCGAGCTTGGCGATGGTCGCGCCGCAAAAGGCGGCGGCGTCATCGGCATGGGGACTGATCACTAAAGCAGTTTTCATTTTTCTCCTCATTTCTGGACTTGTACCACTTTTCCAGTTTTGCCGGATTTATACGCCGCATCCACAACCTTCATATTCACCAGCCCTTCCAATCCCCCGGGGACAGGTGTCGTCCCTGTGCGGACGCAATTCAGGAAATAAGCCATCTGCGCGTCGTACATCGTCTGCGGGCAATGCTCCTTGCGCGGGAATTTGAATCCCGATTTGACGAGTTTCACGGTCTGTGTCTTCACGATTGGTATTTCGAGTTGTGTCGGGAACAATTGACCGAATCCCTGCATACCGTAGAGTTGCGTTGCCGCCTCGGGACCGTCGCTATGCGGCTGCCACCAGCCCGATTCGAAATATGAAATCGCGCCGTTACCCCACTCGACAATCACCACGCCTGTATCGTCCACGTCGAAGTCTGTATAGTGCGTTCCGATCCTGGCATACACCGAAACAGGCATCGGATCGCCCAGCAAAAAGCGGGCTGTATCCAACGCATGGATGCCCATATCTGCCATTGCGCCGCCGCCTGCAAATTTTTTTTGTGTAAACCAACCGCTCGGTCCCCAATGGGTATGCACGCCGTACCCCTTTGTGCGGATAATTCTTCCCAACTTCGACGATTGCTTCTTCAGCCAATTGACATCCTCATCGAAGCGCCAGCAGTGCGCCACCATCAAGGTCGCTCCGCTTTTTGCACTGGCATCCATCATTTTTTCCGCTTCACGCACAGTCATCGCCATAGGCTTCTCGACCATGACATGCACGCCCGCTTTGAGCGCGGCAATTGCCTGCGGAGCGTGAAGATAGTTCGGCGTGCCGATCACGAGCGCGTCCACCTTCCCAGTCTTGAGCAACTCCTCAACTGTCCGGTATCGATTCTTGATTTTGAATTTCCGCGCAAGAGCGGCAGATTTCTCGACAGCAAATTTCTCCACCACCCCGACCATTTCCACATCCCGTTGCGCTTTCGCAGCTTTGGCGTGGATGTTGATGATGTATCCTGCGCCTGCAAATGCGATTTTCATTTTATGCTCCTTCAAAGATATGAGATGTATGCCCTGTCAGTTCAAAGAATCGTTCGAGTTCCGATTTGGACAATATCAATGTCGCTGTGTTGACCAGTGGATGGCTCAAGAAGGATTCGCTCTGCCAGATGTCCGCGTCTATCCACAATTCGACCTGATGCTCTGTATCATTTGCCAGGCCCATCATCGTCACTGCGCCGCGCGTCACACCGAGCAGTCGGAATAAATTTTCTTCCGAGCCGAAGCGTAAATGCGTGCTTCCCAATTGGGAAGCCAGTTCATCCAACTTGACCGTCTTCTCGCAGGCGGTCACCACGAGAAAAAACCGTCTCGCCTTTTTATCGCACAGGAACAAGTTCTTTGTGCTGGTCGCAGTCGATTTCGGGCGATGCACTTCAGCCTCCTCACAGGTGAACACGGCGGGGTGCTCAACGTATTGATAGACGAAGTGATTGCCATTCAAAAAGTCCAGGAGGTCTTGTTCAGAAGCGTACATGATTAATTCAACGTATGTGCAATTCCAAACGACAGGTTATGTTTCGTAGAATAAACAGGCAAGATCCTCAACGTGCGGTCAATCATCTCCTGCGGAATATTGTTGAGCGGGACGTTGCAAGCTTTCAATGCTTTTTCCAGCGGCGCGGTATCTTGCCCTTGGAGTTTGGCAATCAACAAAATAGCAGGACCCACCAGATCGCCATGTGGAAGTCCGTGACCCATTTCGTTTTCGACGGCGTAGGCGAAGTAGTGCTCGCTCCCCTCTTCGGGGCGGGAATGACCGACTTGATTGCACAGTTGAACTTCCATGGCGAGACAATCGTACAAAGTTTTGAGTCCATCATGGTCGCCGCGCCCTGCGGCTTCGGCACAGTCAAGCACGCCGTTCAAAATGGATTGGGCGTTGTCGTACACCCACGGGATGAACTCCATGCCTGCGGGATTTTTGCCCTGCTCGTGCGCGAACTTCCAATCCCATGCGCCTGTGGCAATGGACATCACGTCCGTGATGCCTGCGGCGCGGATGGAGGCTGGGGCTTTGGCGATCGTTTCAAAGTCCAGGATGAGGCGCTCGGGTACTTTCGTCTCGATGTAGTACACGCATCCATCTTTGCGGATGCCTGATGCGGCGGTAATGAACGCATCCACCGAGAGGGCGGTTGGAAGAATGACGAGCGGCAGGTTCAGTTTGGAAGCGACATATTTCGCGGCGTCGGCAGTGAGTCCGCCGCCGACAGAATACACGACCGCGGACGATTGACCGTGGACGGTGGACAACAACGAATCCCAATGAGCAGCATTGGCTTCGGTCACTTCGATGGATTTGGCGATGTTCAAGCCGCGTAACGAATCTTTCACTGCATTCCACGCAGGCATGGACGTGATCAACAACACAGGTTGTTTCTCCTCAACTTCTGCAAAGGGCATGAGACGCACAAAGGGCAGGTTTGGAAATTTATACATTACAAGTCAATCCTTTTTTCAGATGTTCTGTCGAAGAACAGCAGACCTTCGGGGTCGATGTCCACTTTGATATTTTCTTTTGGTTTCAAATGTGACACACCGTTGACTCTGGCGGTGACACTGCCGCCGTCCCAGTCAACGGTCACATATGTAAATGGACCGACAGGTTGAACGAGTCGTATCACTGCATTGAAGCCTTTTTCGCCGAGAGTGACAAACTCCGCGCGTACACCAACGTCAACTGGAGTGTTCGGCGCTTGCGTAGGTTTTGACAATGCGACCTTCGCACTGCCGATGTGATATGCGCGCCTGCCATCCGTGAACTCGCCAGCGAACATGTCCATTTGTGGGGAGCCAATGAATCGCGCCACATATTTCGTGGCAGGCTTCGAGTAAATCTCTTCGGGCGTGCCGAATTGTTCGAGATGCCCCATCCGCAAAACAGCGATACGGTCAGAGAGCGAGAGCGCTTCTTCCTGATCGTGTGTCACGAAGACCGACGTCACGCCGAGTCTTTGGTGCAGTTCCTTGATCTCGCCACGCGTCTTGAGGCGCAACGCCGCATCGAGATTCGAAAACGGTTCGTCGAACAAAAAAATGGACGGCTCGCGGATGACTGCCCGACCGATGGCGACTCGTTGCTGTTGACCGCCCGACAGCTCACGCGGGAGACGATGCAGGAATTTTTCCAATTCCAACATCGCCGCCACTTTCTGGACCTTATCCTGAATCTCGGTTCTGGGTCGTTTTCTCAACTGAAGCGAAAAACCGATGTTCTCCTCCACCGTCATGTGCGGGTAGAGGGCATAGTTCTGAAAGACCATCGCCACATCGCGCTCGAACGGACCAAGTTGATTGACGACCTTGCCGTTGATGCGGATCTCGCCAGAGGTCACGTCTTCGAGTCCAGCAGTCATGTTCAACAGCGTGGACTTACCGCAACCCGAAGGACCCAGCAACGTGACAAACTCTCCTTCCTCGACGCGCAGGTTGACATCTTCCACGGCAACAAAGTCACCGAATTTTTTATGGATGTTGATCAGTTCAAGCGTAGCCATTATGCTTTGATTGCTCCTTCGACAAAACCTTCCAAAATAAAGTGCCTAAAAATGATCGCCAACGCCACCACAGGGATGCTCGCCAGCACCGCGGAAGCCAGCATCTGCCCGTAGAGCGTTTGGTATTGACCTGAGAATTCAGCAATCGCTATGGAAGCGGTTTTGACGTTGATGCGGGTGAGGATGATGGCGAAGAAGAATTCATTCCATGCTTCGATGAAGGCAAAGACGCCCGTGGCAAACAACGGCGGCAGGGAAATGGGTAAGACGATATAGCGAAACGTCTGGATCGGGTTCGCCCCATCCACGGCGGCGGCGCGTTCGAGTTCCATCGGCACACTTTCGAAGAAGCCTTTGAGGATCCAGATGACGATGGGCAGGATGAACGAGAGATAGACGACAATGAGTCCGAAGTGAGTATCAACGAGACGGGTGCGGCTCATGACAAGGAAGAGTGGAATGGCAATGACGATGCCGGGAAACATTTGGGTCGCAAGGATCATCATCAGGATTTTGTTGCTGCCGGGCAGGTTGAGCCTTGCAAGGGCATACGCCGCCATCGAGCCGATGACCAGTCCCACGGCGGCGGTGAAGGTGGCGATGATGAAGGAGTTAATCAAGCCAGAGAACAGCCCGCGCGAAGAGTCGAGCACAAGGCTGTAGTTTTCGAGTGTGATATTGAGCGGATTCAAGTCGGGTGGTTTGGAGGTCAAGGCTGAAAGGGGTAAAAGGCTTGTGACGACCGACCAGACCACAGGTCCAAGAGAGAGAAGCGTGAAGGCAATTAATCCGAAGCGGATGAAGAATTGAGTCAAGTATCGTGGCATGTCATCCCGCCTTCGCTTGAGTCTGTCGCGGACGCAAGGCGCGAATGTAAACGAGCGCCAGCATGAACATCAAAAGAAAAAGCACATTGGCAATCGCCGCGCCGTAACCAACATCGAGATTGCTGAAGGTCTCGCGCCACGAAAGATAGTTGAGCAGTACAGTGCTGTCGGCGGGACTACCTTTGGTGAGGACGTAGATGAGGTCGAAGACTTTAAGCGCCCAGATGCTTTGAAGCACCACCGAGATAACGATTGTGGTTTTGAGACCTGGGAGCGTGACATGAACAAATTGTTGCCACGCGTTCGCGCCGTCGAGACGGGCGGCTTTGTAAAGATAGGATGGAATGTTTTGTAAACCAGCAAGAATGAGTAGCGCGATGAACGGCACGGCTTTCCACACATCGGCAAGCAGAATCATGTTGAAGGCGAGCCAGGGCGTGCCGAGCCAGATGATATTCTCCTGGATGATGCCCAGACCGATAAGCGCTTGATTGAGAATGCCGTAGTTGGCGTTGTAAATCCACTTCCATAAGACGGCGTTGGCAACAGGCGATAGCGCCCACGGCACAAGCAGAACGATGCGATAGAAAGCGGGTCGTCCGAGCGGATGGTTGAGCATGAGTGCAACGATGAGTGCAAAGAAGATGACAGCCGCAACTTCGACAACCGTAAAGTAGATGGAACGGAATAACGCTTCGCGGAAGATTGGCTTGGTGACCAGGTCGGCGTAATTGGCGATGCCATTGAACTCAAAGCTCAGACCATCCCCGCCAAAGCGGACGCGTAGAAATGAAAGCACCAGCGACGCCACAATGGGATAAGCCAGCACCGTAAGCAGAACGATCACGGCAGGTGCAGTGAACCAAATGCCAAGACGATAACGATTGCGGTTGTAGTTATTGGTTTGCATAACATCAATTCCGTCATTGCGAGGAGGGAGCGATGGCGAGCGACGAAGCAATCCCCGGCAGTGTCAGAAGATTGCTTCGTCGGGCTAACGCCCTCCTCGCAATGACGATAGTTACATTCTTATCCGCGCTTCTTGACGATCTCAGTCACCTGGTCGGCAGCAGCAGTGATGGCATCCTGTGCGGACTGTGTGCCCGCCAGCGCCTTTTGAATCTCCACGCCAATGGCGGTGGTCACAGCGTTGTAATCGGGCGTGACGTAGCTGTCGTAGGGGTTTTTCGCCTGTTCAAGAACCACCGAGGCATTCGGAGCCGCCGCCTGCACTTCGGGATCATTCAACACCGAAAGACGAATCGGCAACCAGCCCGTATCGATCACCTGACGCTTTTGCACTTCCGCATCGAGATAGAATTCGATCAACTTGCGCGCGCCTTCGGGGTTCGGTGAAAGTTTGGTGATGGTGTAGGCGTCGGTGCCGTCAATCGAAGCGGAACCAGCTGGACCTGCGGGCAGAATCGCCGACCCGACTTTGCCAACCACCTTCGAAGAGGCCGGGTCGTTGGCGGGTTTCCACATGAAGGGCCAGTTCATCATCATTGCCGCCTGACCGGCAGAGAAGACATTGGTCGCATCATTGATGCCGACGTAACTCAACGAACCTGGGTCGGTGAATTCCATCAAGTCAACCATAAACTGGAGCGAATCCACGCCCGCGGCATTATTGAACGCAGGCATGCCATCGTCGCCGTATAGTTTGCCGCCCGCTTGTTGCAGGAAGCACATCCAGTACGAAGCCACGCCGCCGATACCTTCGGGCGCGCCGTAGTTCAACACCCAACCGTACTTGCCGCCGCCGGTCAGTTCCTTGGCAACACCCTTGAGCTCGTCCCAGGTCTTCGGCGCTGCCTTCACGCCAATGCCCTCAAGCAATTCGGTGTTGTAGAACATCGTCAGCAACGAAAGCGTGAAGATAACGCCCAATCGTTTGCCGCCCCAGGTCAACGTGCTGAACGATGAGGCGGGCAGGTCTGCCACCAGGTCCGCGGGCAGATCGCCTGTGAAGTCAATCAAATAATCCGCAAACTCAGGCACCCAACCAGACATGTACACGATGTCATGCACATACTGACCCGCCGCGAAATTCGCCGCCATCTTGTCGTGCAGTTGGGGCCAAGGCGGCGCTTCGTACACAACTTCAAAGCCGTTGTCTTGCTTCCATTGTTCGAATGCCTCCAAGCTGAACTGACCCACTCCCGGAGGCGCAGGATCCGGCGCGGCCGGGACCAGCACGTTCAGCGTCCCACCGCCGCTGGCAGGAGCGCACGCCGCAAGATAGTTACTCAACGCAAGCCCTGCGGTTCCAACGCCCGCCAGTTTCAAAAAATCACGGCGGGATAAACGAACATTTCGATTGGTATTCATGGTTTCTCCTCTTTTTATTGGATAAATAACACGCTTCATACCTTGAGGAAAACTGTTTCTATACTTTGAGCCGTTTTGCCTCCTTTACATTCCCTTCTTCGTTTCGCGCACAACTTCACGCAGCAGGTCTAGCGATTGCGCCAATAACGCCTCATCATGTTGCGCGGAGACTGTGAAATCGGTGTGGAAGTACAAACCCTTCTCGATACATTTGTTGAAGAAAGTCTTTCGCAATTCAGGGTTCGTGCGCTCGGCGATGTGGTGATAGTTCGTGACCGGCTCACGCGTGCCGACGTAAATGCCGAACGTACAGCCGAGTCCCTGCACAATGGCGGGGAAGCCCGCCTCATCGAAGATGGTCTGGAGCCGGGTATAGAAATCTTCCACGCGTGCGAGCCAGGCTTCGAAAAAGCCGGGTTGTTCCATGATCGTCAGGGAGGCGATGCCTGCCGCGCAACCGAACAGGTTGCCGGAAAACGTGCCGCCTGCCACTACCGGGTCAACGGGATCCATGATCTTGTCCATGATCTTCTTCTTGCCAGCCACCGCGGCGAGTGGGATCCCGTTGGTCAGCGCCTTGCCGAACAGGCACAGGTCGGGCGTGACGCCGTAGTAACCGTGCCCGCCCGTCATGCCCGTGCGGAAGCCGGAGAGAATCTCGTCAACGATGAAGATGATGCCGTGTTCATCGCAAATGCGGCGAATGGCTTGCAGGTATTCTGTGGATGAACCGATACAGCCGTTGTTGTAATCAATCGGGTTCATCAGAATGGCGGCGATCTCGTGACCGTGTTCTTTGCAAAGTTTCTCGAACAACTCGGCGTTATTCCAGGGGATGATGTACAACGTCTCATCCACTTTGAGCGGAATACCCGCACTGGCATGTTTGACTTGCGATAATCTATCGCCAGGGTTGTCGCGATCAATGTTCGCGGCGAGATTATTCACCAGGGCATAATCATGCCCGCCGTGGAATTGTCCGTCAATGCGCACGATCTTTTGCCGACCTGTGTATCCGCGTGCAAGTCGAATCGAAAGCAGGGTCGCTTCACTGCCCGAGTTGACGTAACGCACTCTTTCGGCACTGGGAATGTTTTCCGTGATCTTCTTTGCCAGTTGTCCCGTCAATGGATGGTCGAATTCGGCGAAGAAGCCAATGTCGAAGACCTGCTTCATCGCTTCGGCAATTTCGGGGCGGTTGTGCCCGAGCGTACAGGCGCCGTGCCCCATGAAAAAGTCAATGAACCGCTTGCCTTCGAGATCATAAATGTACGCGCCCTCTGCCTTGGTAAGATACATCGGTCGCGCCGTGAATGGGTTATAGCGAAACGACGACGACACGCCGCCCGTCAGATATTGTTGCGCATGTTGAAAGTATTCAGCGTTATTCATTTCTCAATTTTCCAAATGTTTTTCCGACTATCTCCCATACTTTTTCGGGATCGTCGGATGCGCCGTCATAAGCGGAATTTCCGTGCATGCCCCACACGGCAATGGACTGTGCGCCTCTTTCCACGGCTAGGCTGAATCCTGCTTCGAGTTCATTTTCCCTGCCCGATGGGACTCCAAACCCCTGCGCCCAAAAGTGCGGAGTCAGGCCGCGAGGTTCGCAAATATCAATCGTTTTTTTCATCTGCTCGCTCACGAAGAATTCGCAATCTTTATCATGCAGATACCAGTACGGGTCGGTGCCGAAGATATCGAGTCCGCGAATGTCGGCGATGCGATTCCAAGGCAGGGACTCATTCGCTTCATCGTCCACAGGTAACAGCGTGATGGCATTCTTCACGCCTTTGTCGTGGGCGTAGCCGATCATCTCGGAGAGGAAGTCCACCATCAGGTCTTCGCGGTGTTGGCGCATTTCGGGCTGTAGGGACAGGGCTTGCCCCTGTCCGACTTCAGGCAAAGGTTGACCGAAGCGACTCTGGAATGAGTCGCGGCATCTCGGACAGAAGCAGGCAAAGGCGGAGTCGGGAGCGAAGTGCAAGTCATCCCAATCTGGAATGTAAAGATGCGGCTCATCCCAGAAGATGGTGTCGGCGCCAAAGTCAATTGCCATGTCGAGCCACAGTTTCATGGCGGCGCGAGTCTCTGGCGCAGAGGGGCAGGCTGCGGGAGCACGTTGACCTGTGGAAAGAATCTGACAGGCATCAGGGTTGCGCGGCACAAAAGCGGAGAACTGCTCGCCGCCGAACAGCCCCATCACCGCCCAGGGATTCGCCCAACAACCCAAGCCTGCGTCGCGCGTCATTTTGAAAAATTGTGCGGTGCGCTGATGGGCAAAGATCATCTCGTTCTCGCTGAAGCAGTGAACGATGTAGGTGCAGTGATGCGCGAGAATATCTTCGAGGTCGCGCTCGAAGTGATGGAGCCAGCCATTGGCGAAGTAACTTACTCCAGTTTCAGGTTTCAAGTGTCAGGTTCCAGGTGTTAATCTGCCGCGTGTAAAAATTGATGATGGGCAGTGGGATGATACTCAACTGACTCGTCGCACTCACATGGGTCAGCATGGACGATGACTTCGACCAATGCTGGAAATTCGTGAAAGAGCGCGTGTCGTACCCCTTCGGTGATGTAGTGACCCTCGAGTACAGTCTTCGTGCAGTTCACGGTGACGTGCATTTCGCCCCATAGGCGGTGACCCACCCAGCGGATGGCGGCGCTATGAACGTCCATCACACCATCCACGTGGGAGGCGATGTGCTTGAACTCTTCATAGAGTTCGGGTTCTACCGCGTCCATCATGCGGTGCCACATGTCCTTTGCGGTGTGCCATACAATGCCAAGGATGGCGATGCCAATGCCCAAACCGATCAGCGGGTCGAGGATGGGGTAGCCAAGCCAGACTCCGATTGTGCCCGCCAGAACCGCCAGGGAAGTAAAGCCGTCCGTTCTGGCGTGGTAGCCGTCGGCGATGAGTGCGGCGGAGCCGATCTCCTTCCCCACCTTGATGCGGAAGATGGCAACCAGTTCGTTGCCGATAAAGCCGATGATGGCAGCCACGGCAACCCAACCAAGGTTCATAATTGGTTCGGGTGTGATGAAGCGCAGGATGGCATGACGGATCGCTTCAAAGGCACTATAGGCGATCATCAAAACGATAATGACGCCTGCAATATCTTCGGCGCGCCCATAGCCGTAGGTGTAGCGTTTGTTGCGGGCGCGGCGCGAGAGCCAGAACGCAAAGCCGAGCGGAATGGCGGTCAGCGCGTCGGAAAAATTGTGGATGGTATCGGCGAGCAGGGCAACGCTTCCGCTGATAATGACGATGACAACCTGAAAGATTGCCGTAACCATCAACCCTGCAAATGAAACCTTCAACGCCCACATGCCGCGGTCGGTGGCGAGGTTCGGGTCGAGGGCCGCCTGCTGGTGTCCGTGTGAGTGCGGGGTGAAGAGATGTTGCAGCCAGTGGATCACGGGGTTGTTGGAATGGGAATGTCCGTGATCATGCTCATGTTCATGCGGATTTGGATGGTCGTGATCGTGCGCATGATCTTCGTGCTTGTGTTCGTCGTGGTGTCCCATAGGGAGCCTCCATAAAAAGATGTGGAGGTTATAGGGTTTTTACTGAGCGGGAACCCTCAACCATGGAACCGCATAGGCCGCGTTTACTTCCAGAATTGCGGCAAATATTCCTTATAGGTCACTAAATAATCATCAAGAATCATTTTCGCCCGCTCGATGTCGTCAACGACGGGGTCGAGAAGGATACATTGCAGTGCCTTTTCACGGGAGCCCTCCACAGCGGCGTCGACTCCCAACTGTGCAGAGACCAGTTCGCGGCGGCACAGTTCCGCAATCCCGTCGGGGAGTGAACCGACATGCACAGGATGAATGCCGGCTCCATCCACGATCACGGGAGTTTCGACAATCGAGTTGCGGGGTAAATTTTCGATCTGTCCTGCATTCGGCAGGTTGGCGGCAAGATGGTAATGGGTCCCGGCACAGGCGATATTCTCGATCATTTCCAATGCCCCTTCGCTATCACTATCAAGCAAGCCTTCGATAGTCATATTTCCAAATGCCATTTCGCTGAGGCGATCGAGTTCGAAATCACGCAAGGATGACATCAATTCCCAGTTATACAGTTGAATGTCGTATTTCTCCCACGGCTTTGTTTCCGGGTTGCTCAACCATGGCAGGTATTCGCAAAGATGCGAATCGCCGGGCACAGGCATCAACCCGAAGGCATCGTATACACGGCGGGTAAGTGGCTCAAAGTCCGGGTTGAAACGGGCATAGCGTTCGCGAAAGAGCGGATACAAATCCTCGCCTGTTTCACGGTCTACAATCGAAAGGATCCAGGTGAAATGATTTAATCCTGCGGCGCGAATATCCAGGCGGTTGACTGCTTGATGTTTGACCTTATCCCTCAACGGGTGCTGGTCAATTTCGGCATTCATGCTTCGGATGCCTTCAGGAATTTCAAAACCGAGATCGTCAGCGAGGACCATCCCTGCGGAGCAGTAAGCAATGAAAACTTGATGACACAACCCGATAGATCTAATCTTGCTATGACGGTTCACCGCATCGCAAACGCGAATCATTGGATTGGTGAAATTGATAAACCATGCCTCAGGGCAGGCTTTTTCCATATCGCGCGCAATGCCTACAATGGGTCCAATATTTCGAGCCGCGTGGATGAAACCGCCGGGTCCACCGTTTTCGGCGTAGGGCTGACGTACGCCATACTTGAGGGGAATCTCGAAATCCCTCTTCCACAAATTTTCACGCGCGCCGACCTCGATAGCACAGACGACAAAACGGCTGTCCGGCAGGGCATCCTGATGGTGAGTGTGCGCTTCGATCACAAATCCTGAATCCCATTCACGGTTGAGGCGGTCTGCAAGTCGTTTCACGATGCCAAGCGACTCTTCGTTACGATCCACCAGCGCAAGTGTCGAACCGCGTAATTTTTTGGAGCGCATAAGCGATGCAAGGGTGTTCTCTCCGAACGAGGCCGAGCCTGCTCCAATGACCGTTATCTTTATGGATGCCATAGTCTATTCTGTAATTTGATTGGTACGTATCACTTTGGCGTACCAATCACCACTATCTTTGATCGTACGCCTCTGTGTTTCGTAATCTACACGTATGATGCCGAAGCGTTTGGTGAAACCGTGCCCCCATTCGAAGTTATCCATCAGAGACCAGACCATGTAGCCGCGCACGTCCACGCCGTCCTGCATGGCGAGGCGGGTTTGGATGAAGTGATTCTTCAGGTAGTCAAGCCGACGGTCATCATGGACTTTGCCATCAGGAGAGACAACATCAGGGAAGGACGCGCCATTCTCTGTGATGTAGATGGGCGGCACTTTGTAATCACGGTTGATCTTGTTCAGCATGCGGCGCAAGGCGGGCGCGCAAACTTCCCAGCCCATTTCGGTGTATTCGGACCCTGCCACTTCTTCCACATGCCCTTGTGCATTGTAGAGATTGCGCGAATAAAAATTGATGCCGAGAAAATCCAGTTTTTGGGCAACGAGCGCCATATCTCCTGCCTGAATTTCGGGCAGGCCGCCAGAATACTCGACATACTCAGGGTGGTAATAGCCTTTGAAAATGGGATGCAGGAAGGTCGTCTCACTGCGATTCCAGGCGCTATCCGCAATGCGGATGGACTGCGGGTCATCGTCCGCCGCGTCTGCCATCCATTGATTGAGGACAATGCCTACTTCCAGTTTTGGATTTACGCCGCGGATTGCATGAACCGCCAGTCCATGCGCCACCATAAGGTTGTGCGCCACCTGCTTCGCCTTGAGCGGATCCTGTTCGCCTGGGGCATGTTCGCCGCTGACATATCCATCCCATGCGATCACGCCAGGTTCGTTGAAGGTCGTCCATTTAGTTACGCGGTCGCCGAGGCGTTTTGCCATCAACGCAGCGTAATCGGCAAAATAATGTAAGTTATCGCGCTTGGTCCAGCCGCCTGTTTCGTACAGGGCTTGCGGATAATCCCAATGATGCAGGGTGAGAAACGTTTCGATGTTCGCGGCGCAGAGCGCGTCCACGAGGCGGTCATAGAAATCGAGGCCGCTCGGGTTGACATTCCCCGCTCCGAGAGGCAGAACCCGTGTCCATGAGGTGGAGAAGCGATAGGCTTTTAATCCCAGGCGGCGCATGAGGGCGATGTCTTCTTCGTAGCGGTGATAATGATCGCAAGCTACATCGCCCGTGTCGCCCTTCGTCACCTTGCCAGGCGTGTGACTGAAGCGATCCCAAATCGATTCGCCTTTGCCATCTTCGTTCCACGCTCCTTCGATTTGATAGGAAGCGGTCGCCGCTCCCCAGAGGAAATTGTGAGGGAATTTGTGTAATGTCATGTGTCAGGTTCCAGGTATCAGGTTCCAGGTGGTCAGGTGTTTCTTCAAAACTTTGGTAATGGTCTTGTTCTCAACACAATTCTTTAACGCGAACGCGCTGAGCATATCGTCCAATTTTTCTTCGGGCATATCTTGGAATAGATTTGCGTACGGCACTTGCAGGAACTGCGCAAGATAGCCGAACAAAGTGTACTGGGCGAACCAACGCCTCTCGATCTGGACGTTGAGGTTGGTCTGCGCCAAATAAGCATCGATCGTGTCTGCGGAGTTATTCAGCGCCTTCGCCACGCTTCCACTAGGCATCTCTCCTTCCCAATCGGCAGCTTCTTGCTTCGCCCTTAGGATCGGTGCGATGGTTTGCACATACTCTGACTCTGGATCGAGATTGAACGACCCCATTGAAGCGATGTCCTTCCACGTCCACACCGCCCAGTGGACTCCCGCCGAGTCGAACACGCCGAGTTGATCGTCCAAGGCGGCAGCGCGATATTTGATCGCTTCGGGATAGCCCGCATACCACGTCCCAAACTCTCCGACAAAGATCGGCTTGCGATTTTTAAAGGCGCAGCGCGTGCCGCTGTGCATTCCAAACTCTGCCGCAACCATGTCGCGGTTCCAGTACATGCCATCAATGACGCCAGGATACGCAGCGTCGCCTCCCGTCGGGGACATGTAGTTGTGGCTCTCGACAATGATGTTCTCATCGAAGGTGACGTCCAAACCGTCGAACTCGCAGGCGAAGTTATCGCCTTCGACAAAGAGAATGTGATTCGAGTCCACTTCGCGGATGGCTTGTGCGGCGAGGCGGTGGACGTGGTTCAAGCCGTCCCAGTTGTAATTAGGGGATTCGTATTCTTCATAATCGACCCGTGTGCAGGGTTCATTCATCAAACCGTAGCCAGCCAGCGCGGGGTGATTCTTGTAACGCTTCGCCATCTCGCGCCACAAGCCGACAAAGCGGTCTTGAAAAAGTTTGTGGTGATACAGCAAAATGTGGACGTGCGCATTGTCGCTGTGCCAGTCGGGGTTGTGCCAGCCTTGCACAGCGTGAAAATCAAGGATTACATAAATGCCATATTTGGCGCACCAATCCAATGCTTGGTCGAGGCGTTTAAAGCCGTCTTCGAGATATTCAAACGGCTTGTCATCCCGTTCGAAGTGGCGGTAATTGAACGGAATACGGATCACGTTCGCACCAAACTTCGCCATCATCTTTACATCTTCTTCGGTAAAGAAATGATCGAGCAGACGGTCGAAGAAGAACCGCGCCTTCTCTTTCCCAATGATGCGGCTCATCGTGGCTCGTAAATTATGCTCCGCGCCGACAAAGCCGTTGATGAAGTCTTCCATGTTGAGCCAGCCGCCGATGTTCCACCCGCGCAGGCGGATGGATTTGTTTTTGGCAGTGACGATCTGGCGGTTGTGTACTTTGAGAATTTCCATGCGGTTTCCATGTAGGGGCGGGGTCATCCCGCCCAGGGCAGGGAAACCCTGCCCCTACAATTTTTATTCTTTCGATCCCGTCAACTTAATTCCTTGAATGAATGTCTTCTGCGCGAAGAAGAAGGCGACGATGATGGGCAGGGTGAAGACGGTTGCCGCCGCCATGAGTTGATTCCAGATGATCGTGTTCTGTCCCTGAAAATCCTGCAAGCCAAGCGCCATGGTGAAGTTACGCGGGCTATTAAGGAAGAGCAACGGACCGGTGAAATCATTCCAAGCCCAAAGGAAGGTAAAAACGGTCACAGTTGCGAGCACAGGGGTAGAAAGTGGTAATACGATCTGTGTGAAGATCTGCCATTCGCTTGCGCCATCCACGCGGGCAGCATCGCACATCTCTTCGGGAATGGTCTTGAAGAACTGCCGGAGGAGGAACACATCCCACGCATTCGCGAAGAAAGTGGGAATGATGAGCGGCAGGAAGGTATCACCCCAGCCGAGGGTGTCGTTGAAAAGGAGGTAAATGGGGATCATCGTCACCTGAAATGGAAGCATCATGGTGGCGAGAATGATGACGAATAGAACATCGCGCCCCGGGAATTTCAATCGCGCAAAGGCATACGCCACAGGTGTATTTGAGACCAGCGTGCCGACGATTGTGAAAAATGCGATGACAAGACTGTTCCTGAAATAGACCCAGAAACTCGCCCCCACCCCGGGTCGGCTTCCGCGGTTCATGGCGTCGGGAAAGTTTTGCCATCGGAAGGAAACTTCTTCTATCGCCTGGGCAACTCGTTCCGTGCCTTGCTGCAATTCGGTGGGGATGACTACATCGGGATCGGCGGGGTCGACAAAGAATGCCACGCCGCTTTCGATTTTTAGCGCGGCATATTGTTTGACTCCATCGGAAGTTTTGACATTGTAAAGCGGGTACTCTTCGCCGTTGATATCAACACGAACGTTATCATGCGGGAGCCAGCGAGGCGGGGTATGGAACACATCCCGGTCAGATTTGAAGGCGGTGAGCAACATCCACAGGAAGGGGATGGCAAAGAACATGCCGACGAAGATGATCAACCCATGGCTGAGGGTGGAAGTGAACAGGTCGCGGATCTTGCGAGTCTGTCTTACAGAGAAGGCAGAAGTCCGGGTGTGCCGATCCAGGTTCAGGTCGGGGGAAGAGGCGCGATTTGTCATGATGTCATCCCGAGTAGTGTGTGAACCTGTCGCTTACTTTGAGGAGGAGCAGTGTCAAAAGAAGAATGATAATGAAAAGTATCCACGCCATGGCAGAGGCGTAGCCCATCTTTAGAAAGAGAAAGGCGTTCTGGTAAAGATAAACGGAATAGAACAGCGTGGAGTTGAGCGGGCGGCCGAGGCTGTCGCCGCCGCCGACCACGTAGGCTTGCGCGAAATATTGGAACATGCCGATCATGCCCGTGATGAGGTTGAAGAGCGTGATGGGCGAGACCATTGGAATGGTGATGTGCCAGAGACGCTGGAACCAGTTGGCGCCGTCGAGTTCGGCGGCTTCGATCAGGCTTTGTGGAACATCCTGCAATCCTGAGAGGTAAATGATGATCGTGCCCCCCATGCCCCACATGCCCAGCAAAATAAGTGCGGGCTTCGACCAGTTCGGGTCCGCCATCCAGTTGGGTCCGTCGATGCCGATCTTTTCCAGCACCGTATTGACCAAACCGACCTGCGGATTCAACAGCCAAAGAAAAAGGATAGTGCCTGCCACGGTCGGCACGATGGATGGGAGAAAATAAACGACACGATAAAATGCCTGTCCGCGCACTTTGAGATTGAGAAGCAGCGCGCAAATAAACGAAGCGAACAACCCAAGCGGCACGGCTATTGCCACCATGTACAGGGTGTTATTGAGCGAGATCCAGAATTTGTCATCGGTCATCAGGTCGGTGTAATTTTGAAACCAGACCCACTCAGGCGAGCGTTTGGAGTGGTAGATGGTAAAACTGTAATAAAGAGAGATGAGCATTGGGTAGAGTGTGAACGCAAAAAAACCGATCAGCCAGGGCGAAAGGAAAAGCATCCCGGTACGGAAGTCGGCTTTCGTGCGTTTTGTCCACACCGTTTTAGGAGGCGGTTTAAAGCCGACAAGGTTTCGTTCGGGCAGGTTCTCCATGGTTCACTCTCCGATCAGGGCAGACCCTAAAGGTCATTCAGACCTTTAGGGTCTTTGCATATCTTACTGCCCCATCAATTCTTTGAACTTCGGTTCGAACTCAGTCTGAATTGCATCGAGAGTCTCCTTCGGGTCTGCTCCCGTATAGAGGATGGCTTCCTCCGCGCCGGCGAGCGCGTCATTCAATTCAAAGGAAATGGGCGTGGTGATCATGGCATAGGCGTTCGGGCTTGCCATTAGATCGACGAAAACCTGGAACTTGTCGCCCAATTCGACAAAGCAGGGATCTTCCGCAGCCTTCTTGCTTGTGGGCAGGTTGGCATTGAAGCAGAATTCCTCTGCCACAATTTCAGGACTCATCATCCACGCCAACAGATTGGCAGATGCTTCCTTATCCACTGCACCGGAGGGGATGACAACCACGGTTCCCTGATTCACGATGGTTCCTGCTCGTTCGGGATGATCCGCCGGGGGCGGGAAGGCTGTCACGCCATAATTCAATTCCGGCTTGAGTTTGGGGATGAAGTTCGGACCCACCTGCCATTCACCTTCGACCATCATCGCCACTTTGCCGGCATAGAAAGGCGCATCGGGCGAGCCATATTCGCCAAAACCGGAGCGGAACGCCTGAATGTTGTCCACGCCGTATTTGGTGTAGAACTGCTGCTGCCAGGTGAGCGCGTCGATCATTGGCTGACTGTTGGCGGTCAGGGCAGAGCCGTCGTCACTGTACCAGAACCCGCCAAAGTTGCGCACGTACAGATCGGTGTGGCTCCAGTCGAAATCGGGAATGAAACCAAATTGCTTGATCGAGCCATCGGGATTGGTAATGGTGAGTTGATCCGCCATTTCCACCAACTCTTCCATGGTTGCGGGTGGTTTCTCCGGGTCGAGGCCAGCGGCTTCGAACAAATCCTTGTTCCAGAACAGGGCATAAGCGTCAGTACCCCACGGCAGGCAGACAATAAGGTCACCCTGCCTGCACTGGCTCAACGGCGCCTCGAACATATCTTCCATATCAATGTTCCCATCCTCGATCGCACCAGAGAGCTCATCCACCAGACCCTCCTTATAGAAGGATTTTGCGGCATCGCCCCCGCTCAACACCAACACATCGGGCGGGTTCGAACCCGTCAGCGCGGGCAATACTTTGTCGTCTTCGATGGGCGCGGTCACTTCGACTTTTACGCCTGCGAGCGCGCCATACTTATCAAACAGTTCCTGGATCTGCTGCGGGTTGTCGCCCCACTGGATCCACACACGCAGGACCTTCTGCTCGCCGGCGCCGGATTCTTCCGTCGAAGTTGGCTGGTTTCCGCCGCCGCACGCCGTCAACAGCATGGATGCCATCAGAAGGATGCTTAGAATACTGAAAGATTTTCTATTCATTTTTCTCCTCCGAGAAATTAGATATGGATTCGACGAGTGAAAATAATTGGATGAATATGAGACGCCTCACCTCCTTTATGGATGTATTAAACATCCGCACGATTCGCGGATGACAAGCTCGGTTCGCTTCAGAATCAGACTTTCAGCCTGTCCGCCATTCAATAGGGTAATTAACTGGCGGACAGCTTCCCGCCCCACTTCTTCGATCGGGGAGCGGATCGTCGTCAGCGGCGGGGAAATGTATCCCGAAAATTCGACATCATCGAAGCCGACCACAGCCACATCGTCGGGGATGAGGCGCTTGGCTTCTTTCAACGCGCGATACACCCCAATGGAGGCGTCGTCATCCCCTGCGAAGACGGCATCAAAGGGAACGCCATCCCGAATTAGGTTTCGCATGGCATGATATGCTGTCTCCTGGTCAAATTCACCTGAAGAGATCAAGGACTCATCGGACGGTATGTTGTGTGCGCCAAGAGCCTCACGATACCCGCGCTCGCGCCAAACTGAGTCTTCGTGCCCCTCGGGTCCGCGCAGGAAAACGATACGGCGCCGGCCATGCTTCTCAATCAAGTGCCTGACCAGCATGGCAGCGCCGTCTTTGTTTTCGACTGTAATGACAGGGATATCCATTCCAGCGGGCGGAGTTTCGTGCATCAACACAATCGGAAAATTGATCCTGTGCAAACGGGCAATCTCCTCCCTGTCCAGACTGGTAGTGAAGACCAGCAGTCCATCTGTATTGTGTTCGCCAATCGGTTTACGCTTTATCGGCCGGTCGTTGTGTGTGGAATAGACCAGTAACTCATACCCTGCTTCATGCAATTGGGCTTCAATGCCTTTCAATAGCTGAGGAAAAAAAGCCCCGCGAATCTCCGAGAAGACCAGCCCAATGGTGTTTGTCTTACGGCTCGCAAGCACACGAGCCGCAGACCGGGGCACAAAATTTAACTTAGCGATGGCACGCCGAACCCGCTCCGCCTTATCTTCCTGAACAGGCGTATTACCATTTATGACCCGGCTCACAGTGGCTATAGATACCCCTGCGTGTTTTGCCACGTCTGAAATTGTGGAAAGGGTGGGTTTTGAATTCATTTGAAAACGCTTTCAGAAAGCGTTTTCAAAGTATATAGACATCACCCTTCCTTGTCAAGCAATTTGTATAACATTAAGTTAGGTTCATCAATCGGAGAATCTAGTAGTCAGGCGTATTACCCGTCAATGCTCAGATGGATCGCCTTGACCGACAATCACCTGCCAATGGCCTCTACTACGTCACGTCCAGCAATGAGATGAGGAAGCGGTCTGTGCCGATGCCGAAGAGTCGGCGGGCATCGCCGGTGGTCACTTCGGGGAGTAGTGGCTTGACCATGAATGACGCCCAGTTCGGGTAAGTCACCTGCCAGCCTGCATGCTGAAATCTGGCGATATCCCCAGGGCGGCTCATGCCAACCTGCACATAAGGTGCCTGCAAATTCGAAGCAATCGCTGCAACGGCTTCCACTGCGTCAATGTCAGGGCGCAGCAGATGGATATGGGTTTCCAACAACGGACCCTCTTTGCGTGCATAAATATATCCCACAGGCGTGTTGTTCTCCCGCACGATCCAGATGGCGTCGAGGTTCATCTTGTCGCGCAAACGGACAAAAGGCTTATATCTCCACGCGAAACCGAGATAATTGCCGGCAATATCTTCAAATATCTTTTCGATAAAATCGAATCCCCCCTGACCCTTCGACTCGCTTAGGGCGGTGCTTGCAGGCTGGGCGCGCAGACGGGTGGGTTGGTGAGCCGTCTCCCAACGCGCCAATGCCTTTGCCCATACGTTCATCTCGACATATCCATGTTGTTGATAAAGTCTATGCGCTTTGAGGTGGCGCTCTGTAAGGAGCATGGAAAAGCGCAAACCTGCGTCCCGCATTCGGGTATGAGCCTCTTCCAGTAAAGCAGAGGCAACCCCCCGTCCCGCATGAAGCGGATGGGTGGACACCGCCCAAACTCCGCCCACATCCTCCCGTCCCCCCGTGGAGATCATCGGCAGGCGAAGGATTCCCACCACTCCCAGCACCTCATCGCCTTCCATCGCATTGACCGTGAAGCAAGGAAATAGTCGCGGGTCGGTGCGGCGGAGATGTGCGGTGTATTCGGGCGTAAGCGGAAGATCCAGCGCCAGCAGTGTGAGGTTCAAGACTTGCAACGAATCAACGTTGTCGTAATCCAGAATTATCATTTTCGACCCTCGCTCAGACGATTGAGAAGTCCGCCTACGTGGCGATGTTTTCGCGAATGTGCCACCACTCGCGGAAGGTCCGGCATAAGCCTGCTCCATTGAACACGACCACGAACAGACAATCCAGTGCGAGGCGTTTGCCCGATTCGATGACGGTGAACCTGGACTGCCAGCGTGCAATGCCCATATTTTCTTTTATCGCCAGAATCTCATGGCAGGATATTTTGTCCTTGAGTGTATGAGCGCCCTTGTGCCAATATGCGAAGATGGCATCGCGCCCGGTCATCGGCTCGTCGAATGGACTTTCGTAATAGCAGGCATCTTCTGCAAAGAGGTCTGCCGAGGCTTGCGGGTCGTTTTCTTCGCTGGCTTTATCATAGACGGCAAGCCAGCGGCGGAAATGCTCGTGAGTCAGTGTGCGCATCTATCGCTCGTCCTCAACCGGCTGGCGGAAGCACGCCAAAAGCGGACAATGCTCCCATCAACGACAACAGAAGCGAAAGGATGAAGATGATCCCAAGCGACCAATTCAACCATCTCTTTTCGGGGTGATTCACCCAATAGTGCGTCAGGAAAGCAAGCAGACCTGATTGAACGAAGACTTCGGGGAAATTCAGCAGGTGAAACCGCGCAGGCAACACGGAGTAGATCATCCCTTCGATGGAACTGGGCGCGGCGCTGAACGGGGAGAGAATGCCGACGATGACAAGCGTCAGCCACAGGGTCAGCCAGCCGCGTCCATACCGAAAGACGCTTTTACGCAAGGCGTAGAAAACGATCCCGAAAAGAAATCCACGCAGGATTTGAAAGAACGGACCCGCCATGACCAGAGGATGATCGGTCTGACGCATGAAGTTCGCCACAGCAGGGTCGGCATATTTGTCGGCATAATCCAGGAACAGGAACGACAGAATCCCGACAATGTAATAGGTGACAACGTGTACGGCTGAGGTTTTCAGAGTGATGGATGGGAAAGATGGTTGTTTCATTATGTTTCCTTTATTCCTGAAGGCTGGTTAACGCGAGTGCCGCAAATTCCACGCCGGGTATGGACACGCCAGTTCTACAAATACCTCGCCACAGCCATCGCCACCATCGCCACCACCAGCAGGACGAAGTCGAAGCGGTAGGCTTTCATCAGGAAGGTCTGCAACCGATTCATTTCCGCCGCCTGCTCCGGCTTGGGCGGGCCGCCCGCGGAAGCCATCGCCGCGCCCAAAGTGCTGATCTTCTCCTGCGTTTTACCGAAGACGGTAGAACCGATCACGTAGGAAGCCAGCGCAGCGATGGCGCCGACCGTGAATGCAAGTCCCGCGCCGGTCTTCCAGATGAAACTGATCCCGTCGCTGAAGAAGCGCGCATACAACAGCCCTCCCGAAAGCACGGTCACTGAGGTGACGATCCCCATGAAGGGTCCCATGCGCGGACCGAGATTCTGCATGAACTTCTGCCCCGAAATTTCGGAAGCCCTCGCGGCAGGAACGAGCAGGAACAGGTAGAAGGTCGCCGTTCCCACCCACAGGATGCCGCCTGCAATATGCAGGATGCGCAGAATAAGGATGACATACAGGTTGAATAAGATGTTCATTGTCTTGCTCCTTTTCCAAATGTTTGATCGCTGCCATTAAACGACAACCCGAATGCTCTATGGGGTCATTCAATCACCCGAAAATTCACCCAAAATATGCTACAATTTTTTGTCTTCCCCTTTATCGGTGATTCGAGCGGACATCTTTTCTGACACGCACGCAAACAGGAATGCATGAGGAGCAACTTGGAAATTCCAGGTTCATTTGGCGATTGGCTCAGATCACGCCGCAAAGCGCTCGACCTCACGCAGGAGGAATTGTCGACGCGCGCGGGCTGTTCCGTCTTTGCCCTGCGCAAGATCGAATCGGGGGAACGCCGCCCCTCCAAACAACTCGCGGCATTGCTCGCGGACGCGCTTCTAATTTCAGAAGACGACAAGCCGACGTTCATCCGTGCTGCGCGCGGGGACCTCACCGCTGAACGACTGCAAATATCCCAACCCGACTCAAAACCCGCTTCTCCCTCCCCCCAGCCTGCTCCTCACCATCTGCCTTTACCTTCCACCCCGTTACTGGGCCGCGACCCCGAACTCGCCGCGATGGGCCGCATCTTCAACGAGCCTCCCTGCCGCCTGCTCACTCTGACAGGCATGGGCGGCATCGGCAAGACGCGGCTCGCGCTTGAATTCGCCTCACGTCAGCAAAGCAGGTTTCCTGGCGGAGTCCATTACGTCCCGCTGGCCTCGGTCAATTCCGCTGAATCAATCGTCCCTGCGATTGCGGAGGCGTTCGAGTTTTCGTTTTCAGGTCCCGTCGACCCGCAGGAGCAATTATTCAATCACATATCGCATGAGAGGAAACAGTCCACGCTGCTGGTTTTGGATAATCTCGAACACCTGTTGGCACAGTCGTCTGCCGCGGCGCAATTGGTGGCAGAGATCCTCAAGCGCTTCCCGAACATCAAAGTCCTTTGCACCTCGCGCGAGCGCCTGAACCTGCACGGCGAATGGACGTATGAACTCCACGGCCTGCCCATCCCGCCATACGAGTTCCTCGACAAACTCGAGGACTACAGCGCGGCGGAACTGTTCCTTCAGCGCGCCCGCCAGATCCATGCCGAATTTGAACTGACCGAAGCGGATAAAACCGCATTGGCGCGCATCTGCCATCTGGTCGAAGGGATACCGCTCGCGCTCGAACTTGCTGCCGCATGGGTGGGCGTGCTCTCCTGCCGCGAGATCGCGCAAGAAATCGAGAGGAATATCGATTTCCTAATCACCACCATGCGCGACATTCCCGAGCGCCATCGCTCGCTCAAGGCGGCCTTTGATCATTCCTGGCGATTGCTCTCAGACAAGGAACGATACACGTTGAGCCGCCTCTCCGTTTTTCATGGCGGCTTTGACCGTCTTGCAGCGGAAAAGATCGCAGGCGCGACGCTGCCCCTTTTGGCGTTGTTGGTCTCCAAGTCACTGGTGAGGCGCACGGAAGACGGGCGTTATGACCTGCATGAGGTCATCCGTCAATATGCATTGACTCATTTGGAAAAGGAATCAAAGAAATATCTCGAGACTCGCGACGCGCACAGTTCGTATTATCTGAATTTTGCTGCGGAGCGCGAAATGTCATTGAAAAGCGCGCGCCAGCGTCTTGCCGTTCAGGAGATCCTCGGTGAGATGGATAACCTCCGCGCGGCTTGGTCATGGATGTTCCAACGCGAAACGTTCGATAAGGGATGCAAAGCCATCCGCAGTTTGGGATGGTTCTTCGAGGTGAGTGGTCTGATTAACGAAGGCATTGACCATTTCGAACCGCTCGTCCGAACGCTCAAAGCCAAACCCGCCTCCCCCGCCTTGCAACGCGTGCTTGGTGAAGCCTGCACACAGCAGGGCATCCTGTGCTTTCGCAAGGGACTTTACGAACGCGCAGTTTCCTTGATGGAGGAGAGCGTCCTCCTGCTCCGCCCGCTAGGCGATACGGGATTGCTTGTGGATGCGCTCGTGTATCTGGGCATCATCATGCACCTCAACGGCGATATGGACCGCTCGCAGGCGCTGATGGAGGAAGGCTTGTCTTACGCGCAGGATCCAAAGTATGAATGGTTTGCAGCCTATGCCATCTATAATCTCGGCTATATCGCCAGCCTTAGGGGAAATTACACACAGGGGCGGGAACAAATGATGGAGGGCCTGACCATCTGGCGCAGGCTTGGCGACCCGCATTCCATCGCGCTCGGCTTGAATTACCTCACCCCCACACTGATCACGCTCGGATGTTTCGATGAAGCCCGTACGTATTTGCAGGAAAGTCTCGAGTTATGCCAGGCGTCGAACAACCGCTGGGGGATGGGCACTGCATACCGTCACCTCGGCTGGGTGGCGAAGGCGCAGGGCAGACTCGAGGAAGCCCAATCCTTCCTCCACAAAAGCCTGGAAACCTTCGGCGACTACATCATAGGCTGGGATATTTCCCAAACCCTCATCGTCCTCGGCGAGACGGTTGCTCTCACGGGCGACCACCTCAAAGCCAGGGAACTCTTCCTGACCGCCCTCCGCCTCGCGCGTGACATCCACTCCGCCCCACTCATGCTGGAAGCCCTGGCGGGTCTCGCTTCCCTCGAAGCGCGCCGCAACCCCGAATGGATCGTTGACTGGCTTATACTGATCAAGGAACATCCCGCCGCGAAGCAGGATGTAAAAGACCGCGCCTGCCAATTGTTGCGGGATGTGGAAGGATGTTTAAGTGCCGACAAGTTACAGGCGATTCGAAAGGGGAAATCAAATGAATCATTGGCGTCAATCGTCAATGCATTGGTTTTGGGATAAACTCTCCGGCTGGTTTCCCTGTAGAACGTCCAAACACTACGTTGACGAACCCTTGTCTGAATTTTTCATGATATGAATACGATTGACGTAGCCGATTCATAACTGGATATCGTATCTGGACAAATGCGACGCCAAAAAAGCAAATGTCAGGGAGACGGGCATAGCCTGCCTGCGCTCATGCTGCGGCTTCGCGCCCTTCCGCCGCTGCAAAACCTGCCGCCAGCGCCTTACGGTTCATTTCTTCGGTGCCTTTGGGGGCGCGAGCGATGACAGCCTTTTCGAGCGCCTCCTTCGAAACCATACCCGTCATGCCTACCAGCACACCAAGCGCAACCGTATTGGCAGTGATGGGTTTGCCTGTCGCTTCTAGCGCAATCCGGGCAATGGGAACTTTGACGCCTGCAAAATCGGCACGGACCGCCACGTGGTCTTCATCCACAATCAACAAACCGCCGGAATGGACGGTCTTGGCAAATTTCTGGTAAGCCTCCTGGCTGAGCGCCACCACCACATCAGCAGAGAGGACCTCAGGGTGGTCTATTTCAACATCCGAGATGACCACCTCCGATCGGCTGGCGCCGCCTCGCGCTTCGGGTCCGTAACTTTGGGTCTGGGTGGTTTGTTTGCCGTCGTAGATGGCGGCGGCTTCGGCCAGGATGATCCCCGCCAAAATCATGCCCTGACCACCTTCCCCAGCCAGTCGAATTTCGGTTCGCTTTTCCATCAACGCCTCCCCGTATTCCGCAGTCTTAATTCCTCCTCGTGTTTGCGTTCGACGAGTGAGTCATAGGTTTTTGTGTACTCCGGGCGTTTCTTCCTGTATAGCACGCCGCGCACGATCTTTGTGTTTTTTTCGCGCGCATCTTCGTTGAGCTTTTCATAGGCAGATTTCGAAATACTGTTATCTTTGAGCATCCGCATCATGTCTGCCGCCGAGCCGAGTTTGTTGATGCGCCCGTAGGTGGTGTGACAATAACTGACGGCTTCCACAAGGCTGAACCCATCGTTCGAGATGGCTTCCGAGAGGTGCTTGTCCAGTTCAAGCGGGTGATACGCCGTGCTGCGGGCGACAAAGGTCGCTCCCGCCGCCGCCGCCAAATCGCAGACCGGAAAGGGCGGCTCGACGTTGCCATACGGAGCAGTTGTGGCTCGCATCCCTTCGGGCGTGGTGGGGCTGTACTGTCCGCCGGTCATGCCATAGGTGGAATTGTTCACCACCAGGGCGGTGATGCCGATATTACGGCGCGCGGCGTGGATGAAGTGATTGCCGCCAATCGCCAGCGCGTCGCCGTCGCCCATGATGGCGATGACCTTCATGTCGGGGCGGGCAATTTTCAAGCCGGTGGCAAACGCCAAGGCGCGCCCGTGTGTAGTGTGCAGGGTGTTGTAATCCATGTAGACGGGCATGCGCGCAGTGCAGCCAATGCCAGCCACCAGAGCCACCCGGTCGTTTTCGAGGCCCAGGCTTTCGATGGCGCGGATGAGCGACCCCATGATCACACCCAGCCCGCAGCCTGCGCACCAGATGGTGGGGAATTTTTTGTTCTTTCGCAGGTTGTGCAGGGTGGTACTGGCCTCAAACCAATCCTCGCGCGGAATTTGCCCTTCGTCGACATCCAGATCGTGGACGGAAAGAATATGCTCCGACATGTCTAAGCCTCCGCTGCTTCCAAAACCATATTGGGGGTGATCATTTCACCGTTGGCGCGGTTGACGCGCGTGACCTTCTTCCGCCCGGCAACACGCTCCACCTCCAGTGCCAGTTGTCCCAAATTCATTTCAGGGACGACAATCTTATCCACCGAATCCGCCAGTTCTTCCACTGCCTTTTCGGGGAAGGGCCACAGCGTTTGCGCGGTAAACAGGCTGACCTTTTCGCCTTTGGCGCGCATCTGTTTCATGGCGTGGCGGGCAGTACGCGCTGATGCACCATAACTCAAAATTGCGGTTCGCGCCCCGGTTTCGTAATCGGTCTGGTAGAGCAGGATATCGTCGGCGGTTTCGATCTTGCGGCTGACGCGCTCCAGCCACGGGTCAATTTCATCGAGCCGCTGGGTCGGGAATCCGACCTCATCGTGGAACAATCCGGTGATGTGGTAGCGGTAGCCAAGCCCAAAACCTGCCAACGCCGGCACATCGCCGCGGTCGTTTCGGAAGGCTTTGTAGTTGTCGGGGGTGTCGGTTACGATGCGTTCGAACTTTTCCACTGTGTCGAAATCGGGCAGTTCGATTGGTTCGCGCATGTGACCGATGATTTCATCGGTGAGCAAAATTACGGGGGTGCGATATTTTTCCGAAAGGTTGAAAGCCTTCACCGTCAGGTCGAAGGATTGCGCCACCGAGATGGGACAGAGGACGATGATCTGATGGTCGCCGTGCGTGCCCCAGCGCGCCTGCATCACATCGCCTTGTGACGCCGCTGTAGGCTGACCGGTGGAAGGTCCAAGCCGTTGGACGTTGACCACCACGCAGGGAATCTCCGCCATTGCCGCGTAGCCGATGTTTTCCTGCATGAGCGAGAAGCCCGGTCCACTGGTGGCAGTCATGGATTTCAGCCCGCCGACACGCCCGCCGATAATGGCAGCCATGCTGGCGATTTCGTCTTCCATTTGAATGAATTTTCCGCCCACCTTGGGCAGTTCACGTGACATGACCTCCGCAACCTCTGTGGAAGGGGTGATGGGGTATCCTGCATAGAATCGGCAACCGGCGGCAATCGCCCCCATGGCAATCGCCTCGTTTCCTTGCATCAGTTGAATTGTCAAAGCAGCCTCCTCATAATCTAACCCATCTTTTTGACCACAATCGCCAGATCAGGACAGTGGGTGTCGCAGAAATGGCAGGCGGTGCAGTTTTCAGGCTCGACCACAATGGGATAGTTTCCGCTGGGGTGCATCGCCAACACCTGGGTTGGGCAGAGCACAACACAAATATTGCAACCCTTACACCAAGTTGCAAAAATCTTGACCTCGCCACGCGGTCCCTTTCGGCGGGGCTTTTCTGCGGATTGGTTTTCAGCCGGGACAAATTCGGTCATAACAATCCTTTCTTTTTTTTTACTTTTCATCCGATAATTCATCTTAATGTATATCCTTTTTTTCCTGCAAATGTAACTGAAAAAAGTCCTGATTCTCTCGTTATCAAAAACCATAAAATTCGATGAATTAATAAATGCTGCGTTTACCCCTTGAAAGCAATCTATAACATCCACGGTCCCGTCATGTTTCCCCTGGCGCAAAGCACCAGGGGATTTTCTGTAAATGATATTCAAACTTGATGGCTTGCTACCATCAAAATCACGCCGTCAGTCTGGCTCAAAGGACCAGGATGCTAAAGGATATCATCCGTGCCAGCGCCCTGTATGGCAGGCGGGAAAGCATCGCCCAATCGGGACAGTAATGAATCGGGGATGTATTTCCGCTCCTCCGTCCAAACCGAGCCTAAGAGGCTTTGCCAGGTAGACTTTCAACGTGTATGGTATTCCATCCTCAAACTCGGTGATTGCATCATTGTCATCCTTTCGAGTGCGACTGTCGTCCACTCGCCACCTTCTTGGGTGGATAGCCTGCCGATGCGGCACGAACATTACCTATACCATCAATGGTGAACGGGATACCGTTTATCTGATCAGCTGGTCGAAACCGCCGGATCTGCCCATCGGGAACGCGGGATCTTTTGAAGTGATAGAGCAGGATCTCTGCAAACAGGGTCCAGCGCTTCACATAATGTATCGGCAGTCGATAAATCTACGCTACCTTTGTAAAAGGAGCGCAGTTGTTTGCAGTAATTTTTCTTATTTATTCCTGTCGATGGGTAAAACCAGCCTAACCATGCTTGTTACGGACAGGAGTCTCGATGCAGGTATTTTTGGCACTCTGCCAGTGTAAAGGACCGAGTTAGTCGGGATTTCGCCACGCCGATTAATTCTTCAAGCGACAGGATAAACACTCTTACCGTTCCCTCGCCGCTGGTGACAGCCAAATGTCTTCCGTCGGGGCTGAACTCGAGATCGGGTCCATTGTTATTGCCGGACCACACCAACAATTCATCTGCGGATCCTGCATCCCAAAATCTGACAGTGCCATCAAAACTGATGGTTGCCAGTTGTTCACCATCCGGGCTAAAGGATGCATCCCAAACTGTTGAATTGTGTCCAACTAGCGTTTGGACTATATATGGCTCGTTTGGAATCACTGCGCCGACCATGGAAACATCCCAAATTCTTGCAATCCCGTCCTCATGTGCTGTGACCAATAATTTCCCGTCCGGGTTGAAGTCAGCGTTTTTTACATCTCCGGCGCCTGCCGATAATGTATAAAGCAGTTCGCCCGAGGCTGCTCGCCAGATTCTTGCCGTATCGTCCCAACTCGCCGTAGCCAGCAGGCTTCCATCTGAATTGAATGAGATTCGATGAATGACATCGGTATGGCCGGTAAACAATCGCGTCAATTCACCCGTCTCACCATCCCATAATTTGGCAACTCCATCAGCACCGCCGGTGGCAATAAAGTTTCCATCGGGACTGAACATGACGTCAATATCACCGGCACCATGTGCTATAACAGACCAAACCAATTCCCCTGTATCCGCATCCCAAAGTTTTAGTACCCCACTGTAATCCGCTGTAGCGATCCTCGATCCATCATCATTGAATGTGATGCGCCCCACTTCCGCTGCAAAATCCTGTAAGGCAGACAATCTATTCCCGGTGAATGCGTCCCAAATAACGGCGGTTTCGTCCCAACTGGACGTGGCGATTTTTCGACCATCGGGGCTATAGTCCAGGCTGTAAACGACCTCGGTATGTCCCGAAAGAGTCAGCCATTCGGTCATCCCTTTTGCCGATACATCCCATACCCTGGTGGAGCCATCCACACTGCTGGATGCCAGATACCTTGCATCAGGGCTGAATGTCAGAGAACTGACAATGTCGGTATGTCCGGTCAGTTCGAACAGTAAAACGGAAGATTCCAAATCCCAAATCTTGACAATCCCATCAATGCCGCCAGCCGCAATGTGCCTGCCGTTCGGGCTGATCGCCAATGAATAAATCGGGATGGTTTCATCCAATACAGTTATCTCTTTCCCGTCTTCCAGATCCCATACTCGAATCTTTGCGTCCCGTCCGGCAGTAATGACATGCCTTCCACCCATGCTGTAAACCACAGCCAGCGAGCCACGAGGATGACCGGGCAATATCAGTATATTTTCTCCAGATGTGATATCCCAGATCGTCACGGAGCCATCGGATTCCAAGTCATTGGCAATTGCAAGATATTTACCCATGGAGTCAAAAGCGATACCTGAAGGTGCGGAAAGCATCAGTTTAAGCAATTCATCACCAGTTTTCGCGTCCCAAACCCGCACTGTTCCATCACTGGATGTTGTTGCAATCCGGGTTCCGTTCGGATTAAATATGCTGGCGTTGACCGATGCTGTATGACCTTGAAGAAATAAAACCTCATTCCCCGTGGAAACATCCCAAACTTTGGCTGTTCCATCCGCACTGGAGATGACGATTCTTTTACCGTCCGGGCTGAAACCTACACCCACACCATAAAGATCACCGGAATGCCCCTGCAAAGCGAGTCTCTCCTGCCCGGATGGAAATTCCCGGATGACCGCAGAACTGTTCGGTCCGCTGGATACGATCAAGGACCCGCTCGGATCGAAATCTACCCCATAACCTCCCGGCAGGTTCATCCGCAATCGCGACGCCAATACCGATCTATGCAATGCTTCTTCCGCCTCTCGCGGGACGGATAAGCCAGCTGATCGCGCCTCGGATACTGCAGCCAGAGCGAGTAAAATGCTGAGTTCAGGATCCAGTTCCAGGTTAGAGACCGATGCGGCGGCCAGTTCACGGGAAAAAGCAATCTGGCGTTCGTCCTCCGCTCTTTCAGCATTGACTTGGGCTGTCAGCGCAATCTGGCGCACCCGCTCCCCCAGAAACAAGGCAATGCCCGCCATGCCAAGCGCAAAGAATAGCGCAGCCGTGAGGTAGATGGCGCGTCGGCGCAATTGCGCCAAAGCGCGGGTCTGACTTTCAGATAGTTGCTTTTCGGTATCCGCTCGCTCCTGCTGGGCTTTCGCCAGTTCACGGGCGGCATGTAATTCGCGTTCCTGTTGGGCCTTTCGCTCGGACTCCAATTGTTCGGCCTGTTCCCTTGAAGCCGACAGGAATTCCTGCTCCAATACGCTCAGATCTGATGCGTACTTTTCACCCCACTCGACCGCCTGACTTAATCGGGTGCCTTGATAAAGCTCACTCGGATCACGCTCCGACTCCAACCATACCTGCGCGGCTTCGGTGAGACAACGATGCAGCCTGAGCTCTTCACGATCTTCAACCAGCCAGTTGTGGAGCGTAGGCCATTCCGTGATCAACGCCTCATGCGCGACTTCCACCGAATCTTCGTCGACGGTGATCAGGCGTGCGACGACCAGAATCTTCAAAACAGACTGGACAGCGGACGCTTCACGCGCGGCAGGAAGGAGTTCTGCCAACATCACTCGCCTGCGGGTTCCCTCGACCCCTTCTCCCAAATTGGTAAGCCTCAAAAGGATGTTTTTGGCGATCTGTTGTTGTTCAGATGAAAGTTGGAGGTTAAAGACGGTCTCTGCTGTCCTTGCAATTGCGCTGCGCACGCCTCCGGACTTAACATATCCCTGCAAGGTGAGCGTTCGTCCTTGCCGCCTGCGCCAGGTTTCCAGCAGGGCATGTGAAAGCAGGGGCAACATGCCGGGTTCCCGGATCACGTCACGCAGGATCAACTCCACCAGACCTGGCTCGAAATCCCAACCGCCATGACGAGCCGGTTCTTCAATTACCCGGCGGACCTCCTCCGCACTCATTGGTCCAATGTATATCTGGGCGCGGGTCAATGCCTCACGAAGGTTCGGATACTGCGCGCAGTACGAGTAGAAATCCGCCCGTAAAGTGATGACCACATGGACATGTTCTTCAAGCTCGGCATCCGCAATGGACATCAACACGTCAATAAATTCCCGCTGTTCAGGTTCATCTGCGCATAATGTAAAGAGTTCCTCAAATTGATCAATTACTATTAAAAGCTTGGAAACGCCCTGTCCATCTGAGCTCTGGGAAGGCATCTTTTCCCCGTCCTGCCTCATCCCGGACAAATGCCTGCGAAGATTATGGGCATCCTTCTTCTTGAGATCGACAGATCGAATCTCCGTTTGTAGATGTTGATTGAGTCCCATTGTCAGAGCCTCAAGCGGATGCATGGTCGGGCTGACAAGCACGATTTTCCAATCATGCTTGCTGTCAAGGTTTTTCTTGAAACCCTGCGAATTAAGAGCTGGGATCAAGCCTGCCCGGACGAGTGATGATTTTCCGCTTCCGGAGGCGCCCACAATCGCAACGAAGGAATGTCCCTCCGCTATGTGGCTGTAAATCAGATTGACCAATGTCTCGCGACCAAAGAAATTGTCTGCGTCAACTTCATTGTAATGCTGCAAACCCATGTAAGGCGGCGCGCCGGGCGCGGGGCTCTCGTCTGTTAACGGCGAAGCGATTTGAATTGTTTCGTGATTCATCAAATTGCTGTTTGCCACTCCTCCCGCCTTCAATTCTTCATAAAGGGATTGCGTGGATTCCGACGGCGCCAAACCCAGTTCATTCCGCATTGCTTCTTCGCAACGGCGATATGCCGCCGCCATGTTGCTTAGATCTCCCCGAGCCGCATGCGCCGTCATCAATCCACGATAGGCAGGTTCAGGTACACCTCCCAGGGCGATCCAGCGCTCGCTCCATTCAATGGTTTCCGACCAGTTTTGAAGTTCCACCAGACGGCTTATCAGCGCCCCCATCCTCGCGTCAAATATTGCTCCCAATCTCTCACGTTCGAGAACCGCCCAATCATCATAAAACCCCGGCAACAATTCGCCCTCATACAAGGAGACGATCTCGATCAGCCGGGGAAGGGGCGTATCTTCATGAATCGGCGTTTCAAGTTCGATTACATCCAGTCGATATTCGGAAGAAGCGTTGACCGCAACCGTAATGTCATCCACCAATAGCAGTGGTGAATCAGGGTTCCCATTGGCATCCAGGCTTTTACGAACCCGCCACAAAGCCTGGCGGAGATTATTCCGCGCATTTTCTTCGGAGGCATCGGGCCAAAACAAACCCGCCAGTTTCTCGCGCCGAACTGCTCTGCCTGCATAGATGAGTAAATATGCAAGAAGGGACTGTGCCGGACGCGAATTTATTTGAATGGGAACCCCATCCAAGTTAACTGAAAATTGCCCTAACAATCTAACTTCGAGCACTCGGCACCTTTTCTTGACTTGAAAGCGGTTGATGAAAAGGAAATAATGTCAAATCAGGTCGGTTTGGTCATTATATCAGCCTGTGTGTTCCCTATAAATGCTAAATTAACGGCTCTGAATACACTTAAAAACACACAAGCTCTACACTTCGAGCAGGTTTTCAAAACAACGATATTTGGAGGCGCCTATGAAGTAAGTTATATTCCACCAAGACAAGATTGAAATCCAAAACGTTTTTAAAAATAACCAAAGGAGATTAATAAAATGAACGCCAGTCGTTTAATAAAAGTTGCAGCCGTGATCGCCCTACTCGTTGTGGGATTTTTCACTGTGCGCGCGATGTTGAACACGAGGGAGATCGTTTCCTCCGTCCCTGATAACACCCAGGTACAGCCAACCAATGTGACTGTGATTGAAACCGAAACGCCCGCCCCTGTTGAAGCAAAAGATCCTGTTCGCATCGAGGCGAATGGAGAGGTTCCCTTCTATGCCCGTATTGGCGAAAATGAGACATTCTCCAACGGCGAATGGACAGTCATCGTCTTCTATCGCTCCCCGGATTGCATCCCAGCCGAGTTCAACCTGAACCAGTTCTTCCATTTTCCAGACAATGACGGTCCGGGCGCGTTTGCCTGTACTCCGCCCACTACCACATCCATCGAGTATTGGGCGAATGGTCCGCAAACCGATCCTGCCCCTCTCATTGCAGAAATGACGGGGCGGGGGGCTGTGCCTGTTTGGTTTATCGCCCAGTCAGAAGTCGAAGCCGCCCTGGCGGATGGTGTTGTGACCATTGGCGAACTCACAGAGTCACCGTCCCTGCTGAAGGGCGAAGCCGCAACCTACACAGAACTCCTGCATCCCAGTCAATCGAACGCGCAATCCCTGATCCAGTTCACAGCCGAAGGCGCGCTGGAGGATGGTCGTTCATTTATGGTGGACGTCAGTTATGGCGCCCCGGATGTGGCAGATCACACTATAATTGAGATTCAATAGGTGTGGTTGTTCGAATATCATAACGCCTTCACAAATCAAGGCGTTATGATATTCAAGCCAAGCATTCCAAAGTAGACCATTATCATCGCTTTCATCTCACAACCACAATCGGATATGTACGACGGGGTCCATATCGGTATGCAGGTAAGAATTCCTTCCTACTTCACTACATAACCAGCATAACAACCAAATATGGGATGAAACAAAAAAATAAGGATAATTAGCTCTATGACGAGATATACTCATCTATGGGTATTCGATTTCACTCTCATAAACGATCATGCCCTACTCCCCTGCTCTGAAGCCGGGGAATGAGCGTTTATTGCAACAGGGCGACTCGAAATTGAGCGCCCTGTTGTCATTTTCTGAACTGGATTTATTGGCGAGATCACCCAATATGGGTTGCTAAGTCTGAAATGCATTTAGATGGGACTGATTATCGTGCCGCCTCGATCATGTTTTGAATTGCCTCTACAACCAAGCCGGGTTCATCCACCTGAACATCGTGACCCGTCTGCGGGCTGGCGATTATCAACTCACTGTTTGTCGAAAGGGAAGCAAGATATTTCTGCATTTCGAGCCAACCTGTTTCCTCCTTCGCCAACTCCGCCGGGTCTTTGCTGCAACTATTGCAATACCCGTGGACAATGATCGTGAGCGGCAGATCGTCAAGGGAGGTTTGATGCTCGCGGCTTTCTGCCCAAATGACCGGCAAGGCAGCCACTTCAAGCGCACCGGCTTCTGTCGTTTTGACCATCATCGCCTGAATGGCCTCCGGGACGCCTGCTGGCAGTGTCTGATACCCCGGCTCAGATGGGAATAAGGCGCTTATGCCCGTCACCACTTTGATCAACCCTGTATCAGATAAGGTTTTACTGGCTCCAATGAACTGTGACATCAATTGCATGTATGCCGTTCCATCCATGTAGGTTGCCAGTTTTCCATCTCCCGAATCGACTAGGATGATTCCAGCGACTTCATCGGGATATTTGTACTGATACTCCCGGACGAAGATACCGCCCAGTGAATGACCAACGAGAATATATGGACCTTCGATCCCCGCATTTTCAAGCAAGGTATGCAATTCATCTGTGATGACATCCGCGGTGCGCGGCTTGGGGCTGGGTTCGCTCCAGCCAAGCCCGGCACGATCATACGTACAGATGCGGGCGGATTTCGCCACTTCACCCTGTACCAACGCCCACATCAAGCCGACACTGCCTGAGCCTGCTTCCACGATCACGACCGGCTCGCCAGGCTGCGAATCGCCTGTGCAATACAAGTGCAGGCGATAACCACCCACATCCACCATCTGCCCAATGGGTGGATAATTCTTGGCAAAATCACGTTTGTTATTTGCGCCAGCAGCCAGCGCTGCGCTGACGAACAAAACGATCAATGCCACCAGGGCAAGGAAGATTCTCCCCAACCAGAATAGAAAGCCGCGCTTTTTGTTCGTTCGAGTTGTTTTCATTTTGATTCTCCTTTTTTGATTTGATTATGAACATTGTAAAAATTTCATCTTCAAACCGCATCGGAGCATTAATGTGAATCGATTAATACAAAAGACCGCCTTTTATGGCGGTCTTTATCGTTCAAATGACGTAGGTCAAACATCCTGATTCATCTGTGTTAAGAGATATTGCTCCAGGCTGGGTTCGTTTGGATTATTCAACATCGTATCCACCCACGCCTGACGTTCAAAGGCAAGCAGCGCCGCATCCCACACGCAGGCGGTGAGACCCGTTGGGGTTCTGTATTCGAGCTTTTCCACCTCCTCTTTTGGCGAAACGAAGACGTGATGATGAAGTTCGTTCTCATCCGCCCAAAAATCGACGAAAGAAAAGATCGCGCCGCGTCCATCGTTGATGCCGATAAAGCCCACGTTGTAATGCGGTTTATCTTTGGCGACCTCCTGCAAGTGTTTCCACAGAACGGCTTTCGATGTTTCGACCACATATGTCCGCGCCAACGGCATTTGATAGGCAAGGCTGTACACTTTCAGCCGCCAGCCATCTTTTTCCCACAATTCCAAAAAACGGATTGGGCGTTTTTGATACGGCTCAACCAACTTGAACATGGCTCATCTCCTCTTTTCTGATGGGTAAAGATTCCTCTATTTGAATTTTACCCATCATTTCCAAAATGGATTCGATGACGATCTCCGGCTGGTCGAACATGATGTTATGCCCGCTTCTTTCGGCGACGATCAGCCTATCCCGCTTCGACAGGGACAGAATCTGCGCCTGAAGTTTTTTCCATGCAGATTCGTAGTCATCACGCACCTGCTGACCGAGAGATGGTGGCACAGCGTTCTCGTCGAGTTGCCCGTGACGGATGACGGTAAGCGGCAAATCTCCAAGAGTTGAGACGGGCTGGGTCTCTGCTGCGTAGACAGTTTCAGTTTCGGCGATCATGGCTTCGGCATGGCTGTTGCTGGATGCCATCACACCCTGCATGTTTGCGACAAGTTCCTTTGAGAGTTTTCCGTTATCGCCGATCTGAACAAGGTCAGGTTTGAGCGCAAATATACCAAGTTTGCTCATCAACTTCATCACGCCCATCATGCCTTTCATCGAATTGACCATCTTCACCAGGGCTTCAGGGAAGTGCTTCATCTGCTGTTCGTGCGCGGAATCCACCAGCACAAGCCCGGCAACTTCGTTAGGATATTTAGCCGCGAATTGTCGGGCGACAACTCCGCCCAGGGAATGCCCCACCAAAATGAAGGGACCTTCGATATTCGCATTGGTCAAGAGTGTGCGTAATTCCTCCGCCATCACATCGGCGCGGCGCGGCTTGGGGCTGGGGTCGCTCCAACCGAGTCCTGCACGGTCATAGACCACAACTCGGGCGACCTTTGCAATCGCAGGGCGGACAAGTTCCCAAGCGAGACCAATCCCGCCAGCTCCAGAGTCGAAGACGACGGTGGGCGTCCCTTCGCCTTCGACATGCATGTGCAAACGATAACCGCCGATGTCGATCATCTGCCCTATGGGCGGATATTTTTTATTGAGGCGGCGTTTGGAGAGAAAGCCCAGAGCGAAGAGAAACGTCAGGGCGGCAGCCAGCAGGCTCAAAGTCCAGAAAAGAGGCATAGGGTTCATGTCATTGTTCCTTGTCTTGTAATAGGGCGGACAATATTCCGGTTACGCTGGATGGCGGCATTCCTTTGATAAGGATGGCTTCAGAGTATTGGGGAATGAACTTCCAAACTTGCACATCGTCGACGAGCAACACACGCTTGGTATGCGGCGATAGTTGGTGGATTCGTTCGAGCAAAATTTCGGGCTGACTGCCCAACAGAATCATGTCGATCAGAGCGAGGTGATGGCTTCTGGCTTCGATCTGGGTGAGCGCCGGTTTCATGCTTCGGACAATATCCACTTCTCTGATCTGCGGCATGGCTTTCAATAAAGCGCTCAGACCGTCTTCGAGCGGGGTCGAGCGGGTGACGATGAGCGCAAGGTGTTGTTCCATATTCATAGGATATTCGTTTTGATTCATTGGCACATCGGCGGTTTTGCAGATTTGCCCTGCGACAAATGACGTATCCGGTCACCGCATTGACCGTGTGATCTCATTCGCGATCCCTTCCGCATCACTGCCCACGCCGTGGATGATCGCCGAAGCGCGCGAGGTCTGCCATGGACGACCGATGAAAAACAAATTCCTAACAGGCGAAACGCCGTGTTCATGCACAAAGTTTCCATGCACGTCTTTCACTTCGGGGATGTTCACCCAATCCGAATCGTCCTTGTAACCGACCGCCCACACCACCGAATTGACCGAAACGCTGGCGCCGTTAGCAAATGTCACAGTGTTCCCTTCTGCGTGGGTCAACTTAGGCGGGATCTGAATCCCTTTGCGGCGCAGGTCGTCGAGGCTTCTTTCGCGGTTGGGGAAGGCATCTGCTTTGCGTAATTTTTTGCCGACGAAACTTTCAGAAGGCGCTGTGAGAATGCCCAGTTTTTCCAGCCACCACCAGGTGCTGATTCCCAAAATCCTTTCAGGGACGAGACGGCGCGGCTTGCCTGTGGCAAGAAAGACCGTATGCGACGCCGCCAATTCACTGGCGATATCGCGCCCCGTTGCGCCATCCCCCACAACCACCACAGTCCCTGCAAGGATCTGCGAAGGGTTCTTGTAACTCTCCGCGGAAAATTGCTGAACATGACTCGACAAATCCTTCGAGGCTGGCGGGACGATAGGCGTTTGAAATCCGCCATTGGCAAGGATAACAACCTGCGCCTCAAATTCCTGACCGTTGACACTGGTCGCGCGGAAATGGCCGTTCAAACGTTCGAGCCTTTTGATTCCCATGTTCATCTCGAGTGGAAATCCGAAATGCCTGGCATAGGTTTCAAGATAATCGGCGAATTCATCTCGGCTGGCATAGCCCTGCGGGTCGCCCTGCAAAGACAGCCCTGGCAGGGCGCTCATCGCGCGCGGTGTGAAGAGCGTGAGCGAGTCGTATCGGCGGCGCCAACTGTCTCCAACGCGCACCCCGCCGTCCACAAGCAGGAAGCGGAGAGGGGTCTGCTTCAAGTGATAACCCATCGCCAGTCCCGCCTGCCCGGCGCCGATCACGAGAACGTCAATTGATGTCATGGCTGTCTCCTTGAAATGCCTCCAACGCCGTTCTGAAAGCGGCGTTGGATGTTGCGAATTGAAAATTACTCGGCGGGTTCCGTCATCACGGTGTTGGCTAGCTTGCCATCTTTCGGGAATGCCATGATGAAGCGAATTTTGGCATTTTCGAACTGGCAGGTGAAGACCCAACGGACGGAGTCAGCGCGGGTGCTTGGAGCCATTTCAGCCGAAAGGATGGACTGGAACTGCCCGACCTGACCGAGCGCTTGTTCACGATATTGCAGGAAGGCTTCTTCGTTGATGGCGCCTTTCAGGTCATCGTCCCAATCGCGGCTCCAGGCAGCATAGTCTCCGGTGTTGAAAGCGTTAAGGGCATTCTCCGCGATGGCGGTGGCTTCGGCTTCGGTGAGTGCGGAGGTGACTTCGCCAGCATTGGCAGGCGCGCCGCCGCACGCCGTAACGAGCACGGCAACGATCAAGAGGACGAACAGGGTGGTGAATTTTGTTTTCATTTTTTTATCTCCTTTGGTTTGATGTTTCGAGTGTACGGGTTGACATCCATTTCCACATCGGCGGAGTGTCTGGAACCGCCTCAATCAAAAGACCGCCTTTTCAGCGGTCTTGGGTACGGCATATGACGTAAGATTATTTCGCGGGACGATACCCGCCGATCACTCTGCGGGTATCGTCCACTGTGATAAAGGAGGCGGGGTCGATCTCATGAATACGTTTCAACAGGGTATCCAGATGTTTGCGTTCGACAATCGTGCCGACGATGCACACGGGACCGGATTCCCCAAAACCCTGAAACTGAGTCACGCCGTAACCCGCCGCGCGCATGGACTCTGTCAGTTCCGTGCTTTTGTGCATGGAAATCGTATGCACTTCCACCAAGCCGAATGCCAGTCGGCTCTCGACCCACATTCCAAGCCAGGTGCCTGCTGTGTATCCCAGCGCGTACCCAGCGATGTTCCATGGGTTATCGAGCTGCCCCATCACCTTTCCCATGGCAGTAAGCCAAACCGTAACTTCGATAAGACCGAGCAGAGTTGCCCACGTCCGCAGACCGCGTACCATGAGAACGGTTTTCAAGGTTCCAATGGGAACGTCCAGGAGGCGCAGACCAAAGACAAGGAATGCGCCGCCCAATGATTTCCAGGGAATCTGCATGAATAATCCATTGAGCATGTCCGATAGGCTTCCAATGTTTAAAAGAGCGAGGAGGATCACAGCAACAGCGCCAATGAGTCTGGGAAACGCAGTTTTTTCTTTGGGATTGAATTTGAAAAAGGGAATTGTGAACGTCATGTCGGTACACTCCTGTAAATAAAGTTGAGTAACGATACAACGTCTGCGTGAATACGCCATCGGCGGAGTGACCTGAACTCGATAAAACAAAAGACCGCCTTTTCGGCGGTCTGGGTAAGACAAATGACGTAGGGCTTACAACGAAGCCAGTCCTTCTTTCAACGCATACAGAGCGGCTTGGGTACGGTTCGCCAACTGCAGTTTTGCGAGGATATTGCTTACATGTGTGCGGACAGTCCTTTCGCTCACGACCAATTTTTCCGCGATCTCATCATTGGTAAGTCCCTGAGCAACAAATTGCAGAATTTCCACTTCACGCTCCGTGAGGGGGCTTTCCGTTTTGGGTTTATCGGCTGGAGGCTGCTTCAACTCGCGAATCAACTTGCTGGCGATGCTGGGGTGCAGTGACGATTCACCGTTATACGTATTGCGAACCGCATTCAATAATTCCTGCGGCGATGAATCCTTGAGCAGGTAACCCAATGCGCCCGCCTTGAGCGCGGCAAAGACCTTTTCATCGTCCACGAAAGAGGTCAACACCAAGATCTTTGCTTCTGGAAATTGTTTTTTGATCTCGGTGATCGCGCCAATGCCGTCCAAACGCGGCATCATCATATCCAGCAAAATAACATCAGGCTTCAAGGCGCTGACCTTGGATACGGCTTCCAATCCGTCACTGGCTTCAGCCACCAATTCAAGCCCCGGCTCGGTGGCGATCAATGTGCGGAGTCCTTCGCGCACAATGGCATGGTCGTCTGCGATCAGAATTCGAATCGTTTCACTCATGGCACCTCTACTCAAAAGGAATCTTCACCGAAATCTTTGTCCCTGCTCCATCCGATGATTCAACTTGAATCATCCCGCCAAGTTTTTCTGTCCGTTCGCGCATGTTGGAAAGCCCGAACCCGCCTTCATTGCCCAGCGCTTTCACATCGAAACCGCGACCGTTATCGCGGATCTCCAATTCCACCCCAGCTTCATCGGACTTCAGATTAATGGTCAACGAACCTGCCATGGCATGTTTAAGTGAATTATTCAACGCTTCACTGGCAATGTAAAACAGACCCTCTTCCACCAATACCGGTAATTTCGTTTTGACATCCGCCTGAAAATCGACTTGGATCCCCGAACGTTTTTCAACGGCATCGAGACGGTTCTGGAGCGTCTTCACCAGCCCATCCTGTTCCAACGCCTGTGAACGCATCTCATAGACGAGCAGACGCATCTCTCTTAACGATTGCTGGGCGGTTTCTCCCAAACGTCCGGCATACGCCTGAACCTGATCCAGGTCTCCGCTGTTCGCAAGACGGCGCACAGCCTCCGAAAGAAGCGTCAGACTGTACAAGGTCTGGGCGACAGTATCGTGCAAATCACGAGCGAGGCGTTGACGTTCCTCGATCGCCGCCTGCATCTGCGACTCCGCCAGATTGACGCGGGCGGTCACATCCACCATCGCGCCGATCATGCGCAGCGCCTTGCCGTTCTTATCATAAATAAAATACCCGCGGTCGATGACATGGGCATAACTGCCATCGGCTCGCAGGTAACGATATTCCATGGACCAGTATTTAGCTCGATTCTGGATCGCCTCTGCCACGCTTGCAATCGCACCTGCGCGATCATCAGGGTGGACGTGATCTTCCCACCAGGTGTGCGTCATCACATCTTTATCCGCGTAACCGAACAAAGTCTGCAACCCGTGGTTCCAGCGCGTTTCACCAACTACGATATCCCAATCGTAGATGGCATCGGCAGAGACTTTCGCGATGAGCTGAAGTTTTTCTTCGTCGGTGAGGAAAGACCTGGGCGTAATTTCAGACTCGATCGTGGACGGTTGCATTTTGACTGACATAGCGTGGCATTATACTCTGAATAAAATCAACACAATGCAATTGGTTCATTTGTTTATAGTAATTCATTCGTTTTCACAACTGTGGCAAATTCGCTGTTCAGGGTCGCTATCGTCACATCATGAATTTCCTGCGCGGAGTATTTCCGCCCGTCGTGACCAGTGAGTTCAAAGGCGGCAGTAGCATCTGAGACAAGGTAGGTTTCAAAGCCAAGGTTGCCTGCCATGCGCGTCGTGGTAGATACGCAGTGCGGGGTGGTGAAACCTACGATGACCAACGATTTACATCCGCGTTTGCGAAGTTGCTGTTCCAAATCTGTGCCGATGAAGGCGCTGTTGACGTTTTTCTGGATCAACGGTTCACCCGCGCTTGGTTGCAGTGCGCCTTTGATGGCGTTGCCAGGGTGGTTGGGATGTAGCGGTGAAGTTGGCGAGAGGGACATGTGCTGAATGTGGAAGATCGGGCGTCCATGCTTACGCCATGATTCCAACAACTTGGCGATGTTATCCTCGGCTTGCGGATTGTTCCTACTACCCCAAACAGGTTCGTCGAACCCTTTTTGAACGTCGATAATGATCAGGGCGGTGTTCTGATTTATTCTTTGCATTATGGAATTCCTCTCGCTTTATTTTACCTGTCCCACTCAGTCGCGCTGACCGCGCCTACCCACACAAGCAACATCGGCAGTGAAGCAAACAGAATTGCGGTCAGCATGGAGCTGGCGAAGACGAAACTAAGTCCACCGAGCAAGAGAGCGATGGAGAGGATGATCCCGAGCCAGTTAATCCAGGCCGGGATGAGGTGGGTGCGCAAACCAAGGCTGGATGTGGATACGCTGAGCAATGCCAATGCCATCAACTTGAACGTATCAATTTGGTTCACCAGCACCAGTAACGTACGGAAGGGAGTTTCCGCCGAAGCTAACAGGTCAGAGTTGACGAGAGTTAGCTGAACACCCGCCTGCACCAGCGAGATGGTACCTGCGGCGATCCCTGCGCCCAAAACAACCCAAGCAAGTTTCTTTTCTTCGGCGAGCTGAAAAAAACTCGCGGCCATCACGCCAAAGAGAAGGACAGAAACGCCTGCAATGCCATCAATGAGATAGATTTGTATCCACCGTGCAAGTTGATGGGAAACCAAAACCTGCTGAATCTCCGCATTGGACATGGATGGCGAAAGCGTCCCTGTGGGTATCAAAAGTCCGATCACCCAAACTACAACATAGAGAAAACCGAAAAACGCGAGCAAATTTCTTTTGTTCATTATTGCCTCCAAATTACCATCAAAATTTTGTTGAGAATATAGATTCCGCCAAATACGACGGTCAAATCGACCTTGCCTGTGTTGTACAACGCCCAGGTGGCAAGACCAAACACAACAAGTTCCAGCAAGAACAGCCAGGGTTCGTGCAAGCGCAGGGGGGATTTCGGAGCAAGGAAGGTTCCCCACACCACAGCGAACAGGATGGGAGCGCCCAAGCCAAGCACGAATTTCATGAAGATGTTGCTACCTGTTGTGAAACCCCAGTATCCGAATATGGCGAGGATACAAAGTTCGAGCAGAAAGCGAAGTCCGATGTTGATCAATTTAAGTACTTCCATGAGTTTTCCTTTCAATGAAGGCGTGAACTCCTTTACGTTTTTATCAACTGGTTCAACCCGTCCCGCAATGTCAGACCGAGGATCTGGTTTTTGGGTTTTAGTGGTCCGGAGCTCGGGCGCATCAGGAACGGGTCAGCTCAGAGGAGATGAAGGTCGGCTGCATTTACAGAGACTGCATAAACTTTTACGAGGACTTCATTGTCTTTGGGTGTCGGTTTGGCTACCTCTTTGAGTTGAAGAACATCGGGGGACCCGTATTCTGTATATACAATTGCTTTCATTGGATTCTCCTTTTTTGAACCTATAAAATAATGGGCAGAACTTTATACCCGGCATCGCTGCCTGTTTGGGTTCCAATACATGCATTGTGCCAATTCTGAGCCTGGAAAATACACAGTCAAAGCTCAGCAGAGTATTTAGTTCATTGTATATAGCCCGTTTAGGTTGTCATCGAACTTTTGGCGGAGATTTTCCTACTCTTTTGTGCCTAGGCAGCACGATTCCCCCGTATTCAATATCATTTAGAGCGGTATTGAGACAGAGATCGTAGTCCCAATCCCAGGTTGACTGACAACGGTAAACGTGCCGCCGATCTGAGCGACACGCTCCTGCATGGATTGCAGCCCAAGATGGCCCGGATGTTCACGCCCTGGATCGAATCCCATTCCGTTATCATGAATCTCCAATACGAGGTAACTGTCCTTTTGATGGAGTCGAACTTCAGCCTTCGTTGCATGAGAATGCTTGGCAATGTTCTGCATCGCCTCCTGTGTAATCCGATAGAGCGCTTCCTTCCAATCGAGAGAAATATCAGGCTCAGGTCCGAAATCTGTGATTACTTGCAGGTTATAACGCGCATGCAACGCGTCCGATTGCTTGGTAATTGCAGCCACCAATCCTTCATTTTGTAGCGACTCGGGGCGCAGTTCGAAAATCAACGCACGCATTTCGGAGACACCCGCCTCGGCGAGGGAAAGAATATAGTCCAGGGGCTCCGCCAGCTTTTCAGGTTCAGTTTCCAGCCTCATCTGAGCCGTTCGCGCGCCGAGCGCGATCCCATACAACGCCTGAGAGACAGAATCATGAAGTTCACGTGCCAATCTTTGTCGTTCCTGAAAGGCGGCGAGTCTCAGTGCCTGCTCATGAAGCCTGGCGTTCTCGATGGCAATGGCAGCTTGATTCGCAAATGCCAATCCCAAATCGGCGTGTGCGCTGGTGAAGTGCCCGGGCTCCTGATGATCGAGCCGCAGTACACCGATCAACTGATCGTGGCTGATCAGCGGTATCCCCATCCAGGAGTGGATATCACGAAATTTGGCGAGCATATCTTGATTGGTGATATTCCGCAGCAAGTTTAGCCACGGATCATTTCTCCATATATCATCAATGATGACCGGCTGCTTCGACTCTGCCACTTTTCGATAACCGGTATCCTGGTACACGGACGATCGAAATCCGAGCATGGTTTCGCGCGGAACAATGCCTAAGTATTCGACAACGACAAAATCGTCTCCATCCAATTTTGCAATTCCAGCACCCGCATAATCGATCACTTTCTTAAGTTGTTCCAGGATGATCTTGAGCAGCGGACCCAACTCCAGGTTCGAGTTTACGATCTGGGATACTTCCAGGAACGCTTTCAATTCGCGCGTCCGTACTGCCACGCGCTGTTCAAGCAATTCGTACATCGATTTCTGATCGGTGATATCGGTAAATGAGACAACAACCCCATATGGATTGTCATTTTCTGAAGAAAACAGAGCGTGGGTGCTGATGGAAATCCAGGTCAGTGTGTCATCCGGCTTGTAAATACCCATGACAACGTTGGATAATGAGGTACCTGTATGTAGAGTCACCATCGCAGGATGCGTTTCTCCTGGAAATGGAGAACCATCTTCATGGATCGTTCTCCAGCGAGGGTCAATGGAGGTACGACCCAGGATCTGGTCGACGGAAAGCCCCAGGATTCGCTCCGCCGCGGCATTACAAAGCGTGATCATGCCGTCCGCGTTATGAAAGACGATGCCTTCCGTCAGGGTCGCGATGATCGCAGCACTCCTTTGTTCACTATCTCGAAGGGCATTTTCCGCTGCTTTCCTTTGCGAGATATCCTGAACGTTGACCACCCTGTATAAAACCTTGCCCTGTTTATCCTTTACAGCTGTAACATCGACACTTACAGGGAAAACAGTGCCATCTTTCCGCAGGTGTCTGCTTTCATAACTGATGTGGCCTTTCCGGTGAGCTTCCTCGATCCACTTTGGCAGATTTACCCTTTCCTCCGGGACAAAAATCGATTCGATGGGCTGATCTCTTAATTCATCAATTGAGTATCCATACATCCTTGCAAAGGCTGCGTTCATGATCTCCAGTGTAGTAGCGTCGGCTCTGTTGATGACTATTCCCCATTCGGCATGCTCAAACGCCTGAATCCACTGCAGCCATTCATTCCCAGCTGAATTCTCGTCAAACGATGCCAAAGGAGACCCTCCCAACCGGCTTACGATTGTCCGGGAGGTAACATGATCAGTCCAGTCCGCAAAGCATAGACAACAGCCTGGGTCCTGCTGGTTACTCCCAATTTTGAAAGAATACTGCTGACATGCGTTTTGACGGTCTTTTCCCCGATATTCAGATCCCGGGCAATTCCCTTATTTGAGTACCCTGATGCGAGCATTCGAAGGATATCGCTTTCCCGATCCGTGAGATGCCCTGACATCGCTGGAAGATCAATTTCCTTCAACAATCGTTTTGCAACCTCGGGTGAAAGCTGAACCTGTCCCGCAACAGCCGATTTAACCGCGTAGATCAATTTATCGGCTTTTGTATCTTTTAATAAGTATCCGATCGCTCCTGCCCGGATCGCTCCAAAAATAGAGCCATCATCCAGGACACTTGTTAAAGCGATTACTTCCACATCCGGGTATTGCCGCCGGATCCTGGACGTGGCTGTGATACCGTCCATGACCGGCATGATCAAATCCATCAGGACGATATCGGGCTGAAGTTCGCCAGCCATCCGGACGGCATCCTCCCCATTTTCCGCTTCCCCGACCACCTCAAAATCGGCATCCATTTCCAGAAACATCCGTAACCCCTGGCGCACGACAGCATGATCATCTGCTATCAAAATGCAAATGCTCATAAGCGACCCTCCCGGTTACATAGTCATTATAACCCTCATTTCATGGGTCTCAGACTTAAGTCTGAGTTGGGAAACAGACCTTCTCCCGATGTGAATTACATCCGCTCTTAATATACTGTAGGCATGATCAATATCCTGATTGTCGACGAAGAAGCCGGCACTCGCAAAGGGCTTCGGATGTGGCTCAGCACTGAAGCGGATTTCATTGTTGCGGGTGAAACAGGTGATGGTTGGGAGGCCATGCAATTGGTCCGGGATCTCCAACCCGATGTGGTCGTGACAGACATCCAACTCCCCGGCATGGATGGCATTGCCCTGACCGAACGCCTCCACCGTGACTTTCCAAGATGTGCTGTGATTATTCTCAGTTTTTATGACGATCAATCAAATCATGAACGCGCCAAAAAAGTTGGAGCATCTGCCTTTATTAGTAAAAAGAAACCAAACGGAGAATTGATAGAGGCGATCCGAAAATCGGCTCGAATCTCCAAGTGAAGGCATTTAGGAATGGAGAATTTCACATGATCTCTGTAAGGTTTACTGCTTCAAGATGGAAGCCTGAAGTACATCCAGCATCTCTGCTCGCAAATTTGGCAATATGCAACCTTCTTTGTTGGTTATTACAGACAAACACCATCTTGAAGGATGGGTTGCGATAATATAATGAATATATGCCTGCTTCAGTTCTAGCCACCAAGTTCTTCATCCCACTGCTTCCTCCAAAAGTAGTAGCCCGTTCCCGATTAGTTAAACAACTATCTGATGGACTCACTACGGGTCATAAACTGACCCTGATCTCCGCTCCGGCCGGCTTTGGGAAAAGCACCTTGGTCAGCGAATGGATTGTGAATTGCGGGCAGCAGGCTGCATGGCTGTCGCTGGATGAAAACGACAATGACCCTGTGCGTTTCCTCATCTATGTCATAAGTGCATTGCAGAAAATTTCCCCGAATCTGGGGGCAGGATTGCTGGATGCACTCCAATCGCCGCAATCACCACCCATTGAAACAGTATCAACAGCATTACTCAATGAGATCACCATCCTCTCGAATAATTTCATCCTCGTTCTCGATGACTACCACCTCACGGATTCTAAATCGGTCGATGATGCTCTCACCTTTTTGATCGACAACCTGCCTCCCCAAATGCATTTGGTTATCACCACCCGCGAGGATCCGGCTTTGCCGACTCCCAGGCTGCGTGCCAGAAATCAATTGACCGAAATCCGCGCCTCAGACTTGCGCTTTACCCCATCTGAAGCCGTGGAATTTCTCAATCAAGTAATGGGTCTGAACCTCACAGAAGAAGAAGTAGCCGCATTGGACAAGCGCACCGAGGGCTGGATCGCCGGCCTACAACTCGCGGCGCTTTCGATGAAGGGACAGCAGGATGTCCACGGATTCATTCAGGCTTTTGCCGGAGATCACCGCTATATTGTGGATTATCTCGTCGAAGAGGTGTTAAGGCGTCAGCCTGAGCCCGTTCGAAACTTTCTGCTTCAAACATCCATTCTCGAACGCTTGAACGGCCCGCTCTGTGACGCTGTGACCATTCAACCGGGAAGCAAATCGAAACTGGAACAACTGCAACGGGGCAATTTATTCCTCATTCCATTGGATGACAAGCGTGAGTGGTATCGCTATCATCATCTTTTTGCCGATGTACTTCGTATGCACTTGACGACAGAGCAGCCTGAACAGGTTTCCACTCTGCACCGACGTGCCAGTGAGTGGTGTGAGAAAAATAACTTAACAACGGAAGCGATCCACCACGCTTTGGTTGGAGCAGATTTTGAACGAGCGGCGGGTTTGATCGAGTTGACAGCACCAGTTATGCGCATGAACAGACAGGAAGCCATGTTGCTTAGCTGGATGAAATCGTTACCTGAGGAAATATTTCAATATAGACCCATGTTGAGTATTGAGTATGTTGGAGCGCTGCTAAGTAATGGCAAGATTGAAGGTGTTGAAGTTCTTTTACAAAATGCCGAACGCTGGCTGGATACGATGAAAGAAGAACACGGTCAAGCAAGTGAAATGGTGATCGTGAGGGAAGATGGATTCGTACAGCTTCCAGGAGCGATTGCCATGTACCGCGCTGGGTTGGCAGTATCTGCGGGCAACGTGCCTGACACCATGAAATATGCACAACAGGTGCTTGACCTTACACCTGAAGACGATGATATAGTGCGTGGAGCGGCGGCGGCTCTCATGGGACTTGCTTCTTGGACTGCTGGGAATCTCGATGCTGCTTATCAATCATTTGCAGATGGCATGGCTCACTTACAGAAAGCTGGACACATCTCGGATGCCATCGGGGGTAGTGTCTACCTGGCGGATATTCGGATCGTACAAGGTCGTCTTTATGACGCGATGCATATCTACAAACGAGGCTTGCAGTTGGCAGCAGAACATGGCACATCAAAGATACGCGGAACGGCGGATATGTATGTAGGTCTCAGTGAACTTGAACTCGAGCGAAACAACCTGAATATTGCCATACAGCACCTGTCGAAAACCAAAGAACAAGGCGAACACACAGGGTTCCCGCAATATCCGTTTCGATGGCGCGTGGCGATGGCGGGAATACAAGAAAATCAAGGGAATATTGATGATGCACTCCAATTACTCGACGAGGCAGAACATCGGTATACGGCTGATTTTTCCCCCAATGTTCGCCCGATACCAGCAATAAAGGTACGAGTGTGGATCAAGCAAGGCGAGTTGGACAGGGCGATTAATTGGGCGCGTGAACGGAAATTGTCCATTGAGGAAGAACCCAGCTACTTGCGGGAGTTTGAGCAAATCACTTTCGCAAGGATATTGTTGTCGAAATATCAAAGAGAGCATGTGGAAAATTCACTCAAGGAGGCAATAGGATTGCTGGATCGTCTTTTGAAAGCCGCAGAAGCAGGGGGCAGAAATGGGAGTGTCATCGAAATCTTGGTTCTTCAAGCGCTCGCCTATCAACTACAAGAGGATATGTCAGCTGCATTGTCATCGCTTGAACATGCCTTGAAATTGGCTGAATCAGAGGGATACATTCGCATGTTCGTGGATGAAGGCGCAGACATGGAGACGATACTCCGCGAAGTTGCTGCACGCAAGATCATGCCGGAATACACAAGCAAGCTGTTGGCGGCGTTCGAGGCGGAGCGAAAGGGAATCGGGGAAGAAACGCCTCCTTCCGCTGAACCAGTTTCAGGGTCCCTGATCGAGCCGCTTAGTCAGCGTGAATTGGACATCCTGCGCCTGTTCAAGACCGAGTTATCGGGTCCCGAGATTGCACAGGAGCTTGTCATTGCTTTGAGCACGGTTCGGACGCATATCAAGAGCATTTACAATAAACTCAACGTCAATAACCGTCGGGCGGCTGTGAAGCGGGCGATTGAACTCGGCTTGATCTAAAAAGAAAAACTGAAATATCCAAACGCCCCGCCAAATTTCTCTGGCGGGGTTTTCGATTCTCCCCACTCGAAATCCCCACATGTGGGGAAGACATCTCCCCACGTTAATTTGTATATTGTCTTCAATCAAACCCAACAGGCAGTGATGCCCAACGGGAATTATTTTATAGGTTCAAAAAAGGAGACAAATATATGAATACCAGTTCCGAGGTTTCGATCTTCAGGCTTTATTTGCTGAGAGCCATGTATGCGTTCATGGCTATAGGGCTGTCGATCTATAAATTGCCCGCGATTTTCAACCCTCCTGCAGACTTGTCGACCATGGGCAGCGTTGTGCTCAGTGTGCTCGCTGGGCTTGCGCTTCTGGCAGGGACAGGGATTCATCGCCCACTGAAGATGCTGCCACTGCTGTTCTTCGAGTTTCTGTGGAAGGCTGTCTGGGTTCTGGCGTTCGCGCTCCCCCAATGGTCTGCCGGGCAGTTAGCTCCAGATGTTCAAGAGGTACTGATCAACAATCTCGTGGGAATTGTGTTGATTCCACTCGTGATGCCCTGGGGATATGTCTTCAATCACTTCCTGAAGGCACCTGGCGATCCGTGGATGAAGAAGATCACCTCAAACCCGGACGCGCGCACGACTGGCAGCGAAGCCTAGTGTCGAAATTCGAAACCATTTTATGAGTTCAAAAGGAGACAAACAATGAATGCCAAAGAAAATTCGATCAAAAAGAGCAAGGCAATTATGACCACATCCACCCTCATGCGGCTGGCAGGTGTATCTGCCATGTTGGCAGGGCTATGCTTCATCATTATTGGAATGTTCCATCCAGAGAATGTCCCTTCATCGGTTACCACCACCGCTTGGGTAAACGTCCACATTGTTGCAACTGCCCTGGGCTTTTTTGGACTTTTCGGCATGGCAGGGTTGTATGCCCGGCAAGTGGAAAAGTCCGGTTGGCTGGGTCTAACTGGCTTCCTGCTGTTTAGCGTCTGGTTTGTGCTCATAACAGGCTTTTCATTCGTCGAAGCATTTATCCTGCCTAATCTGGCAACCGAGTCACCTGCATTTGTGGAAAGCCTTCTTGGGATGTTGACTGGAGTCCCCAGCACGGTCGACCTTGGAATCCTGCCAATACTGTGGAATATCTCAGGACCCATGTATATCCTCGGAGCCTTGCTGTTTGGCATCGCTACGTTGCGCGCCCGCGTCCTGCCGCGCTGGGCAGGTGGTTTGCTTACACTCGCAGCCGTGTTGATCCCTATCGGTGGAATGTTTCCACACGAATACCAGGCGAAGATCGCCATGATACCCGTTGGGCTGGCAATGGTTTGGTTGGGATACGCGCTCTTTTCCGAACGCCGCGAAAAAGTATCAGAAGCCGTTCCTGGCAAGGTAAGCTCGCAGCTTAGCCAACCTGAAGCCAAGTAAATTCGCGAAAGAGATTACAGAATGGACAGGCAGTTATCCGATCACTTGTCCATTCTGTACTTCATTATCACCCGATCGATAATTCCCATTCTCAGCAAATCCCCACCCGAAATCCCCACATCTGGGGAAGACATCTCCCCAGATTGATCTGTATATTGTCTTCAATCGAACTCAACAGGCAGCGATGCCGGGTGTCAACCTCAGGCACTTATCTTATTGGTTCCAAAGGAGAAAAAATGAAAGTGACCACATCGAAACTCATCCGTTGGGCAGGTTTATCTGCCATGATAGCAGGGATTATTTTCACGGCTATTCGAGCAACTCATCCAGCTATCAATACCAGTACATTTATCATCATCACCTCCTTCAAAACATCCATATCGATCTTTGCTCTGCTCGGTATTACCGGGCTCTATGCCAGACAAGTGGAAGAAACCGGTTGGAAGGGTTTGGCTGGTTATCTTCTGCTGACCACCCATTATGCAGTCCAGATGTGCATTTCATTCATCGAACCTACAATCCTGCCGCTCTTGACGACCACAGCGCCAACATTTGTAGAAAGCGCATTGCAGTTGTCAAATGGGACTGGTATCCCCACGAACCTTGGCAGTCTCACAACAATCTATTCGCTGGTATCGATACTGTATGTCCTTGGCTCCCTGCTCTTTGGAATTGCTACTTTCCGCGCTCGCATCTTGCCGCGCGGGGCGGCTGTCCTGCTTGCCGTATCAGGTCCTTTGGCGGGCACCATGTTTACTCTGCTTCCCTATCAACTCGTCCAGTTGACATCGATACCGATTGGGTTCGTCTTGGTCTGGCTGGGATACGCCCTCTTTTCCGAACGACGAGAAAAGCCGTCTGAATCCTTGCTTGATCAGGGAATCGTCTCACAGGTAGCTTGAAAACCAACAAATCTATTTAAGGAGTTTAGAAATGAAAGCGATCACTCAAAATACAAGTCAAGTCAAATCACCTGCAAGAAAAACTCAAATATCGTGGTGGGTGCCCGTTGGGTTGATCCTCCTCAGCATCATTCCCCTGATCTTTGGCGCGTTACGCTTGAACGAATTGGCAAGCGGCGCTGAGATCACACCAGACAACGCGCGCTTCTTTGCATCTCCTTCGCCTGTGGTTATTCACATTATTGCATCTGCGGTCTATGTCCTGCTTGGCGCGCTCCAGTTCGTGGGTCGCCTTTGGCAGCGCGGAAGTAAATGGCATCGTTGGGTTGGCAGGTTTCTGGTTCCAGTTGGACTTCTCGTTGGGCTTTCAGCGATCTGGATGACCTTGTTCTATCCTCGTCAGGAAGGCGCAAGTAACCTGCTATATGCCTTTCGGCTCCTATTCGGAACTGGCATGGTTCTCTCGATCATCTTGGGATACCTCGCCATCCTGCGGAAGGATGTTGATCAGCACCTGGCTTGGATGGCGCGCGCTTACGCACTCGGTCTTGGTGCAGGTACGCAGGTATTCACGGGTATGGTCGGTGCCTTGATCTTCGGCACGCCCAATGAATTTCAAAACGCGTTGTTGCATGGCGCAGCCTGGGTGATCAATCTTGCCGTGGCGGAATGGAGCATCCGCAAGGGTGCAACCAGACAAACCCGCACAGCATAGATTTGAATATTGACATCAAGTTCACTTAATATTTTAGAAAATAAGGAGACAAAAAATGAAAGCAATTGTAGCAACCCAATATGGTGGTCCTGAAGTTCTTCAACTCAAAGAGATTGATAAGCCGACGCCGAAAGGCGATGAAGTTTTGATCAAAGTCCACGCCACCACGGTCACCGCTGCGGATTTCCGAATGCGAAGTTTTACCGTCCCTGCCGCTGTATGGATCCCCGCCCGCCTTGCGCTGGGCATCACAAAACCCAGACAACCGATCTTCGGCTCTGAACTTGCGGGCATAGTGGAAGCGGTCGGCAAAGATGTGACCCGCTTCAAGGTCGGTGACCAGGTTTTCGCCTCCACCCTGACCGAGAATTTTGGCGGCTATGCCGAATACAAATCCCTGCCCGAGAAGGCGATGATGGCGATCAAACCCGCCAACATAACCTATGAAGAAGCTGCAGCACTCCCCATCGGCGCGACCACGGCGCTTCGTCTGCTCCGCAAGGGAAACATCCAGCGCGGACAAAAAGTCCTGATCTACGGCGCGTCTGGAAGTGTCGGTACGTATGCTGTGCAGTTGGCAAAGTATTTTGGCGCAGAAGTGACCGGGGTGTGCAGCACATCCAATTTGGAAATGGTGAAATCACTGGGCGCTGATCACATCATCGATTACACAAAAGAGGATTTTTCATCCAGGGAAGAACGCTACGACGTTATCTTCGACACAGTGGCGAAGTTCCCCAAATCACAATACTCGAAGGTTCTCGCATCAAACGGAACATTTGTTTCGATGGCAAAACTGGATACAAAAGAAGGCATGGATAACCTGATCTTTATCAAGGAACTGATCGAGAAGGGCGAGGTCAAAGCGGTCATTGACCAGAGCTATCCGCTGGAAGATATGGTCGAGGCGCACCGTTACATGGATATGGGACGAAAAAAAGGGAACATCGTCATTAGGGTGCAATAATGCAAAACGAACAGAATTTAGGGCAGGACCCGGATGTGCCGAATATCTTTCAGATCAGGATCAAAGGTCATCTGGGTCAGCAAATGGCAGGCTGGTTCGATGGGTTGACCATCGCATTGGAAGAAGATGGGAACACACTCTTAAGTGGACCCATTATCGACCAGTCTGCATTACATGGCATCTTGAAAAAAATCCGTGACCTGGGAATGCCGTTGCTTGCTGTAAACCAGGTTGAACCCAAACATGTAGAAATGCAAATAACAACCAACACAGTTAAGAAGTATCGGTCAAGAAGGAGAAAAAAATGAAATGGATTCTTTGGATATTTATTGTACTTTCAGTAACTGCGTTTGGGCTTGTCCGCTTTGCCATGTCAACAGCGTTAAGAACCGAAAACCCTGTAGGATTCGAAACAATTCAAATCCCTGACGCGAATGGAAAGCCTATTCCCGCCGGGGTGTGGTACCCAACTCATGTAAAACCTAAACCAACGACAATGTTGAGCATCATATTGATGGATGTGGCGCGCAATGCCCCAATTTCAGGAAATGATCTGCCATTAATAATCATCTCACATGGAAACGGCGGTGGACCTGCAAGTCACGCCGACCTGGCACTTGCACTTGCGAACGCTGGTTATGTAGTCGTAGCACCCATGCATAGTGGCGACAACTATGCTGACCAAAGTGCCGTCGGTTCAATAACCTGGTTAACACAACGCAACGAAGAAATCCATACTGCTATTGATTACATGCTCGACAATTGGGAATATCATGATCATATCGACCCAGAACGTATCGGCGCTTACGGGCTCTCGGCGGGTGGATTTACAGTATTGACTGCCGTTGGTGGTCAGCCAGACCTTCGCATCATAGCGAAACATTGTGCCGAGTCACCTGAAATTGTTTGCGATCTGCTACAGTCCGTCAACTCCCCACTGCTAAATGCCGATTCGGCGACAATGGAAAATGATTTTCTGCCCGATTTGAGAATTAAGGCAGCGGTCGTGGCGGCGCCGGGACTGGGATTTACATTTGTTCCACATGGACTTGATAATGTCCATGTGCCAATTCAGCTTTGGAGCGCCGAGGATGATATCAACGTTCCGTATGCCACAAACACAAAGTTGGTCCGCGAAGCATTGGGCTCCTTAGTTGAGTTTCACTCGGTCCCTGGGGCAGGTCATCTTTCGTTCCTCACACCCTGTAGTTTTCTCGCGCCCTCTGAAATTTGCTCCGATGAGGGGCAGTTCGACAGGAAGGCTTTCCATACGGATATGAATGCCAGCATAATCATGTTCTTTAAAGAAAAAATGCAACAGCCATAAAGCCGATGCCCTTACAGACAGGATAGTCTATGACCTTTAGTCCGTTTCTAAATTCCGAACGGCAACTTCGCAATGGCTGGTGGATTCTGATCTTTTTTCTTGTGCTTGCGTTGCTGCTCTTCCCAACCTTGCTAACAGCACAGCAGAACAACAAAGAAGTATCCATAGGCTTGCAAGTCATAATTGTCACTCTGGCATCGATTATCTGTCAATTGCCACGCCAAAGACCAATCGCTGAATTGTTCGGCAAATTCGATGTTCATTGGCTCAAGGAACTATGCGTTGGCGGATTGATTGGTTCCGCCCTCATGCTAGCCCCAGCGCTCATTTTAAGCATCTTCGGCTGGGTCCACTGGCAATGGAATCCGTCAGGCATATCGGTCCTATCATCGAGTTTCCTGCTCTTTGTTGGAGTAGCCGTTGCAGAAGAATTGTTGTTCCGCGGGTTTGTCTTTCAGCGCCTCATCGCCGGATTGGGTCAATGGTCAGCCCAACTGATCGTCGCTGTCTTTTTTCTTCTTACACACTTGAACAATCCGGGCATGACCGGTAGCGTCAAAGTGTTGGCAAGCATCGACATTTTTCTCGCCTCGATCCTGTTCGGTCTGGCTTTTATTCAAACGAAGAGCCTGGCGATGCCCCTTGGTCTGCATCTAATGGCGAACTTTGTGCAAGGCAGTGTTCTTGGTTTTGGCGTGAGCGGAACCGAGCAATCAGGTTTATTGACACCCACCTTTGGAGATATCCCGGCATGGCTGACAGGTGGTCAGTTTGGGCTCGAAGCCAGCCTGCCCGGGCTGATTTGTGTAGTGATTACTTTAATTGTCCTCCATATGAGAAAGCAATAAAAACAAAGATGAATAATTCAATTCTTTACTTCCTCAACGTCATCATTATCGGGATTGGGGCAACCTTGACGTTTGATCTTTGGGGGATTTTCCTCAAACATGCCTTCAAGATCGCCCCTTCGAACTTCTGTCTGGTTGGGCGCTGGGTTCTATACATGCCAGAAGGTGTCTTTCGACACTCGAACATTGTCACCGCTCCGAAGAAGTACGCGGAATGTGTAGTTGGATGGATTACACATTACATAACCGGGATTACATTTGCCATCGTTTTTGTTGCAATTGCAGGTAAGAGCTGGCTTCAACATCCCACTTTGATTCCCGCGTTGGTCTTTGGAATCATCACGGTCTCCGCACCATTCCTCATCATGCAACCTGCATTCGGGCTGGGTGCTGCCGCATCAAAAACTGCGAAACCCACACAAGCAAGGCTTCGCAGTTTGATGAATCATATTATTTTTGGGTTTGGGATTTTCATTTCAGGATTAGTGGTCAACTGGTTCGTGTAGATCAGGGATCAATATTAAGTGCCCCCCATTATTTTTGGGCTGTCGAATACCCTAACTGACCGCGTGTCACTGCAATCAAAGCGAGAGCGATCACCCAGGCTAGAACGACAGTAAAATGGAATGGACGCGGGCTGTTATCCGAAAGCAGTGTAGACCAGGCATTCTGCGAAGCATGCAGGAGGGTGACGATGATGAGGCTGCCCTTTGTCATGTTGAATACATACACGTAAATGACGACCATGGCAATCGAGAAAGCCAGGAACCAGGAAATGCCGACATTTTGATAGAAGGGATTCTCGGTCATCCAAAATGAGGGCAAATGGAGTATGACTTCAGGGATGGCAATGAGGAGAACGGTCATCAGAATGCCAAAACGATCCCGGAGTCGAGGTATGGCAACTCCAAGCCAGACGACCTCTTCTGTATTGAATAGGAAACCGAGAAGTATGAAAACGATAAAAGTCAGAGCGATCTCCCATAGTGGTTTGCCAGCCACAGGGATGACAGGCATTGTGCCGCCGAAAACCATATGAAGACCGATCCCGCCCAGAATGATGGCAGCCAGCAGGAATATCCCAACCAAATACCACTGGGGTCCGACTCTCCAGATCAAAAAGCGACCAAAGACTTCCCGGATTCCGGAGCGTCCTGCTAGTACAGCAGAGACGATCAGCGCAGCAATAGCCGGTGACCAACCAACGAAAATTTCAAGGATCTCAGGAAGTTGAAAAGATATCATCCCTTGCGAGTACAACGCTTGTGGAATCATGACCGACCAGGCTATTGTGAACATGATGATATAGATCGAAAGCAATGGGTTTTGTTTAATGAAGGAAGTGACTCGATTATTCGTTGTAGAAGTATTTATAGACATGGTATCCATCCATTTATTGATAGTTTAAGGTTTTTAGTAAATCGGCGAGACCATCGCGATCCAGGTCGGTGCCGTTGGCGAGGATGACAATGCCCAATCCGCTTTCGGGGTAAAGGCGCATGGTGGCGGCAAAGCCGGGACCGCCTCCGCCGTGTTCGAGGTAAAGCTCTCCGTTTGATTCGCCGACTGCCCAGCCAAGTCCGCGCCCGTTGATGGGAGGAGTATTCGTCAGCGTGGAAATGGATTCGGGAGACAGGATCGACTGTCCGTTAAGCGTGCCGCGATTGAGATATGCCATCATCAACTTCGCCGCATCCGGTGCGGGTCCGATCAAGCCGGTGGATGGAGTCGCTTCGATGTATACACGATTCATCCACAGTAGTTTACCATCCCGTTCACGGACGAGCGCGTCTGTATCAAGGAGTGTCGGGAGCAGCGGCGTAAAGAAATGGACGAGGGGAATGCTGCCCGCCGCTTCATGCATGGACATGTCTGAGGTGTAGACGAAGTTCGTTTGGGTCATGCCAAGAGGAGCCAGAATATTTTCGAGGATATATTCTTCGTAGGTCTGCCCGGATACGGCTTCGATCACTGCACCCAAGACCATGTAATTGAGATTTCCATAGATCGCCTTTGAGCCAGGTTCGAATTTCACGTTGTTGAATTCCGGCAAATATTTTTTCAACACTTCGGTCTGGTTTGGCGTGGCATCGTCATAATGAACCCAGCCGATCATGGCAGGGACAGGATTTGGCAGCCCGGAGGTATGCTGCATCAAGTGACGGATTGTGATGGCTGGGCTATCACCTGATGGATAAGTCACTTCGAACCAAGGCAGGTGCTTGGTGACTTCATCATCGAGTTTTATCTTGCCTTGTTCCTGTAACTGCATGATGGCAATCGCGGTGGGGATTTTGGTCATCGACCACCAGTGATAGACGGTCTCCGGCGTGGCTTTGATCTTGCGTGGACCGTCAGCGACCCCGAAGGCATTGTTGTAAATGATTTCGCCATCCCTGACCACGACCACGGATAAGCCGGGCGGGTTTCCCGAAGCGGTTAGCCGATTCAAATAGGCTTCCATTTCAGTGACGCTTTCAACATTTTTTGGGACGGCAGGAACGTGGGGAGCGAAAGCGTATAAAGTAAAACCAATAAGCAGAACAATCAAGAAGATGAACATGGCTTGCCTTTTCATTTTTACCTTTCAACACTGGATGCAGTCACTTTCAATGTAACTGCATCCTTTGATAAACTGTTTTATTCTTGAATTCTTTGATTCTTTCGAGAAAGGTTTTCAGCGCCGGAAAAGATCAGCACAATGACCGTCAGCGCTACGATCACACCGGTCAATATCCAGTTTTGAAATGCATTCCCAGCATCGATGCTAAACAATTCAGTCCAGGTGTTCATTGAGGCATGGAAGATATAAGCAAGTAAGACGCTGCCTTTGGTATTGTTATATATCCATGTAAACAGAATCGATGTGGCTGCAAGTTGAACGGCATAGCTAAGGATGGACATATGTTCCTGCGTGGAGCCTTTTGTAAAGAAAAGCGGCAGATGAAAGAGTATCCACGGGATGCTGAGGATCAGGCTGGAGGTAAGGGCGTTGTATTTTGCCTGAAGTTTCGGCAAGGCTAATCCACGCCAGGCGAACTCTTCACCATTCAGAATTCCGCGGACGATAAACATCAAGGTGGCATTCAGGAAGATGGCGGCTGGTCCTGCTGCTGCGATATCTGGTTTAAGCAATGGGCTATCAGTCGTTGCTCCGAATTGGTTACCGAGGATAACAGCGGCAATGGTTGCTCCTGCCAGAGCAAAGATGGCAAAGAGATACCATTTGATTCCAACGCGTGCTATTAGGAATTTCCTGAACAAAGCACGAATACCTTCTCTGCCTTGGGTCAAGCCAGTCACAATCACGGCAGCCAATGTTGGCATATACCCCATCACCAACCACAAGATCATAGGGACACGGAACGGGAGAATCCCGTGCGAGCCAAGCACATCCACGATCATGAAAGGCCAGGTCAACCCAAGCACCAGCAAAAAGAGGATGGGAATCTGATATCGCTCGATAAATGAAGTTGATGCTTTATTGTTAGTGGTCGTTAGAACTGAAGTAGACATTATGTTTTTCCTTTTCTAAAGTTTTTTGAATATGATTCAACGGTAGGTGAAGTACATATCTATTTTCGATCACTTCTCCTTTCGGTCGAACCAATACGCAAGTCCGCAGATGAGGAAGGGTTGAAAGATCCAGGACATGGCGGCTCCATTCGCGGGTGGTGGCGTTTCGGCGAGCAACTGTCCGGTGACGGTCAGGGTAGTAATCAAGACCATGAGAACAGCGACTCCATATTTGGCGAGGTTCGTCTTAGGTTTGACCATGCTCAGGTAGTAGATAAAGCCAATGAGGACCATACCAACTTCAAGTCCGAGCGCGAGCGGAAGGTTATTCCATAAACTTAATCCGACCTTCGGAGAGTCCGCGCCGAGCAAAGGCATCTCAGGGATGTGGACGAACCAATCCAGAACGAAATGCGAGAACACAGCCAATGCGATCGCCAAGCCTGCCTGCTTGCGTTCCTTGCTCAACCAACGCGGCAGGACGGCGTATGTGATGGCGAAACCCAGCAAAGACCAGATGATCGAAGCGGTCAGCCCGTGCGAATATGGGAAGGTAAAGGTCAGGTAATGCGTCTGCGCGAAGTTCGCGGGGATGTGAATCTGCTCCAGACCTAGCAACACCAGAATGCCGAGCAGAAAATCATGGAACAGGGCAGCGAAGAACAACCAGCCTAAATTGATGCGACGTTCCATTTTCTTGAGAACCAAACCAGCAGCTAAATGTCCAGCAAACATAAGAGACTCCTTTTATTTTTTCTTGTTTCCCGCCGCCGGGGACTGCGGCGGGAGCGAGGTTTATTTTGATTGTTCAACTAATTCACGAACCGCATCAATGACCAGATTTGGCTCATCCAACTGGATGTAATGCCCGCTGTCTTCGGCAATGATCTGCCTGCTATTTGAAGACAAGCCCACCAACTCACGCTGCAATTCGTACCAGGTCGTATCGTATTGAGCGTTCTCCTGCTCCGAAAGAATGGGCAGCGAGTCGGGCAAGCCGCGTGTCAGGACGATCAGCGGCAGGTCGCCCAGACCTTTGAGTTTGTGTGTCGAACCGGTTCCAAACTCGGCAAGGAAAGAGGATGACTCGATCACAGCCGCATTGAAATAATCTGTGGTTGCGAGCAAGGCGCGATATTGTTCCAACGCTTCGCCTTCCAACCCGCGAGCGGGAATCTGCTCCGGTGACAATGCCATGATGCCGAAAGAATTGAGCGCGGCAAACAACTTGAACTGACGCGCCATCGCTTCTGTCAATGTCGCAAAGGCAGGGATGCGCACAAAGTGCAGTTCATGTGCCGAGTCCACCAGCAGCATGGCGGTCACTTCGTCTGGATATTGATGCGTAAATTCCCGCACCACGATTCCGCCAAAGGAATGACCTACCATCACATACGGACCTTCCACCTCGGCATTCTGAAGCAAGGTGTGCAATTCGTTCACCATCGTCGCCACCGTGCGCGGATGCGGACTCGCCTCACTCCACCCGAAGCCTGCCCGGTCATATACGCAGACTCTCGCAAACTGACCGATCTCCGCCTGCACTGAAGACCATTGCAATGAAAAATCGTTCAAGCCAGATTCCATCACCACGACTGGACTGCCTTCGCCAACGCAATGGATGTGCATGTGATATCCGCCCACATCCACCAACTTGCCGGGCGCGGGATACTGCACGGCGAGTCTGTTCTTGGCGATGCTTCCTGCAACCCAAGTCAGAGCTACAGCAACCAATGTGAAGATCAACAATCCGGTCATCATCTTTTTCGTCCATTTCAAAAATTTACTCATCGTCTTCTCCTTTTTCTAAAGTGGGCAACGAACCCAAAATCTCGATCTTATGACGGGCTTCCAACATCATGGCGTCGAAGTCTGTGAAAGGCTTGGCTCGCTCGATCACAAAGGTATCGAAGCCTGCCGGGAAGGTCAGATACAACATGCGCACAGACTTCGTCCCGTTCACACGAAACCCATGCGGCGTGCCTCGCGGTTGAAAAAAGTACGAACCAGGTTTTGCCCGTTTGCTTTCTTCGCCCCAAAAAATATCGAGCACACCTTCCAAAACATAGATCGCCACATCTTCCGCGTAATGGATATGCAGTGGCGTTTCATATCCAACCGGACATAACACATCGAATAAATTGAACGCACCTCCTGTCTGTTCCGCGCTCGCTTTGATGCAAACGAACGCACCCAGTGACTCAAATCGTTGGCAGTCATCGTCGAACGAATAAGGTTTTGTTTGAAGAGATAAATTTGCCATGCCCGCATTAAACGCTTTCCTGCCGCCCTTTGGGTGTCAGTTCAGTGTGACAAAAAGTGTTACAATTTTTTTACATGAAAACATTTGGTGAATGGCTTCGTGAGCAACGCACAGCACGCAGGCTGACGCGCGAGGAGTTTGCCAATCGCGTGGGCTGTTCGGTCGCCATGCTGCGCAAGATCGAGGGCGACGAACGCCGTCCCTCCGCCCAGATCGCTGAATTGATCGCCAATATTTTGGAAATTGCTGAACGGGAGGATTTCATCAAAGTCGCCCGCGGTGAATGGACGACAGACCGCCTCTCTCCCGTATCGCAGCGGGTTCAGCCCCCAAACATTCCCCCAGCTCAAACATCATCTTCCAACCTCCCCACCCTGCCCACTCCCCTCATCGGGCGTCAACATGAAGTGGATGAACTGCGCAAACTTCTACGTGACCCGCATTGCCGCATGTTGACCGTGGCGGGTCCCGGAGGCATGGGCAAAACCCGCCTCGCGCTTGAAACCGCATCCCGCACTCAACCCGATTATGAAGGTGGCGTCTATTTCGTCCCGCTCGCGCCGATTCAATCCTCCCGTTACCTCATCCCCGTCATCGCCGATTCAATGGGCTTTACGCTTCAAGGTGAGCATGAGCCCAAAGAGCAATTATTCAACTATCTCAAAGACAAACACACCCTTCTGCTGATCGATAACCTCGAACATCTTCTCGGTGATGCAAGCATCTCTGAATTCTTTGCAGAGGTATTGGCAAGAACATCCAAACTCAAACTCCTGGTCACCTCACGCGAGTCAGTAGGGCTGCAAGGTGAATGGATCTTCGAAGTGCATGGCTTACCCATCCCCGAAGGGACGGATATCGAAGGCACATCCGTGGAGTTGTTTCTACAACGCGCCCGCCGCGCGCATGTCAGCTTTGACGCCACAACAGAAGACTACCCAGCCATCGTCCGTATTTGTAATTTGGTCAACGGCATGCCGCTCGGCATTGAACTTGCCGCCGCCTGGGTGCGGACCTTGTCCTGCCGTGAGATCGCCAGCGAGATCGAGCGTGGATTGGATTTCCTCTCCATCTCTGCCAAGGATGTGCCCACCCGTCACCGCTCGATTCGGGCGGTCTTCGATCATTCATGGGATCTACTAACTAAAGAAGAACAGAATGTTTTGCTTCGGCTTGCCATCTTCCAAGGCGGATTCTCGCGCGAAGCGGCAGGAGACATCGCGGATGCGACTCTCCCCGTCCTCTCGGCATTGGTCGCCAAGTCATTGGTCCACAGAAGTGGAACGGGGCGATACGACCTGCACGAAATTATCAGACAGTACGCGGCTGAACGGTTGGCAGACCAGCTCAAGGTCAGGGAAGAGGCGCAGGCGCTTCACGGGCGATACTTCATCCGCTTCCTCGGTCAGGAAGATCTGCCATTACGAAGTTCCATGCAACGCGAGTCGCTTGCCAAACTCGTCGCGGATATTGACAACATCCGCACTGCCTTGGAGTGGGCATTGGCGCATCAAGAATTTGTGCTTATCGAAACCGGGTTGAGCGCCTACTCGACGTTATACGATACATTGGGCTGGTATCAGGAAGGGTTGGATTATCTCAAGCACATTCAAGATGCCCTGGCGAATCGATCTTTGAAGGATGAGGAAAAGAAGTCGCTGGCACATACCTTGACCACCCGTTCCCTTTTCGCGCTTCGAACGTCACGGCACGAAGAAGCTCAGCGCATGCTCGAACAAAGCCTTGCGGTTTTGAAGAATGTCCATGATCCAACCATTCTTGAGGAAGCCCTTACCTTTTTAGGGATCATCAACATCATCATGGGCGATCTTAGCCGTGCTTCGGATTTATTCGAAAAAGGATTGCAAACCGCCCGCAGCATCCATGACCCATGGTATGAAGCTCTTTGTCTGACGGAATTGGTCGGCGTGGATATGCTGCTTGGCAAAACCGAAACGATGCATGAACAGTTTCAAGCCGCCGTGGATGCCTGGCGAAGAACCGGTGATTTGCGTTTTACCGCATTTGGACTCACGTCTCTCAGTTTGAGCGCGAAGGATGCGCAAAAATATGATGAAGCCCAAGCCGCGCTGGAAGAAAGCATCGCCATCAACACCATGATCGGGGATCGTATGGGGCTGGGAAATGCCTATCGTAGCATGGGGCTTTTGGCGCAGGCGCAAGAAAAACATGCCGAGGCATATGAAGCATTCCAGAAAAGCTTGCAATATTTCACAGAACTTGGCGCGCGCTGGGATATTGCACGCCTGCTCTCAGAAATGGGACGAAGCGCGTTTGCATTGGGAAATGATAAGGAGGCCGAAAATCTCTGGCATGAATCCTTGCGGCTTTCGCTCGACACGCAGGGACCTCTTACGGCATTGGATGTGCTCGTTGATATTGCAGACCTCCAGGCAAAACGCGGAAATCTGTTATTCGCTCTTCAGTTATCACTTTATTGCCTTGCCAATTCGTCTGCCTTGTTGAAGACCAAAGCCCGTGCCGAAAAACTTGCAGAGGAACTCAAAGGCAAAACATCTCCCCATGAAATGAAAGCTGTTCCTCTCATTAAAACAGATGACCATTTTGAAGAAGTTGCCAGAAAAGTATTGGCGAATAGCTAAGGCAGAGACTTTATTTCCACAATTAAAATCCTCGCTCAGGGGCGCCGGGTGATATCATGAATCTCCTGCGCGGAGTATTTCCGCCCGTCGTGACCAGTGAGATCAAGGACAGCGGCGGCGCCACAAAGAAAGTTATGCGGGAATTTACAGGTTGTCATGTTGTTCTTCGTCATTTGATTCGTTTGAAAATCGGCAAGGTATCAAGCGGGGTTGGGTAATGTTCGAGCAAAGTGTTGCCAGGGATTGTCTCACCTGTCCAATAGTTTTGCCACTCACCTTTTGGAAGATAAACATCGCGCTGCGTGGTGTTCGGTGTCACTACAGGCGCAACCAAAAATTCATCGCCCAGCAAAAACTCATCGCCACAGGTCAGGGCGCGTTCATCCGATGGGTCGAGCCAGAAGATGGGGCGGATGATCGGCTGTCCCTTTGCAACTGTGGCGCGAGCAATCTCCAAAATCTTCGGCGCGAATTCCACGTGCAGGTTCGCGAAGAGACGGCAAAGCTCGGCGGCGTCCGCGCCATAATCCCATGGAGCAAGACTGAATTGCATCGAAGGCAGCAGCGCGTTCAACTGCGTCCAACGGATCATCAGATCGGCATCCGCTTTTTCATCGTATTCGTTGCCGCCCACCATGTCGGGCAGGATGAACGGGTAGCCCGCCAAACTCATCGCCAATGCACCAGTCAACACCGAGTGCAAACCGTTATCCAATCCCCACGAAGTTGTCTTATCCCACTGGCGGAAAAAGATCGGCGTGGATTGGTTTTTCCAACCCGAGCGCACTTCGGTTAAGCGATGGTGCTTCGCTACCGCATCCACATAAATATTTGTATATTCGTTAGGATGGATTTTTTGATGTGTGACCGCATCAATGGGAAGGAAGCATGCCTCGCTCGCATCGAACTTGAAGCCATCGGCTCCTGTCTTGACCTGTAACTGATTCAGCCGTTCGAAGAACCATTCCAACGCCGACGGATGGGTGACGTCCAGCAAGCCGCCATGTCCCTGCCACCACGGCACGAGGTACGGAGAACCATCTGTGCGGCGCACAAGCCAACCATTCTTTTTCCCTTCGGCAAAGGCATTTGAGCGTTCATTCAAAAATGGGATAACCCACGTGGTGACTTTGAATCCCTTCGCATGTAGTTCATCGATCATCGCTTTGGGGTCAGGGAATCGTTGAGGGTCAAAGTCCAAATCACCGTAATAGACCTGCCAGCGGTCGTCGATCTCCATCACATGATAGGGATAGCCGTTTTGGATGATCTCATCTGCAAACTTCAAAACGACTTCCTGATTGATGGCAGTTTTGTATCTTGCCCATGTCGTCCATGTGGGTTTGGTGAATAAGCCTTCAGGCGGCAGTTCAGATGGATGCCCGAAATGTTTGATCTGGTTTTCGTAGGCAGTGACCGCGTTTTCGGAAAAGGAGAATTTGAGATCGAGAGAATTTCCTTTGAAGGTGAACATCCCATCCCCCACCCCGCCTTTATCAAGAAAGGGACGGTCGGAGAAGGCGCCGCGTCCATCGGTGACAAAGCTCCATTTGAAGCGTGGATAGTCCGCGGGCGGTTGATTCATGCCAAATTCAATGGGCGAGTCTGCGATGATGAGTGTGCCATTGGAGGAGAACCAGGCGGGGTTCATGACACCGCTCAAGCCTGTGGGTCCGTTATCGAAGGTGTGAAAGGGCGCGCTGTGCATCATCAACTTGTTGAGCGGGTGATGCTGATTGATGAGCTCACCGCCGCCATACCAATAGCCGGGGAGTTGGATTCTGACCTCGACGGGGGAATCGGTTGGGGTGGTGGTCAATGCCCAATGGTCTGAATCAAGTTTGAGTTCCAGAGTGAAGCGCGGGAATTCAGCGGTGACGGATGAATCGTCGCTGCGGAGATTCGGCTTGGAATCAGAATCCAGCCTCACGGTCATCATCACTTGATTATTTTTTTTGAAGGAGATGGAAAAGGGATGGGGAGTGGTTTCGATTTGAATCATGGAAATTAAAAGACCTGACAGGTTTTGGAAACCTGTCAGGTCTGAATTGATTATCGTTTGAATTTCTTGCCTGTGGCAAGCTCGACGCTCTTGTATGCGCCGTCGTAGATGCCGATGCTTTTGTTCTTGACGATGCAATCGCAGAACATGGTGAGCAGGTCATCGTAGTCGGTGAGCATGTCGATGGCTTGCAGGGTCTGCGGAATGGTGCGGGTTTCAACGGTGCTGTCGCCGATCTCTGCGCCGCGGATGGCGCCCCACATTTCATGTCCGCCGACGCGGGCATTGAAAATTTTCGGGACTGGATAGAAGGCGAGTTCACTGGGTTTGGTGATCATCACGTCCACCACGCGCATGAGATAGTTGGTGGCATACACGGCGTGGAAGGTGTTGTCGTGTAAGAAGACGTGCAAACCATGCGCGGGCTTCTTGCGGATGCTGTCGGTGAATTCCTTGGTGTCTTCCCAGGTAAAGTGGGTCTGAATGAGGTCTTTGTAATCTTTGAGTTCGCCTTGCAGCCATTCCCAATTGTTCTTGTGGTCGCCAAGGTTGACGAAGAGTGTGACCTTGTCCTGTTTGACCAGCGGAATGACGTGCTCGACAATGGCTTTGAAGAGTTCACGCTGTGCGCCAGCCCCGCCCATCGTCAACAGGAAGCGGCGCGGCTCCTTCGCCTTCATGCGGCGCATACGGTCAGCGCAATCCTTTTCGATATTTTCGACAAGTTCATGATCCACATGGTGACCGGTGAAAAAGAGCGCATCTGACGGGGTGGGTTTGAGAATCCTGCCCCTGTCATCGAAGCCGCGCATGACGCGGAAGCCATAATAACCGGAGGGAGATTGAACTGCGTGCTTCGCGCCCTCGGTCAGTTGGAATGCCATGGGCCAGTTATCGAACATCATGTCCACCACGTGGGTCATGCCGCCTGCGACCGCGCCCATGCAATTCCACATATGCGAGGTGAGTGTGGGCATGTCCGCGGGCAATGCCGCATACAGGTTGGCGAACAACTCGCTCATTTTGTAATCTTTGACCTCGGTTTTGAGGAAGCGCCAGGGCCAGGTGCTGGTCATGTAATTAAAGAGTTGGTCCAAGCCGGGTAGAGTCGGGTCGCCGGTGGTGAGGGATTCCCAGACGTACTTGTCGAACCACGGGTAACGCTGTGAGATGCGCGAATATTTGCTGTAATTGGTATTGCACCAGTTGATCACGTCGGTGGTGATGCCGGGAATGCCAAGCAGATCTAGCCAATAGGGAGTGAAACCCATCGCCTTGGCGGCAGAGACGCCCGCCATCGCGATGCGATAGTGACCGAATCCCATGCGGATGGTGCTGACGATGACGCCGTTCTTTCTGTCCACGGGTTTGCCCATCCCGTCGCGGACAATATTCTTCAGCCCGAAAATTTTCGAGCCATATGGATGATCTTCAACAGTAAGGTTGAATTTTTCGTTCGGGTCGTAATTGAATTTCCTGGCGAGCATGTCCTTCCAAGCATCGGCGGCGCGGGATTGACGCTCGGTGATGGGATTGCCATACACTTCGTAGCGTCCATTCTTCTTTTGAAGCATGTTGAGTTCTCTCCTTGAGGATGAAAATAATTTCGTTAGTGACCGCAGACCATTGGATGACGGACCGCAGGTTATTCGGGGGGTGATATTACTTTATCGATAAACCGCAGCGACAGGTCGGTGACGGCATCCAACTCCGCATCGATCAGAATGGGATGGCCTGATCTTTCCATCCAGTGATGTTCCTTCTCCGTCGAAGCAAGGCTGCGCAGGATTATATCCCCTGCCTGCGGGTGTACGGTCGTGTCTCTCCGCCCCTGAAACACAATAACGGGCTGGGTAATGGCCGGCAATCTTTTCTTCACCGCATCCTGAAACTGAAGCAATTGTATGATGCCTTTTGTGGGTAGTTCGGGGTCGTATCCCTGCCACTTGTCCGAGACTTCCATGGTTTCCCGCCTTGCAAATGGCATGAAGTTCGCCCCAAGATACAGTTTGACTTTATCCATCGTGGAAATGGTCAATCGGATGGCAGGCGCATATAACATCACGCCTCGAACTTCGGGATGCAGGTTTGCCAGCATCAGAGCGACCAGCCCGCCCATGGATTCACCCCCGAGGATGACCTTTTCACATCGGGATGCCAACTGAGTATAGACCTTTTCCCCGCTCGCGACCCAATCCTGCCATTTGACGCGGTTCAAGTCTTCGGGATGGGTGCCATGACCCGCCAGTAAAGGTCCGGCTACGCTGAAACCTTTTTCGTAAAGCCGCCTGGCGAACAAGCGTACCTCCGCGGTGGTGGCGGTAAAACCGTGCAATAGCAGCACCCCTGTCGCGCCTGCATCCCAGAAAAACGCATCTCCTTCAAGGTGCGGGTTGTGAAGCACATAGTCTGACATGGATGGCCTATTCATTCGCGGATGAACGTCCGCGCAAAACGGCTAACCCTTTACGCCGCTGCCTGCCACACTCTCCACAAAAAATCTCTGACCGAGGATGAAAACGATCAACGGCGGTATGATGGCGATTGCCGCGCCCGCCAGGATGAGGTTGGGAGTGTCGGAGGCGCGTCCGCGCAAGACATTGAGCGCAAGGGTGAGCACGTGGTTTTTCTCATTACCAACGTTGATGATGACCAGGGGCCAGATGAACGAGTTCCAGGCGTAAAGAAAAGTAAATGTCGCTTGAGTGGCCAGGGCGGGGACCGAGGCGGGGATGATGACATCCTTGAGAATGGCAAAGCGCGAGGCGCCGTCCAGCACTGCGGCTTCTTCGATCTCTTTGGGGAAGGTGATGAAGTGTTGACGCATGAGGAAGGTGCCGTAAGCGGTGAAGATCCACGGGATGATGAGGGATGCGAGGCGGTCGGTCCAGCCGATGAGCACCATGAGTTGATAAAGAGGCACGATCAGCATCACGAAGGGAATCATGATGGTGCCAAGATAAAAGACGAAGACAGTGTCACGACCGGGGAATTTCAGGCGGGCGAAGGCGTAGCCGCCAAATACCGAAGTGAGGAGCTGACCGATTACGACCAAAAGGGTTACAAGTGTGGTGTTGGTAAGCGCGCGCCCGATATTGTTGAGTTCGATGACTTCCTCGTAGTTCTCAGGATGCCAGGTGATATTTTCGACCGGCTCGCTTAAGCGCACATTTTGGAAAACCGGCTCAGACCCGGGATTTTGGGGATCGATAAACTCCCCCACGGTCGTCTGGCTTAGGAGGATCATCGGAACGACCTGCCCATCCACGTCAACATCGAAGAGTTTTTGCTCCTTGCCGTCCACCGTGACGGTCTGCTGGTTCATCGCGCCGCCGGTCGGCTTGACCTCGGAGATGAAGCGCTCGACGGTGGCCGACGGGTCGTCGGCAGGCGCATAGGTTCCAACCTTGATGTTACTCCTGGCGAGGGCAAATTCTTTGCGCACACCGTCCACATCCACGAAGTAAAGAGGGAGAGGTTCATCGTAGCCTTCCACCTGCATGGTGATGGGATCGCGCGGGAACATGCGCGGCGGATAGCGGAATGTGTCCGAGGGAATCTTGAACGAGGTCGCCAGCATGTACATGAACGGGAAGAGCATGATGAGCGCGAAGAAGGTCAGGATGAAATAGACGAGGAAATTGCTCAGGAAGCGGACAAAACGGTAGGATTGTATTTTCATGTCTGCCTCCTGTTAACCTTCGTAGATGCTCGAACGGCGCTGGCGCTGGAATTGAACGAGCGTCAGGCCGAAAATGACGATAAACAGGATCCATGCGATGGCGGAGGCGTATCCCTGCTTGAAGTTCTGGAAGCCGCTTCGATAAAGATATAAGACCAGCGTGATCGTGGAATTATTCGGTCCTTCCGCCGGGTTCATCAGAATGAAAACCTGCTCGAAGACTTGCATGGCTTGAATGGTGGTGGTGGATACAACGTAGAAAGTCGTGGGCGCCAGCATGGGCAGGGTGATGCCCCAGAATTTATCCCATGCGCCTGCGCCGTCCACAGTGGCGGCCTCGTACAACTCGCCGGGGATGTTCTGCAAACCGGCAAGGAAGAGCACGGTGTTAAAGCCCATCGTTTGCCAGGCGGCGATGATGATCACCGACATTAAAGCGGTGCGCTCATCGGAAACCCATTGGATCTTCGGATCCACCAGGGCCGCGTTGAAGAGATTGTTCCAGGACTCGACCCCCAATGTGATGAAGTAGTTAATATAGCCAATGGTGGCGTTGTACAACCACTGCCAGACCAGTGAGATGCCCACAACCGCCGCAATGCTGGGTATGAAATAAACAGCGCGGAAGAACTTCATGCCTGGCAGTTTGCTGTTGAGGATATTGGAAAGGACCAGGGCGGGAATCACGCTCATGGGAACGGCAAACAACACATAGGTCAGGGTATTGCGAAGCGCGAGCCAGAAAAATTTATCAGCTGCAGCGAATAGAATGCCGGTGTTGCCGATGGTGAAGCGCCCCACTTCGTCATACACTTTGATATCGACCACCTCGCGGGCAAGCTGGGTGGGAGTCTCCAGTAACGCAAAACGAACGTTCAGGAGTTTGGCATAGTTCTCGAAGCCCACCCAGTTCGGGGGGTTGAAGGCGTCTGAATCGGTAAATGAAAAATAGAACGAAAGGACGAGTGGACCCGCAAAGAAGATGAGGAAGCCCAGCAGGTTGGGCGAAAGGAACAGCCAGCCGTTGATAACCTGCTCGTGCCCGGTCTTGACATTGAGGGTTTGCGCCACATTCGGTCGGCTCATCGACCAAAGCGAAAGACCGAAGACGGCAAGACCCGCCACGGCAGCCAACCCGGCAGGCTGGGCAAGTTTGCCCAGGAAATAGCTGAGTCCGTTGATCGCATTCACCTGCCAAAGGAAGAGAATAAACCCGCTGATCATCACCCAGCGGCTGACAGTCTTGAGGCTGTTCTCAGAATTGGCTTTCCTTTGAGGGAAGTAATCCTCCAGCATGCCGAGGAAATAACCGAGGACAGTAATGCCCAGATAGGGAAGGCCTTTGCTAAAGTTCTCACCGAGAGCGTCGATACCGATGAAAAATTCACCCGTGTTCAACGCGACAACGAAGCAGGAGACGAATGCCAGGTAGTCCAGAAAGAGCGAAGCCATGCGCCCGGCATGATTGCGTTTCGAAATCTGGAAAGAACCGAACGCGCTAAGCACAGATGCGACTGCCGCGAGCGCCGTCAGTAGAATTTTTTGCCACAGAGGCGTTTCCGGCATACGCATCCATATCATGACAATGGCGCCCGCCGCCAAAACGGCGAACAGGGCGCGCCATATCATGTGGATGCTCAATAACAGGCTGGTCTGGGCGTCTATCCTTGATGGAGCAGTCATATCCTCATCTCCGTGGGTGGGGACTTCAGAATAGTGACACAAAAAAATCTCGAAGCCGCAAATGGATTTGAAGCTTGGGGATTTTGTTGTACCCCAGAAAAGCGGGGCAGGCAAGGCTTGCCTGCCCCGCAGACGTGCAAGGGATCCTTACGGGTTGAAGGCTTTGTTGGCTTCGTCGCAGATCGTAGCGCCAAAGTCTTCGACGGTGGTCGCCCCTGTCAACACACCCTGGATGGCGGGACCCATGATCTTGTCGAACTCAGGCCAGGAACCAGCCCACAACGGACCTTCAGCGGTCGGAGCGGCGGAAGGATCGATGCCGTTCAAGAACGCCTGGTTGTTGGCGGGAGGCGTGAAGGTCAGGAAGGCGTCGAGCGCTTCCTGGCTCACGCGGCTGGGAATGTTCGCGCCGAGAGCGGAGATCTTGCCCTGGGTCTCAGCGGTGGTCAGAGCCTGAACGAGCGCCCACGCTTCTTCCGGGTGTTCAGTGTTGGCGTTGATCACATAAGCGCCCCAGAACAGCCAGTTGCCCGGCGTGCCCGTGGGACCGGCTGGCAGTTCAACAACATCCCAGTTGAAGTCCACGGTGCGGACACCCGGGGTGGCCCAACGGCCGTTCTGGAACATGGCAACCTTGCCAGCGCGGAAAGGCGGCTCGGGATCTTCGCCGTAGGGGGTGGCGACATCGAAGTCCTGATACAGGGAGCGCTGGAAGTCGAGACCGGCAAGAGATTCTTCGGTGTTGAGCGCGCAGGCAGCGCGGTCTTCAGTGAAGAATCCGCCGCCAGATGCGTTCAACCAGACACCGTACGGACCCCACCAGGCGGAGGCGCCATACCCGTAGATATCAGAACCGAGACCGCGGGTGGCCTGGGCAACTTCAAGGAAGGAGTCCCAATCCCATTCACCGTTGGCAGCGAGTTCACGAGGATCGGGAGCTCCAGCTTCATTGATCAGGTCCAGGTTCAGGTAGAGCGCAAAAGTGGAAACATCGCGGGGCAGACCCCAGACCGCACCCGAGCCGTCACCGGAAGCGCCGGTTTCAGGGTTATAGGTCAGATGGAACATGGGACCTTCATAGAAATTCTCAGCGGTATAGCCTTCGGTTGCATCAGCGAGGTCGGCAGCATTGAGGATCAAACCGCGGCTGGCGAAGTCAGCCACATCGGTTCCGGGGATCCAGAAAACATCGGGAGCGGTGCCAGCGGCGACCTCAGCGCGAAGCTGTTCCTGGTAGTTCGTGCCTTCGGAACCACCGGGTTCATACGTGAGGGAGATGCCTTCGAGCTGGGCATCGAGTTCGGTGCTGATCTGGCTGTAGACGTCGATCTCTTCCTGATTGTCTGGGCGGGTGCGCCAGCGCAGGGCAACTTCACCTTCGGCGGGAGCTTCGGTCATTGCCGCTTCGGTGGCAGCCGCTTCTGTGGCAGCGGGTTGTTCCGCAGGGGCTTCTTCGGCAGGCGCGCCGCACGCAGCCAGCACAAAGGAAGCGATTACGAAAAGCCCCAGAAGCTTCAAGAGCAAATTCTTTTTCATTTTTTTCTTCTCCTTAGGAAATGGAAACACTCTTCTTAATTCAGTGAAATTTTTACTTTGTCTATTGAGAGGTTCGATCACCTCCTTTAACCGTGGATTGACGTACAACCAACTGAGCCGGTAATTTGAGAACGCTTGGTTCTACGGTCTTATTCTTGATGATATCCATCAACTTGCGGATGGCTTCCTGCCCGATGAGGGGCATGTCCTGCCGCATCGTGGTGAGAGGCGGATCGAAATAGGAGGATAAGGGCATATCGTCCACGCCGATGACCGAGAGTTGATCCGGCACGTTCAGGTTCACATCCCGCGCCGCGCGCAGCACCCCCATTGCCATGCGGTCGTTCTGGGCAAAAACAGCCGTCGGTACATTGTTCTTTTTAATAAAATCCAGAAGCGCATCACGTCCCGAAGAAGCCGACCAATCCCCTTCGAAGACCAGCGATTCATCGAACGAAATTCCCGCCTCATCCAGAGCGCGGCGGAAACCTTCCAGACGATCTTGAGAACAATCTTCAGCCATTGGGCCGGTCACCAAAGCGACGCGCTTATGACCCAGCGAGATCAAATGTTGGGTGGCTTCATAAGCCACTTTTTCATCATCCAGAGAGATCGAGCAGACCTCTTCATCATGGGAGCGGGCGCCAACAAAGACCACAGGAAAATTCTTTGGAACGTGCTGATAACGTTCATCGGCATACGGATTGATGACGATCAATCCGTCCACCCGGCGATGACCAACCAACTCCTCAACAAGGTCGTGAAAAGCCTGCTGGTCTGATGCAGAGGAAGACAAAACAAAATAATTGTGCCGGCGTGCTTCCACCTCGGCGCCTTCCACAATGCTGGCAAAGGTATAGTCTGTAAGATTAGGGGAAATGATCGCGAGAGTGTGGGTCAAACCGCGTGCCATCGAACGGGCTATGGCACTGGGGCGGTATCCCAACTCTTCAATGGCGGCTTCCACCACTGCGCGGGTCTCTGGCAAGACATCGTTACTGCCGTTGATCACACGCGAAACGGTCTGGTGCGAAACACCAGCCTGGCGGGCGACATCACGGATTGTAGGACGGTTGGGAGCCATTTGATATAATGTGACCGGTCACGTGAGCGGTAACATGAGTCTACATAAAAAAAATACCTTTGTCAAGTAGGCAACTTCCAATTTTAGTCATCATTGGCTACGCGCTTTAATACGATCCATAATCTCTCGAATTCGATCGAGCTTAAAGATGTTAAACACGAAACCCTCGAATGGGTCGAGATTATTTTCGAAAAGGAATGACCATGCTCAACAATCCTCACCGCCGCTATAACGCACTGACAGGCGAATGGGTGCTCGTCTCGCCGCACCGCGCCAAGCGCCCGTGGCTCGGGCAGGTGGAAAAACTCGCCGCTGAATCTCTGCCCCACTACGACCCCACGTGCTATCTCTGTCCGCGCAATGAAAGGGCGGGCGGAGTTTTCAACCCCGATTACAGCACCACATTTGTTTTCCCCAATGACTTTGCCGCGCTATTGCCTGATGTTGATGACGAAGTTCCCGCGTCATCCCACCCGCTGCTTGTCTCTGCAGCCGAGCAGGGACAATGTCTGGTGGTTTGTTTCTCACCCCGCCACGACCTGACCCTGCCCGAGCTCGACCTGCCCGCCATCGAAAACGTGTTGAACACATGGTCAAGCCAATCAGCCAGGTTGATGGAGCTGGATTACATCCATTACGTGCAGGTCTTCGAGAATAAAGGCGCGATGATGGGCTGCTCGAACCCGCATCCGCACAGCCAGATCTGGGCGCAGTCCCAGCCACCGAATGAGATCGTGAAGGAATTCGTCACCCAGAAGGAATATTTGGCCGGGAATGGACGTCCGCTTTTGTTGGATTATTTGCATGAGGAACACAGGCAGAAAGACCGCATCTTGTTTGCCAATGATCACTTCACGGCGATGGTTCCGTTCTGGGCAGTGTGGCCGTTTGAAGTGTTGGTCACTGCCCATAGACCCACAGCCTACCTGAAAGACTTAACCGCCAGCGAAGTCTCTGCGTTGGCGGAGATCTTCAAACAGGTCACCACCCGTTACGACAATCTCTTCGAAATTTCCTTCCCCTACTCGATGGGTTTCCACCAAGCCACTGCTGACAATCAGCCACATCCAGAATGGGTGCTGCATGTGCATTTCTATCCGCCGCTGCTGCGCTCGGCGACCGTACGCAAATTTATGGTCGGTTACGAGATGTTGGGAATGCCGCAAAGAGATATCACCCCCGAAGCTGCTGCAGAACGATTAAGATCCACAGCAGACGTTCATTACAAATCCAAAGGCGCAAGTCTCGCCCGGCGTGGGCTGAGCAACAATCCTACTTAAATCTTTCGCCCCGATGGGATTCTGTCAGTGCGTTTTGCTATTTTCAGCGATTCCCTCCCTGGGGCGGCGCAACCAAGACGGCAATTTCGACATCGATTCATACAAGGAATTAATTATTTTCACCCTTTTCATGACACTTGTTACTAAAAAATTATTAGAAAGGAGGTTACTATAATTATGATGTTGTATCCCGAAAAACAGATTATCGGCTGAGATTGGAGTAGACATGCTTTCACTCATTGAACTTGTCACCCCGGTTACATTGACGGCGCTCGCGCTTATTTTCTACATCTTGATCCACCGCAAACATGACCACAACGGGAAAGACGGCACAGATACGAATCGCACCCATCACCGATGACAGACACACCATCGATCAAATCCCCGCGCATGCAGCGCACAAAGCGTCTTTCGATTCCTTCCAAATGAACCATTTCTGCGATCCCCACCCCATCTGATAGACACGACGTAACATCCCATGAAAAAAACATTTTCTGCAATATTTCTTGTCATCGTAATCCTATTCCTCCCCTCCCTGTCAGTTCACGCACAGGAAACAACGCCGGTGGTCCATGCCGTGCTCTTCCATTCCCCGTCCTGCGGGCATTGCCAATACGTGATCACTGAGACCATTCTGCCCATGATGGAAGAATACGGCGCGCAGCTTCAGATCGTTGGCGTGGATGTTTCAACCGAGGATGGGAATGCCTTGTTCATGAGTGCGCTGCAAACATTCAATGTCGAGCGGGCTGGCGTCCCTTTTCTCGTGATCGATGATATTTATCTGATAGGCTCAGTGGACATCCCCGAAAAATTTCCAGCACTCGTTGATTCCTACCTTGCGCAAGGCGGAGTGGGCTTACCGAATATACCCGGCTTCTCTGAAGCGTTAAACCAGCCATCAGCTGGAGATTCGACAACGGATGAAGCCCAGCCCCAAAACACGGATGAGGCGCCTCAATCCACGCTTACGCCCGCCACTGAATCCCCAGCATCCTCCCCAACGATAGAAACCCCAGGCACTCCATTTTCGGGAATCCATGATCTGCACTGGACGGAACGGTTTGCGCAGGACCCCGTTGGAAATACGTTATCGGTGGTCGTACTCGTGGGAATGTTCGGAGCACTTTTCTGGGCGGTATTTTATATCAGATACGGAAGCCCAGTTAAAATCTCGGAAACAATGCCCGCATGGATTTTCCCATTGCTGTGCGTCATTGGCGCTGGAGTTGCCGGGTACCTGGCGTTCATTGAAACGACCCAAACCACTGCGGTCTGCGGTCCCGTTGGCGATTGCAACACCGTCCAGCAAAGCGAATATGCCCGGCTGTTCGGAATCCTTCCCATCGGTGTGTTGGGATTGTTTGGATATCTGGTAATTTTCGTTTCATGGCTTGTCACGCAATATGGAAGAAAGAAACTCGCGCGACTTGCTTCGCTGGCGTTGTTCTTCCTCACTCTTTCAGGCACATTGTTCTCGATTTACCTGACCTTCCTTGAGCCTTTTATCATCGGTGCGACCTGCGCGTGGTGCCTGACCTCGGCGATAGTGATGACTGCGCTATTTCTTCTCACAGCCAAACCTGCAAAAGGTGCGCTTATCCAGATGCGGATTTAATTCCCAGAATGGTCTTGACTACTTTCCCGGGTTGACGCGTTGTAAACGAAATATCGCTCACGAGACCGGCTTTCCGCTTGAGTGAAACCACAACCCGAGGGTATTCCAAAAAATTGAACGAGACGCGGTAGCGTTTACGGATGAACATGAAATGGATTCCCGCGCCGCCTATTCGCATCAACAGCGGAATATCGTCAATACGGCAATCCGCGATATTGTTCAGAGGCACGGTCCAGGCGAAGATGCCGAATCGAAGGGACAGCACCCCGGGAGTGATTATTATGAGCAGAACCTGGAAATTCAGCACATAGAAAAGAAACATCGCCGAAAACGCGCAAAGAAACCCAGCGAGCCAATCCATGCCTGTCACGATCCAACGAACGACAGCCATAAAGAGAAGCAGAAGCGTGAGAATTAGGAAAAAGAAGGCGGTCTTTGGAGATGAGATTTCCTCCAGATAAATGGGTTTGGCGGGCGATTCAAGGACATTGCTCATGCACACCTCCAGTCAGGCAAACCGGGTCGCGTATCCTTAACATAGTGTAGCACTCCGCGCAGGTCTGCGCATCACCCGGCGGAATCAAAACTCATCAGCGCCGCAGCCCTGGTACGCGCTATACTATTATTAGGCAGAAAGGACGGCCGTCATGATCTCAGTTCGGTCCCGAAAATTTAGGCAGGGATTGTTTCTTGTGTTGGCGCTTTCTTTTACCCTATCCCTGGCGGCGATGAGCGTCAGTCCCTATATGCTCGGCGGCGAGGAATTTGAGTTTTGGATGCTGGCGGTGAATTCGATATTGATCGCGATCCCCCTTGGCATTCTCCATTCCCTGCTCGGAATCCTGATCCTGGCGGCAGACCGACATCGACGCCATGAAGGTATCGATACCCGGCTGGCAAAATGGCTTTACTGGGGTCCGCGCATTTGCTGTCTGATCCTCGTGGCTTTTATGAGCCTGTTCGCATTCGATGTATTTGAAGAAGGACGCACCCTGGGAGAGATGCTGCTTGCCTTCCTGATGCACATGCTTCCGATGATCGCGCTGGGATTAGTACTGGCATTTGCCTGGCGCTGGCCGTGGGTTGGAGCCGTCGTATTTGGGCTGGCGGCGCTTGCTTTTTCGATCTGGACTCTGGGCGATGGGATTCAAGGCGCAGGCACATTCCTGATCATAGGCGCGCCGCTCCTGATGATCTCTCTGGTATTTGCGGCGAATGCGAGCTGGAAAAGGGAGATTGATCTCGCCAGGCACCCAATCATATGAAGAAGATCAGCGTGGCATACGCCCGCCACCCAAAGCCGCATTTGTAAAACTACAGGCAAGCCCTCGGGCGGGAACGATACTGACGACTGCGTTTTCATCCCCCGCTGCATGGGATTCGTTGTGAACAAGGAAATATTGAAAGCCCTGCAAGCCGTGCCTCGTCACAAGTTCGTTCCTGAAAAATATATCGATCAGGCATACGAAGACCACCCGCTCCCGATCGGATATGGCCAGACCATATCGCAACCCTTCCTTGTGGGCTGGATGACAGAACTATTGGACCTTAAGCCCGGGGAAACAATTCTCGAGGTCGGCACCGGCTCCGGTTATCAGGCAGCCATTCTGGCTGAATTGGGTTACAGGGAGGTATATAGCATCGAGATCATTCCCGAGTTGGCTGAAACCGCCGCTGCACGGCTTAAAGAATTGGGCTACACTAATGTACACGTCAGGCAGGGCGATGGATATTACGGCTTGCCCGAGTATGCGCCTTATGATGCGATCATTGTAACGGCCGCGCCGGACCATCTGCCCGAACCGCTAACTGACCAATTGGCAGAAGGGGGCCGGCTTGTCATCCCAATCGGTCCGCCCGGGGTATATCAGAAATTGTGGAAATTCGTTAAGGAAGGGGGTGAGCTGAAGTCCTGCAGCCTTGGCGGCGTGGCGTTTGTCCCATTTACAGGGCCCGGAATCAAGAGAAAACGGGGGCGTCGATCCGCGCCTGACGAGTAGCATTCCCATCAGAATGATGCGCAAAACAAAGACGGGGGAGAGGCCTCTCCGGTCTTTATCCGTAATTTCAAAGGGTTACAATGCGGGCAGCAGATAATCGTAAGCTTTCAATGCGGTTTCATCTATCAACCCGAAGCCCCGATGAGGCGGACACGCCGCAATCACATTAAATCTTATGCTATACTTGCGGCTGCCGCAGGGGAATTCCCGGCAGAAAGCGGAATCTCCCCACAAACAACTTTATTTTCAAAGCCATAGGAGGCAAACATGACCGTGAAATTCAATGTTGTCGAGCGCGGAAACCCGGCAAACCCGACCGCGCCCAAGAAGTGGTATCCGTCCATCGATTCGAGCGGACGGAAGACCCTGCGCCAGATGGCGGAGCGGATTTCGCAGATCTCCACCGTCTCCAGCGCGGACACGATGGCGGTGCTGGAAGCCCTGCTGACCACCATCCCGCAGGAACTGGCGGCGGGCAACATCGTGGAACTGGGCGATTTCGGCAGTTTCTGGCTGAGGATCGAATCGGACGGCGCAGGGACGGCGGAAGAGGTGCGCTCCAGCCAGATCCAGAACATCCTTCCGCGCTTCAACCCCGGCAAGGAGTTCAAACGGGTGCTGGGTTCGATTGAATTCCAGAAAGCGTAGTTTTTCACAAAAGACCTGACGGGTTTCCCGACCTGTCAGGTCTTTTCGCCCAAAAAGACAGTACATGTTTGGAAAGAAGACAGTACCTTTTCGGAAACATGTACTGACATGTTTGGGAAGAAGACAGTACCTTTTCATCCTCCCTCGCGGACGGCGGGAAGCCATAATTTGCCATGCTATAATTTTTCCACCCAACAAGCAAATCACTTATTTCCTGCTCACTATCAATTTAGACAAAAGTGGAAGCTACGCCCATGAACAGCAAAGAACTCGAAGCCTATCTCTGGGGAGCCGCAAACATCCTGCGCGGATTAATTGACGCGGCAGATTTCAAGCAATACATTTTCCCCTTATTGTTTTTCAAACGCATTAGCGATTTATGGGATGAAGAATATCAGCAGGCATTGGAAGAAAGTGGAAACGATTTAGATTATGCTGAATTTCGAGAAAACCACCGTTTTCAAATTCCAAAAGGTTGTCATTGGGAAGATGTAAGAAAGAAAACAACCAATGTCGGCGCGGCTTTGCAAAAGGCGCTCAAAGGAATTGAGAAAGCCAATTTTGAAATATTGCATGATGTCTTTGGCGACGCGCAATGGACAAACAAACGTCGCATGAGTGATGAAAAAATGCTGGATTTGATTGAGCATTTTTCAAAATACAAGTTGACCGTTGCCGAAGTGCCGCATGACATCATGGGCGAAGGCTACGAATATCTGATTAAGAAATTTGCCGATGACAGCGGACATACCGCCGCAGAGTTTTATACAAACCGCACGGTTGTAAAACTGATGACGATGATTACCGACCCGCAATCAGGCGAAAGCGTGTATGACCCCACTTGCGGGAGCGGTGGAATTTTGCTCAACAGCGCATTGCATTTGAAAGAACAAGGCAAAGAATACCGCACGCTCAAACTGTACGGGCAGGAATTGAACTTGATTACTTCCGCCATTGCCCGTATTAATATGTTTATGCACAATGTTGATGAATTCTTGATTGTGCAAGGCGATACGCTAGACAACCCGCAAATTTTGGAAAACGACGAACTGAAACAGTTTGATGTGATTATGGCAAATCCGCCTTATAGTGTAAAACGGTGGAATCAAGCCAAGTTTGCCAACGACCCCTTTGGTCGAAATATTTGGGGAACTCCACCCCAAGGCAATGCAGACTACGCTTTTCAACAACACATAATGAAAAGTCTAAAACCTGATACAGGTCGATGTGTTGTACTATGGCCTCATGGCGTTTTGTACCGTGACGCAGAACTAGAAATGCGGAAGCAAATGATCGAGGCGGATTTGGTTGATGCTGTTATCGGCTTAGGCTCAAATCTATTCTATAACGCCACAATGGAATCTTGTCTGCTTATTTGCAGGATGCAAAAGGAAAAGAAGCGAAAGAATAAAATAATCTTTATCAACGCTTCCGAAGAAGTGGCGAGAGTAACTGCCTACAGTTACTTGGACAACTCACATATAAATAAAATTTTCAGCGCATACAAGGACTTTACAGACGTTGAAGGATTTGCTAAGGTAGTATCAATAAAAGAAGTCTTAACCGAACAAAATGCCAACCTGACAATTTCACGATATGTCCCAAAGGCAACCAACAATAAATTTGATATCGACACTGAATTATCAAATTATGTGGAAAAATCGAAGGACATCATCGGGATTGTCTCAGGATTTAATGCCTATCTTACTTCCAATGCTAAACTCGCTAGGTTTCGAGAAATAATCAACGGAAGAAACAATTGGAAAAGGTATAAATTCAAGGATTTGGTGAATAATCTCAACAAATCAGAATCAAGACCTCTTGAAAAAGGGCTTGAAAGATATGTTGGACTAGAAAACCTGAGCTCTGAAACTTTTGAAATTCAAGGGTATGGATTAATCAAAAATGGAACTTCTTTCACGAAAAGATTTTTTACTGGAAATGTCTTGTTCAGCAAAAGAAGATCGTACCTAAAGAAGGTAGCTGTCGCAGATTTTGACGGGATATGTTCAGGAGATGTGTTGGTGTTTGAGGTAAAGAAGGAAAAGCTCGATATTTTGCTTCCGAAGTATCTACCTTACATCGTCAGAAGCAATGACTTTATACATTTCGCAACTTATACATCGGCAGGCTCATTGTCGCCAAGAACCAAGTGGAAAGAGATGGCAAATTACGAATTTGGATTGCCATCCCCTGAAGAGCAAGAAGAAATCATCGAAGCTTTTAAGCAATTCGAATCAATTTCAAAAGAACTCAAAAACGACGTGGACAAATTTCAAGAAAAACTGGAGCATTTGAGAGTATCCATAACAAACGACTCAATCGCTTGAATAGGTGAACCATGAGTGGATTTAACGAACTTAACAGCGTCGAATATTTCATCATTCACAACCTGACAGGCGTGAATTTGAATAACATGCGTGGGGGCATGGTAAAAGAAGAATCTGTTGGGTACGGGGAAGCCAAATGGCAATACGTCCAAAGCGAATTGCTCCAGCGGGAAATCACGGATGTCTTTATCGAGCAGGAATTGGTTGACGCCCTGCAGCGTCTCAACCCTGAAATTGCGGCACAACCTGAATATGCCGAAGAAGTCATTCGCAAACTCAAGGCAATTTTGCTTTCCGTAGGCAATGTGGGTTTGGTGCGCGCCAACGAAGAATTTGCCAAATGGCTGAGAGGTGAAATCAACATGCCATTCGGCAAAAACGAACAGCATGTGCCTGTTCGTTTGATTGATTTTGAAAACATCCACAACAATTCCTTTGTTCTTACCAACCAATTCAAAATCCTTGCGAGGGAAGCCAAAATCCCCGATGTGGTGATGCTGGTCAATGGGATTCCTTTGGTTGTAGGCGAAGCCAAAACGCCTGTTCGCCCTGCGATCAGTTGGCTGGATGGAGCGCACGACATTAATGTTGTTTACGAAAATGCCGTTCCGCATTTGTTTGTGCCGAATGTCTTTTCGTTTGCGACCGAAGGCAAGGAACTATTCATCGGCGGCGTCAGAACGCCTTTGGAGTTTTGGTCGCCCTGGCGAATCGAAGAAGAACGTGACGAACTCAGTCACTTTGCAGGTTTGCATGACGTGGGCAAACAATTGACGCACTTATTGAAACCGTCCACGCTGCTGGATATTCTGCAACATTTCACCATCTATGCCACCGACAACAAAAAGAAGAAAATCAAAGTCGTTTGCCGCTATCAGCAATACGAAGGCGCAAATGCTCTTGTCCAGCGTGTTTTGGAAGGTGAAATCAAAAAAGGCTTAATCTGGCATTTTCAAGGGTCGGGTAAATCCCTGCTCATGTTGTTTGCCGCTCAAAAACTCCGCAAGGTTGAAGAACTTGGCAACCCAACCGTTTTGATTGTCGTGGACAGAATTGATTTAGATACTCAAATCACCGCTACGTTCAATTCCGCCGAAGTGCCGAACATGGTTACAACCGACAATATCAAAGAACTGCATGATTTACTGGAACGCGACAGCCGTAAAATTATTATCACGATGATTCATAAATTCAAAGAAGCCTATCCCGATATGAACAAGCGGGAGAACATCATTGTGATGGTGGACGAAGCTCATCGCACACAAGAGGGGGATTTAGGGCGAAAGATGAGAGCGGCTTTGCCTAATGCGTTTTTATTTGGTTTGACTGGCACGCCAATCAACAAGGCTGACAAAAATACATTTTGGGCTTTTGGCGCACAGGAAGATACCAACGGCTACATGAGCCGCTATACCTTTCAAGAAAGTATTCGCGACAACGCTACTTTGCCCTTGCACTTTGAGCCGCGCTTGCCAAACTATCACGTTGAAAAAGAAAGTTTGGATATTGCCTTCAAAGAAATGGCAAACGAATTGGGAGAAGAAGATAGAGATAAACTCAGCAAGAAAGCCGCAAGTATGGCGGTTTTCCTGAAATCGCCTGAACGGGTCAGGCAAATTGTTCAAGATATTGTTGAACATTTCAGAAAGCATGTGGAACCAGAAGGTTTCAAGGCAATGATTGTCACGCCTGATCGCTTCGCCTGCATTCTATACAAAGAAGAACTGGATAAGTTTCTCCCCTTTGCCGCCAGCAAAGTCGTTATGAGTACGAACGCGAGCGATGCTCTCGAATTCAAGCAAAAATGGGACATGGATAAAGACCAACAAGAAAAAGTCGTCGAAGAATTCAATGACCCCGACTCGCCGTTGAAATTTTTGGTTGTAACCGCCAAGTTGCTAACTGGCTTTGACGCGCCCATCCTTCAAACGATGTATTTGGATAAATCGCTCAAAGACCATACGTTATTACAAGCCATTTGCCGAACCAATCGCCTATTCCCCAACAAAACTTTTGGGCGCATTGTGGATTACTTCGGCGTATTCGATGATACGGCTCAGGCTTTGGCGTTTGACGAAGAAACCGTCAAGATGGTTATTACCAATTTGAAGGAATTGAAAGACAAGTTGCCGCAAGTGTTAGCAGATTGCTTGTCTCATTTTGCTGGAATTGATAGAACCATCGAAGGCTTTGAAGGCTTGCAAGCCGCGCAGGAATGTATCAAGACCGATGAAAAACGGGACGCTTTCGCCAAAGACTTCAATTCACTTTCCAAACTTTGGGAAGCCCTCTCGCCTGATGAAATCCTGAATCAATATCAGAAAGAATACAAATGGCTTTCCCAAGTTTATCTTTCAGTCAAGCCAACTTCCGACGATAACGGCAGACTGCTTTGGCACGCTTTGGGCGCACAAACAACGAAATTAATCCACGAGCATATTCATGTGGATGGAATCAGTCACGAAATGGAAGAAATGGTTTTAGACGCAAAAGTGATTGATGAACTGATGAATAACAAAGACCCCAAAGAAGCGCAACGGATTATGAAAATCCTTATCAGCCGTTTAGCGCGACATGGGAATAATCCGATTTTCATTGCATTGAGTCAACGCCTTGAAGCGTTACGCGCCAAGGCCGAGCAAGGGCTTATCAGCAGTATTGAATTTATCAAGCAGTTATGTGAGATTGCTCGTGATACGGTCCAAGCCGAAAAGCAAACAGATACAGTTGATGAGCGCAAAACCGCGAAAGCCGCCCTCACTGAATTATTCCTTGAAATGAAAACCGACCAAACGCCAGCAGTTGTAGAAAGAATCGTCACCGATATCGATTCTATTGTGAAATATGTACGTTTTGACGGCTGGCAAAATACAACCACCGGTGAAAAGTTGGTAATGAAAGAATTGAGAAAGATTCTTTGGGTGAAATACACTATCAAGGATGAAGAATTATTCAATCGAGCTTACGCCTATATTCGTGAGTATTATTAGCCAAAAGATTGAAGGAAAGATTAATATTTTCATCCGCGATCATTTTGTTGACGTCAACATAATGGTCGAGATCGGCAAAGGCGGGTAAAGTGAAAGACCTGAAAAAGAAAAATGAACTTCAATCAAAAAAACCGGAGAGCAAATCTCCCCGGTTTATTGTCGAAAACCCATTCCGTTACAGCGAAGGCAGCAGATAATCGTAGGCGCTCAAAGCGGCTTTGGCTCCCTCGCCGACCGCGATCAGCACCTGCTCGGCATAGTTATTGGTCACATCTCCCGCCGCGAACAAACCGGGAACGCTCGTGCGGCAATTGGTATCCACAACGATGCGACCCTGCTCGTCGAGTTTCACCAGGTCCTTGACCATGTCGGTGTTGGCGACCAATGCCTTCTCGACAAACATGCCGTCCGCTTCAATCTCCCGGACCTTTCCGGTCTTGTCCTTCAAAAGCAGTTTACGGGCATATGCATCGCCCTGTACTTCGACGACCTCACAGTCCTTCATGATGTTCACGTTGCCAGCCCGCTTGAGTTTCAAACCAAGGGGAGATTCGAATTTCTTTTCGCCCGCGCAGACGATGGTCACTTCCCTTGCAACCGTGGAAAGTTCACCCGCGGATCGCAGCGCGAGGTCCTCGTCGCCGATCACAAGCACGGATTTATCGATGAAGAGCGGCGCATACGAAAGCGCGGAATAGCACAAGCCCTTCATCGTGTATTCCTTCTCGCCCGGCACGCCCATCCGGGTCTGGCGGGTGCCGGTGGCAAGGATGACCGCCTTCGATTCGAGCGTCGCGCCTCCCCTGGTCGTGACGATGAACTGCTCGCCCTTCTTTTCGACCTTATCCACAACTTCGATGTGGCGCGCAAAGTCGAGATATTCCAATTCGTTGCGAAACTTGTCCACAACCTCGAGCCCTTTGATGACCTGGTACTCTTCGACCCAGGGCAGGGCAAGGCGGTAATTGGTCTTGCCGCCCAGGTCCTTCGAGACGAGCAACACGTTCAGGCGTTTGCGGATCGCATACACAGCGGCTGTCAACCCGGCGGGTCCGCCGCCAACGATAATCAGATCGTACATGATCGTTCTCCTTTCGCCTAATAAGCCGACTTGATGGTCTCGAGATCGATATCGTGCGAGCCCTCATCGGGCGGAGGCTCGGCGATGAATCCTTCCTCCATCATGCGCTTTGTCATGGACCGTGAGCGCTTGATGATCTTCGAAGCCCGCTCGAATTCCTCGTCATAGGTGCATTCGATCCGCGCCAGCCCCTGCTCGATGGCTTTCATCGCCACCGAAGCGGCTTCTTTGGGAAAGACCTCCCAGTCGTCCATATTCGGCAGGATGAAGTCCGCTGCGAGGCGGTCGCCGACGTGGTTTGCCATGGCTTGCGCGGCAGCGAAACACATCTCATCGGTGATCGTCCTGGCGCGGACATCGAGCGTGCCGCGGAAGATTCCGGGGAAACCCAGCGAGTTGTTGACCTGGTTCGGGAAATCGGAACGACCGGTTGCAATGACGGCCGCTCCCGCTTCCTTCGCCTCCCAGGGCCAGATCTCCGGGACGGGATTCGCGCACGCAAACACGATGGCGTCCTCTGCCATGGTCTTCACCCATTCCGCTTTGATGACATCCGGTCCGGGCTTTGAGAGAGCGATGACCACATCCGCGTCTTTCATCGCTTCGGGGATATCGCCCTCGCGTCCCTGCTCATTGGTGGTGTTGCAGAGTTTCCATTTATCTTTGAATTCAGCCTTGCGTTTTTCGATATCCTCGCGGTGTTTGCCAAGAATACCTTTACTATCCACCATGTAGCACTTCGCCGGGTCTGCGCCCCAGCCGAAGATCAGGCGCGAACAGGCCACGTTCGACGCGCCGCTTCCGACGAAGGCGATGCTGACATCCTCCATCTTCTTGCCGACAACCTTCAACGCGTTGATAAGCCCCGCCAACGTGACCGTTGCGGTTCCCTGCTGGTCGTCGTGCCAGATGGGAATCTCCGCCTTCTCGCGCAGGGTATCGAGGATGTAGAAACATTTGGGCTGCGCAATGTCTTCCAGGTTCACACCGCCGATGCCGGGCTGCAGCATCAGCACCGTGTTGATGATGGCGTCCGGGTCCTTGGTGTTGAGCATGATCGGCACACCGTCCACACCGCCGAGGTATTTATAGAGCAGCGCCTTGCCCTCCATCACCGGCAAGCCCGCCTTTGGTCCGATATCGCCCAGGCCCAGCACGCGCGTCCCATCGCTTACCACCGCAACCGTGTTCCATTTGTTGGTGTACTCATACACAAGTTCAGGGTCGGCTTGAATGGCTTTGCATGGCGCGGCGACGCCGGGCGTGTACCAGATGGCAAAATCATCGAAACTGTGAACGGTGCATTTGAGGGTCGTTTCGATCTTCCCCCGATAGAACGGATGCAATCGCATTGCATCTGCGGAAGGCTTCTTTGCTTTTGCAAGAAGTTCTTCGGTATTCATACCTGCCTCCTTTAGTTTATTCTCCGCTCCTCCGCTTCGATTCTTCGCGAAGGACGGTCATGACCGCATGGAGATCGAGTCCGCGTTTGCAGGCGCGGCGGGAAGCCTCGAGAACAGAATCAGACCACAAGGTTCGGCATTGAAGCGCCTCTTCGTCGTTCTGCAACACCATTTGGATGAGGCTCGCCAGTGGAATATCCATTTCGTTCCCGTGGGTCGTATCGCAGTCGAAACATGCCTGGCATTTGGATACATCCTGGCCTGTCGCATCCTTGACGATACGCCGCAGGGATCGTCCCGGACTCATGCAAGCACAGGCTCCGCCTCGCCCTTCGGGACGGCTGATCCCGTTTTCAAAAGTTTTGCCTCGCCGACAATGCGTGGCACCACATCCTCCCAGCCCACAGGCATGATATGCAATCCGTGAATGCCCTGCCCGTGAAGCTTTTTGATTCGCCCGATGATCTCCAGCGCGATCTTTACGCCTTCCTCTTGCGCGGCTGGCGCGCCGCCCGCTTTATCGGCTTCGTCCATGCGTTTGACGATGACATCGGGAACGACCACGCCGGGGACCTGGGTCATGTAGTGGGTCATCTTTGCGCTTTTGAGCGGCGTGATGCCCACCATGATGTAGACCTTATCGAGGATATTGCGCTTCGCGATTTCGTTCAGCCAAATCTCCATGCGGTCCACATCGTAGACGAGATTGGTCTGGAAGAACTGCGCGCCCGCGTTGACCTTCTTCTCTTCGCGCAGCGCCTGGAACTTGGGGTCCGATGCAAACGGCGAAGCCGCCGCGCCGAGGAAGAACTTGGGCGGGAACTTGATCTCGCGTCCATCGAGATAATGACCCTCATCGCGCATACGGCGCAGAATCCAAATCATCTGGATCGCGTCCAGGTCGTTGATATCCATGCGCCCGCGCGGTTGCGGCGCAAGCACGGGACTGTCGCCCGTCACACACAATACATTTCGCACGCCCATCGCGGTCGCGCCAAGGATCTCGCCCTGCAGGCTTGCGCGCGTCCGGTCGCGTGCGGCGATCTGCATCACGGGTTCCGCTTCGTTTTCGATGGCAAATTTCGAACAAGCCCACGATGTCATTCGCGGTGTGGCGGAGGCGTTATCGGTGAAATTGATGGCGGTCACGTACGGCTTGACGAGGTTGATGTTCTCGATCAACTTCTTCGTGGACATGCTCAACGGCGGCGCGATCTCGCAGGCGACCACGAACTCTCCAGCCTGAAACGATTTCTGCAGATTGGAAACAGGTTCGGTTGACGCGGGAGCGTGATACTTGTCATCGCCCTGCCACCAATCGGGCTGGCGCACGTTGCGGAAGATCAGGTTCCATGTCTTCCAGCGGTTCTCTCCGCTATCGAGCAGGAGACTCTTCATCACCTTGCCCGTGCCGTTCTTTCTGACCTCGGCAACGACGTCCTTCCACGTCTCTGTGCCGACCTTTTCCCAGTCTAGCGGCGGGAGGACTTCGAGCAGTTTTTCTTCGCGTCCCATTCTGTGAGAGCGCTCGTAGATCTTGTACCAAATGCACGGGCGGGTTTTATCCACGTAACAATGTTCGGGCGTCGAGCCTCCGCACGGTCCGTTCCGCAATCCCTTCGGGCATTCCATCGGGCAGATGAATGCCGTCTCCTGCAAGAGACAGTTGCCGCACATGCGACAACCGAATAGCGGTCCCTTGAGCATGTATTCGAAATCCTCCATTAGTTTATGGCTGAGGGGCTCGTTCTTAAACGGGGAGTAGGCTGGTTGCCATCGGCGACCGGGGGTAAAGATGGGCATGGTTCCTCCAGTAAGGTGCCAAGTGTCAAGGATCAGGTGTCAGGCAAATAAAAACCTGAAACTCAATTTTGTAAATACGAATCCGCGTAGATCACTTTGTTCAGCAGAATCTGGGTCGTCTTCCAGATTTCGGACTGTTCGGGGTCGGTTAGGTCGAAATCTTCCAACTGCGGTTCTTCCCCTGCGCCGATCCGTTCTGCAATCTTATTGTAGAGTCTCGCCAGCGGATTACTAGTGTCTTTCGTCTCTACCCAGCGGATAATATTGTTCTGTTTTTCATCGAACGGGTTGGCGATCATCATCTGCAATCCCACACCCATTAACATGGCGAGGTAGACGCGGTTGATAAGCGGGCGGTTGTCATTCGGAACCGCATTTGAAACGTTGCTCAATCCGACCGAAATATTCGGCTTTGGGTCCCAGGCATATTGCAAGGTGCGCACCGCTTCGATGAGGTGCGGGCAATATTGCTGGCATCCGCTGACCGTCAGCACGAGCGGATCGATGATGAGGTTCTCCATCGGGAAGCCGATCTCCATCATGCGCGGAATCAGGGTCTCGATGGCGATATTGACCCGCGCATCCGCTTCGACGGGAATCCCTTCGGTCTTCATCGTCAATGCGATCACCTTGGCGTTGTATTTCTTCGCCAGGAGCGGAATTTTCTCCAACCGTTCAGGCTCGGCTGAAGTGGAATTGAGGATCGGCTGCGCTTTTGTGATCTTCTGCAAAGCCGCCTCCATGCCGTCCACGTTCGTCGTATCGATCGAAAGCGGCACATCCACGACCGATTCGACCGTTTCGACGATCCATGGAAAGACCTCCGCCCAATCCTTCTTGCGCGGACCGAGATTAATATCGATCGCCTTCGCCCCCGCCTCCACCTGCCGCACTGCCAGATCCATGAAGAACTCACGGTCGCGGTTCGCCAGCGCCTCCTTTACCTTCTCCGAGATGATATGAATGTTCTCTCCGATGATATACATGGTTCCTCCTTTACATGAACCGAATGCTGTCATTTCCTTTGCGAAAAAACATCTCCGCTTCTTCCATCCGTTAAAACTCGTCTGTGCGCGGTTTCAGGCACATGGTCATAAAGACGACGTCCGCGCAATCGCCGTCGGGAAACATGAAATAATCCTCCAGCGTGCATTGTGAGACGAAGCCGACCTGCTCGAAGGCGCGGACGACCTTCGTCTTGTCCGCAATGATCTCGGCAGTCAGGATCGCGAGACCCTGCCTGCGCGCAAAATCCACCAACACGCGGGTCATCTTCATGCCGAGTCCGCGCTTGCGATAATCCTTCGAAAGGAACAGACGCACCTCGCCGATATGCCGCTTGGGACCGTCGAAGAAATGAAGCGACCCGCTCCCCACTGCATGGTCCTTGACGAGCGCCAGCAGGGGCAGCACCTCGTCATAATTCAACCGGTCGCACCAATCCTGGAGAACGGCCGGGTCTTTCACATTGTGCCGGAAATAGAGCATATCGTCCTCGCCCGCCGGCAGAAAGATCTCCTCCAAATGCGGCCGGTCCTCCTTGACCATCGGCCTCAACAACACATGCACCCCATCCTTGAGCGTGACCATTTCACGAAATATCCTGATCTGATCTGGCAGCATAGCGTTTCTCCTTGCTTGCTTGGTCAAACTTTGCTCAACGCAGACTCCACGGAAGGGAACCTGCGCAGGTCTGTATGAGGAAGAAATAATGCGGAAGTGAACGCATCATAAAAACTGTTATCAGCCGACAACTCGATATAGGTCATGCGCTTCGCGATTTCGGAAATGCGACCACGCTTGCGCCAATCGAGCAGCGCGTAATACGCGCCTTTCACCGATGTATTTCCCAGGAATTCGAACCTGTTCCATTCCATGTCAGGCAGCAGCCCGATCTGCACCGCCTTTTCCACGTTGATGTATTTTCCAAACGACCCGCCAACCAAAACCTTGTCCGTGGTCTCGAGCGGAATGCCGACATTCTCAGCCAGCACCGTAAAACCGGCATAGATGGCGGCTTTGGCGCGCAGAAGGTTGTCAATATCGACTCTTGTGATGACGATATCCTCACCCGACTCGGTCTCCGCGCCCCAAGCCACGACATACTCTCCTCCATGCGCCCCTTCACGGACCCTTGAACTGCCAGCCGTTAAATTAACATTCCCACCCTTATCCAGAATCCCCGTTAAGAACGCCTCCGAAAGCAGGGAGATCAATCCGCTTCCGCAGATTCCTTTCGGTTTGCCCCCGCCTATGACGCGATACGTCGGCTCGAGCGTTTCGCTGTTGATCCAGACTTCTTCGATCGCGCCCGTCGTTGCGCGCATGCCGTTCACGACACCGGCTCCTTCGAACGCCGGTCCTGCCGAGCACGCGCAAGTGACAAGCCAATCTCGGTTTCCAAGCACGGTCTCGCCGTTCGTACCAACATCCAGAAACAGGGTCACATTCTCCGCGTTATCAAGACCCGACGACAACACGCCCGCTGTGATGTCCGCGCCGACATAACTTGCCACCCCGGGCAGACAATCCACGACAGCCTCGGGGAAGATATTCAAACCGACCTCTCGTGCCGTCGAAGTCGGCGGCTGGTTGACCGCGGTAATAAAAGGCGAGAGCCGGATGTTCGATGCGGGGATTCCCAACAACAAGTGCATCATCGTGCTGTTACCGGCAATGGTTGCTTTGACCAATTGTTCGGGCGTCAAATTACCTTCAGGCAGTTTGACGCGTTTGCACGCCAGTTCGAGCAGTCCATTGACGGTATCCAGTACCCGCTGACGCAACTCATCCCCGCCGCTTTTTTTTGCGGCGTAAATGATTCGCGAGACCACGTCCTCGCCGCGCGAGATCTGGCCGTTATACTCGGCAACCTGCGCCTTGACCTGTCCAGTCACCAGGTCCACGAGCCATAATGTCACTGTCGTTGTACCGATGTCCACCGCACAACCCCAGAGCGGGGCATATTCATCTTCATGACCAGCGCGCAGGTCGATCAGCCGGGCGGGATGCCCTTCCTCCAGATTGCCAGTCTCGATGATGGCGGTAACGCGCCAATCTTTTTCGCGCAAGACCTCGCCCATCTTTCTCAACAGCCCGACAGAACACACAATCTGCTCCATCCGGTGCTGCAGGCGGAATGCGGTCTGGGTGCGCGACCAATCGTCGGTCTGATCATCCATGCTGGGCGGCGTGAGGGTCAGATGCATGCGGCGAACTGATTGCGTGAATGGATATTCATAATCAGATGGAACGGAAACTTCCACAACAACGCGGTCGGTGGTGAGCCGCCGTTCGATTTTCTCCTGCGGTGGGATATAAATTGCAGCGTCGCCCTCAACGACGGTCTGGCAGGCGAGTGCATATCCCTGTGCGATATCATCCGGCGAAAGCCGCAGCGTACTTCGGCGACGGACATCGCCACTCGTCACCTGCACCGCGCAACGACCGCAGCGTCCCTGCCCGCCGCACGGCTGACCGATGTCGATGCCCGCGTCATGCGCGGCATCAGCCAGCAATGTGTTGGTCGAAACTTTGACTTTGGCGTCGATATTTTCGCCGGTGAAGGTGATGGAATGTTCCACTTTGGTATAAGGTTGAATGTTTCAGGTTGAAGGTTGTTATTCTTCAGAGAACTTTCAACCTTCAACCTTGTACCTGCAATTTAATTGAGAACCTGCTTCATGAACGCGGGCAGATCCACCGCCTCACGCGGACCGACGCGAACCTCCCAGCCAGGGAGTTCCTCTTCCACCTCGCCGGACAGTACCGCGACGTGGCCCGGCAAAACGATACGCTTTTTACTGACCTTTTCCTCGACGTTGAATCCTTTGATGGCTTTGGCGATTCGTTCAGCATCGAACTTGCCCGCCGCCCATGCGGTCAGGACTGACATGCCCTCCGCGTCTGTGACGACCAGCCAGGCGGGCAAGCCGCTCCCTTCCACTTCGTTCGCAACGGCAAAGTAGGTGATGCTGAAATTGGTGGTGACGAGCACAGGGCTATCGGGCTTCGGAGAGTTGATCTCGTAGATACCCGGCTGGACTTGAATGGGTTTCTGCGGATCGGTGTAGATGTTCTCGCGCAGAACGAGCAATGGATAGATCATTTCCGGCGCAAAGGTGTCGATGACGACAAACCCGGCGTATTTCGTTATTGCCTGCGATGCATAGACAACTTCTTTGTCGAGTCCGTTTTGGGCTGCAAAAAAGATGGTGGGATACCCAAGCGGCTTGAAGTTGGATTTCAACGCCAGGCGGCGGGCTTGCGTGGAACGCGTGAGCCATTCGCCGAGATCCTTCCCGCCGAGGTCGAGCACCATATCCTCCACACCCCTGGCTTGCACTTTTTGAGTCAGGTCGGCGAGAGCCTCGAGCGAGTCCGCTTTGACTGCCAGGATGGCTTTATGTTTCGTCGCAACATCCGCAAGGGATTCGTGGTTGGATGAATCTGCGGCGTAGATCAGAGTCGATTCGCCAGCGAGCAGGCTGAGGGTTGAGTCGAGAGCCGCCGCATCGTTCCCGATCAAGATGAGCGGGCGTTTTGTCACACTGCGGACCGTCTTCGCGGCTTCAGGATTTCCATCCAATTCGATCGCAAATCCGTCGATGGAAAAATCCATGCCCACATAATTGACTTTGTATGCATCGGCAGCCGCGACTTTCTTTGCAAGATCGGGGTCGCTGGCTTTGACACGCAGGAACAGGCCGGGTTTGTTATAGAAAGTTTTTTCGTGGCGGAACATCACAACTTCGTTCCCGACCTTGAGCTCCGTTCCGTTTGCCCTGAGCGAGATGAGACGGATGGGCGGCGCGGCGGATTCTGCCAGCTGCTTTTTCGATTCTTCACTGACGTACGGGCACGCGCTGAGTTCCACCTGTTTTGCTGCAAGTTTCATCGCGAATGCGAGACAAGTGGGGAAGCTGCATTCCTTGCAGTTGGTTTGAGGGAGGAGCTTGTAAATTTGGATTCCGCTTAATGCCATGTGTATCTCCTTCGTGGAAATTGGAAAGTGGGGAGTGGAAACTTTTCACCTTCTACGCAGTTATTAATTCCTCAATCGCATCCTTCACCCTCGCCACCGATTCAGGATGCCTCAACACCACAATATCCGCGCCCGATTCGACGAGCGCAATTGCGGTGAGCGTTTCCCAGTGAATCGCGCGCGCTTTCCAGTCGCCCCACGCTTCGGGCACGCCCTCCCCGACCTTCGCTTCTTTTGTTTTCCATGCTTCAAAACCCGGCGTGACGATCATGGGGAACTGAGTCATCGCATCACCCTGCAGTGCGGCAAGCCGTAAACGCTCCATTACCGAATAACCATATTCGATGCCATAGCCGAGCGCGCCCGTGGTCGGGTCCATGAGAATGCGTTCCTTCGGCATGCCCATGTCGCTGATGAGAATGTTCAACTGCTTAGACAGGTTCACATCCATCGGCGCCCGTGCCTGTACGAGATGTCCGTTCGCCATGGCGGTGGCGACGATGGTGCGATAGTTCTTGTCTTCGCAAATGCCGAGGACGAGTTTTTCGCCTTTCGTTGCCTCCGAAACAGGGACCAGCACTTCGTTGTCTTTCTCCGCCTGCCCCGGTCCCCAAACGATGAGCGGGAGTCCTGTGGCGCTTAGAACAGATTTGACAATTCGCACCGCATCATCCGGGGTATCCTCAACGGTCAAACCCAGAGCGATAAGGTCGGCTCCCGCCTCTTCCGACTTTTTCGCCCATTGAGCAGGATCCGTCATCGCCTCGCCCCAGACCTCCATCAATAACGGCGACCAGTCTTCGGGCTTGCGAGATTTGATCTCTATGGCGATAACGGGTTTGTTCGGGGTCGGCGCTTCGAAGTGCAGATACGGCATGGTCGTTTCGCCGCCGATGGTGACGCTCCTCGAGCGCGTGCCTCCCTCTGCGCTTGTCGCGCCGATGGTGATGGCTCTGATACTGCCAGCCCATTTGTCTTTTGGGATTTCAATTGGCATAGTGTTCTCCTTTTTGAACCGCCAGGAGCGCGATGCCCGCAAAGAAAACATTTTGCATTCCTGGGGTGCTTCGTGATTACAGTAATCCTGCCTTCCTCCTTGCTTCATCCCTTTTCTCAATGAATTGTTCGATTGGCGATTTGCGCTCCGCGGCAAGGCCCAAATCCTTCAAATCGCTTTCATCCTTCGCTGCCATGTGACGCAGGATATGACGATAGGAAATATAAGCCGCGGGATAGATGATCCCTGCGGAGTTGTGCATCATATAAGCAATACGGATGCCCCTGTCCTTCATCATCTGCGCGGCAACCGCGAGTGGAACATCCGCTCCCAGCTCGGGGACTCCTTCACTCATGATGTCCTCGGCTGTCAGGGACTCATATCCCTCCCTGGCATATGCCCAAACGAGTTCGTCGGCTCCGACCACGCCGATGCCGTGACCTTCCACATCGAGCACGCACATCGCCTCGACATTCTTCTCCAAAAGGAAGCGGGCAATATCCTGGATGGGTGTTTCCCATTTACAGGTCGGCACACCGACAGTCATCAAGTCACGGACGAGTTTTTGTTCGCTCATGATTTCCAGCAAAAAACCTGACAGGTCTTCCTGAGACCTGCCAGGTTTTTAGTAGTTTACTCTCCCTCACCAGCCTGATTGCTCAGATAGTTCTCCAGACCCATCTGCTCGATCTGGATGCGCTGCTTCTTCGCCCAGTCGTGATGTCCCTCCTCCATCTTGAGGATGGTCACGAGCAAATCACCTGTAGCCTCATCGCCGACTTCGCTTGCCAACGCGATGCCCGCGTTGTAGGCTTTGATCGCGCCCAGTTCCGCCTCCTGGTCATTGCTCACCATTTCCTGCACATTCTTGCCGATCTTCATTTGGTTGAGTTTGGAAACGATGGGCAATCCTTCAAGGAAGAGGATGCGCCCGATGAGCCACTCGGCATGATGCATCTCGTCAACGGCTTTCTTTTCGATATCTTTGTGCAGTTTTCCATAACCCCAGTTATCACACATCTCGGAATGGACCATGTACTGGCTGATGGCGGTCAGTTCATCCGCCAGCAGATCGTTCAGGACTTTAATCAGTTTGTCGTCGCCTTTCATGTTTTACTCCTGTACAAGATTGAATGTTGAACGTTGGAAAGTTGACCTTTAAACCTTCCAACCTGTAACTGCTAAAACATCGGCTCCATCGCCATGGCAGGATGGTTGTGCGCCTCCAGCCAAGCGAGCAGGTCATCTACGGTTGATACACTTCGTTCGTCGGCGATCTTGTCAAGCAGATCAGGATCGCCTTCGCGGGCGCAGACAGCTTTGAACTCGTCGTTCATGGACTGTTTCAACACGGACGACATCCACACCACGCGTTTGAATCCGCCATCGGCGGAAATAAACTTGGGGCTGATGAGATAGAACTTGCCCACGCCCATTACGCCGGGGGTTTGCATCCCTCCGCCTGCGATGCCCGCGAGGGTCGAGAAGGTCATGCCTGCGGGGGTCATGGAAGTGTCTTCGCGCGAGACGACCATCACGCCATTGGCTTCAGGGATGAGCATCACAATACACTCGAAACATCCGCATGCCGTCATCGGGTTTTCCATGATGGAATACATCGAAACTTCCTGTACCACCCCATGCGACCCGATCTTGGCGTAATCGTTCGTCCCCTCCCAGTACCCTTTTTTCTCATCCACAAGCTTGCCCAGTTTGATGGGCTGGTTCGGCCCGGTCGGATTGATGCTGAACGAGGCTTTGCAGTCCAGCCAGTTGTACGCCCCGCACAGACCGAGGCGTTCAGGTGAAACCACGCACACATGGTTTGGCGCGAACGATTGACACAGCGTGCAGGAATAGAACTCCTCGACTTTGTTATCGGTCAAATCGGCAAGACGCTTGTTGCGGAAGTCATACGCCGCGCGTGCCTTCTCCAGCCATTCAGCGTGGAGCGCGGGGTCTGTGACGACAGTAACTTGAACTTTATCCACGATCGCGCCGAAATCTTCATGGAAACGGGCGTGTAATATTTTGCCGAAATGATCGAGGTTGAAGCCTTTTTCAGCGGCGTTGTTCGAGACGCGGATCCACGCAATGTCGCGTTGACCGACGTGCTGGATTCCGCTCGCGCCATTGACGAAGTAATGGACCTGTCTCTCCAGAACAGGCTCGAAATCCTGCTGCATCTGCCGCCCAGCGACTTTGATGATGATGCCCAGGTCCATCGACCCTTGCGCCGCAATTTGCGAAAAATCGGGACCAATGACTTCGATCTTTCCATCCGTGACTTCATCCAGTTTCGCCATGTGCAGGTATTCAAAAGCGCGCGAGTGTTTGCCGCCGAATTCCACCCGCAGATCCGCCTTGCGGACGACCTCGCCTTCAAACGCAGAACCGTACGGCACAGGCACATCCACGTTCGAGACCTTCACCCGCACGCCGCGCACTTCGATGCATTTTTGCACAAGTTGTTCCGCGCGCTCCAGATCATCTTTGCCTTCGATTTTGTTGAACGGCATGGAAACGACGTGTTCATAAGTCGTCACACCTGTCGGCAGGATCTCGGGAATGACCGTATCCGCAATGACCGGGAAACCAAAATTGATCGCACCCGCCGCTGCCGCATATTTCAGATCGTCCACTTCGCCGAGGGCAAGCACAAAGGCAAAGACGCGTTCCTTGTTGTAGAGCAGGATCTCGCGCGACATGCCCGGTTTGAGTCCGCCAAAGGTTAGTGCGGAGCGAGTTGCAAATCCCAATGCATAGATGGCGGATATGGTGTCGGTTCCAAATGGGACGGTAAACGTGTTGTAGCCGAGTTCCACGCCTTCTTCCTGAAGCTGGTGTATGATGCTTCGTCCGTTGACATTGCCGCACAGGAAGGTCAGGATATTGCGGCGTTGAAGTTCGCGCACGATCTTGACGGCGACTTCATTCGATTTTGCACATCCAACTATGGCGGCAAAACCGGGCATGCGCCCGTCCACAAGTTGGATGCCCCATGAACGCAATTGGATGTCATCAATGGGGCCATTCAAGTGTCCATCCAGATTCCCGCCTCCGTTTTCCGGGCTGGTAAAGGATGTGCCGCCGGAGAGTTTGAATCCCGGCATCGGTTCAGGCTGAAGCCCATAGGCGAAGCGCACCGCCTCCATCGTCTCAGCCGCGAGAAGCGTCGCCATCCCTGAGTCCAAAGTCTCGCCGAGGTACGGAGTCCATTTTGCAAAGGCGGGGATGGGATGAAGCAAATCCCGCGCATATTTCATGATGGGTTGCAGGTCGCCGAGCTTTTCGACCGCCTTGCCCGTCATGCCGAGGATGGTCGGGAGGTAGTAAGCCGTATTGGGGAATGAGACAGCCATATCGGCGCCTTTTTCCTTGAGCGCGCGATCGAGCATCAATTCAGCTTCAATGACCAGCGCATTCGCGCCGCGCATTGCTCTGGTTGCGATATATCGTGACATAAGTTCCTCCAGTAATTGGTAAATGGCAATTACCAATAACTTCAATCAGCCGCCAAACCATAGATCGCTTCGCGCTTTTCTGCGAGCGGCAACTTCTCCAGTTCGTTCATCTTCGCATCGCCGCTGCGGCCAAACTTGTCTTTCTCCCATGCGGGCAAGCCGAGCGCCGCGCGCTTTTTATCGATATGTTCGAGCGATTTGAGAATCATCTCCTGCGGGTCCGGGATGAATTCAAGCTTTCCACCGTATTGTTTCTCCCAGCCTTCGCTGATGTATTTCAGCACAAGGTCGCTGTCGCTGACGCGGTCCGGCATGCCGCTCACAGGCGACGCGCCGCCGAAAATGACATACGCGCCTGAGGCGACGCAATAAGTTGCGATTGCCAGCGCCTTCTCGCTCATCCATTCAGGCGCGAGGCCTACGGCTGGAACCTGGTCAATGTCATCGCCCAAACCGCCCTCTTCGACCATCTGCGTAAGCACGGTCAGGATGCGGGTGTTGTCCACACACGAACCCATGTGAAGGACGGGCGGAATGCCGACCGTTTCACAGACTTCCCTTAATCCGCTTCCGACTTCGGTCAGGCCTGCTTCGCCCAACATCAGCCCCAACTTCCCAGCGGCAATCGCCCCGCACCCTGTTTGGACGACCAGCACATCCTGTTTGAGCAATTCCTTCACAACCAGGTTGTGCAGGTAGTCCTGTGATGAGCGCGGATTGTTGCATCCCACGATCGCCGCCACACCACGGATGCGACCGGTCATGATGGCGTCATTCAACGGGCGGAACGATGCGCGATATGAGCCGCCGAGCATGTAGTTGATGTACTCATGAGAGAAACCCGGGATGACACTTTCCTTGATCTGCGGAATGCGCACCTTGGCAGACTCGCGATTTTTGAAGTTATCGATTGCGGTCTTGAGAATCTCTTTCGCAATCGTGAGCGCTTTTTGCTCGTCGAATTCGATGTGAGTGGCGCCCTTGATCTTGACCTTCGGCGACGTGGTGATGATCTTGGTGTGGAAGTTCTGCGCCAGACCCACCAGCGCCTGCATGATGCACTGCACATCCACCACCATCGCTTCGACCGCGCCGGTCATAATGGACAACTCTTGATGCAGGAAGTTTCCCGCCGCAGGGATTCCCTGCCGCATCAGGATCTCGTTCGCAGTGCAGCAAATCCCGGAAAGGTTTACACCGTGCGCGCCTGCCGCTTTCGCATACGCGATGATGTCTGGCGACTGCGACGCCGCGACAAGCATCTCGCTCATGGACGGTTCATGTCCATGCACGACGACATTGACCATGTCCTCCTTGATCACACCGAGATTTGCCTGCCCAAGAAGCGGCGCAGGCGTGCCGAATAGAATATCCGAGATGTCGGTGGCGATCATCGAGCCAGCCCATCCGTCGGCAAGAGCCGTGCGCACGGCATGATTCAAAATATGCGCGGGGTCCTGGTCGTCGCCAATGTGGGTGCGATGCAGCGCCTCAACCACCTCGCGATCGACGCCGCGCGGCCAGACCTTCTGTTCCCGCCAGACCTGCTGCCGCTTCTTCGGCGCGCGCACCGCAGGGGCAACCTCACCTCGCTGCTGCCCGAATTGCGCGATGTACAAATCCGCCAGGTCGTTGGCGACCTCTTCGGGTGACCGCCCTTCGACCTTGATGTCGTAATATGAAGCGACCATCCGCAGCTTCGCGACGTCACGAATGGAATATCCCTCCGCTTCGCCTTTGGCAGTCGCCTTTAAGAGGAAAGCCATGTCGCGTCCATGGTCTGAATGGGCCGCGCCGCCGGCCGCAATGGCGCGCGTCAGGTTGCGCGCCTGGATCGTATCGAGCGTCGCGCCGCAGACACCCACTTCGCCGTTCTTCGTTAAACGACACGGTCCCATGCCGCATTGTTTGCAGCACATTCCTGCGCCGCCAATGTTGCACGGAACCATGTTATCGGCGCGGGTGAACGCTGTACCGATTCCCAACTCCTCCGCACGGATCAACATCTGTTGCGCGGCGGGATCGGTCGAGTATTCCTTGATCTCACGCTTCTTAGCCATTGTTCGTCTCCTCGTCCATCTTGATTGCGCCAATCCCCGGGCAATACCAAAGCGGGCGCCCTCCATAATTCACTTTTTGCGCAAAGCTGACGGTTTGTTTGGTGGTCTCATACGTGGCAGTGTGACGGAAATACGGTCTTTGTCCATCCCCCTGTTGAGGTGCAATGCCCAATTCAACGGGCGGCGTCCATTCCCCCAGATAGCCAGCTTCGTCCAACTTCAGCGCAATTTCAAGATCGTTGATCTTCGACTCGTCATAGTCCACTTCGATGGTCTGAAATGCGCTGCTGGCATAAACCCCCGCGACCCCCTCCAATTCAAGCAGGATGCGTCGCACCTCCGTGACATGATGGTCACCATAAAGCGCGGGCGCCTCGAACGTTTTTGTTTTCATGCTGCCTCCTTGTCGGGTACTTAAATCATCACAAGACCTCTAAAGGGAGGTGGGCTTAAATCATTCTAGCACCCCGACCACCCGGCAAGTTGTGCTAATTGTCACAGGTTAGCTGGACAAATGTTATATCCATCATCCGAATTGATGATGAACGGCAATTTGAATGCGCGCGCGATTGGATTAAAGTGAAAGCATGAAAATTGCGATCACAGGAAAAGGCGGAGTTGGGAAGACGACCCTCACCGCCCTGCTCGCCCAGACGTATGCAGACGCCTCACGCGACGTTCTGGCTGTGGATGCCGACCCAAGCCCCTGCCTCGCCGGAGCCTTGGGATTCCCTCCCGAAGTCCGCAGCGGGCTTCATCCCATTTCCGAGATGAACGAACTGATCTTCGAAAGGACCGGCGCAAAACCCGGAACCGTCGGCGGTTTCTTCACCTTGAATCCGCGGGTGGACGACATCCCCGAACGCTTCAGCGTTCTGCATCGCGGCGTGCGTCTGCTCGAAATGGGCTCGGTCGATTTTGGCGGATCCGGCTGCATCTGCCCCGAATCCGCGATGCTAAAAACCCTCTTCACCCACCTGCTCTTCCGCGAAGACGATATCCTGCTTCTCGACATGTACGCGGGGGTGGAACATCTCGGCCGCGCCACCGTCGATTTTGTAGATGCGATGTTAGTGGTCGTTGAGCCGACCCGCCGCAGTTT